>NZ_OZ034761.1:600000-1200000 GCF_964028355.1 Wolbachia endosymbiont (group B) of Gerris lacustris
TTTGTTTCTACCGTTTAGCTCTTACCGATTCGTCTCCTCTGCCATATTTTTTTGTGTGTCAGCATCAATGGCTATTTTGATCTACTGCCACATTAAAAATGATTTCTCACTTGAAAACGTATATTACCACTCACACACAACAAAACCTTTGATCTATAAGATTTGTGGTGTTTGGGGAAATAAAGAAGGGTCTATGTTGCTTTGGACCTTAGTGCTTGTCATGTATTTATTACTAATGGATATTTATATATCTTCTGTCATTCCAGTGCTTGACTACTTGGATCCAGACAATTTAATTGCAAATGAGTACATCAAATGGCAGTGTAATAAAAACTGGATTCCAGTGTCAAGCACTGGAATGACACCAGAACGAACTAATGGTAGTAAATTAAAAAAAATATCTCTTATCACTCATGGGCTGATTTGCTTTTGTTTTTTACTGTTCACTTTACTTGAATCAAACCCCTTCACTAAAATGCCAGGCATCGAAACAGATGGTCTTGGTTTTAATCCGATATTGCAAGATATAGGCCTTGCTATTCATCCACCGGTATTATATTTGGGGTACCTTGGATTTAGCGTTCCTTTTTCGCTCTCTATAGCTGGATTAATTTTAAATACTGAAGGAAATGTTTGGGCTAAAACTGTCAGGTCTTGGGTACTTATTTCTTGGTCGCTGCTCACTTTGGGCATCAGCTTGGGTAGCTGGTGGGCATATCGTGAACTCGGTTGGGGTGGATTTTGGTTTTGGGATCCAGTGGAAAACGTTTCTTTGATGCCGTGGCTAATTGCAGTGACGCTGACACATTTGTTGCTCGTTGTACGAAATTTCAATACTTTAAGGAATTTTGCTATTTTACTTACGCTCACAACTTTTATATTGAGTGTGACTGGAACATTTCTAGTCCGCTCAGGAATACTTACCTCAGTGCACACGTTTGCAGATGACCCAAGATATGGACTGTATATATTAGCTCTACTTGGTGTAATTACAGTCAGTAGCTTAGTAATATTTGTAGTGTTTACGAGAAAGAATCACACATCTTTCCAGTATTCGATATTGGAATCTGAAAAGAAATCTGCTACTCAAGTGACAGCGGGTAGAAGATTCTTTTCACGCCTTACGATGATGCTGATGAACAATCTATTATTCATCACTGCCTTTTTCATCGTGTTCGTTGGCACTTTACACCCTACAGTGCTTGAGTATTTAACCGGTGAATTAATTTCAGTTGGAGCACCATATTACAATTCTTTATTTAACTCTATTGCACTAGCTATTCTAGTGCTCACCATGATAGGGCAATACTGCAGTTGGCAGGGAAATAGTCTATTGCCAATATTCCGTGAATATAGATTTTCATTTTGTAGTGCTGCAGCTATTTTGCCGTTTATCTTTCACATGGAGCTAATGATTGTGCTATCAATTACCATCTCCATAGCATTATTAATCTTTGTTTTAGAAGCATATAGTAAAAGAATTTGTTTATTTAAGGTAGCATTTGGTGAATCAATTTTATTAGCAAGAAGAGTTTCTAAGTCCTACTATGCAATGATGCCTGCTCATGCTGGAGTGGCAATTCTAGTACTTGGTATAGCTTATTCAGTTGGTTGGCAGGAGAAAAAAGAAAACTACTTGGGAATAGGAGACAGCATAACAGTCAATAAATTTAAAGTTACTTTACAAAATACTGAGCTAATAAAAGAAAAAAATTTCCATGCAGTGAGGGGTATAATGGATATCAGAAATTTGCTGAATAATAAGATATTAGGTGAAGTGACTCCTGAATATAGATTTTACCTTGCGGAAGGTCAGAAAAATGTTGAAAGCAGTATCTACCACAATTTATTTTCTGATATTTATGTTGTAATTGGAGAGATTGATAAGAGTAAAAGCAAAATCGCAGCTAAAGTGCACTATAAACCTGGAATGTCTATAATCTGGCTAGGATCCTTTCTTATCGCTTTTGGTTCGCTCCTTGCTGCTTTTTCTTCTAGCAAAAAAGTAGTTCCTTCAGTATCATAAAGTTTGCATTTTTTAGCAATTTAAACTTAAGCTAAGCAACACTAACCTTGCTAGCGAATTTTCTCTATGTTCTGTTGTACAATAGGAAATAAAGATATATTTTCTAATGAAGAACTTACATGATATATGGAATCTTTTTCTAAAACTTCCTCATGTGAGCTAGTTGTCTCAGAAGATTTCAATTCTTCAAGCTTTTTAAAATATCCCTGCTTAATAGCATCGTAGACAGAAGAACCACCAAACAAGCAGTTCTCACCTAACTCTTCTTTATAATTTTTAAACTTTTCCAATATTTCCTCCTTGTTACTCACTTCTACTATAATTTTTCCTTCATCTTGCACATCAGAATACAATCTAGCATCTACTTTTCCCAAATCAGTATGAAAGGTCAGTACTATATTACCTATAAGGTCAGTATAATTTCTTACCCCACCTTCCGTTAAAATTTCTATCTCGCTTTCACCGATTGCTATCACGTCTCTTCGAAATTCTGTGCTTTCATCTGTTCCATTTATGATTTTTGCAACCTCGACTATACTATTCTTTGAGTATTTCAAGTAGAAAGTGAAGTTGTCTATTTTTGCCTCTTTTACCTTACCAGTAGTTGCGTTTTTTGCAGCTTCCAAAAACCTTAGAGAATAATGTATATAGCTTTTACGTGCTTCTTTCAGATTAGCTTTTAGGTCTTTAAACTTCTCTAGTTTATCAATTACAATTATACTACTTAGAGTTTCAAATACTGCACCTCTTTTTACCAAATTACATACTATGCGACTAGCAACTTCTATGTTCCTTTCAACTTGAAAAATCTTTAATTCACTAATTCTTCTTATTACATAATCTGCAAAATTATACTTACTCTCATAAGTATTTTCATATATCTTTCCCTCACAAGTAAGATTGAACCTTACCCTAGATTTTATAGCTTCATTTACAACCTGTTCTAGCTGATTTATGTCTTGAGCTTCGTCTAATTTACAAAAATATTTATCTGGATCTTGCTCGTCTAGTAGAAAATCCTCCCCCCATAGATTTACACTTTTGCACAAATAGTTTTTTTCATTATAATCAACTTGTGTTTTTTTACGAAAAGTTTCATAAATAACATCATCAGTTAAAAAGGACTCTTTAATATTAAGGTTGGGATTATTAGCTCCAAATTCTATTGGGGTTTTACCTTTTTTATCCTTTATATCACGATTAGCTCCTTTCCTTAGAAGCAATTTGATAATTGTATCACAATGACCAAAACGAGTAGCATAATGCAAAGGCGTTCTTCCTGTGTCGTCCTTTTCATTAGGATCAGCACCTGAATTCAACAATAAATCTATGAATTCTTTTGAATTGCTACATTCCACACTTGATAGAATATGCAGTATTGTCAGTTTAGATTCTCCTCTTTTAAGGTTGAGAATGGTTTTTAGATCTTGATTACTTCTATGATCTAGTAAAAATTTTTTAATTTTTTCAACATCGCTCTTATAATCCTTATAGGTAATACCAACTCTCATTATTAATGAACCAAATAAGAAGCATTGCAGAGTTGTTTAACCGTGGAAGGGGAAAGAGAGGTAATAAATTTACACAAAGCGCTCTCAAGCAGAACAATTGTATCGTAGATTTTATTGCGCAAAATGTTCTGTTTTATATATAACCAAAACCTCTCAACAGGATTGAGGTCAGGTGAGTATGGTGGTAGGTATATAATTTCGATATTTTTAGGTATCTTTAAACTTTTTGACTTATGCCAACTAGCGCAATCCATCACGAGAAAAGCCTTTCGTATTCCTAAATATTGCGACATCTGTTCAAGGAATATATTTATACAAGCAGTGTTGACGTTTGGTGCAAATAAGCTAAAATTCTCTCCATTTCTGGGATTAACTGCACTATAGAGATAAAAATTTTCCCTACCTAATTTTACCTTAACCTGTGTCCTACTGCCTTTTTTAAACCACCCATGTCCAACTTTTGAATGTGTACCAAACCGTGATTCATCGAAGAAAAATAGCTCTTTTTCAGAATGCATGACAATAGTTTCATTGAGGTTTTTTTTTAAACTCCTCTTGCTTATTTTTATCCTGTCCACTATGAACTGGTCTTGGTGTGATATATGAGAATTTCATTCTTTGCATATTACGATGTATTGTGGATTTGCTGATATTCAAACCAAATCTTTCTTGGATTCTTATTCTCATTTCTCTAATAGTAATATTGGGATTTTCCTCTATCCACACCTCAATTTGTTCAAGTTGACTTTGGTTCAATATAGTTTTTCTACGGCGTTGAGGTGGAGAAAATAATTTTTCTTCTCTTCCAAATTTTATGTGCTTTATCCATGTAGTAATTGCCTTTCTCGAAATGCAACATATTTTTGCTACAGCTGTTATACTGTGCTTTTTTGCTGCAATTACAGCATTTAGTTTTTTTGCAACATACGCATTATTTCTTACTTTCTTCAGCATCTCTTTTGCTGATTCCACCACTTTTTCATCCAATAATTTTGATCTTAATGCCATCTAAACCTCGCTATTTTACTTACTCCAGTATGGCTTTTTTTCCATTATTGTCTATTCGTTGCTTGTATAGCGGGAATTGGTATAACATGTGGAAAATCTTTAAAAATGCTTAAAAATTTTTTATTCAACTCTTTCTGGCTTTCTGTTAAGTTGGACATATCAGCAAGCCAAGTAGATATCACCTTACTAAATGCGCTTCTTTCAACAACATCAGTTAAGGAGCAGTCATTGCGAAGTAGCAATGAGTATTTAATCAATTCATATTCATCATCCTCTTGTTGCTGTGTTTCTTCTGCTTTCTTAGGGTACTTATACCAATTCCCGCTATACAAGCAACGAATAGACAATAATGGAAAAAAAGCCATACTGGAGTAAGTAAAATAGCGAGGTTTAGATGGCATTAAGATCAAAATTATTGGATGAAAAAGTGGTGGAATCAGCAAAAGAGATGCTGAAGAAAGTAAGAAATAATGCGTATGTTGCAAAAAAACTAAATGCTGTAATTGCAGCAAAAAAGTACAGTATAACAGCTGTAGCAAAAATATGTTGCATTTCGAGAAAGGCAATTACTACATGGATAAAGCACATAAAATTTGGAAGAGAAGAAAAATTATTTTCTCCACCTCAATGCCGTAGAAAAACTATATTGAACCAAAGTCAACTTGAACAAATTGAGGTGTGGATAGAGGAAAACCCCAATATTACTATTAGAGAAATGAGAATAAGAATCCAAGAAAGATTTGGTTTGAATATCAGCAAATCCACAATACATCGTAATATGCAAAGAATGAAATTCTCATATATCACACCAAGACCAGTTCATAGTGGACAGGATAAAAATAAGCAAGAGGAGTTTAAAAAAAAACCTCAATGAAACTATTGTCATGCATTCTGAAAAAGAGCTATTTTTCTTCGATGAATCACGGTTTGGTACACATTCAAAAGTTGGACATGGGTGGTTTAAAAAAGGCAGTAGGACACAGGTTAAGGTAAAATTAGGTAGGGAAAATTTTTATCTCTATAGTGCAGTTAATCCCAGAAATGGAGAGAATTTTAGCTTATTTGCACCAAACGTCAACACTGCTTGTATAAATATATTCCTTGAACAGATGTCGCAATATTTAGGAATACGAAAGGCTTTTCTCGTGATGGATTGCGCTAGTTGGCATAAGTCAAAAAGTTTAAAGATACCTAAAAATATCGAAATTATATACCTACCACCATACTCACCTGACCTCAATCCTGTTGAGAGGTTTTGGTTATATATAAAACAGAACATTTTGCGCAATAAAATCTACGATACAATTGTTCTGCTTGAGAGCGCTTTGTGTAATTTTATTACCTCTCTTTCCCCTTCCACGGTTAAACAACTCTGCAATGCTTCTTATTTGGTTCATTAATAATGAGAGTTGGTATTAAAATCATTTTTTATTAATTCAATCAAGAGCTTTAATGTGTTAAAACTCTTATGTCCCAATAAAGGATCTGCTTTGTTTTCAAGTAGAATTCTTGCTACTTCTGAATAGCCATTTCTAATAGCCCAGCATAACGGAGTACGCCCGTATTTATCCGCTATGTCAACATCAGCTTCCTTTTGTATTATAGCTTTTACTATTTCCACTTGGCAATTTTCAGCAGAAACAACATGATGTAATACAGTACTCTCAGCCTGATCTACTGCATCAACATTAGCCCCTGTGTTTAATAGGAGTTCTACTATCTCTTTATTTCTATTGTGAGCAGAACAATGCAAAGGAGTACACCCATTTTGATCTACTACATCAACATTAGCCCCCGTGTTTAATAGTAGTTCTACTATCTCTTTATTTTCATTGTGAGCAGAATAATGCAAAGGAGTACACCCATTTTGATCTGCTACATTAACATTAGCCCCCGTGTTTAATAGTAGTTCTACTATCTCTTTATTTTCATTGTGAGCAGAATAATGCAAAGGAGTACACCCATTTTGATCTGCTACATTAACATTAACCCCGTTTTCTATGAGAACTTTTATCACCTCTGTATAACCAAGGAGAACAGCATCATGTAAAGGAGTTCTCTTAACTTTATTTACTGCATCAACATTAGCCCCTTTTTTTATTAAAAGCTCTGCTATCTTTACAAGATCATTTCTAGCAGCTATATGTAACAATGTACTTTGATCATCGAATGTATAATTTATGTTAAATCTATTATCTTGCCACTTTTTATACGTGTCTGGATCTTCTTTTTCCAATTCCTCTTTTACCCTTTCGATTATTTTGTTCTCATTTAAGTCACTTATTGTCCTTAATATTTTTAACAACCGTTCATATTCCATAATTCTACCTCAAACTATTTGTTTTTGTACTATAGCTAAAAAAAATTATTGATCCATAATAAAATAGCCAACACCAGAGTAAGTGGTTTGCTGCTAACATATTTAAAAATGTTATGAACTTAATAAGAGAAAAAAATACCCCTGTAATGGAGCAATATTTAAATTTGAAAGCTCAATACAAGGATCATCTATTGTTTTATAGACTGGGCGATTTTTATGAATTGTTTTTCGATGATGCTATTAAAGCTGCGAAATTGCTGAATATAGTGCTAACCAAGAGGGGCAATTCAAATGGGCAAGAAATACCAATGTGTGGAGTGCCAGCACACAGTAGCGAATCTTACCTGAACAAGCTAATCAATTTAGGATTCAAAGTAGCAATCTGTGACCAATTAGAAACTGCCGATGAAGCAAAAAGGAGGGGCTATAAATCTATAGTAAAACGCGATATAGTGCGAATTGTAACTCCAGGCACAATTATTGAAGATTCGCTACTGGAGGATAAAAGCAATAATTATCTCGCATCCATAGTTGAACAAAATAGCGAATATGCTATTGCTTGGCTTGAATTATCAACGGGAAAATTTTTTCACACTTTAACGAGTTTGAAAGCTTTAGATAGTGATTTATTGCGTATTTCACCAAGAGAATTATTAATTTCTGAAAAATTCATTGAGGACGAAAAAATTAGATCGATTTTAAAAAATTATAAAATATCAATTACACAACACGCCCAGAGTTTTTTTGAGTATAGTAAATCTCACAGAACGTTATGCGAGTTTTATAAAATCAGGGAACTTGGGAGTATAGGAAATTTCAGCAAAGTAGAAATCATGGCGTGCGGTGCACTGCTTGAATATGTCAGAGTAACACAAAGGGGCTCCATTCCAAGGCTTGAATTCCCAAAAACCTATAAGCAACAAAATTTCATGCTTATTGATGCTTCAGCAAGGAGAAATCTTGAGTTGTTTACAACTCAATTTGGTGAAAAGAAAGGTTCACTAATTTCAGTTATTGATCACACAGTTACAGCCTCTGGTGGACGCCTGCTCAAACAAATGCTCGCTTCACCACTTGCTTGCTCCAAGGCAATCAATTTGAGGCTCAGCACCACTCAATTTTTTGTAAATAATCATGAGCTACGCAGAAAAATACGAGAGATATTATCTAACATTCCGGATATTGAGAGGTCTTTATCGCGCTTAACACTAGGACGTGGTTCACCAAAGGATATGAACCTATTAAAAATAGGCCTAGGAAAAACTTTAGAGTTATCTAAGTTTCTGTCTACCTTGCATAATTATTGTTTAAGTGAAAAACCAGCAATTAACTTTCAGATGTCATTCCAGCGCTTGACCAGAGAAAGGGAACCGGTGTTTACTACTCAGGTGATAAGTAGTGACGAGAGTGAACTAAGCACAATACATAAAAGTCTTGGTAATCATAAAGATCTATTCGAGCTTCTAAACAGCGCTATACTTGATAACAATCTCAGTTCCGTAAAAGAAGGAGGATTTATCAATCCAAAATACAACTCAGAATTATCTGAGTTATCTTATATATTGAACAACAGTAACAAGTTGGTAACCAAGCTCCGTGAGTCTTATCGCGACCTAACTGGCATTGCCGCACTCAAAATATTACACAACAATATACTTGGTTATTACGTTGAAGTGTCAGCAAATCACAAAATAACTTCGGACATATTTATTCATAGGCAAAGCTTAGCAAATAGCATGCGCTACACTACTAATGAATTGAAAGAACTAGAAAATAAAATTCTTACGGCACGTGATGCTGCAATCGGCTTAGAAGTGAAAATTTTTAGTGAATTGTGTAGTGAAGTCGCTAAAGAATCTGAAAAAATTGCTCTTGCTGCAAATGCTTTGGCAAAACTTGATATTAGAGCCACGTTTGCGGAGCTTGCAGTGCAAAATAATTACGTAAAACCCATTATCGATGACAGTAAAGAGTTCAATATCTGTAGTGGAAGACATCCAGTGGTTGAAGTTAACGATAAATTCATTGCAAATAGCATCAATTTAGCTGGTATACATCTAATTACTGGGCCTAATATGGCTGGAAAAAGCACTTTCTTGAGGCAAAACGCTCTCATTGCAATTTTAGCTCACATGGGGTCATTTGTGCCAGCAGAAAGTGCGCATATTGGAGTGATTGACAAGATATTCAGCAGGGTTGGTGCAACAGATAATATAACAGCTGGTTATTCTACCTTCATGGTAGAGATGATCGAAACAGCAACAATAGTAAATCAGGCAACAGATCGTTCCTTGGTGATACTTGATGAAATTGGCAGGGGCACAGGAGTGTATGATGGCCTGTCTATTGCTCAGGCAGTAATTGAACACATTCACAACATAAATAAGTGCCGCGCCATTTTTGCAACTCATTATCATGAATTAACTAAAGTAAGCAAATACTTGAAGAACGTGAAATGTTTTTGTGTAAAAATAAGAGAGTGGAACGGAGAGGTTATCTTTCTACATGAAGTAATTGAAGGCATTGCAGATGAGTCATATGGAATACATGTAGCAAAACTTGCTGGTTTTCCTGATTCTGTTTTAAATAGAGCAAATGAAGTATTTGAAGAGCTAAAGGCTTGAGGAAAGTAACATTATATTACTCCACAATTATGGAGTTTTAGCAATCTATGGCGCTTTAATTTTAGTCAGCTTTCTGAGCAGCTAAATTAACGTAGCATTGATCTATTGCCACATTGGTCAAGATTCCAATTCCACCACCTACAACTGCACCTACAGCTCCTAATGCCAATTGAGTGCCAACCCCAATAGAGGAACCCATTATTAATGGAGCAAGAAAGTATAGCGCTAAAGCAAAGGTTATTGCAGCTACACTTATAACAGCCATCAACTATGTTTTTTAAAATTTTTTGAATTTAGTCTCATTTGTTGATAATTTTGTATTTTTATTCAATTGAAAAATGTATTTTGGCAACAAAAACCCTAGTTTATACAGAAAGAAATTTATATCAAACAGCAAGCACTGCTTAGATTTTATGGTTAACGAATATGTGCTTTAAATGTGTGTAGACGCACATATTCGTTAACCTATTTTCTATACAGATTTTTTTATTTCATATTAATTGCTTCTTTAAGTCTTGCATTGGCAATTACTATGATTTTTCGCATTAGAGCTGTTATAGCTACCATCTTCTTTTTACCTCTACCAATAAGATCAGAATAAAAAGCACCAAGTGCAGATTTAGATCTTGCAGCAGCCATAGCAGCTGTGAAAAGCTTTGCACGAACATTGCTTCTACCACCTGTTATCCTTCGGTAACCAATAGTTTTACCGCTTTCTTTTGGATGTGGAGCAACTCCAGCAAGACTTGCAACTTCTTTTTTGTTTAGGTGGCCAAGTTCTGGCATTAGACACACAAAAACTTGTGATAACTTGAGACCTATTCCTGGCACTGTTCTCAAGATCTTTTGACGCTTTTGTAACTCTGGATTTTTATCAATAATTCTTTGTATGGCATCGTTGAACTCATTTATCTGACTGGTAAAAAAGTCTATTGTTTTTTGGCAACTTTCCTTTATATAGTCGTTTTCAGGTGCTGCAAGCCTACATTTCTCTTGAGTTCTCATTTGTGTAATGTCATCACGACGTTGACAGAGTGCAACTAAGGCGGTTTGTTCTTTTGACATAGGCACAAATAGAGATAGAGCACTATAGCGTTCAAAACCATATTGAGCAAGGGCTCTTGCATCTGATTGATCTGTCTTTGCTAAAGTTCCATGTGATATGATAAAACTTTTTACTTTACGAGTATTAGCTCGATGTACAGCAACATTCTTATCAACAAGAAAATGTGCTAAGCCAAGCTCATATTTTCCAGTGTTTTCTAAAGTTACTAGAGAATTAGGTAGGATATCTGAAAATTTTTGAAACAACTGTTGCCAACCAGTAGCATCATTGTCAAACTTGATAGCGCTCCTTTGGTTATAAGCTGCAGCAACATTTTTAAATTTTCCGATATCAATGCCAATGAAATTTTGATAAGATGTAATCATAATAAATAACCTCGATAGTTTAATTAATTTAAGATTGTAAACGGGTGCATACATATGTCCCATGCAACTATTCAAACGTATCGAGAGATGGGGCTAGTTTACCTTGATGGCTACGGTTGTAATACCAACTTTCATTCGGTCGCACACGCCCGTGATAGCCCTATTCCTATAGTGAGTAGGGTTATCTTTCCCTCTTATCTCTTTTATATCACATTTTTAACTTACAAGCTTTCTCGGACAAAAATTTTCTGATGTATTAGAACTAGAAGTAGATATGAATGATGCTTTTACTAGATTTTTTCTACTTTCGCGATCTAAAAAGCCATTCATTGTTCTCATTATAGGACGGGTAGAGCCGTCACCAGTCAAGTCAATTCTATTTCCCACTGTATCATGCAGTTCTTTAACTTGAGCTTTATATTCGTCCCAGTAGCCTAATAACTCTTCTTGATTATTAAGAAGATCTGGTTTATTTGACCTTCTTAGCCAGAGTGAGTTATGTTCCAAAATATATCTAATTGCAGCTTTCCCCATCACTATATCTCCTCTAATAACAGCAAAATGTAAAGCCTCTTCTAAAGGAGTCATAAGCATACCTCAACACACATAATAAAGAAAATATACCCAAATCAGAATCCTTTGAAAAGGATTTTTAGATATTAGCTTGCCCAAAGGTTAATTTACTTTATAATCTTTCTGTATTCTAGAAATTTCAATTAAATGAACTGCTATAAAACTCATACGTGCAATGAACTGCGAAAAAGCGATGTAGAGAAGGAAGTTATTCTCTCTGGTTGGCTGTACCGTAAACGTGATCATGGTAATCTGATCTTTGTTGATTTAAGGGATTTTCATGGGATTACTCAGTTGGTATTCAATAATGATAAAGATTTTTTTGATGAAATTTCGAATTTAAAATCAGAAAGTGTGATTATTGTCACAGGAGTAGTCAAAGCTAGAACTAAAGATACGGTAAATAGCTCTATAGCAACTGGGGAAATTGAGGTTATAGTTAATAATTTGTGCATTGAGTCGGAAGTTGAGTTCCACTGTGATGAAGAAATAGCAAAAGAAGAAAGGAGTATATTAGCAAGTATCGCCGGCGAGCAAGAATACCCAGAAAACATGAGATTTAAATACCGTTTTCTTGATTTAAGACGTGAAAAGGTTCGTAATAACATTATTCTGCGTTCACAGATCATTTCAGAGCTCAAGAGGCTCATGATAGAGCAGGGGTTTTTAGAGATTCAAACTCCAATACTTACCTCCTCTTCTCCTGAAGGTGCACGTGACTACTTAGTGCCAAGCAAACTAAATCCTGGTAAATTCTATGCATTACCACAAGCTCCGCAGATTTTTAAACAGCTGCTCATGGTTTCAGGGTTTGATAAATATTTTCAAATTGCTCCATGTTTCCGTGATGAAGATGCAAGGGCTGATCGTTCTCCTGGGGAATTTTATCAGCTAGATCTTGAAATGTCTTTTGTAACTCAAGAAGATATATTTCAGGTTATTGAATCTACCTTATATAAAGTGTTTGCCAAATTTTCTCGCAAATCAGTTGATAAAGATTTTCCACGTATTACATACAAAGACGCAATGCTCAAATACGGTTCTGATAAACCAGATCTGCGCAATCCACTGTTAATCAGCGATGTAACAGAAATTTTCCGTAATTCAGAGTTCAATATTTTCAAAAGCAATATTGAGCGAGGTATGGTAGTCAGAGCGATTCCTGCTCCTAAAACAGCAGAGGAACCTCGTAGCTTTTTTGATAAAAAAATAGAACATGCACAAAAAGAATTCGGCGCTAAAGGTCTTGGGTATATAACATTTGATAGGGACGGCATTGTAAAAGGACCAATTGCTAAATTTCTCGATGACAATCGGCTAAATTCTATAAAAGAAATAACAAATATAAAACCTGGAGATAGTGTATTTTTTGCTTCTGACAAGGAGAGTGAAGCAGCAACAATCGCAGGAAAAGTGCGCACTCTTTTGGGATCAGAACTGGGTCTTATAGATAACGATATATTTAAGTTCTGTTGGATTATTGATTTTCCATATTTTGCATATGACGATAAAAGCAAAAAAATTGATTTCTTTCATAACCCATTCTCTATGCCACATGGCGGCTTGAAGGATTTAGAAGAAAAAGATCCGCTGGACATCATTGCTTATCAATATGATCTTGTTTGCAATGGAATAGAACTGTCAAGCGGAGCCATTCGTAACAACAAACTGGGTATAATGTACAAAGCTTTTGCCATTGCAGGCTACAGTAAAGAAGAAGTTGATACAAAATTTGGCGCGCTTGTACGTGCATTTAGATTTGGTGTTCCGCCTCACGGCGGTATAGCACCAGGAATTGATAGAATGGTTATGCTGCTTGCTGATGAGCCAAATATTCGTGAAGTAATCTGTTTTCCTATGAATCAGCAGGGTGAAGATGTTCTAATGGGTGCTCCTTCTAAAATAGAAGATAAACATTTACGTGAATTATCCTTGAAGGTTATTGAATAAAAATTTTTATAGCGGAGTGTGTTAACCCGGAAGTCATGAACGATATTCAAAAAGCAATACTATCAAGCATAATCTGCAATATGATTATATGGTATGAAGTAACTCTGTTTGGAGTTTTAACGCATATAATAAGCAACGTTTTTTTTCCTTCAGAAAGTGATTATTTAAGCACAATCAAATTTCTTGGCAGTTTTGCAATTGGATTTGGATTTAGACCGCTTGGTGCGTTTATTTTTGGTTACATTGGAGATAAGTACGGTAGGAGGAAAATTTTGCTGACTTCCGTAATATTAGCTTCGATATCATCCACCGCAATTGCGGTCATACCAGGCTTTAAAGAAATAGGAGTATTTTCTCCTATATTACTTCTGCTTTGTAGAATAATACAAGGAATGGCAACAGGAGGGGAAACGAGTATCAACTCAGCCTTTTTAATAGAGCATTCAAGCGATAAAAAAAATCTAGGCTTTTTAGGTAGCATGAAAGCTTTCAGTGGTGCTCTTGGTTCTATTACATGTTTTGTAATGATATCTATTTGCAAAAAATTTACAGGTGAAAATTATGAAATTTGGGGCTGGAGGTTGCTCTTCTATTTCTCCTTTATTATGGGCATAATAGGCTTCTTAATAAGATACGTAATGGAAGAGAGCCTAGCATATAAAACTCATGACCAAAATAAAAGCTTATCTAACTCTCCCTTTTTAGAATTAATCAAGAATTATAAAAGAGCATTTGTGATAGCAATTGGACTTGGCATTGCTCAAAACGCAATTGCTTATTCAGTAATCATGTTTTACAACATATCTGTAAAAGAACTTATTCTCTCAGGTATTGATATTAAAAATGTAGTAAGGATTCTGGTTGAAATCACATTCGGAACGTCTGCAGTGCTATTTGCAATACTGTCTGATAAAGTTGGAAGGAAAAACGTGATGGTTCCTTTATTAATAGTATTAGCTTATATCAGCTTACCAGCATTTTCGCTATTGTCCTATGATGATCACTATATTATAACGCTCACTTTCCTATTAATAAGTGTGCCGATAGGTGCATCTTTTGGAATATATAATTCTCTCTCCTGTGAGTTATTTTCAACGAAAGTTAGGTGTACCGGCTTCAGTTTAGCTCATAACATATCAGCAGGTATTTTTGGTGGCCTTTCTCCATCGATATGCATGTGGCTTATAGAAAAAACTGAAACAACATTTGCAGCAGGTGTTTATCTTACTATGTGCGCATTAATTAGCCTGATATCTGTACTTCAAATTAAAGACAAAGACAGAAAAATTGATTGGTGAAATCGTTTTAGTTGAAAGATAGCACTTCAATAGACTTTTCGATGTGTTTAGAAATAGGTGCAGTAATAGAGATATACTTATTATTTGGTAATTTTAAAGATAAAGAATGTGAATGAAGGTGAATCTGATTTGCTATTCCATCAATAAAAGCTTTTTTACCACCATATTTACCATCACCAAGAATAGGACAATTTATATGAGCTAAATGTGCACGTAACTGATGAGTTCTACCCGTAATTGGTTGTAATTTTAAATAAGCTGTATTGTGTTTTAGCTTTGCTATAATTGAAAAATGCGTAGTGGCATTTTGAGGTGAGCTTTCATCAATAACCACTTTTTCTTGTCCTGAAATATATTTTTTCACCAACGGGTAGTCTATTGTTCCATTATCTTTGCTAGGTACACCAGAAGTTAATGCTAGGTAAGTTTTTTTTATTCTCCGTCCTTTAAATTCTTCCATAAAATATCTGGCAACGCTGGCATTGCGCGCGAATATTATTACTCCGCTTGTATCCCTATCCAGCCTATGGACAATTTTAAATACTTCCCCTTCTCTTATTTGATCAAGCAAATCACTAATGCTAATTTTTACCTTTATACCTCCTTGAACAATTACTCCTGCAGGTTTGTTTATAGATAATATATATTCGTCTTCGTATAGTATATTCTCTCTTAGTAGATTTATTAGCTTTTCATTATATTTACGTTCAGAATTAGTGTTTTCTATATAATCTAGGTATCTTATCGTTATAGTTTGTCCCGAATTTACCCTATCGCTGGATTTTGCCGTGCAATTATCAACCTTGATTAATCCTTTCCTTAAAGACTTCTCAATTGCAGATTGTTTCAAATTGGGAAAAATTCTTCTGATGTACCTATCGAGCCTAACGTTATTGTCTTCTACTAATATGGTTTTGATACCTTCTGACATCTTACCTACAGAAATTTTATAATGAAAGTAGCGTACACTGAAATCTAATAGCACACAATCCTACCTAATGTACTTTCAGTGTCTGTTACCTCTACATCTATCATTCGAGTGTAATTGGTTAAAACGAACTTAAAGGAAATTCTATAATAGCCGAATACTTTCCTATAATCGAGGAAGATATTAATGATATTTCTTTCATCTTAGAGCCTGTTCATAATCTTTTGAGGAGCAAGGCAGTAAAAGCTAGAACGACCATTTGTAGTCTAGTATTGAGTTTACGCTCGCAATTTTTCCATAACCGTCTACACTTTTCCAGCCAAGCAAAAGAACGCTCTACAACCCACCTTTTTGGCAATACAACAAAGGTATGTAATTCACTTCGTTTTATTACTTCAACGGTTGCACCAATAGTCGTTTTTATTTGAGTTGCAAAATTTTCTCCTGTATAACCTGCATCAACTAGTATATTTTGAACTTCGGAAAGATTTTTTCTTGCGTTACAAATCATCTCTACAGCAGCAGTACGATCTCCGATATTAGCTGTAGTAATATAAATTGCATGTGGCAAACCTTGCGTATCTACTGCAATATGACGCTTTATTCCTGAAATTTTCTTGCCGGCATCATAACCTTTTTCTTCAGCAATATCGGTGTTTTTTACACTTTGAGCATCAATGATGCAGAAGCTTGTTTTTGTATTCCGACCACTGTTGAAACGAACCTCTCCAACTAATTTTTTTTAAGACAATTTCTAGAACACTTTCTCTATCTTCATTCGGTTTTTTACTCCATCTCTTGAAGTAATCGTAACAATTGCGCCATTTTGGAAACTCTTTTGGTAGCATTCGCCACTGACAGCGGGAACGTTCAAAAAAGTGTGTCAAACCGAAAAAAAAGTAATAAATTGATATAAAAAATGGAGGTTTGATATGAGTCAAGCAAATAGAACTAATGGGTTGGTAGATTATAAAGAATTAGAAACAAATATCCTGTCATCTATACGAGAAGGAAGACCATTGACAGGAAGAGATGGAGCATTAACACCGTTTATAAAAAGGTTGCTAGAGGCAAGTCTGGAAGGTGAAATAGAAAGCCACATGTCAGCTAAAAGTGAAGAAAATAACCGAAGAAATGGGAGAAATGCAAAAACTTTACGCACGAGTGCAGGTTCATTTGAGCTGCTAACACCAAGAGATAGGGAGGGAAACTTTGAACCGCAAATAGTCAAAAAAAGGCAAACGAGCCTACATCCAGAACTTGAAGCAAAGGTCTTAAGTACATACGCCAGTGGCATGGGATACAGAGACATAGCTTCACACGTTGAGGAAATATATGACCATAAAATATCAGCAGCAGAGATATCCAGTATTACTGATAAATTGCTACCAATAATCAATGAATGGCGCAGCCGTCCACTGCAATCAGTGTATCCAATAGTGTTCATGGATGGCATGTTTTTTAAGGTCAAGGAGGACGGACATTGCGTAAGTAAATGCATGTATAATATATTGGGTATAAATCAAAATGGCAGAAAAGAAGTATTAGGTTTTTATTTGGCTGAAAGTGAGGGAGCTAACTTCTGGTTGGGAGTTCTAAATGACCTCAAAGAAAGAGGAGTAGAAGATATTTTAATTGCCTGCATTGATGGACTAAAAAGCTTTCCTACAGCTATAAATAGTGTATTTCCTAAAGCAGAAGTACAGCTATGTATAGTGCATCAGATAAGGAATTCACTGAAATATGTATCTAGCAAAGATGTAAAAGTTTTCATGAATGATTTGAAAAAAATATATCGTGCTTCAAGTAAAGAAATCGCTGAGAATTATTTGCTTGAGCTGGAAGAAAAATGGAGTGAAAAATATCCCTTAGTTACAAAATCGTGGCAAAACAATTGGGAAAATTTATCTAGTTATTTTAAGTATTCTGGGCCAGTTAGGAAGATGATTTACACCACCAATCCAATTGAGGGGTTGCATAGACAGATCAGAAAATTTACTAAAACTAAAGGTTCATTTACCAGTACAAATGCCTTGTACAAACAGGTATATTGTGCTATAAAAAAGGTAGAGCAAAAGTGGATTACTGCTTTGCCTAACTGGGCTTTAACTATGTCTCAACTTGATATCTTTTTTCCTGGCAGGTTAAAAATTGAGTTGAATTGAAAATGCGGTTTGACACACTTTTTTGAACGTTCCCCTGACAGCCACTTTTTAGCACATAAAGTACACCGCAAAGTAACTCATATAAATCCAGTTTTCTTGGTTTTGTTTTTTTTCTACAGGATTCTAGATCTGGTAATATAATCTCAAATCTTTCCCGACTTATATCACTTGGGTATACACTCCTCATATATCCTAACTTATATACATTATCTCTTAGTTTATTCCTTTCTTGAGATCATGTACAGGTTCTTAGAGAGGTGAGTACTAGGGCCTAACTTCGTATACTCAATGTTGTTAGCTAAAGGTGTTGCTTTTTCTACATTAACATTTGTAGTGTGATATGTCCGCCTGTAAGGACTATATCTTTGTTCTTTTATTCCATTCATTTTAGTACTAGGGCCTGGACACGCTTCAGTGTTAGGCCCTAACTTCATACACTCAATGCCGTTAGCTAAAGATGTTACTCTTCCTACATTAACATTTTTAGTGCGATATGACCACCTGCAAGGACTATGTAATATTTGTTCTTTTACTCCATCCATTTCAGCTGGACACGCTTTAGTGTTAGTCCTTAACTGCAAACATTTAATGAGGTCAGTTATAAGTGCTACTCTTTTTTCATTAAGTTTAGCGTTATACTGTAATTGTTCAATTTGATTAGCTTGATCTCTTATCATACGTTCAAAGTTGATAGATGGATGTAATTCTATTTCTCTCAATATATGTGATGCTATGTGTTGCACTGTCATTAATGCTTTGTTTCTGAGTATACTTGATTCTAAGTCAAGCTGCGTAAGTATATCTAGTGCTCTTTGTTCTGCTTCCACTAGAAGATTACTTATGCCTTGACGTTCAGCTAAATCTCTTACAGTTTCACCGCATTGATCAGGCAATAAAGTACTTGCATCATGGCATAGTAAGGTCATTACTACTATCCAGTGTCCATGTTCGACAGCATAACTTAAAGGACATTCCCCTGAGTAATTCTGTGCATTAACATTTGCTCCATATTTAATTAAGGTCCTTATACCAACTCTCATTATTAATGAACCAAATAAGAAGCATTGCAGAGTTGTTTAACCGTGGAAGGGGAAAGAGAGGTAATAAATTTACACAAAGCGCTCTCAAGCAGAACAATTGTATCGTAGATTTTATTGCGCAAAATGTTCTGTTTTATATATAACCAAAACCTCTCAACAGGATTGAGGTCAGGTGAGTATGGTGGTAGGTATATAATTTCGATATTTTTAGGTATCTTTAAACTTTTTGACTTATGCCAACTAGCGCAATCCATCACGAGAAAAGCCTTTCGTATTCCTAAATATTGCGACATCTGTTCAAGGAATATATTTATACAAGCAGTGTTGACGTTTGGTGCAAATAAGCTAAAATTCTCTCCATTTCTGGGATTAACTGCACTATAGAGATAAAAATTTTCCCTACCTAATTTTACCTTAACCTGTGTCCTACTGCCTTTTTTAAACCACCCATGTCCAACTTTTGAATGTGTACCAAACCGTGATTCATCGAAGAAAAATAGCTCTTTTTCAGAATGCATGACAATAGTTTCATTGAGGTTTTTTTTTAAACTCCTC
This sequence comes from Wolbachia endosymbiont (group B) of Gerris lacustris, assembly GCF_964028355.1. Classification (NCBI taxonomy): domain Bacteria; kingdom Pseudomonadati; phylum Pseudomonadota; class Alphaproteobacteria; order Rickettsiales; family Anaplasmataceae; genus Wolbachia; species Wolbachia endosymbiont (group B) of Gerris lacustris. The sequence goes on from NZ_OZ034761.1 coordinate 619,430, forward strand.
TTGCTTATTTTTATCCTGTCCACTATGAACTGGTCTTGGTGTGATATATGAGAATTTCATTCTTTGCATATTACGATGTATTGTGGATTTGCTGATATTCAAACCAAATCTTTCTTGGATTCTTATTCTCATTTCTCTAATAGTAATATTGGGGTTTTCCTCTATCCACACCTCAATTTGTTCAAGTTGACTTTGGTTCAATATAGTTTTTCTACGGCGTTGAGGTGGAGAAAATAATTTTTCTTCTCTTCCAAATTTTATGTGCTTTATCCATGTAGTAATTGCCTTTCTCGAAATGCAACATATTTTTGCTACAGCTGTTATACTGTGCTTTTTTGCTGCAATTACAGCATTTAGTTTTTTTGCAACATACGCATTATTTCTTACTTTCTTCAGCATCTCTTTTGCTGATTCCACCACTTTTTCATCCAATAATTTTGATCTTAATGCCATCTAAACCTCGCTATTTTACTTACTCCAGTATGGCTTTTTTTCCATTATTGTCTATTCGTTGCTTGTATAGCGGGAATTGGTATAACACCAAGAGATAGGGAGGGAAGCTTTGAACCACAAATAGTCAAAAAAAGGCAAACAAGCCTACATCCAGAACTTGAAGCAAAGGTCTTAAGCACATATGCCAGTGGCATGGGATACAGAGATATAGCTTCACATGTTGAGGAAATATATGACCACAAAATATCAGCAGCAGAGATATCTAGTATTACCGATAAACTGCTACCAGTAATCAATGAATGGCGCAGCCGCCCACTGCAATCAGTGTATCCAATAGTATTTATGGATGGCATGTTTTTTAAGGTCAAGGAGGACGGACATTGCATAAGTAAATGTATGTATAATATATTGGGCATAAATCAAAATGGCAGAAAAGAAGTATTAGGTTTTTATTTGGCTGAAAGTGAAGGAGCTAACTTCTGGTTGGGAGTACTAAATGACCTCAAAGAAAGAGGAGTAGAAGATATTCTAATTGCCTGTATTGATGGGCTAAAAAGCTTTCCTACCGCTATAAATAGTGTATTTCCTAAAGCAGAAGTACAGCTATGCATAGTGCATCAGATAAGGAATTCACTGAAGTATGTATCTAGCAAAGATGTAAAAGTTTTCATAAATGATTTGAAAAAAATATATCGTGCTTCAAGTAAAGAGATTGCTGAGAATTATTTGCTTGAGCTGGAAGAAAAATGGAGTGAAAAATATCCCTTGGTTACAAAATCATGGCAAAACAATTGGGAAAATTTGTCTGGTTATTTTAAGTATTCTGGACCAGTTAGGAAGCTGATTTACACCACCAATCCAATTGAGGGATTGCATAGACAAATTAGGAAATTTACTAAAACTAAGGGCTCATTTACTAATACAAATGCCTTGTACAAAAGGTATATTGTGCTATAAAAAAGGTAGAGCAAAAGTGGACTACAGCTTTGCCTAATTGGGCATTAACTATGTCTCAGCTTGACATTTTCTTTCCCAACAGACTGAAAATTGAGTTGAACTAAAAATGCGGCTTGACACAGTTTATTTAACACTCCCAAAAAGTTGCCTTTTTCATTACTTCATCACTTGCAGCATCATCCAAAGCGCTATGCCATGTACCATTGCTAATATCCTCAGATAATCTATCTTCGTAATCAACTGTTGCTTATTCATTAGCTACATAATCCATTTGATTATCTGTTACTTGTTCCTTTACATTTTCTTTACCTAACATAAAGCCTCCTATATTTTAATGTTAATATTTAGATTATTTTACCGCTAATCTCTTTTCTGAAGATTGGTTTTAATATCTAATTCATTTGACTCTTATACAGCTGTACTAAACTGCTCTACAAATTTACTGTAGAAACCTCACGTTAACCCTAAGTAACAGTGTGCCTTTCTTTTGATTTCTTACTAGATTAGATATTTACTTAAAAAAGTCAGAATTGCTTTTTGAATAATGTACATAATACAGTGCATCTAACTCAACACTCCGTATGTTCATTATATTAAATTGTACTATAGCTAAAAAATTCTTGCTTTGCTAGATCTTTTTAGCATCTTATTTTAGTTTGTATTTTTAAAACTAAAGCAGCCCAGTTTCATGTACTTTTATTTCTTTATCGACTGTTATTTTCTTCTTCAATGCACCTATGAGTAACGATAACGTGGCAGGTAAAGCTTGTAAAGCAATTTCTTATATAGCAAGATTCAGCTATTTAACAAAAAGATCGTGGCTAGACCAAAAAATATAAGAGCTGAGAGAATATCAGTTGTTGCTGATGTTAAGATTGAAGAGGAAACAGCAGGATCGGATCTTAAGCGATGGAGCATTATAGGAATGAAAGTGCCAATAAATGTTGCAATAATTGACATCATAATCATGGAGACCACAAAAATCATCTCCACTTTGAAATTGTGAAATCTAATTACTAATACTACGAGTGAAATGGTAGATAAAATTATCCCGTTTATCATACCTATTAAAAATTCTTTCATCAGTATTCTTTTTGCATTTTGCTCAGTTAGATATTTTGTTGCGATTGCCCGGATAGTTAGTGTTACTGTTTGGGATCCTGCATTTCCGCTCATTGATGCAATTATTGGCATAATTATTGGTAGTACTATAAAACTTTCTATTACGTTATCGAAAAAGCCAACTACTATAGAACATATTGTTGCAGCTAAGAGGTTAAATAATAACCAAGGTAGCCTTTTAATTATAGTTTTATGTATAGGAGCATTTATATCAGATTTAGAAGATACACCGCTTATTTTAAGTACATCCTCTTCTGCTTCTTGCTGAACAATTTTGATTACATCTTCAATAAGGATTACACCGATAATTTTACCATTCTTATTTACTACTGGGGCTGATAATAGAGAGTAATCTTTAAATATTCTTGCTACTTCTTCTTGGTCCATTCCAGTTTTAATTATTTTTATATCTTGACTCATTATCTCTTTTATTATTGTTTCTCCTGAGTGAGATATTACCTTATTTAAGTTGAAACTACCTATAGGTTCTAATTTCGAGTTAATGATGAAGATTTGGTAAAATGTTTCTGGTATTTTTTTATAATTGCGCAAGAATTCCATTAGCTGATTTATCGTCCAATAATACGGAGCTATAACCATATTTTTATGTATCAACCTTCCTGCACTTTCTTCTGGGTATGATAACAATTCCTCTACTAATTTTTGAGTTGCATTGGGTAAATAGTTAAGTATGTTTTCTATAGACTTTCTATCTAAATCTTTCACTATGGCTACTATGTCTTCTATATCAAGAAGCATTAGTAACTTTGCTGTATTTTCTATTCCCAATATTTCTATGATTTCTACTTGTAAATCTGGTACTACATGTACTAAGGCATCACTTAACAAATGTTGATCGAGGATATTAACTAATTTCTCCCTGTGATCACTGATCGAAGTAGATAAAAAATAAGCTAACTGAACGCTATCTATCGTTTTGACAATATTACGAACACTTTCTAATTCTTGATTATCGAGAGACTCTATTAAATCATCAATAGCCTTTTTGTCTAAACCATAATGAGAACTTGTTTTAATATTCATTACTTTACCTTATTTTTTTAATAAATATACACACTTGATTTTATTGAACATTCAAGTATAATAAAATTATTTTGAATTAACTATTATATGGTTAAATTTCTATTTTGTTTGCTGTTATTGTTAGTAATAGTAAATATATTAAAATCTAAAGTATAATGAAAACTTATTCAGAAATTTTCGAATACTTTCAAGGCTTAAATAAAAGTATTTCTCTTATCAGGAGGTGTCTTTGACATAGAAAAATTAAAGTTGCGTCTTGAAGAGCTGGATTCCCAAGCGTCAAATGATAGTCTGTGGCAAGACAATCAAAAGGCACAAGAAATTTTAAAAGAACGCTCTAAAATTAAGCATGAAATAGAGTCGTTTTCAAAGCTAGAAAGCGATTACAACGATGCTATCAGCTTGATGAAATCTGCTATTGATGAGAATGATGAAGAATTTTTTTCTGAAGTTAAAGGCGAGTTAGTAAAGCTAGAGAAATTAATCAAACTTAAAGAGACAGAATCCTTATTTACTGGTGAAGCAGATAACAATAACTGCTTTTTAGAAATCCACTCAGGAGCTGGTGGAACAGAGAGCAATGATTGGACTGAGATGCTCATGCGCATGTATACAAGATGGGCAGAAATTTATCACAATTTTAAAGTTGAAGTTGTAGAAAAATTAGATGGTGATGCAGTTGGTATAAAATCTACAACAATAAAGATCATCGGAGAAAAAGCTTACGGGTGGGCAAAAAGCGAAAGTGGAGTTCATAGATTGGTTAGAATATCACCATTTGATGCAAATAGTAAACGTCATACCAGTTTTGCAAGTGTAGGAGTAACTCCAGTGATTGAAGATTCAATAGATATTGTTGTGGATGAAAAGGATTTAAAGATCGACACTTACCGTGCTTCTGGAGCAGGTGGTCAGCATGTAAATAAGACTGAAAGCGCGGTACGTATTACGCATATTCCAACAGGCGTTGTAGCTCAATGCCAAAATGGTCGTTCTCAACATAAAAATAAAGATGAAGCACTTAAACTACTTAAAGGACGTTTATATCAAATTGAATTGGAAAAAAAAGAACAGAAAATGGCCGAAGAATATGGCAAGAAATGCGATATAGGTTGGGGCAGTCAGATCAGATCGTATGTTATGCATCCGTATCAAATGGTAAAGGATTTAAGGACTGGACATGAAGTTGGCAATATAAATTCCGTTTTTGATGGCAACATAGATTATTTCATAGTTAGTGTATTGGAGTTAAAATGAGATTTATTAAAAAGCTAAGTTTTATGCTCTGCTAATAAGGGGAAAAGAAAACCAAAACCTATTGAGAAAAATGGAACAATTTTGTGAATATATCTATTATCCAAGTAGCTGATGAAAATGGCAACCCGTTTCTTATGGGCACAAAAATGTAATATGAAGAGAAATCTTCGTACATTAAGTTGTAGTTGCGCAACGTCTACCATTGATGATTATTTTACCTACTGTAACTGCTGCTAAAATAAAGCAGTAATACACTTGTGTTAACAAAGAAATAGGTGAGACAGAAGCAATGCTACCTGCTAGCAGCAGCTGCGAACCATAAGGCAAAATGCCTTTTGTAACACAAGCAAAAATATCTAATAAGTATGCACTACGGTATGGCGGAATATTGTGCTTTTGTGCAAGCCTTTTTGCAATATCTCCACTTAATAAAATAGCAATGGTATTATTAGCAACTAAAACAGTAAACATAGATGCTATGCCCGCTATTACAAATTCAGCTTTAGTTTTTGTGATATTGCTTTCATCGATAAGTTTGTGTAATGCCTTTTGACCCTGCTTTTACATTATATGACTCAATCCGCCAATAAATAGAGCAAATATCACTATCTCGTTTACTTTTTTGAAACCGTCATATATGTCATGAGAGAGTTGAATGATAGTATAGTCAAAAAAAGTCATCCCTAATACACTAGCAACAATTATATTTATAGTTATTGTTACTAAAGTAGTAACTTCAAATAACCCCATGATTATTAAAGAAATATAAGGAATAATCTTTATTACTGATAAATAATCTAAATTTGATGTAGGAATAATTTTTGTACTATCTGCCATAATTGCCAGATAGACAAGCGTTATAATGCTGGCAACAAATGCTACTTTAGAATTCACTTTAAGTTTATCCTTTATCGTGGCCCCCTGTGAAGAAACAGATGCAATAGTAGTATCAGATATCATTGAAAGATTATCACCAAATACGGCACCTCCAACTACAGTTGCAGTTCCTATTTCAAGACCAAAAGCCCCACTTTTTGCTAAGTTAACAGCTATTGGTACCATTAATACAACAACTCCCATAGACGTACCAATTGCAGTTGATATAAAAGCGGAAGCCAAAAATACTCCAGGCAGTAGTAATCTTGCTGGAAGGAAATTGAGAATTAAATCAGCAACAGTATCTGCACTACCAATTGATTGAGTCACCACAGAAAATGCTCCAGAAAATAGAAAAATTAAACACATAGTAAGGGTATTTTTATCACCCATACCCTCAATAACAGTATCGATGTTATGCTGAATTTTACTTGTATTGCGCGCAACAGCAAAAAATAATGCAGGTAGTAGGCAAATTACTGGTGAAACTTGGCGAAGCGGATTATCAATTCCGATAAAGGAAAAGTAGATACCACTTCCAAGGTACAAGATTAAAAAAATAACCAAAGGAATAAAAGCTGTCATTTTGCTGCCTTAAAACTTATAATTGTACCCAATTAAGTGGTTTTAAGCAAGCTTGGTTTTCACAGGTCTTTAGTCTCTAATGTTGCACTTATAGAAAAAATGTATTGACCATTACATCATAATGTATAGAGTTAAGAATAATATTCTATAGTATGAGGTAAAGCTATGGTAATGTCATATGAGCAATGGGAAATAATACTAGGTATAGTTGATCAGAAGGCAGATTTAAGCAAAGATAATGTAATTGAAAAAATAAAAGAGCTACTAAATAAAGCAAGGATACTGGAGAGAAAAGAAGTATTAAGAATGTTAGAAGGGGTATCGCATAAATTAGAAATATCAAACGAGATTCCAATAGTGCAAGAGACACCAGAGCTATTAAAAAAGAGACTAAAAGTGCAACATATACCACAGACATTAGAGAAATCAGAAAAAATACTAAAAGAGCAAGGAGTATCAGATGCACAAAAGATATTAAAGAGAGTACTAAAAAAGTTAGGTGTACAAGAGACATCAGAAAAATCAAAAGCAGTGACGACAGAAGATGTACTGAATGTGCGAAAAATATCAGAGAAAATGCCAGTGATGTTAGATACACAAAAGATACTAGAGGCAATAGAGAAGCTAAAGAAAGCAAGTAAAGATGTGTATCACGAGTGGAAGAAAGCTAGATTTAATGTAAATTATTGGTTTACATTAAATTACGACATACATAGTGGGTATGATCAATACTCATTATTGTGTTTAGCTATGGATTTTAACTTGATGAATGTATTCAATGCTCTGTGTAAAGCAAAAGGAATCAATATTAACGCAAAAGGGCCATTTTTTCAATGGAATATTTTACATTGGGCTGCTGAAAATAGCAATGTAAAAATGGTATCAGAGCTAATAAAAAATGGAGCAAATGTTAATAGTATGGATTCATCTCAACGGACTACTTTATATCAGCCAGCTGCAAATGGCGATATAGAAATAACAAAAATCTTAGTAAAAAATAAGGCAGATGTTAATGCAGAGGATCTAGCGAGATTGACTGCTTTATATGAGGCTGCCGTTCATGGCCATAAAGAAGTAGTAAAGTACTTAATGAAGAATGGAGCAGATGTTAAGAGGAATGGGACGCTTAAACTTACTCCTTTACATCTTGCTGTTGCAAATGTCGATAAAGCAATGGTGGATTGTATAATAGAAAACGATGAGAATATTGGCGAAAATATTGAGACAGTGGATGTATTTGGATGGACTTCTTTATATTGGGCTGCTGCAAAGAATAGTACACCAATATTAGAGATCCTATTACAAGCCATATCACGATGTGGAGCAAGTGTTGATATAGAGGATATGTTAGTGGGGCGAACTCCCTTAGAGCCTGTTCATAATCTTTTGAGGAGCAAGGCAGTAAAAGCTAGAACGACCATTTGTAGTCTAGTATTGAGTTTACGCTCGCAATTTTTCCATAACCGTCTACACTTTTCCAGCCAAGCAAAAGAACGCTCTACAACCCACCTTTTTGGCAATACAACAAAGGTATGTAATTCACTTCGTTTTATTACTTCAACGGTTGCACCAATAGTCGTTTTTATTTGAGTTGCAAAATTTTCTCCTGTATAACCTGCATCAACTAGTATATTTTGAACTTCGGAAAGATTTTTTCTTGCGTTACAAATCATCTCTACAGCAGCAGTACGATCTCCGATATTAGCTGTAGTAATATAAATTGCATGTGGCAAACCTTGCGTATCTACTGCAATATGACGCTTTATTCCTGAAATTTTCTTGCCGGCATCATAACCTTTTTCTTCAGCAATATCGGTGCTTTTTACACTTTGAGCATCAATGATGCAGAAGCTTGTTTTTGTATTCCGACCACTGTTGAAACGAACCTCTCCAACTAATTTTTTTTAAGACAATTTCTAGAACACTTTCTCTATCTTCATTCGGTTTTTTACTCCATCTCTTGAAGTAATCGTAACAATTGCGCCATTTTGGAAACTCTTTTGGTAGCATTCGCCACTGACAGCCACTTTTTAGCACATAAAGTACACCGCAAAATAACTCATATAAATCCAGTTTTCTTGGTTTTGTTTTTTTTCTACAGGATTCTAGATCTGGTAATATAATCTCAAATCTTTCCCGACTTATATCACTTGGGTATACACTCCTCATATATCCTAACTTATATACATTATCTCTTAGTTTATTCCTTTCTTGAGATCATGTACAGGTTCTTACATATTGCTGCTGCGCTTGGTAATTTGGAAGCAGTAAAGCTCTTAATAAACTATGGAGCAGAGATTAACTATCAGGATACATGGGGATGGACTCCTTTTAATCTTGCTGTTGTAGGAAAGCATAGAGAAGTAATTAATTATCTAATAGCCAATGGAGCAAGTATTGAGACGAATGATCCACAGAAAATATTACTTTCTATTCATCCATATAATTATCTAGAAGCAGTATCTACTATAATGGAACTTGAAATATGGAAGGATGTGATAAAATTTATAGGAGCTAATTTTTTACGTTATGTTGCCAGATGCGGTGTTAATTTAATGGTACATACTTTATTAGAAAATGGAGTAAATGCTAATGAAAGTGACGATTTAGGATCAACTGCTTTACATGAAGCTGCCAAGTATAACCATCCGGCAGTAGTAATACCAACTCTCATTATTAATGAACCAAATAAGAAGCATTGCAGAGTTGTTTAGCCGTGGAAGGGGAAAGAGAGGTAATAAATTTACACAAAGCGCTCTCAAGCAGAACAATTGTATCGTAGATTTTATTGCGCAAAATGTTCTGTTTTATATATAACCAAAACCTCTCAACAGGATTGAGGTCAGGTGAGTATGGTGGTAGGTATATAATTTCGATATTTTTAGGTATCTTTAAACTTTTTGACTTATGCCAACTAGCGCAATCCATCACGAGAAAAGCCTTTCGTATTCCTAAATATTGCGACATCTGTTCAAGGAATATATTTATACAAGCAGTGTTGAAGTTTGGTGCAAATAAGCTAAAATTCTCTCCATTTCTGGGATTAACTGCACTATAGAGATAAAAATTTCCCTACCTAATTTTACCTTAACCTGTGTCCTACTGCCTTTTTTAAACCACCCATGTCCAACTTTTGAATGTGTACCAAACCGTGATTCATCGAAGAAAAATAGCTCTTTTTCAGAATGCATGACAATAGTTTCATTGAGGTTTTTTTTTAAACTCCTCTTGCTTATTTTTATCCTGTCCACTATGAACTGGTCTTGGTGTGATATATGAGAATTTCATTCTTTGCATATTACGATGTATTGTGGATTTGCTGATATTCAAACCAAATCTTTCTTGGATTCTTATTCTCATTTCTCTAATAGTAATATTGGGGTTTTCCTCTATCCACACCTCAATTTGTTCAAGTTGACTTTGGTTCAATATAGTTTTTCTACGGCATTGAGGTGGAGAAAATAATTTTTCTTCTCTTCCAAATTTTATGTGCTTTATCCATGTAGTAATTGCCTTTCTCGAAATGCAACATATTTTTGCTACAGCTGTTATACTGTGCTTTTTTGCTGCAATTACAGCATTTAGTTTTTTTGCAACATACGCATTATTTCTTACTTTCTTCAGCATCTCTTTTGCTGATTCCACCACTTTTTCATCCAATAATTTTGATCTTAATGCCATCTAAACCTCGCTATTTTACTTACTCCAGTATGGCTTTTTTTCCATTATTGTCTATTCGTTGCTTGTATAGCGGGAATTGGTATTAGCAGCTCAAATGAGCCTGCACTCGTGCGTAAAGTTTTTGCGTTTCTCCCATTTCTTCGGTTATTTTCTTCACTTTCAGCTGACATGTAGCTTTCTATTTCACCTTCCAGACTTGCCTCTAGCAACCTTTTTATAAACGGTGTTAATGCTCCATCTCTTCCTGTCAATGGTCTTCCTTCTCGTATAGATGACAGGATATTTGTTTCTAATTCTTTATAATCTACCAAACCAGTAGTTCTATTTGCTTGACTCATATCAAACCTCCATTTTTTATATCAATTTATTACTTTTTTTTCGGTTTGACACACTTTTTTGAACGTTCCCGGTAGAGCAAAAGTGGACTACAGCTTTGCCTAATTGGGCATTAACTATGTCTCAGCTTGACATTTTCTTTCCCAACAGACTGAAAATTGAGTTGAACTAAAAATGCGGCTTGACACAGTTTATTTAACACTCCCTTAACTGGGAACGTTCAAAAAAGTGTGTCAAGCCGCATTTTCAATTCAACTCAATTTTTAATCTGCCAGGAAAAAAGATATCAAGTTGAGACATAGTTAAAGCCCAGTTAGGCAAAGCAGTAATCCACTTTTGCTCTACCTTTTTTATAGCACAATATACCTGTTTGTACAAGGCATTTGTACTGGTAAATGAACCTTTAGTTTTAGTAAATTTTCTGATCTGTCTATGCAACCCCTCAATTGGATTGGTGGTGTAAATCATCTTCCTAACTGGCCCAGAATACTTAAAATAACTAGATAAATTTTCCCAATTGTTTTGCCACGATTTTGTAACTAAGGGATATTTTTCACTCCATTTTTCTTCCAGCTCAAGCAAATAATTCTCAGCGATTTCTTTACTTGAAGCACGATATATTTTTTTCAAATCATTCATGAAAACTTTTACATCTTTGCTAGATACATATTTCAGTGAATTCCTTATCTGATGCACTATACATAGCTGTACTTCTGCTTTAGGAAATACACTATTTATAGCTGTAGGAAAGCTTTTTAGTCCATCAATGCAGGCAATTAAAATATCTTCTACTCCTCTTTCTTTGAGGTCATTTAGAACTCCCAACCAGAAGTTAGCTCCCTCACTTTCAGCCAAATAAAAACCTAATACTTCTTTTCTGCCATTTTGATTTATACCCAATATATTATACATGCATTTACTTACGCAATGTCCGTCCTCCTTGACCTTAAAAAACATGCCATCCATGAACACTATTGGATACACTGATTGCAGTGGACGGCTGCGCCATTCATTGATTATTGGTAGCAATTTATCAGTAATACTGGATATCTCTGCTGCTGATATTTTATGGTCATATATTTCCTCAACGTGTGAAGCTATGTCTCTGTATCCCATGCCACTGGCGTATGTACTTAAGACCTTTGCTTCAAGTTCTGGATGTAGGCTCGTTTGCCTTTTTTTGACTATTTGCGGTTCAAAGTTTCCCTCCCTATCTCTTGGTGTTAGCAGCTCAAATGAACCTGCACTCGTGCGTAAAGTTTTTGCATTTCTCCCATTTCTTCGGTTATTTTCTTCACTTTTAGCTGACATGTGGCTTTCTATTTCACCTTCCAGACTTGCCTCTAGCAACCTTTTTATAAACGGTGTTAATGCTCCATCTCTTCCTGTCAATGGTCTTCCTTCTCGTATAGATGACAGGATATTTGTTTCTAATTCTTTATAATCTACCAACCCATTAGTTCTATTTGCTTGACTCATATCAAACCTCCATTTTTTATATCAATTTATTACTTTTTTTTCGGTTTGACACACTTTTTTGAACGTTCCCGAGATTTAACATCATTGCTGGTCTGGTAAACCTCAAACATGAGTTTTAATTGATCCTGCTGTTGACCTAACTCATGCTGAATTTAGTTCCATACCGTTTCGCAGTAGGTCTATTGCCAACCAAAACCATACTTTTTTTGTCTTCTTACCAACAAAACTCCACATTTAGTTGCGTTCTACTACTATTTTGCGTTTGTTGATATTTACTCTATATGGCTCTTCAATTTTTTACGTTGTTGTATTTTTTATTTACATAATTTTGTAAATGGGTTTCTGAGATTGCTGTAACTCTTCCGCTACAGGAATTCTCTCAACTATCTACTAAATTCCATTCTTCCTGTGTAATATACTTTTTCTTTGCATTTTTCACGAATTGCTCGCCACATTCTTTGCATTTATATTGTTGTTTTCCGCTTTTCAACTTACCGTTCTTAACGCACCTGCCGCTGCACTTAATATATTCCATTCTAGTATAATATTTCTTACCTTATACTGGCTTTTTTTCCTTAAGATACACTTATATCATGAGTTGTTGAGGGCTACCTAAGAGTGAACTGACGGAATTTGTAAAGGAGTTTTATAGCTTAGTTACATGATACTAACACTCAAGTAAATTTTCATCAATGACGCAATTTGCTATGTCTATATCTCACATAGCTTACAACTTGCTTTACTCCTTTTACTTTTCTTGCAATTGCTATTGCAGCTTTTAATTCTGCCTTATTTTGAGCTATACCCATCAAATAAACGACTCTATCAACTGTATTAACGCTATAATTAATTGATTTAATATTTCTTTTTCCCAGAAACCTTGTGCTTATCTCTGCTGTTATCATACCATCTACAGTAACGTCTAGCATAGAAGCCATTTTAATTGGTGTAACTCTTATTTCATTTATCACTTCTTTAATCTCTTTTTGCTGCCAAGCTATTTTCTCTGCTGTGAGTTGCTTTTCAGGATTATCAACATTTCCAATGAGCAATACTCTCCCTTCACTTACTTTAACTTTTATAGATGAGAACAGTCCGTGTTTTAAAAGCCCCTTATTGATTCTTATTACTATAGTTGTATCATCAATAATGTTTCCCAAGGATTTATCTTGCATTGTTATTGCTGTAGCCGCTGCAGTTGCTGTTACCACTATACCACCCACAAAAGTCGTACAGCCACTCTGTGTAATCAAAAAAATTGCGAGTAAGAAGCTTGCTATTAATCTCATTATTAATTTCCAGAGTTTAGAGCCTTAATTAAAGATTAATAAGCTTTTTTTATTGTGTAAATACTATAAATTGAATAAGCCTTGAATATTTCTAAGACAGTACTTATCTTAATAGTGTTAGTTAAAGTAATTCAGGCTTAGATTCATAGTGGAGTTAACCAGTATTATAAGTTCAGTCTGTGGTACTAAAATCTAATCCTTAAATTGCATAAGATGACAGAAGTGGTTATCTATAAGTTAATGAAGGGCTCTTGCGGATATGGCGAAATTGGTAGACGTGCCAGGTTTAGGTCCTGGTGAGCTTGCTCGTGGGGGTTCAAGTCCCTCTATCCGCACTTAAAGTCATGTAACTCAGGTTTTAAGAGAAAATTTATAATCACTAAGTACACTTTTGTTTGTATAAGAACCTGTTCTTAAGGATTGTATTTAACTTAAATTCTGGTAAAATGGCTTTATTAAAACATAAATAAAATATTGATAACAGGTTGTAATGTCTAGTAATATAACTCAAAATGCAGTCGAAGCAGATACATTAAGTAATATATATACCTATAAGGAACTTAGTGTAGATAAACTAAAGTATGAGTATGAAATCACAGTTAGTAGTGATTATATAGAACAAAAGATAAACTCTAGATTACAAGAAATAGCGAAGGATGCAAAATTGCCTGGATTTAGATCCGGAAAGATGCCTTACGATCTTGTTGTTACAAATTATAAAAACGAAGCTTTGGAATATGTGATAAACGATACGATAGACTATTGCTCAAGTGATTTAATGAAAAAAATCGAAGTTAAGTCTCACATCCATCCTAAGGTTGATATTATGTCATTACCAAACCTGGATAAAAAGGATGAGAAAGGTGACTTTCTGTACAAATTATCTTTTGAATCGATGCCAAAAGTGCCAGCAATAGATCTTGATAAAATAAATTTGAAGAAAGTTAAGGCAAAAATCAAAGAGGGAGACATAAAAGAATTTATTGATTCTATAAAAATAAAATTTCCTAATTTTGTCTCTGTTGATGATGCTTCTTATCAAGCAAAAAACGAGGATAAACTGATAATTGACTTTGAAGGACGAATTAGAAACAAGCTCTTTCAAGGTGGAAGTGGCAAAAATTTTACTGTTAATTTAGGATCTGGAACATTTACAAATGGTTTTGAAGATCAATTAATTGGCATGAAAAAGGGGGAAACAAAAAGCTTTAAGTTGAGATTTCCTGAAGATTATCAGGTAATTTCCCTTGCGGGGCAGGAGGCTGCTTTTTCTGTTCGAGTTAATGATATTCAGATTGCCGAAGATTTGCAAAGTGATGATGAAATAGCTAGGAGAATTGGTTTTGAAGATCATTCTTCGCTAACAAATCATGTAAAAGAAGTAATTGATAATCAGTGTAAAGAAATGGGAGATCTCTTAATTAAGAAAGAGCTATTTGATTGTTTGGATGCTAGTTATAGTTTTGATTTGCCTATAGAAGTAGTAAAACAGGAACAGCAGAGAGTGGAAAGAGAGTTGAATGCTAAAGATGATTCTTGTAAAGAAGCTGAAAGACGTGTAAAGCTTGCAATGTTGTTTATGGAATTCAGTAAAGAACATGAAATATCATTAACTCAAAGTGATATTATGAACGTTATTGTAAATCAATATGTCAGTAAAGATGTATCATTTGACAGAGTATTTAAACATTTTAAATCAGATGGACAATTTCAGGAATTAGTTAGAGGGCAAGCGCTTGAGTATAAAGTGACAGATTATATGATAGAAAAAGTTAGTAAAGAAGAACAGATTGTTTCTGTGAAAGAATTAAAGGAATTATTTGATAATATTTGATAGGAAAAGGTATGACTCTTATACCAATTGTAGTTGAACAAACTAGTCGCGGTGAGCGCGCTTATGACATATATTCAAGGCTAGTAAAAGAAAGAATAATTTTCGTAACTGGCCCTGTTGAAGACAACATGGCCAGCGTAATAGTAGCACAGCTTTTATTTTTAGAATCGGAAAATCCCGATAAAGACATTTGTATGTATATTAACTCACCAGGTGGTGTTGTAACTGCTGGTTTGTCGATCTACGATACAATGCAGTATATAAATCCAGACGTTTCAACTTTGTGTATAGGTCAAGCTGCATCTATGGGTTCTTTGTTGCTTACAGCTGGTGCGGAGGGTAAACGTTACTCGCTGCCTCATTCAAGAATTATGATACATCAGCCATCTGGTGGTTATCAAGGTCAAGCAACTGATATAGAAATACATGCTAATGAAATTTTGCGAGTTAAGAAAAAACTAAATCAAATTTATGAAAAACATACTGCAAATTCACTGAAGAAAATTGAAGGAATGATGGAAAGAGATAAATTCATGGATCCTGAAGGAGCAATGAAAATTGGCTTAATTGACAGAGTAATAGCTGAGCGTAAAGATATGAAGATTGAAAATATTAAAGTTAAATAAAAGGTAGTTTAATGGATAACAATAATGATTTACACTACTGTTCTTTTTGTAACAAGGCACAAAACGAAGTAGATAAATTGATTACTAACTCTTCAGATGGTTTAAAGGTGTTCATTTGTAATGAATGCATAGAGTTATCCCATAAAGCAATAAGTCAAAAGAAAGAGAGGGCTTTTAATTCAGATCGTATATCTGATATGAAGCTATCACTAAAGAAACCTGAAGATATAAAAAATTTTCTTAGCAAGCATGTTGTAGGTCAGGAACATGCGCAACATGTTTTATCTGTAGCTATGTATAATCATTGTCAATCCATGGTGCAACTTCATTCTATAAGTGATATTGAAATTGAGAAGTCAAATATAATGCTTATTGGCCCTACAGGTTCTGGTAAGACTTTGCTAGCAAAAACACTTGCTAAAGTTTCAGATGTACCATTTGCTATGGCTGATGCAACAACTTTGACTGAGGCGGGTTATGTAGGTGATGATGTAGAAAGCGTGTTGTCACGTCTATTGCAAGCTGCAAATTATGATGTTGCAAAGGCACAGCATGGTATAGTGTTTATCGATGAAATAGACAAGATCACAAGAAAGTCTGAAAGCGCTTCAATAACCCGTGATGTTTCAGGTGAAGGGGTCCAACAAGCTCTACTAAAAATCATGGAAGGTACGGTTGCTTATGTTCCTCCACAAGGAGGGCGAAAACACCCGCAACAAGAGTTTATACAAGTAGACACTAGTAACATACTATTTATTTGCGGAGGAGCTTTTGAAGGCCTCAATAAGATTATTGAGGCAAGAAAAAAGGGAACATCAGTTGGCTTTGGAGCGGATATAAGTCAGTCTAAAGCACAAAAGAAAAAAAATGCTTTACGCGATGCTCAACCTGAGGACTTAATCAAATTCGGTTTGATACCCGAATTTGTAGGGCGGGTTCCGATAATTGCTGTTTTAGATGAGCTGAATCATGAGGATTTAATACATGTATTAACGGAACCAAGAAATGCGCTAATAAAACAATATAAAGCATTACTTGCATTTAGCAAAGTAACCCTTGAGTTTTCAGATGAAGCAATATCAGCTATTGCTAAAAAAGCTATAAGCTATAAAATAGGTGCAAGGATATTACGTACTATCTTAGGGTCACTTTTGCTTGATGTTATGTATATATCCGGCAACGGAGGTTTTGAAGGTAGCACTATAACGGTTACTAAGAAAATGGTAGAATTAGGCAAAGCGACGATTAATCATAATAATAAGGGTAGTGTTATAACGGTTAATGATTAATTTGAGGTATATATTA
This sequence comes from Wolbachia endosymbiont (group B) of Gerris lacustris, assembly GCF_964028355.1. Classification (NCBI taxonomy): domain Bacteria; kingdom Pseudomonadati; phylum Pseudomonadota; class Alphaproteobacteria; order Rickettsiales; family Anaplasmataceae; genus Wolbachia; species Wolbachia endosymbiont (group B) of Gerris lacustris. The sequence goes on from NZ_OZ034761.1 coordinate 636,274, forward strand.
TGAGCATTGGACGTGCTGTAAACTTTAATTCTACTGTATTACCAGTATTACCTCTAAGAGATGTAGTAATTTTTCCAAATATAATGTTGCCTTTATTCGTAGGTAGAGAAAAATCTGTTCATGCACTAGAGTATGCAATAAGTAGCAGTAGTCACCAAAACGAGATTTTTCTCATAACACAAAAAGATGGTTCTATTGATAATCCAGAGCCAGAGAATCTTTATGAAGTAGGTGTGTTAGCAAACATTATACAACCATTAATAAAACTGCCTGACAATGCAGTAAAAGTCGTGATTCATGGGGTAAGAAGGGGAAGAGTTATAGAATATATTAGCTCTCACACTTTGTTACAGGCCAGAGTAGTGTTGGATGGTCATTATGAGCATGGAGAAAATGAAGATAATATTGATTTAGAAGCTTTAAGGCGTTCTGTTATAGATGCATTCGACAATTGGTGTAAACTAAGCAAGAGAAGTCGACCCGAGATTATTATTGACCCCATTGATCAAGTCAAAGAGGTTAATCAAATTGTAGATATGATAGCTTCGAACTTAAATATAAAGGTATCAGATAAGCAAAACATACTTGAAGTTTATAACCCAAAAGAGCGTTTAAAAAAAGTTTTTGCTCTCATTGAGAGAGAAATAAGTATTTTGAGCGCACAAAACCGCTTGTATAAGACAATTAAATCACAGGTTGAAAGTACTCAAAAAGTCTACTACCTTAATGAGCAATTAAAAGCTATACAGAAAGAATTAGGTGAGTTTGAAAATGGGGATGAAGGGAATATACTCAATGAATTTGAAAAAAAGATAAATGAAACAAAGCTTTCTGAGGAAGCAAAAGAGAAAGCCATAACTGACTTAAAGAGATATAAGAAAATGAATCCCATTTCTCCTGAAGCAACAGTTATATCTAGTTACTTGCATTGGTTGCTTGATTTACCATGGGGAAAGTACAAAGATGCAAAAATTAACTTAAATACGGCTAAAAAAATCTTAGATGAAAATCATTATGGCATAGAGAAAGTAAAAGATAGAATAATAGAATTTTTAGCAGTATTAAAGAGAGTAAAAGAGATAAAAGGTCCTATACTTTGCTTAGTTGGACCGCCAGGTGTTGGTAAAACTTCTTTAGCTAAGTCTATGGCAAGAGCAGTAGGAAGAGATTTTGTTCGCATGGCTCTTGGTGGTGTGCGTGATGAGTCTGAGATACGAGGGCATAGGAAAACCTATATTGGCTCAATGCCTGGTAAAATCATTCAACACATGAAAAAAGCTAATTCATGCAACCCGCTTTTTCTGCTTGATGAAATAGATAAGATGGGTTCTGATTCGCGTGGTGATCCTGCATCTGCATTACTTGAGGTTTTGGATACTGAGCACAATAAACATTTTACAGATCATTACTTGGAAGTTGAGTTTGATCTTTCAAGTGTAATGTTTGTAGCCACAGCAAATAGCTTAAATTTACCGCATCCTTTGCGTGATAGGATGGAAATTATACAATTATCTGGGTATACCGAAGACGAGAAGATCAGTATTGCTACACATCACCTTATTCCAAAATTAAAAAAAGAGCATGGTTTGCATCAGAAGGAGTGGGAAATAACCAATGAAGCATTATACGAGTTGATACGTTTATATACACGTGAAAGCGGCGTGCGAAGCATGGAAAGGGAACTTGCAAAACTCATGAGAAAAGCAGTTAAAGCAATATTAACTGATAAAAATAAGAAAATATCCGTAGAGATTGGTAATTTACAAGATTATCTAGGGGTACGTAAGTATACCTTTGGCATTGCAGAAAATGAGAGTTTGGTAGGGATAGTGACTGGGCTCGCCTATACCGAAACAGGTGGTGATATTTTGATGATAGAATCAGTCCTAATTCCGGGCAAGGGAGAGATAAAATACACAGGAAAGCTTGGAGAGGTTATGCAAGAATCTATAAAAGCTGCGTATAGTTATATTCGATCAAATTGTTTGTTTTTTGGTATAAAGCCCGAAAAATTCCAAAATAATGATATACATTTGCATGTACCTGAGGGTGCTGTACCAAAAGATGGCCCTTCTGCTGGAGGTGCGATATGTACGTCTATTGTTTCTCTTATGACAAATATACCAGTTAACAAAAATGTTGCTATGACAGGCGAAGTGACATTGCGTGGTAGAGTTTTAGCTATTGGGGGCTTAAGAGAAAAATTGCTTGCAGCACTCAGAGGATCAATCAAAACTGTGATTATACCAAGTGAAAATGAAAAAGATATGCAAGAGATTCATGCAAGCATCAAAGAGGGGATCAACGTAGTTTTTGCTAAGAATATTGATGAAGTTATGAAAGTTGCTTTAACTCGCCCTATTACTTCAATTGATGGTGATAATCAAAATAGTCTACCTTCCTCCATAGAAAATAAAGATAGTACCTTCTCTGCGTTAGAAACATTAAAGCACTAAATTGAAAAAGTTTATGCAATTTTCGTTTCTTTTTTTTTAACCTCAAAGCTTTGATTTGAATATATAAATTACAAGTAACATATATGGCAATTTCATAAGTTCATTTTTCAAGCATATATTGCAATATCTCACTAGCAATTGCAACATCTTGGCGTGGAGTTTTGCCGTGTTCTATAAACACTGAGATTGCATAGCGCGGATCATGGTAGGGGCCATAAGCGATAAACAATTTATGACTTTCACCTTTAGAGTTTATCTCTGGTGTACCGGTTTTGCCAGCAATTTGTATACTGCCTAGTCCTTTTCTATAGTTAGAATTCACCACGTCAAACATAGCTTTTCGAACCACACTAAGATGCTCATGATTCACATCAATATCAAGAAAGTATTGCCCTGGTTTACTCATCTCAATGTGGGGAATTACCTCTTTTCCTGTTGCAACCCTCGCTGCAAGAACCGCAAGCTGTAATGGCGTTGTAAGTAAATACCCTTGTCCTATAACTAAGTTAATGGTATCACCTAAATACCACTCTGAATATAGCTTGCGTGCACGCCAATCCACATCAGGCAACAATCCTGGAGCTTCTTCCTTAAACATTCCAATTAATGGTCCACTTCCAATACCAAATTTGCTAGCCATTTCTAGTAGAGAATCTACATTTATTTTTTTTCCTATATTATAAAAGTAAGTGTTGCATGAGAAGGCCATTGCCTCGTTTAAAGATACATATCCATGGACTTTGCTTTTTAGGCAACGAAATTTTCGTTCACCTATTTTCATATAGCCCCTACACGAGAACTTTTCTTCTGGTGTTATTATTCCATCTTTTAAACCTGCAAGCGCATCTATTATTTTAAATATTGAACCAGGTGGAATTTGATATGATAATGCACGGTTTACAAGCGGTAATGAAGGATTGTTTAAATTTTTCCAAGTTTCATTTGATAATCTGCTAGTGAAAAGATTATTATCGTAAGAAGGTGAATTATATAATGCTAAAATTTCTCCGTTATTTACATCAATTACCACTGTGGAACCTTGGTGGTCTTTAAATATCTCTGCAATTTTCTTCTGTAAATCAACATCAATTGTCAGCTGTATATCTTGTCCGTCTTGCTGCGGTATGCTAGATAACTCTCTCATGATACGCTTCTTAGAATTTATTTCCTGCTCAGATTTTCCGGTCTTGCCTTTTAATATATGATCATATGTATATTCAATTCCACTAACCCCTGCTTCATTTATGTCTTGCTGTCTTTTTGTATATCCGATTATATGAGAACATATCGAACCAAACGGGTAATAACGTTTATAAAGAGCAGTTATTTTTGTATCTGATGATTTTGTTGCATCAGGTTTAATTTCTGATAACATCTGCAAATCAACTTCCCTAGTAAAGGTTTTTTGCCCATCAAATAAAACAATATACGAAATTTTGTTTACTGCGAGTTCAACGCTATTCCTATCCAAAATCCTGCCTCGTTTAGGCATAATAGTAACAACTTTTATCCTATTATTATTGGATAGCACTTCATATTTTTGTCTATCTCGTACTTGTAAAGTATACAACCTATAACTGAAAATAGCAGAAATAGTAAGCTGAATACCACCTAATATGAATGCCCTGCGGTTGAAGACCTTGTTTTTTGTCCACATAGAATTCCTTTAGAATGCACTCCTTCTCCTTTTATTGGCATATTTCTAGATTTCACTACATCACAAATCCTCTTTTCCCAACCACTTAAGGTAACAAGCTCATAACCCCATTTTTTTAGTATTTTAATAATCTGAGGTAAAGCTTCAACTGTATTTGATTTGTTATCGTGATCATGGAACAATATAATCGCTCCATTATGTACATTGCTTAAAACTCTTTCAACCAGAATCTCTGATTTATCGCCTTGCCAGTCCAGAGAATCAACTGTCCATAGTATGGAACACATATTTAATCGATTAGTATTTTCGATCAAATTATCATTGTGACATCCATATGGTGGACGAAACCATTTTACATTCTGTTCTGTTGCATTTTTAATTGCCACATTTGTCTTTTCCAGTTCTTGCAATTGCTCCTCACTTGAAAGTGATGTCAACTTCCTATGCGACCAAGAATGATTACCTAATTCATGACCTGCTTTATGGATTTTGTTTACTATTTCAGATGTTTTTTTATTTATACGCTCACCAAGCACAAAAAATGTCGCTTTTGTTTTATTGCTCTCCAGAATATTAATAATATCTCCTGCTCTATTATAAGACGGTCCATCATCAAACGTAAGTGCAACGAACTTATCTTTGTTATTCAATAATTTCTTTATATTACTTAAATTTCTATATGATAGATCCAAATCACAACTGAGCCCACGATATGGTAAGTTAAAGTTACAATCACTACAGAAAACTGCGCTTGAATATAGCAAAAGAAAAGCGATTATTCTTATAAACATATATAATCAGCAAAGTGATAGAGTACTACACTTTTTTGCTAAATTAAACCACTTTTAACAGCTACTGTTTACTTCGTTACTTTGTCAATATATTATATTAATAACTTTATATAATGTAGTATGATTGCAAATATAAATACCGTTGCACTTCAGGGAACCAGCACAGTAAATGTTAATGCACAAATTCACATGGCAAATGGTATTCCAGCTTTTAATATTGTTGGACTGCCGGATAAAACTGTTGCAGAATCGAGAGAGCGTATCAGAGCAGCGTTAAATTCAATCAATCTTCTGTTACCTCCAAAAAGGATTACGGTTAATCTTTCCCCTGCGGATTTGCTTAAAGAAGGTAGTCATTATGACTTAGCTATTGCTGTTGGATTACTTGTTGTAATGAATGTGATACCAGTTGAAAAAGTTCAGTCTTATATAATTATGGGCGAGCTTGTACTAGACAGCAGAGTCATACCAATCTCAGGAGTACTTCCAACAGCAATCAATGCAAAACAGGCAAATAAAGGAGTAATTTGCCCAAGGGGAAATGGAGTAGAAGCTTCATGGGTAAAGAATGTTTCTATTCTAGCTATAGAGAAATTAACCGATATTATCAGACATTTTAAGGGTGAGCAGTTAATTCAGCCGGTAACTTTTAACTATAGCGCTGCACCCAAAGAAAAAAATTCAGTTCTAGATATAAAGGATATTAAAGGTCAAGTTGTTGCAAAAAGAGCAGCTGAAATTGCAGCAGCAGGTGGACACAATATGCTTCTTGTTGGACCTCCTGGTACTGGAAAGTCAATGCTTGCTAAGCGATTTATAGGGCTATTACCCGATTTGACTGAACAAGAGATGATTGATGTTAATATCATCTCTAGCATAACAAAAGCCGGTAACGAAACATTTAAAGTAACTCGTCCCTTTCGTGAACCTCATCACTCATGCTCGATGTCAGCGATGATAGGAGGAGGAAAAAATGCAAAGCCTGGGGAAATCACCATGGCTCACAATGGTGTGTTATTTCTTGATGAGCTACCTGAATTTCCAAGGCTTGTGCTTGATTCTCTACGCCAACCACTTGAAGATAGAAAGGTAACTATTGCACGTGCAAATGTTCACATTACTTATCCAGCTAATTTTCAACTTATAGCTGCAATGAACCCTTGCAGGTGCGGTTATTTAGGTGATGCAAGTAGATCGTGCAACAAAGCTCCAAAGTGCGGCACAGATTATAGAAATAAAATATCAGGACCTTTGCTTGATAGAATAGACATATGCATTGAAATGCCAAACGTCAATATATTCTCTCCTGAAATTTGTTCAGAAGGAGAAAGTACTAATACCAACTCTCATTATTAATGAACCAAATAAGAAGCATTGCAGAGTTGTTTAACCGTGGAAGGGGAAAGAGAGGTAATAAATTTACACAAAGCGCTCTCAAGCAGAACAATTGTATCGTAGATTTTATTGCGCAAAATGTTCTGTTTTATATATAACCAAAACCTCTCAACAGGATTGAGGTCAGGTGAGTATGGTGGTAGGTATATAATTTCGATATTTTTAGGTATCTTTAAACTTTTTGACTTATGCCAACTAGCGCAATCCATCACGAGAAAAGCCTTTCGTATTCCTAAATATTGCGACATCTGTTCAAGGAATATATTTATACAAGCAGTGTTGACGTTTGGTGCAAATAAGCTAAAATTCTCTCCATTTCTGGGATTAACTGCACTATAGAGATAAAAATTTTCCCTACCTAATTTTACCTTAACCTGTGTCCTACTGCCTTTTTTAAACCACCCATGTCCAACTTTTGAATGTGTACCAAACCGTGATTCATCGAAGAAAAATAGCTCTTTTTCAGAATGCATGACAATAGTTTCATTGAGTTTTTTTTTTAAACTCCTCTTGCTTATTTTTATCCTGTCCACTATGAACTGGTCTTGGTGTGATATATGAGAATTTCATTCTTTGCATATTACGATGTATTGTGGATTTGCTGATATTCAAACCAAATCTTTCTTGGATTCTTATTCTCATTTCTCTAATAGTAATATTGGGGTTTTCCTCTATCCACACCTCAATTTGTTCAAGTTGACTTTGGTTCAATATAGTTTTTCTACGGCATTGAGGTGGAGAAAATAATTTTTCTTCTCTTCCAAATTTTATGTGCTTTATCCATGTAGTAATTGCCTTTCTCGAAATGCAACATATTTTTGCTACAGCTGTTATACTGTGCTTTTTTGCTGCAATTACAGCATTTAGTTTTTTTGCAACATACGCATTATTTCTTACTTTCTTCAGCATCTCTTTTGCTGATTCCACCACTTTTTCATCCAATAATTTTGATCTTAATGCCATCTAAACCTCGCTATTTTACTTACTCCAGTATGGCTTTTTTTCCATTATTGTCTATTCGTTGCTTGTATAGCGGGAATTGGTATTAGGTAGAGTAATATAGCTACTGTCCAATAATTTAACACTATTAAATAGCTGTAAGATTTTGCAATCAACTTGCAAGATATTTTTAAAAAGAACCACAGATTCATTATACATCCTTTTCATAAATTCCACTGCTTCTTCAGTAAATCTAAAATCCAAACCTTGTTTTGTTATATCTATCGAGTCCTCGTTTAGTAATTGACACATTGTTTCTACGCTACAATTATCAACCCCTATATTACCCAAGACCATGGCTTTTACGAACGATGAACCTTTTAGCTTTCTCTTTCTTTTTATAAACCTTGTTGTAATTGAGATTTTGTCTACTTTTTCATTAAAAAATTCTTTGAGCTTTTTTGATAAGCTAGTTATTTTATTCATTCGTTCTCTCACTAAAAGTATTTCTGGGAGAACTTATACCTTATTATTCTATCTCTTTCATACCTTTTTTTCCTTAACTTGACGCGTATGGTTAAATACACTGTGTCAAACCGCATTTTTAGTTCAACTCAATTTTTAACCTACAAGGAAAAAAGATATCAAGTTGAGACATAGTCAAAGCCCAATCATGCATAGAGAGTGTTAAATAAACTAGATGGGTTGACTAATAAACCCTCTTTTCCGGGGCAATGAAATCAATCTCATCACTCAGAGTTCTTTCAGCAACTTTTTTATAGTCAATTTCTACACTGACTTGGTTTTTCTCTTCTTTAAGCCATGCTATAGTATGTTTCATCCAAATTTTATCATCACGTTCAGGGAAATCTTCACGAGCGTGAGCACCTCTGCTTTCCTCGCGATTGGCTGCACACTCCATAGTAATAACTGCTTGTGGAATCATGTTGGCAAGCTCTAGCGCTTCAACCAAATCACTATTCCATATCATACTTCGATCTTCAATTGCAATGTTAGGCATCATTTTTGCTACTTCTTTTATAGCTTTTTTACCTTCTTTCAAAACTTCAGCAACACGAAATACTGACGCATATTTTTGCATAGTATGCTGCATTTCACTACGTATTTTTGCTGCTTTGAGTTCTCCAGAAGCAAATCGCATTTTATCAAATCTATCTATTATCCAATCTGTGCAGTCTGAATGCAATTTTTTATGCGGTGTATCAGGTTTCAATTTTTCTTTTGCTCTGAGGGCTGCAGCTCTACCAAAAACCACAAGATCAAGAAGCGAGTTAGAGCCAAGTCTATTTGCACCATGTACAGAAACACATGCTGCTTCTCCAATTGCAAACAGTCCATTCACTACTTCTTCCTTACCTTTCTTCAGTGTGATCACTTCTCCATGATAATTGGTTGGAATACCGCCCATGTTGTAATGAACAGTTGGAATAACAGGTATAGGATCTTTAGTAACATCAACTCCTGCAAAAGTTTTTGCTGTTTCACTAATACCTGGTAATCTCAGTTTGATCACTTCCGGATCAAGATGCGCTATATTCAAGTACATGTGATCTTTCTTTGGCCCAACTCCCCTTCCCTCTCTAATTTCAATTGTTATTGCTCGACTTACCACATCACGAGAAGCCAAATCTTTTGCCTTTGGTGCATAACGTTCCATAAACTTCTCACCCTGAGAGTTAACGAGGTACCCACCTTCACCACGGCATCCTTCCGTCATCAAGCACCCTGAGCCATATATTCCTGTTGGATGAAATTGCACAAATTCCATATCTTCAAGTGGTAACCCGGCTCTTACCACCATACCATTACCATCACCTGTGCAGGTGTGTGCACTTGTTGCAGAGAAATAAACACGTCCATAACCACCTGTTGCTATTACCACAGAATGTGCACGAAATCTATGCAACGTACCATCACACAACGACCATGCTATCACCCCACAGCATGTCCCTTTGTCCATAATCAAATCGATTACAAAATATTCGACAAAAAATTCAGCGTTAAATTTAAGACATTGCTGATATAGAGTATGAAGAATTGCATGCCCAGTTTTATCTGCTGCTGCACAAGTACGCTGAGCTGACTTTCCCTTACCAAAGTGGGTTGTCATTCCACCAAACGCACGCTGATATATTTTACCATCTTCCGTACGAGAAAAAGGTACGCCAAAATTTTCAAGTTCGATAACAGCTTTGGCAGCATTTTTACACATATACTCTATTGCATCTTGATCGCCAAGCCAGTCTGAACCTTTTATTGTATCATATGCATGCCAGCGCCAGTCATCTTCAGCAATGTTGCTCAAAGCTGCACTAATTCCTCCTTGTGCTGCAACTGTATGACTTCGTGTAGGAAAAATCTTAGAAACGCAGGCAACTGAAAAATTAGTTGCAGCCATTCCAAGTGTTGCTCTAAGCCCCGCTCCTCCTGCACCTACTATTACCACATCATATTCATGTTCTATGATTTCGTATGCTGACTTATCCATATTTACTTATTTTATCATTACAGGCTTATAGTAGCACATAAGTAGGAAAAATCTATACTAGTTTTCCAAATGTAAGCTTCTGAAACAAACCTATAGTAAAAAATATCATAACAACCATAGGGTGTTATGAAAGTAGCTGACACTGGAATCCGACTTCTATTACACCAAACCGTTTGATATGCTTATCCACAATCAAAATTCCTGGATCCCAGTGTCTGAGCACTGGGATGACACTATCATAAAGGAGTAAGTGTAGTTACTTGCATAACATTGATGACTTATGCCTATTTAACTAGATCTAAAACTAGATAGAAAAAGGTAATCTTGATAAAACTCATTTACAACAAGTTCTCTCGCATTTGAATTTTCCGTTTGCACTTTTTTGTATCCTAATTTATGGCTGATTGAATCTTTGTATGCACTAACTGTTTTGTATATCTTACTTATCTCTCCTGGAAAGATACCACCAACAATTATAACGCATAACCCTGCAACTGTTGCAAAAGCTAGAGTTAAACTTTGCCTCCAGCTAGCTTTTTTTATCTTATGATTATGACCAATTTCTTGTATACCAGCAGGGCACAATTCACTTGACATTTCTTTTAGATACTCATGCCACATGTGATTGCAGTTTGTACATTTCACTTTTCTTCCAGATTCACCTATTTGCCCACGAGATACTAAGTAAGTTTTAGTACAATTATGACATTGTATTTTCATAGTGCTTACGTATAAAATAATATAAATTTGATATCAGTATGTATATAATAAATGAAAAATTTGCAACTAAAAAATTACAAGATGAGATAGAAAATATTTGGAAAGATAAAGAAAAACTTAACGACTATAATCTAAAACACAAAGCAAGATTAATAATCAAAGAGGTAATTGAGTTACTTGACAGTGGTAAAATTAGAGTAGCAGAAAAGCTATCAAGTGGAGAATGGATAGTACATAAGTGGATAAAGCAGTCAATATTATTACATTTTCTCACTGAGGAAAGCAAAATAATAGACAACACCAATTGCTGGTTTGACAAAATCGGTAGTAAGTTTAGTGAATGGAATGAAGAAAAATTTTACCAGTCAAAAATTAGAGCAGTCCCTGGATGTTTTGTTCGCCAATCTGCTTACATAGGTAAAAATGTTGTTCTAATGCCAAGCTTTATCAACGTTGGTGCATACATTGATTCTGGCACAATGATAGACACTTGGTCAACAGTTGGTAGTTGTGCACAGATAGGAAAAAATTGCCATATTTCAGGTGGAGTGGGAATAGGTGGAGTTCTTGAGCCCATTCAAGCTTCTCCTGTTATTATAGAAGATAATTGCTTCATTGGAGCGCGTAGTGAGGTAGCCGAAGGTGTTATAATAAGAGAAGGATCAGTTCTTGGCATGGGTGTGTTTATTGGAGCATCAACAAAAATTATTGACAGAGAAACAAGCAAGATATTTTATGGTGAAGTACCATCTTACTCTGTAGTTGTACCAGGATCTACTCCATCTAAAAATAATATCTCAACCTATTGCGCAATTATAATAAAAAAAGTAGACGAGAAGACAAGATCAAAAACTTCTATAAATGAAATATTGAGAATCTAACTACTTACCGTCACTTTTTTTATCATTATTACTAACTATAGTAATGGCATATGCGCATAATTCCGAAAAAGAGATCCCGTTTTCTTGAGACAGCTTGTATAATTTTTGCAAACTTTCTTTAACTTTATTAGGAATGTTTCCCCCACGTTCCTTTGCAAGCCATGAATCTTGATGATGAATTGGATGAGTATCACCCTTTGGATTTCCTATATATACTGCAAAAGGTGCATTTTGTCCTTTGAAATCACACTGTACAGTAAATTTTTTTATAGACTCAGCCATTTAAAGACCTCTACTTTTCTTTTTGGTTAATTTTACAGTAGGTGTAGGAGGTGTGAAATCTTGCCTGCTGATAATGCTTTTCTTGCCTTCTAAAGCTCGACGAACATCAGCTCTGCTCAATTGTGACTCTTTTGCTACCCTCATTCCATGCTTTACCATAATATTAGCACATGCTAGCACTTTTTTTACTAATTCTAGGTCACCATTTAACATTCGGACTAGCACTTGAAATATTTCTGCTAAAGTTAACCCGTCAGCACCTATAACCTTATTTTCTACAAAATTTATAGCTTCTTCAAATTTATATTCAACACCATCATCTTGAGGTATAAGGGTAACATAATCTGTATCTTGACTATTCATAATTGAAGCACTATCGCCTTTAAACTTATATTATATATATAAATACTCCACTATTTTATAGTATAGCACACTATAATTAAACATTTATTAATAATATGCTCACTTATATACACGAATTAATTGATAAAAACCAAGGATCAATATCCATCAGCGATTTTATGAATGCTGCTCTATATCATAAAGAGTATGGTTATTACATGAGTAAATTACCACTTGGCAAAGACGGTGACTTTATTACTGCACCTGAAATTAGTCAATTATTTGGCGAAACAATCGCTGTGTGTATGATGCATACATGGGAAAAATTAGGAAAGCCATCAAAATTCTCTCTGGTTGAACTTGGGCCAGGTAAAGGAACGCTCATTCACGATGTAATAAGAGTCACTAAAAAATATAGCTGTTTTTTTAGCTCAATGGACATTCACCTAATCGAGATAAGTCCTATTTTACAGAAAACACAAAAGAAAAAATTAAAGGGATTAGATATTAACTGGCACAGAGATATCGATAACTTACCAAATCAGCCAACTATTTTTTTTGCAAATGAGTTCTTTGATGCTCTTCCAATAGACCAGTTTGTTTATCGTGATGGGCAGTGGTATGAAAATAGAGTGATGAAACAGGATGGCGGTCAGTGTTTGACACTCGAATCCAGAAGGAAAGGATCATGTGTTCCAGCATCAGCTATTCAGATAACAAATGGAAAACTTTTTAATGGTGCAGTAGTAGAAGTATGCTTAGCTGGGATTGAAATATTAAGAAAGCTTGAGAAGAAAATAGTCAATAATGGAGGAGCTGCTTTGATCATAGATTATAGCTATATATATCCTTCATACAAAAGCACTTTACAATCAATACGACAGCATAAGTATACTAATTTTCTTGAAAATGTCGGTAATAGTGACATCACTGCACTTGTGAATTTTCAAGCACTAAAAGATTCATTAAAACACGTAGATTGTGAGATTTTTACTCAAAGAGAATTTTTATATTTATTTGGTATAAAAGAAAGAGCACAAGTTTTAATGAAAAATGCAAATGATGAACAAAAAAGCAGGATTCTCAGTGAATTTTTAAGGTTAACTGAAAATATGGGTACTCTCTTTAAGGTAATGCTGATCCACCATTTATAGTCTTGTGTGGTTCTTACGTTAAACTTTCTGACTATAAATACTAAAAAATCTACAGAACAAAAAAAGGTAAAAGAAACGTATCTGTTCAGCAGAATGGCAAAACAAGGTAGAAGAGAAAAGACAACTATAGAAACAAATGGGTTTTATTTGAGTAGCTGACACAGTTCCTTTAATAAAGGTGTCATCCCAGTGCTTAAACACTGGGATTCAGATTGAGCATTAAGTTGGTAAACACTTTAGAACCTGTACATGATCTCAAGAAAGGAATAAACTAAGAACCTGTACATGATCTCAAGAAAGGAATAAACTAAGAGATAATGTATATAAGTTAGGATATATGAGGAGTGTATACCCAAGTGATATAAGTCGGGAAAGATTTGAGATTATATTACCAGATCTAGAATCCTGTAGAAAAAAAACAAAACCAAGAAAACTGGATTTATATGAGTTATTTTGCGGTGTACTTTATGTGCTAAAAAGTGGCTGTCAGTGGCGAATGCTACCAAAAGAGTTTCCAAAATGGCGCAATTGTTACGATTACTTCAAGAGATGGAGTAAAAAACCGAATGAAGATAGAGAAAGTGTTCTAGAAATTGTCTTAAAAAAAATTAGTTGGAGAGGTTCGTTTCAACAGTGGTCGGAATACAAAAACAAGCTTCTGCATCATTGATGCTCAAAGTGTAAAAAACACCGATATTGCTGAAGAAAAAGGTTATGATGCCGGCAAGAAAATTTCAGGAATAAAGCGTCATATTGCAGTAGATACGCAAGGTTTGCCACATGCAATTTATATTACTACAGCTAATATCGGAGATCGTACTGCTGCTGTAGAGATGATTTGTAACGCAAGAAAAAATCTTTCCGAAGTTCAAAATATACTAGTTGATGCAGGTTATACAGGAGAAAATTTTGCAACTCAAATAAAAACGACTATTGGTGCAACCGTTGAAGTAATAAAACGAAGTGAATTACATACCTTTGTTGTATTGCCAAAAAGGTGGGTTGTAGAGCGTTCTTTTGCTTGGCTGGAAAAGTGTAGACGGTTATGGAAAAATTGCGAGCGTAAACTCAATACTAGACTACAAATGGTCGTTCTAGCTTTTACTGCCTTGCTCCTCAAAAGATTATGAACAGGCTCTTACAACGTTTTTGATGACGAAAAGACTGGATGCCAGTGTCAGCTACTTGCATGACATCCTCTTGCTTCTATAGGTGTCTTTATCTCGTCTACTTTATTTTGCCATACAGATACAATGGTTTCACATGCACTTGGTAGGCTATCTATTTTGAAAAAGCGGGACCAGTGTGACCCGGAAGTCATGAAATTGTGATGGTTAAATTCCATCCGCCATAACATCTGGCTGAAATTGTAGTCCACATTTTAGGAAATTGGCAAACACCTAATACCAATTCCCGCTATACAAGCAACGAATAGACAATAATGGAAAAAAAGCCATACTGGAGTAAGTAAAATAGCGAGGTTTAGATGGCATTAAGATCAAAATTATTGGATGAAAAAGTGGTGGAATCAGCAAAAGAGATGCTGAAGAAAGTAAGAAATAATGCGTATGTTGCAAAAAAACTAAATGCTGTAATTGCAGCAAAAAAGTACAGTATAACAGCTGTAGCAAAAATATGTTGCATTTCGAGAAAGGCAATTACTACATGGATAAAGCACATAAAATTTGGAAGAGAAGAAAAATTATTTTCTCCACCTCAATGCCGTAGAAAAACTATATTGAACCAAAGTCAACTTGAACAAATTGAGGTGTGGATAGAGGAAAACCCCAATATTACTATTAGAGAAATGAGAATAAGAATCCAAGAAAGATTTGGTTTGAATATCAGCAAATCCACAATACATCGTAATATGCAAAGAATGAAATTCTCATATATCACACCAAGACCAGTTCATAGTGGACAGGATAAAAATAAGCAAGAGGAGTTTAAAAAAAAACCTCAATGAAACTATTGTCATGCATTCTGAAAAAGAGCTATTTTTCTTCGATGAATCACGGTTTGGTACACATTCAAAAGTTGGACATGGGTGGTTTAAAAAAGGCAGTAGGACACAGGTTAAGGTAAAATTAGGTAGGGAAAATTTTTATCTCTATAGTGCAGTTAATCCCAGAAATGGAGAGAATTTTAGCTTATTTGCACCAAACGTCAACACTGCTTGTATAAATATATTCCTTGAACAGATGTCGCAATATTTAGGAATACGAAAGGCTTTTCTCGTGATGGATTGCGCTAGTTGGCATAAGTCAAAAAGTTTAAAGATACCTAAAAATATCGAAATTATATACCTACCACCATACTCACCTGACCTCAATCCTGTTGAGAGGTTTTGGTTATATATAAAACAGAACATTTTGCGCAATAAAATCTACGATACAATTGTTCTGCTTGAGAGCGCTTTGTGTAAATTTATTACCTCTCTTTCCCCTTCCACGGTTAAACAACTCTGCAATGCTTCTTATTTGGTTCATTAATAATGAGAGTTGGTATAAGGTGCGAGCATGGGCTAAAAGGGAGTAATGTTAAACCTTATAATAAATTCTCCCAAGAAGAGTCAGGTAAGGTTACGAAAGAAACTTATGTTTGAATTGTCGTTACTGTGAATATGTGAAATAAGGTTGGTACACATAGACCAAAAGGTATGGAGAATAAGGATGATTAGAATTGGTTCGTTTAATCAAGATGTTTCCGATCTCCCGGCAAAAAATAAGAACCTAAATCTGACGCGAAACGGTTTCATGGAACGGAGTAACCACATAGAAGCTCTTATTATACTTTGTAATAAGCAAGTAGCCAACTGCAAGCTTCTATGTTGGAAGGATTGTCTAAAAAGCTAATGCCTAAAGTAATGCTTAGGATACGCAGACGTGGACACTGTAACTTGGAAGGTAAAGTTATGAATAGTAGTGAATATGTTATGAGCCAACAAAAAGTTAGGTATGAATGGAATGAAGTTCCTTGGCGCAAGCTAGAAAAGTCTTCATTTAAGCTACAAAAACGAATTTACCGAGCTTCTAAATGTAATGATATCAAAAAGATGCATGAGCTTCAGAGATTATTACAAAAATCGACAAGTGCTAGGATGATCGCTGTGAGAAAGGTAACTCAGGACAATAGAGGAAAAAGAACTGCAGGTATTGATGGAAAAGCTAACCTTAATCAAAAAGAAAGATTGCAATTGGCAAAATCCTTAGATATAAGGGAGAGAGCAAAGCCATCAAGGCGCATTTGGATTCCAAAAGCTTGGAAAAAGTGAAAAACGTCCATTAGGGATACCAACAATAACAGATCGAGCAAAACAAACACTTGTTAAGATGATGCTAGAACCAGAATGGGAAGCAAAGTTTGAGCCCAACATTTATGGTTTTAGACCTGGTAGATCATGTCATGATGCCATTGAAGCTATATTTCAAGCACTCATCAAGAAAACAGTATTTGTTTTAGATGCTGATATTTCTGGGTGTTTTGATAATATAAATCATCATATACTGTTAGAAAAACTCAATACCACACCAACTTTAAGGAGGATAGTAAAAGGATGGTTGAAAGCAGGTGTGATGGAAAATAGGATATTTCAACCATCTAGAAGCGGTACAATCCAAGGAGGGACAATTTCTCCATTACTGGCATGTATTGCTCTACATGGGTTAGAAAATTATCTGAAAGAAATAATGGCAGAGGAGCTAATTAGCTACAGGAAAACGAAACCTGGCAGAACATGTAGGGAAAATGCGAAAAGATCACTCAGCGTAATCACTTATGCAGACGATTTTGTAGTACTTCATGAAAGTGAGGAAATTGTTTTGAAAGCAAAACTCTGATTGAAGAATGGTTAAAAACTATTGGATTGGAGTTGAACCCTTCAAAAACAAGAATTTCTCATACTCAAAAATTCCTGAAAGGAATAAAACCAGGTTTCAATTTTCTTGGTTTTACAATATGGCAATATCCAACAAAACACAATAAGATGTCATACAAGTCTATCATCAAACCAAGTCGTAACTCTATAGAACAACACTCATTGGTCATTAAAAGTAAGCTAAAGAAAATGCGTGGTGAATCACAAGAAGCAGTAATAAGTCACCTTAATCCAATTATTCGAGGATGGTGTCAATACTACGCTTCGGTGGTATCATCTAAAGCCTTTGGTGCAATGGATAATACAATGTTTAGAAAACTTTGGAAATGGGCAATGTTTAAACACCAAAACAAAGGAAGATGTTGGATCAAAAGAAAATACTTCAAGAAGTATGGTAACGATAAATGGCGATATATGACAAGTAACGGAATGCGTCTTATTAAACACGGAGATCATGACATTAAACGACATGTCAAAGTGATTGGAGCCAAATCTCCATATGATGGAGACTGGACTTATTGGGGAAAGCGTATGAGTAAAATACTTGATAAATCACCACAAACAATAAAACTTCTGAAGATGCAACAAGGTAAGTGTGATTGTTGTCAACTTTGGTTTAAGAATGGTGATATCTTAGAAATACATCATAAGGACCAAAATAAGCAAAATAATACAATCACAAACTTATCTATGCTACATGGACATTGTCACGATAATTTACACAGAAGTATGCATGAAAAGCACCAAGCTAGAGAGAAGCCGTATGAAGCGAAAGTTTCACGTACGGTTTTGAAGTCGAGTGAGGAGGGGCAACCTTCTTCACTTAGATAACTCAACACCTTCAGCATTTGCATCACTAAATTTACTTGCCACTTTATCAATAGCCCAAGTAAGTGGTGTAACAACAAGCGCAGCAGCCCAGATGACAGCACTAACAGCATAATTCAAATTGTGTTAACAAAGTTAGCTACCATGTAGCTGTGACTACTTGCCTTACGCGACAACATGCATGAATAATCTATCAATGATTTTGTATTTTTTGCAAAATCATGGCTACCTACTACTTGCGCCAATCCTTTTGCCGGCCAGTATGACAAATACGCCAATGCTAGATATAAAGGTTGTAGAACTATATTAACTGGAAAAAAAGTGACAGAACGAGTCATAGAATTACAACCCATAGAACTAGAATAGTATCTTCTGGAAAGACCAAAAGCTACATTCTTCACTGGTCCAACAACACTGTTGATAAGGTGAACGGATTTATAGAAACTATTTTGTGGAACTTCGTTATCATAATATCCAACGCTTTTGGTAGGAACTGTTCCATACTTAGCATATCTACTAAAATTCTTGAATAAACTTGACATATTACCCCTCTAAAAATAAAAACATAATTATCTTACTAATATAGCTTGTTTTAGAATAAATGCAATCACTACCTAACTAAATTATCTGTTGCGCAAAAGCACATATTACCATACCATCGAAAATAAAGAGGTCAGCATGAGTTTTACTTTACCTGAGTTGCCATATGATAAAGCAGCTTTAGAGCCTTATATATCTGTAAAGACATTAGATTTTCATTATGATAAGCACCATAAGGGATATTTAAATAAACTCAACGAACTGGTTGAAAACACAGATTATCAACATATGGAAATTGAGGAATTAGTAACGAAAGTTCATGGAAATAATAATACAGTTCCTATTTTTAATAATGCAGCACAAGTTTGGAATCACACTTTTTATTGGAATTCAATGAAAAAGAATGGTGGTGGTAAGCCTCAAGATGATGGTCTTCTAGCAAAAAAAATTCAAGATGATATTGGTGGCTTTGACAAATTTTGTGAAGAATTTTCAAATTATGGAGTAAGCCAATTTGGTAGTGGATGGGTGTGGTTAGTACTTGAAAAAGGAAAGCTTAAAATTACTAAAACTCCAAATGCAGATTTACCGCTAATTTATGGCCAGGTGCCACTACTTACTATGGATGTGTGGGAACATGCGTACTATTTAGATTGTCAAAATCGCAGAATTGATTACATAAAAGTTTTTCTTGATCATTTGATCAATTGGGATTTTGTAGAAGAGAATTTAAAGAAGAATATATAAGATGAATATACCACAAGTAACAAAACTAAATAATGGTCTGCGCATAATAACTGAGCGAGTGCATGAAGTTGATTCCATAGCTTTAAATATATGGGTTGGTGTTGGCAGTAGAGCTGAAAGCGCAAGTCAAAATGGAATATCTCATTTCCTAGAGCACATGGCTTTCAAAGGAACGAAAACGAGAACTGCATTTGAAATTGCAAAAGCTTTTGATGATATAGGTGGAGCTTTCAATGCCTGCACCGGTAGGGAAAGCACCAGTTACTACGCAAAGGTTCTTAAAAAAGATATTAAAACTGGCATTGATATATTAATAGATATACTGATAAATTCTATATTTCCAGAAGATGAATTGGAACGCGAAAAGGGTGTTGTAATACAAGAGATTTTTCAAACTAATGATTCACCGAGCGATATCATTTTTGATAAGTATTTTGAAGCAGCTTATAAAGATCAACCATTTGGTAGGTCAATCTTGGGTACGCAAGATACTGTCAAATCTTTTACTCGAGCTAATCTAGATAACTACATAAATGAGCATTACTTTGGCGAGAACATTATATTTGCTGTTGCAGGAAATGTTGAACATGAGGAAGTTGTTCAATTAATCAAAGACTTTCTCTCAAAGATTCATTCAAAAGAGCTAAAAAAAAGCCAAAATGCAGATTATACTGGTGGTGAGTATCTAGAACATCGTAAATTAGATCAGGTGCACTTGTTAATTGGGCTACCTAGTGTTTCTCGTGATGATAATAGATATCACACATTTAAAGTTCTTGATTCCATACTGGGAAGCGGAATGTCATCACGCCTATTTCAGGAAGTAAGAGAAAAGCAGGGTCTTGCTTACTCTATTTACTCATTCAACTCTAGCTATGCTGATACAGGAATGCTCTCCATTTTTGCCGGTACAGATAGTAGTAATCTAGATAAACTTTTAAAATCCATAACGACAGAGCTAAAGAAATTGTCCACGGATGATCTGAAGGAAGAAGAAGTAAATAGAGTAAAAGAACGAGTAAAATCTCAAATTTTAATGTCACGTGAAAGTGTTAGCTCGCGTGCTGAAACATTAGGACACTACTACGGTAACTATAATAAATACATTAGTAAAAATGAATTAATAGAAAAAACTAGCACAGTTACCACCGCTGATATAAAAAGGGCAGCAGAAGAATTGCTATCTCAGCATGAAAAAGTTACTTTAGCTGCGATTGGGGAAATTAATTCATTGCCAAGTTACGATAAAGTGCTTTCTATGCTTAGTGTACTTTAATTATGTTGCTTATGCTCACTAAAAAGTTCAATGAATAGTTGCAAAATCCTTTCTATAAAAAGTTTGCTTTCTGGTTTATCGCATATACCATTCATCACTTTATTGAAAGTTTTTTCGCTGTTTTGTAAAAATAAATAGCTTTCTACTGATTGCACAATAGACAAGGCCATTAAGATTCCTCCTATCACTAAACAAGAAGCTATAGCAGGTACAGTACCTACTGCAACTCCAGTTGCGATTAATGGTAAACCAGCTAAAAGTGTAAAGGCTGAAACACAAAACGCTATTTGATGTTTTTCTTTATTTTTAACCATAAATGCCTCACAAAAATTACATTTCTAGTATGTCAGTATATATAATATACTGTCAAGTTAAAAAAAAATGCAACACACATGCGCAAAAGATGCTAATTATGGATTGGTCAGGAAAGAGTAGGAAGAGGAAGGCTTTTTCTGTTTTAGAGAACATAAAATAAGCGTAGAAGAAATATGAACTAGGTATATAATTCACAATGTAAAGGCACTTCACTAACCCAATTATTTTTTTCCTGATCTAACCTATCATTCAAT
This sequence comes from Wolbachia endosymbiont (group B) of Gerris lacustris, assembly GCF_964028355.1. NCBI lineage: Bacteria > Pseudomonadati > Pseudomonadota > Alphaproteobacteria > Rickettsiales > Anaplasmataceae > Wolbachia > Wolbachia endosymbiont (group B) of Gerris lacustris. The sequence continues at coordinate 657,237 of NZ_OZ034761.1, forward strand.
ATCGCTTGTCTTATTGATTCCATCAACTTATTCATGAAGAAAACATTGTGAATGGTAACAAGTGTATAAGCCAGCAATTCCTTTGCTTTTAGTAAATGGTGTATATAAGCTCTTGAATGTCTCCTGCAGGTAAAGCACAAACAATCACTCTCAATTGGGTTATCATCTAGTTCGAATCGTTGATTTCGCAAATTAATATGCTCTTTACACTTTGAAGAAATAGAATCTCTGTTTTTTACTTTAACAAGTGCGCCACCATGTCTTGCGAGGCGAGTTGGATGCACACAATCAAATGTGTCAACACCAAGCTCTACTGCACGAAAGATGTCCACAATTCCACCAATACCAAGCAAATGAGTAGGCCTCTCTTTTTTTAAACGTTCCATAGTAAAGGAAACTACGTCATACATCTGCTCTTTACTCTGACCAAGCGATCCACCTATTGCTTGACCCAAAAATGGCAAATTGTTGATAAAGTCACAACTTTCTCCACGTAAATCTTGATACACTCCGCCTTGGCTAATTCCATACAGCGCCTGTTTGCCATCATTATTTTTTTCAAACTCATTTAAAGAACGTTCAGCCCATCTATGGCTCATGAGCATTGATTTTCTTGTGTATTCTTTACTGACATGGAATGGAGTACATTCATCTAAAACTAGGATTAAATCTGCACCTAATTTTTGTTGAATTTGTATAGATTTTTCAGGAGTTAAGCAATAAATTTTACCATTTATGTAAGAACGAAAAATTGCCCCATCTTCATTAATTTTGATCAGAGTTTTTTGTTTCTGTCTTATTCCCTTTATTTCTTCCGAAACTGATCCGTGTCCTAAACTAAATATCTGGTATCCACCAGAATCAGTTAGCATTGGTCCATTCCATCCAATCATCTTGTGCAAGCCACCGAGTTTTGCCACAGTATCCTCTCCCGGTTGTAGCATTAGGTGATAAGTGTTGGAAAGTATTATCTGAGTACCTGCTTCTCTGATTCTCTCGATATCTGCAGCTTTAATAGCGGCTTTGGTTGCACAAAATATAAATGCTGGTGTTTCTATGTTTCCATTTGGAGTTTTAATTGTGCCAACTCTTGCAGAACCTGATTGTTTAGCTATCTGAAATGCAAATTTCTCTTTCATCTATTTGCTTGAAAGTTCTGCTATAATATTTTCTACTTTTTCAGGAGTGAGATTTTCATAAAAGTCATTATTGATCTGCACTACAGGAGCATTAACACATGCACCAAGACATTCAACTTCTTTTAAAGTAAATAGATTATCTTTAGTGGTTTCACCGATATTGATTCTTAGTTTCTTTTTAAAGGTATTTAACACTTCTTCGCTATTGCATAACCAGCAAGGAGTTGTTCTACAAATTTGTATGAGATATTTACCTACTGGTTTTAAATTATACATGGTGTAAAAATTTGCCACTTCATATACGCGAATATGTGGAATATGCAGCATATCAGCAATATAACGCATAGCAGATTCAGAAACCCATCCGCATTGCTCTTGCACGAGATATAGTAAAGGCATGACAGCGCTACCTTCTCTACCCCTAGGATACATCTCTATAGACTTTTTCGCTTTCCTCAGGTTATCTGATGTAAAACTAAACTGCTCTTCTTTTTCTTTCATCTGTAAGGTTCTTATAAATCTCAACAGATTATATCTGAAAGACTAATAATTACAATTAGACTTCTTGCATAATCTAAAACCTGCTGCGGACAAAGCTTTTATAGCTTAGAGTGATATGCATACCTCGTTATTTTTTCTACGTTGTAATTGATCTACATGAGAAATTTTTTCACCACTGTGTAATCTTTCTCCCTGAAAAATTCCTAAAGGCCTTTCAAAGTAACCACGTTCAATAGCATTGTAAACTGAGTAACCACCAAGTAAGCAATCTACTCCTATTTTCTCCCCACAATCTTTTAATTTTTTCAACCTCTCTAGATCTCTTACTTCTACCTTTATCCAGTCTTTATTCTGCTTATCAGGATACAACCTAACGTCTAATTCTCCCTTAGTGGTAGGGAAAGTCAATAATATATCACTATCGTCCGCAAGATTGGTGTAATTCCTTATACCATCCTTTGTTATAATTGCTACTTCACTTTTACCAATCTTTATTATATCTCTTTCATAATTTATGTTTCCCTGAGCTCTCCTTAGCTCACTAGCTTTTTCTGTGAGCCTTGCAACATTTATTGTGCTATCCTCAGAATATTCTGAATACAAAGTGGTGTTATCCATTTTTGCATTTCTTACCACACCATTAATAACTGCTCCTTTTATAACTTCCATAAAATCTAGAGTGCTATATATATAATCGTAATAAGCTTCTATCATATTCTCTTTGTGCTCTTTAAATTCAGATTCTAGTGTATCAATTACTTTCATATTATCCTTATTATATAACACTGCCCCTATTGATACCAACTTGCATACTATCCTGCTTGCAACTTCAGGATTCTTTCCTAACTCACCAATTCTTTCCATAATACAATCTGTAAAGTTACGCTTCTTATCTTGAGAAAATCGTCTGTTAAACCTTCCTCCTGAGAGAATAGCTTCGTTTACAACTCCTTCCAGTTCATCCATATTTTGAGCTTTAGAAACTTTATCTAAAAATTCTTTTAGCTTTATCTGTCGATTCGGCGGTAAATTACTCCATAAATCCCTAGAATAATACTCCTTCTCATCATAACTTGACCATTGTAAATTGGTTGCATCTACTTTCAAAAGCAATCTTTTTACTTCAAATTTAAGTTGGTTTTTTACTCTTTCATCAGTACTTGAATGAGCAAAAGAATCAAGATTTTTAGCATGTTGATGCACCTTCAACTCTCCTTCATTACTTCGAAGATTCAAAACCATTCTTAGATCTTGATCATTCCCAAAATCATCTAAGAATTCCTGTAGATCTTCAACAACTGAATCACCTTCTGAGTTATTTACTATATCCAACAACTTGCTTCTCAAGCCCCCCTGTCTCTTAGTTAAAACGTAACCTGAACCATCTTCGAACCAGTCTTTCGTTTCCATTATAGAGCGTAACTTATCACTCAACTTCTCTCGCTTATAAGTCACAAAGTACTTTTCAATATGTTCATGATGATTATCACGTGCAACTTGCAGAGGAGTTTTTCCTTGTTTATCACCTTGATCAGAAATAGTTCCTTTCTCTAAGAGTAAAACTACGCCTTCAGAACAACCAACACTAGCAACATGATGCAAAGGCGTTTTTTTTTCATTATCTTCTGCATTAAGGTCAGCTCCCTTTTCTAAGAGAGCAGCTATACTATAAGAACCTGCACATGATCTCAAGAAAGGAATAAACTAAGAGATAATGTATATAAGTTAGGATATATGAGGAGTGTATACCCAAGTGATATAAGTCGGGAAAGATTTGAGATTATATTACCAGATCTAGAATCCTGTAGAAAAAAAACAAAACCAAGAAAACTGGATTTATATGAGTTATTTTGCGGTGTACTTTATGTGCTAATACCAATTCCCGCTATACAAGCAACGAATAGACAATAATGGAAAAAAAGCCATACTGGAGTAAGTAAAATAGCGAGGTTTAGATGGCATTAAGATCAAAATTATTGGATGAAAAAGTGGTGGAATCAGCAAAAGAGATGCTGAAGAAAGTAAGAAATAATGCGTATGTTGCAAAAAAACTAAATGCTGTAATTGCAGCAAAAAAGCACAGTATAACAGCTGTAGCAAAAATATGTTGCATTTCGAGAAAGGCAATTACTACATGGATAAAGCACATAAAATTTGGAAGAGAAGAAAAATTATTTTCTCCACCTCAATGCCGTAGAAAAACTATATTGAACCAAAGTCAACTTGAACAAATTGAGGTGTGGATAGAGGAAAACCCCAATATTACTATTAGAGAAATGAGAATAAGAATCCAAGAAAGATTTGGTTTGAATATCAGCAAATCCACAATACATCGTAATATGCAAAGAATGAAATTCTCATATATCACACCAAGACCAGTTCATAGTGGACAGGATAAAAATAAGCAAGAGGAGTTTAAAAAAAAACCTCAATGAAACTATTGTCATGCATTCTGAAAAAGAGCTATTTTTCTTCGATGAATCACGGTTTGGTACACATTCAAAAGTTGGACATGGGTGGTTTAAAAAAGGCAGTAGGACACAGGTTAAGGTAAAATTAGGTAGGGAAAATTTTTATCTCTATAGTGCAGTTAATCCCAGAAATGGAGAGAATTTTAGCTTATTTGCACCAAACGTCAACACTGCTTGTATAAATATATTCCTTGAACAGATGTCGCAATATTTAGGAATACGAAAGGCTTTTCTCGTGATGGATTGCGCTAGTTGGCATAAGTCAAAAAGTTTAAAGATACCTAAAAATATCGAAATTATATACCTACCACCATACTCACCTGACCTCAATCCTGTTGAGAGGTTTTGGTTATATATAAAACAGAACATTTTGCGCAATAAAATCTACGATACAATTGTTCTGCTTGAGAGCGCTTTGTGTAAATTTATTACCTCTCTTTCCCCTTCCACGGTTAAACAACTCTGCAATGCTTCTTATTTGGTTCATTAATAATGAGAGTTGGTATTAGTAGCATTATCTTCTATTTTTTTTATTCCTACATTTCCATATAATGCTGAAGTTAGCGAAATTTCACCACTTTGCTTATCTTTTACTCGATATCCAAAACATGTAGCAAGACGCCTCTTTTTCGATTCACCTAAAACAACACCTTTAGTTATGTGAGAAACGGGAAATTCTCCTTTCTCATTACTAACTGAAATGTAATTTATTACTCTAGATGCAGCGTCTATTGCTAACTTCTCAACTCCCCTCTTCCAAGAAGAGGAATCAGCATCCACAACTCCAGTTAATTGCTTCTCAAATTTTTGAAAAATCTCCAAGCTAGCCTCTACTAAAATCTTTCTCATTTGATCTTCTAAAAGCACAAGTGCTGCAAAAGCTTTTTTCACTCTGTCCTTGTGTTTTTTTGCAGCAAGAAAATCTATACCTTCACTTATTTTACAAATACCTAGTTTCAATGGGCTTGGTGGAATGACATTATTCACAATAGAGTTGACATGGGTTAATATTTTGCCTGGTTTTCGTGTTTTGAACCTGGTTTTGCTTCTTTAGAACATTCAGATAATTTTTCCTCGGATTCTTTAACAAAAGTCTTAACAAAAAAAGTTGGGAACGTTCAAAAAAGTGTGTCAAACCGAAAAAAAAGTAATAAATTGATATAAAAAATGGAGGTTTGATATGAGTCAAGCAAATAGAACTACTGGTTTGGTAGATTATAAAGAATTAGAAACAAATATCCTGTCATCTATACGAGAAGGAAGACCATTGACAGGAAGAGATGGAGCATTAACACCGTTTATAAAAAGGTTGCTAGAGGCAAGTCTGGAAGGTGAAATAGAAAGCTACATGTCAGCTGAAAGTGAAGAAAATAACCGAAGAAATGGGAGAAACGCAAAAACTTTACGCACGAGTGCAGGCTCATTTGAGCTGCTAATACCAACTCTCATTATTAATGAACCAAATAAGAAGCATTGCAGAGTTGTTTAACCGTGGAAGGGGAAAGAGAGGTAATAAATTTACACAAAGCGCTCTCAAGCAGAACAATTGTATCGTAGATTTTATTGCGCAAAATGTTCTGTTTTATATATAACCAAAACCTCTCAACAGGATTGAGGTCAGGTGAGTATGGTGGTAGGTATATAATTTCGATATTTTTAGGTATCTTTAAACTTTTTGACTTATGCCAACTAGCGCAATCCATCACGAGAAAAGCCTTTCGTATTCCTAAATATTGCGACATCTGTTCAAGGAATATATTTATACAAGCAGTGTTGACGTTTGGTGCAAATAAGCTAAAATTCTCTCCATTTCTGGGATTAACTGCACTATAGAGATAAAAATTTTCCCTACCTAATTTTACCTTAACCTGTGTCCTACTGCCTTTTTTAAACCACCCATGTCCAACTTTTGAATGTGTACCAAACCGTGATTCATCGAAGAAAAATAGCTCTTTTTCAGAATGCATGACAATAGTTTCATTGAGGTTTTTTTTTAAACTCCTCTTGCTTATTTTTATCCTGTCCACTATGAACTGGTCTTGGTGTGATATATGAGAATTTCATTCTTTGCATATTACGATGTATTGTGGATTTGCTGATATTCAAACCAAATCTTTCTTGGATTCTTATTCTCATTTCTCTAATAGTAATATTGGGGTTTTCCTCTATCCACACCTCAATTTGTTCAAGTTGACTTTGGTTCAATATAGTTTTTCTACGGCGTTGAGGTGGAGAAAATAATTTTTCTTCTCTTCCAAATTTTATGTGCTTTATCCATGTAGTAATTGCCTTTCTCGAAATGCAACATATTTTTGCTACAGCTGTTATACTGTGCTTTTTTGCTGCAATTACAGCATTTAGTTTTTTTGCAACATACGCATTATTTCTTACTTTCTTCAGCATCTCTTTTGCTGATTCCACCACTTTTTCATCCAATAATTTTGATCTTAATGCCATCTAAACCTCGCTATTTTACTTACTCCAGTATGGCTTTTTTTCCATTATTGTCTATTCGTTGCTTGTATAGCGGGAATTGGTATAAGATGGCAAATTATTTAAATTATATAAGAGCCATATAGGACTTGATAAACTAAAAGGAAAGCCATATAGGGTATTATGTGAATTATATGCTAAATTGTGTGCGATTCTTATGTTTCATGGGTTGTACAGAACTAAAAAAGGGTTAGTCTAACAAAGGCATTTATTGAGCTTAAAAGGCGAGTTAGAGAGCTATTCTTAACATTAAATTGTGTAGTCAGTAAAGTACAAATTTTCCTCAAAAAACTCATCTCAACCTGGTCAAAATTCTCCTTAAAAGATAAATATAGAAAAACAAGAATATCAACTTTGAGTTCAATAAATTTGCTCATTTTTCCTTAACTTGACGCGTATGGTTTGTTTAACACTCCCGCAAAAAGAATTTAGACGTTCTACTGTCAACCTAGTATCCAGAATAAAAAAATATCAAAGCCGTCACATTATATCATGAACCTTTTCCAAGACTTTTTTCATATTTTCGCTTGAAAGTGGAATTAAGCCAAGCCTAGATAGATATCCACCTTCAGTACTAATAGAGTCTACAACTTCTCTAATGAATTCTCTTAATCCATCAATAGTGTCTAAATGCTCTTTCTTTATATAAAGATATAAAGGCCTTGCTAATATATACTTTCCCGATGATATATTTTTATAAGTTGGCTCAATTCCTGCGATTGTGCTTCCTTGAATCTCATCTTGGTTTTTCGCTAAAAAACTGAAGCTAAATATTCCTAAAGCATTTTTATTGCTCTTCAATTTTTGTATTATTATGTTTTCATTAATTCCAACTTCTATATACCTTCCATCATCTCTGATATTACTACATGCTTTCTTTCTTTTTTCTTGGTCTTGATAATTCTCTTTGAAAATCCTTGAGTTCATGCATGAATATTGATCAAGCATAATAAAATTAATCAAAGTTTCATGTGTACCTGTATTTTGATGTGGACCATAGATTTTAATTTCTGTTTTTGGTAGAGCTTGATTTACATCAGACCAAAATTTCTTGTTATTCTTTACTAATCTATCATTGTCTTCAGAATATGAAGATAAAGTTTCAAACAGGTCATTTTTTGTAAAATCAAATCTATGGCTTTGATTTGAATTTGCAATAACAATTCCATCATAGCCAATTATGATCTCTATTACTTCATTCACTTTATTTCTTTTACATAATTCTCTCTCTACTTCCTTCATAGGGCGAGATGAAGTAGTGATATCTGGTGTGCCTTCCCCTACTCCTGAACAAAACATTTTAAACCCTGATCCACTTCCTATCGATTCTACAACTGGAGTTTTAAAGGAAAATATACGGCTGAATTCTTCAGATATAAATGAGATGAACGGAAAAACAGTTGAAGATCCAACAATTCTGATATATTTTCTAGCATCAGCATTTGACAGCGGCATGAGTAATACAAATGCAAAAATAAGGAAAAAGCGTTTCAGCATCTTTTTTGCTCAAGAGTGTAAACTTAATTATCGTAATAAAAAATCAAACTGAAAAGCTTTTTTCCTAGATTTCAGCAGGTATAACAATCAAATGTGTGCGTAATCTGGTAAACTTGAACCACAGCATTTATACAGTTGCATATGTATCGAATCTTTGTATGTTTTTCAACACTGAAAAATTCTTCCATATTAACTTAATGATGCAATATATCCTTTTCTTTAATAGATAAGTCGTCATCAACTTTTTTTACATTATCATCAGTAATGTTTTGTATTTCCTTTTTGGCAACATGAAAATCATCTTCTGAGATTTCCTTATTTTTCTTCATTTCCTCTATTTCTTCCATAACATCTCTTCGTATATTTCTAATCGCAACTCGCGCATTTTCAGAAAATTGATGCAATAATTTCACTAATTTTTCACGAGTTTCTTGCGTTAAATCTGGAAGAACTATACGTATAGTATTGCCTTCAACAACGGGATTTAAATTCAGGTTAGCATTCAGTATCGCATTTTTTACTTCACCTATAACAGTAATATCCCAAACTTTAACTGATAGAGTTTTATTATCTACAGCTGAAACACCTGCAACTTGGTTCAGTTTTTGATGTCCACCATAGATACTTACAACTATACCATCAAGTAATGATGCACTAGCTCTACCAGTACGTACACCTTTCATATCATCATGAAAAGATTGAATAGTTTTTAGCATTCTTTCTTTTGTTTTAGCTTTTATTTCGTTTAACATAAATTACCTAATGTTTATAATCTGAGACTATAGTATAAGTACCTTGACCCTTAATAATATCGACCATTTTTTCTCTTTTTAAAGAAAAAACTATAATCGGGATAGAATTCTCACGAGCAAGTGAAATTGCTGATGCATCCATAACTTTTAAATCACGAGTTAGCAAATCTGTATAAGAAAGCCTATCATACATCACAGCATCCTCATTTTTTTTTGGATCAGCAGAATATACACCTCTTACTTGCGTACCTTTTAGAATAACATCACAATTCATTTCAACAGCACGTAGAGCTGCAGCTGTATCTGTGGTAAAAAATGGGTTACCTGTACCTGCTGCAAAAATGACAACTCTACCTTTTTCTAAATGATGAATAGCCTTCCTTCTTATATAAGGCTCACATATGGTAGTCATAGGTATAGCAGACAACACCCTAGAGACTATAGAGCTTTTTTCTAAAAAATTTTGCAAAATTAAAGCATTAATGACAGTGCCAAGCATTCCAATATAATCACTGCTTGCTCTTTCACAGCCACTCAAAGATGCTGATGCACCACGAAAAATATTCCCACCACCAACAACAATACAAACTTGAACTCCGAGATTACAAACTTCAACTATGTCTTTGGATAGTTTATCTGTCACTTCCATATCATGGCCAAATAGCTTTGATCCCATCAAAGCCTCCCCAGAGATTTTGAATAACACTCTGGGGTATTTTACTTCTGAAGTTTTGTTACTTATTCGCACCATCCAAAGTAAGTAACTTATAATTAGCTAATTTAACAGCACTTGATTCTATAAAATCAGCAATCTTCATTTTATCATCTTTTATAAACTTCTGCTCTAGCAGAACAACTTCTTCATAGTATTTAGCCATTCGTCCATCTACTATTTTTTTCGCTACCTCTTCAGGTTTATTTAAGCTCTTTACTTGCTCCTCAATTATAGAACGCTCATTGTTTAATTTTTCTTGATCTAAATCATCTATAGATAAAGCTTCAGGTTTCATAGCAACTACATGCATAGCTATTTGCTTTCCAATCTCTTGTTTATCACCAGATGATTGCAATGCTACTAAAGCACCAATCTTACCTAAGCCATGCATATCACCATGTACATAGCCAGCAATAATCCCATCCTTAGTCTCTAGGTAGCAAAGATTGCTTAACTCTAACTTCTCACCAAGAACCGATGTACCACTCATAATAGCTTCCTGTACTGTACCAACATCTTCATATTTGGCATTTTTTAACTCATCAAGACTAGTACAACGTTCTTGACAAGCAATTGATGCTAAATTTGAAACTAATGCTATGAACTTCTCATTTCTAGCAACAAAATCAGTTTCACAATTGACTTCAACCAATACACCATAATTTTTAGCCAAGCACATAGCAATAAGCCCATCGGAAGCTACTCTATCAGACTTTTTGTCAGCTTTAGCAAATCCTATTGTACGTAACCTATCAACGGCTTTCTTAATATCACCATCACACTCTTCTAACGCTTTCTTACAATCGCTTAAGCCAAGCCCTGTTCTATCGCGTAATTCCCTTATACTATCTGAATCCATCTTCATTTACTTACTACTACCTCCCTTTCTGTTTGAACCTTAATACGCTTCTTTTTAGTTTGCACAACATCCTCTTCTTTTTCTTTAATAAGCTCATCACTCTCTATCTCATCAATCTTAACTCTAGACCTTGTCAAACTAGACTCTATTCCAGCTAATATAGAATCAGCAACTAATTTACAATAGAGCTCTATTGATTTTCTTGAATCATCATTTCCTGGTATAGGATAGGCAATACCATCTGGGTCAGAATTGGTATCAAGTACTCCAACTACAGGAATACCCAATTTTTTAGCCTCTTTAACCGCTATATGCTCTTTGTTAGTATCAATAATAAATAAAATATCAGGAACTGCTCCCATTTCTCTAATTCCACCCAATTCTTTATCAAGCTTTTTTCTTTTCTTTTCAATGTTTCCTAATTCTTTTTTTGTTAAGATGCTATCTTCATCATTGGATATTTTCTCATATTGTATCAAAGTTTTTATCGAAGAAGAAACAGTGTTCCAATTAGTAAGCATACCGCCAAGCCATCGATCATTTACATAATATTGACCACAACGAACCGCTTCACTTGCAACAATATCTAAAGCTTGAAATTTCGTACCAACAAATAAAATGCGACCATCTTGAGATGCAACATCGTATAAAGCTTTCATCGCCACCTCTAACAACGGTAATGTTTTTCGTAAGTCTATTATGTGTATACGATTCTGTTGATGTATACCATATATGTATGGGGCCATTTTCGCATTCCAGCGACTAACTTTATGGCCAAAATGCACACCAGATTCAGCTAAATCACGCATAGCGACTTTAGGCAAATTTGTCATATCTACTCCTCCAAATAGTTTATCCTCCATGGCACAACCCTAACGGGACTACTTGCATAAGCCATGTGTGAAATTAAGTTATTTACATAGTAATAAAAAAGACAACAAAGCGCAAACAAAAAATATTGACAAGTGGCAACACGTTGATTAGCTTTAAGGTTGCAAACGTTAAAAAGCAATGGGGGGTGTAGCTCAGTTGGTTAGAGCGCATGCCTGTCACGCATGAGGTCGTGAGTTCAAGTCTCATCACTCCCGCCATTACAGCAGAAGCACCTTAAAATTCTTCAAATTCCTTATTAATTTGCATTAATTTCTTTCAGAGACTTGACATGATATTGTAATTGCTGCTTAATCTATTTAATTTTATCGTTAATAATTAGGATTAAATATGTTCATTTCTGAGGTTTTTGCAGCAGATGCGACTAACAATGTATCAGCATCTGTTGCTAGTTTTATTCCACTCATTTTAATATTTGTAGTATTTTATTTTCTCATTATTCGCCCCAATCACAAAAAACTAAAAGAACATAGAAGGATGATAGATCAAATAAAACGTGGTGATACGGTTATTACTTCTAGTGGAATAATAGGTGAAGTGAACAAAGTTGACGAAGTAAATGCACAACTCATACTAGAAATAGCACCAAAAATTGAAATAAAAATCCTAAAGTCTGCTATATCTGAAATCTTAAATAAAGAAATTCAAAAGCCAGTAGCTAAATCTATTGAAGAAAGCAAAGTTGAAAAGAATGGCAAGAAAAATAAACTAGAGGAAAGTAAAAAAGACAAAAATGCTTCATAATTTAAGAAGTGTGTGGAATACTAGGTATAGTAAGTAGCAGTGATTCAGTAATACCAACTTTACTAACCGCGTTGCAAAAATTGGAATACAGAGGCTATGACTCTTCAGGTATAGCAATTGTAGATAATAGAGGTAAGATAGAAGTCAAAAAATCAGAAGGTAAAGTTGAAAGATTATGTGAAGTTGTTCATGAGAGCAAGATATCTAGTAGCAAAGTTGGTATAGCACATACTCGTTGGGCTACACATGGAGCTCCAAATCTTAAAAATGCTCATCCCATTTATATAAATAATGTTGTTGTTGCTCATAATGGCATAGTTGAAAATTACAGTATATTAAAAAAGGATCTGGAGGAAAAGGGAGTATCTTTCCACACCGATACTGATACAGAAGTGATACCAAACATATTAACTTCATATCTTGATGAAGGGTTGTCACCAGTTGATTCTATATTTAAGTGTCTAAACAACTTACAAGGTTCATTTGCCTTGGTTCTATTATTTGCAGAATACCCAGATGCTTTGTTCGTTGCGAAAAGAAATTTACCTTTGGCAATAGGCTATAATTGCAATATGATGTTTGCTGCGTCTGATTCTAATGCTTTGAGTGCATTTGTGGAAAAAATATTGCATTTAGAAGATAATGATATTGCAGTAATAAGATCTAACGAATTTAGTATATATAATAATGGTACACAAGTTAAACGCAGCATAGAGAATAGTAGTCCAGGGAATTTTCTAATTAGTAAAAATGGTTACTCTAGCTTCATGCTAAAAGAAATTTTTGAGCAACCGTATGCATTAAACAAAACAATAAATCAATTTTATAAACAATATAAAGAAATCAACAAAGAATTATTTTCTGAACTAGGTTACATTACTATAGTTGGATGCGGTTCATCCTATTTTGCTGGACTAATAGCAAAGTGTTGGCTGGAAAGTATTGCTCAAATTCGGGTATATCTAGAAATCTCGTCAGAATTTAGGTATAGCAGCGTCAAGCTCGAAGAAGGTAGTATTGGCTTATTCATTTCTCAATCTGGTGAAACTGCAGATACTATGGAAGCACTACGTTATGCGAGATTGCAGAAACAAATGATCATTAGCATAACTAATACATTTAATAGCAGCATAGAAAAAGCCTCAGATATTGTATTGCATACTCTTGCTGGACCTGAGATTGGTGTTGCTTCGACGAAAACCTTTTCTGCACAACTTGCAATTTTAGCATGCTTTGCTGTAGAGCTTGGAAAAATAAAAGGTGTAATCAATGAGAATAGGATAAAGCAATTGAGCAGTGCTATTAATTCTGTTCCCAAATGTGTTGAGCATGTTTTGGATGTAATGAAAATACAACATGTATCAGACAGTATATTAGAGCACAACAATGTTATTTTAATTGGCAGAGGAAGCTCATATGGAGTTGCAATGGAAGGGGCGTTGAAAATAAAGGAACTTTCGTACATTAACACGATTGGTATTGCAGCAGGAGAAATGAAGCATGGCTCTATCGCTTTGATAGACTCTACTGTACTTGTTATCGCAATTATCCCTTACGATAATTTATTCTTTAAAACGCTATCCAATATACAAGAGATTATTGCAAGAAAAGGTAAAGTAATTGCCTTTAGTGATAAGCAAGGAGCACCGCTCTTAAAGGGAATTTGCGTAGATGTGGTGCAACTTCTAGAAGTTGATAATTTTGTTTCTCCAATTATCTACAGTGTTGCTATACAATTTCTTGCTTATTCTATTGCAGAAAAAAAAGGGTTAGATGTAGATTGTCCGAGAAATTTAGCTAAATCCGTCACAGTTGAATAACGCTTTTAAAGTTAATTTCTAATCAACATATCTAATATAAACTACTGAGCTTTACTAATAAATTCATTAGACCACCCGAAAAAGAGTATGCAATTAATTTCAGGATAAGAGAGACCAAAATAGCAGCCAGCTAAATCTATTCCTCAATTAACAAGACTTGCCATTACGTGTACTAGATACAACTTAACCTGGCAAACAATAATTAACTAACAGAAGAATTGAAAACTAATATTAGTCTCTTGTGTAATTCTACTAATATTTTTCTAATATGTTTGCTATTCAAAAAAGTCTGCATCACCATAACAATATTTACCAGAATGAGGTCTTGTCTCATTGTAAGGACGCAATCAATGATCAACTAATGAATTGTAGATTTTTTTACGAAAAAAGAGTAGCAAATGAGAGTTCAGTAACTTGTATAGAATTGTACTGCCTTTCCACATTTGAAGCAAGTTGTTATTCCATCTCAAACCATAGCACAAAGTAAATATGGCAATTTATACTAAAATTTTCTGTTTATGAGTTATATTATGTAAAGATACTATTTGACCTTGAGCTTTAAAGATATTATGTAATAGCATTATTTAATATGCGAGCTTTATTATGGTCAAAGTAAACGTTGGTGAAAACTCAAAAAAACTCAAAGATAGTAAAAATCAGCCTATATCACCAAAAAAGTTCAAAAGTAGTCAGCCTATGTCACCAAAACGGAGTCAGAATTCTGATGAAAAACTATGGAATGCATTTCACGTATTAGGGGATGTAATATCAGAGATAGAAGAAACAAAATTTACAATGGAGCTAAAAAAAAATATCGAAATATCAGAAGAACAATTAAACAAAATAATAGCATTAAAAAAGCAAATAGAAGAAGAAACAGAACAAATAATAATACCACCTTTCAAGAAAATAATGGTAAAATTGAAAGGAAGAAGAACAGAGAAATTATCTATGGAGCTAAAAGAGTTGGCAGAAATACAAAAGTTATGCAAGGAATTAAAATCAGGTACTGGAACAGCAGAAGATCAAAACAAACTCGATAGCACAGTGAAAAAATTAGTAGAAGGGTATTCCAGAGAGCTCACAAGCTATACACCTAATTCAAATCCGATAATGTTGTACACTGCTGTTATTGGTGCTGGCCTTGCTGTTGGGCTGGTAGCAAGTACTGTACTTGAACATACAACTAGACTAAGTATGTTAGCAATAATCAGTATAGCAACAGTATCTGCATTCGTAGCTGGTTACGTTACATATAAAACAATAGAACCTAATACTCAGGTAAATGAATCCAAAGAAATACAAATAAAAAGTACTCGTCACTCACTTCCTTAATCTGATGGATTAAATTTTATTAATTCTTTTTAAGTTGCTTCTAAAAGGAGAATATCAATGGTGTTCTCCTTACTGATTTGGTTAAAATGCAGAAAAAGCCTATGTCAAATTTACACAGATGTTAAGTGCTGTAACTAATTCCCAGTTAGTACGATTTGTGTATCTTATTGACATATTTAATTTATTCTGTTACAACTTTTAGTAATTAGGTTGGGGTAAAACAATGAAGAGTTTTAAATGGCTACTTAATCAAGTCAGACTTTCATGGATTAGTTTAATATCAAAAGTAAAGAGCTTTTTTCAAACTAACGATACACATCATCAAACAACCGCTAGCAATGGAAATGGCCATACAAAAAAATAAGTATAGAGAATAAAATAGAAACGAAAGGTAATGAGATTGATTTGGAGGATGAGCAAGATGTGTTTGAGGATGCTCTAACAGGAGAAGAGCTAGATGAAGAAGAATTTTTTTATGCTGTTGAAAGTTTTGATGAACAGGAAGTTAATGCTAATAGAGAAAAAAAGGAATATGAAAAAAATAAGTACTATAGTCTACAAGATGGTCTACAAGAAAAAAATGAATTTGATCATACAATGCATACTCTTACACTTGCTTTTGAAATTGAAAATCCATTGCCAGACTCTGACTTTAGTAAATTTAAATTGTGCGAGCTTAAGCAAAATGGTGGTAAATATACATTTACTTTAGAGGATAACCAGAAAAATCGTATAGAGCTAAACTCTGAATACCTTAATATGTATTTTCCTAAGTATTTTGAGAAACACAGTAAAAAAGGAGCATACAATGAACTTTTTTCTCAAGAAGGAAAATGGAATCAGCAATGACATTATAATCCCATTACAAGTTCCAAAAGAGGCAAGCATACTTACTGAAAAGTTCGGTTGGATGAATCCAATAAGAGTAAATATACAGTCAAAAATACCAGATTTTCCAGTAAATATAGATCTAAAAGATTGTAAAAATCATGTAAGTTTCTCTCTTAATTCAAATAACACTATATCTCTTTCTCTAACATCAGCAAAAGCACAATGTGCAGCTGTGCTATCAGGTACTCCAACAGAAACAAATTGGCCAATAAAGGATATTCTAGTCAGAGGTAATTTTATTAATCAACATATTGATAAACAATCTAGAGTTGAAGAAACTTTTGAAGTAGTTAACGTAGAATGTCATCATAGTCAAAGATTTTAGTCTAGCAGGGAATGTTAAATAAACCATACGCGTCAAGTTAAGAGATTGTAAGTAAATTCATTCAGGGAAGTTAAGGTAGATACTCTAGTTTTTCTGTACTTGTCTTTTAATGAAAATCGAGACCAAGTTATGGTAAGCTTTTTAAGAAAAACTTTCAAACTATTAACTTTATTCTTTAGTGCTAAAAATAACTCTCTAACCCGCCTTTTTAGCTCAATAAATGCCTTTGTTAAGCTAAGTTCTGTATTCTTTTTCACTTCTGTGCAACCAACTATGCTGTGAAATATAAGAATTGCGCACAATTTAGCATATAGTTCACATAATACTCTGCATGGCTTTCCTTTTAGCTTATCAAGTCTGATATGGCTTTTATACAATTTAAATAATTTGCCACCTTATACCAACTCTCATTATTAATGAACCAAATAAGAAGCATTGCAGAGTTGTTTAACCGTGGAAGGGGAAAGAGAGGTAATAAATTTACACAAAGCGCTCTCAAGCAGAACAATTGTATCGTAGATTTTATTGCGCAAAATGTTCTGTTTTATATATAACCAAAACCTCTCAACAGGATTGAGGTCAGGTGAGTATGGTGGTAGGTATATAATTTCGATATTTTTAGGTATCTTTAAACTTTTTGACTTATGCCAACTAGCGCAATCCATCACGAGAAAAGCCTTTCGTATTCCTAAATATTGCGACATCTGTTCAAGGAATATATTTATACAAGCAGTGTTGACGTTTGGTGCAAATAAGCTAAAATTCTCTCCATTTCTGGGATTAACTGCACTATAGAGATAAAAATTTTCCCTACCTAATTTTACCTTAACCTGTGTCCTACTGCCTTTTTTAAACCACCCATGTCCAACTTTTGAATGTGTACCAAACCGTGATTCATCGAAGAAAAATAGCTCTTTTTCAGAATGCATGACAATAGTTTCATTGAGGTTTTTTTTTAAACTCCTCTTGCTTATTTTTATCCTGTCCACTATGAACTGGTCTTGGTGTGATATATGAGAATTTCATTCTTTGCATATTACGATGTATTGTGGATTTGCTGATATTCAAACCAAATCTTTCTTGGATTCTTATTCTCATTTCTCTAATAGTAATATTGGGGTTTTCCTCTATCCACACCTCAATTTGTTCAAGTTGACTTTGGTTCAATATAGTTTTTCTACGGCGTTGAGGTGGAGAAAATAATTTTTCTTCTCTTCCAAATTTTATGTGCTTTATCCATGTAGTAATTGCCTTTCTCGAAATGCAACATATTTTTGCTACAGCTGTTATACTGTGCTTTTTTGCTGCAATTACAGCATTTAGTTTTTTTGCAACATACGCATTATTTCTTACTTTCTTCAGCATCTCTTTTGCTGATTCCACCACTTTTTCATCCAATAATTTTGATCTTAATGCCATCTAAACCTCGCTATTTTACTTACTCCAGTATGGCTTTTTTTCCATTATTGTCTATTCGTTGCTTGTATAGCGGGAATTGGTATAAGACGATAAGAGAAAGAGTGATATCAGCGAGAAAAATTCAAACTGAGCGTTATAGTAAATTTAATATTCGTTGCAATGCAGAAGTCAGTGGTGAAGCATTAAATAAATTCACTGAACCAGATCAGGAAGGGTTAGAATTGCTAAAATACGTACTGAAAGAAAATTACATTTCCAATCGAGGCTATACACGTGTATTAAGAGTCGCAAGAACCATTGCAGATCTTGCGAAAAGTGAGGAAATAAAAAGAGCACATATCTCAGAAGCGCTGAATTACAGAATAAGAATGTATAAATAAATTAATTTACTTGACAGAAAACTTTTTTTTGCCATATACTACCATTAGTAAAATTTTAATATTTTTGGAGTAGAATTATGCCGAGAACTGAAGCAACAATAGAGAAATATAAAGAGAAGGTTTGGCTAGCGGTTAAAGAAGTGTCTATGCAAGGTTGGGATCTCGTAAAAGAACATAAAGGCAAGACAATTGGTATTTCTTTAGCAGTTATAGCAGTAGCCTCGCTTACAGCTGCTTATCTCTTAAGCCCAGCTTATGCAACTTCTGTTGGTACAGTTGGAACAAAAGCTGCAACACTTGTTAGTCCTGCTATTACTGCAATGTCTGCGTTTGCAGTTGCTCATCCACTCATTGCTAGTTTGGTAGTTCTTGCTGCAGTAGCAGCTTTAATAACTGCACCTGTGCTTGTATGTGAAAACAATGATAAGGCAACTCAAATCAAATGTATGGAAAATCAAGTTGTAAAAATCAAAGAAGCAGTATCTGATGCTTGTGAAAAAAAAGAAGATAATGAGCCTAAAGTTGATCATGGTAAGCTAACACTTGCTAATGGTAAAGATCCATCATCAGTATTGTATGTAGTTGCGGAAGTAGTTGGATTGGTAAAAGCACAAAAAAAGTAAATAAGTAATTTTAACAAAACAAAGGGATAGGCTTCTATCCCTTTTTTACAGTTTCTTTTTGCACCTTAAGTAGTGTTATTGAAAAATCTATAATCATTACATCTATTAGTGTTAAAAATAAGTAAATCTTGTTTACTATTTGCATATGTCAAAATGAAAAATGTTTGCATATTGTTAAAAAAGCAGTAACTTGTTATCAAGTGAATTCACTAATATTTGAGTAATTTAAATGTCAATTGACCTTAGTTTGCCAGAATTACCCATATTGCACCCAAGGATTACCGTTGTGGGAGTGGGTGGTGCTGGCGGAAATGCTGTAAATAACATGATCCAATCCAATTTGCAAGGGGTAAATTTTGTTGTAGCAAATACCGATGCTCAAGCGTTAGAGAAGTCATTATGTGATAAAAAAATTCAACTTGGTATCAACTTAACTAAGGGCCTTGGTGCTGGTGCTTTGCCTGATGTTGGTAAAGGTGCAGCAGAAGAATCAATTGATGAAATCATGGAGCATATAAAAGATAGCCATATGCTCTTTATCACAGCAGGGATGGGTGGTGGTACTGGAACAGGTGCTGCACCGGTAATTGCAAAGGCAGCCAGAGAAGCAAGAGCGGTAGTTAAAGATAAAGGAGCAAAAGAAAAAAAGATACTGACTGTTGGAGTTGTAACTAAGCCGTTCGGTTTTGAAGGCATGCGACGTATGCGCATTGCAGAACTTGGACTTGAAGAGTTGCAAAAATACGTAGATACACTTATTGTCATTCCCAATCAAAATTTATTTAGAATTGCTAATGAGAAAACTACATTTGCTGACGCATTTCAGCTCGCCGATAATGTTCTACATATTGGCATAAGAGGAGTAACTGATTTGATGATCATGCCAGGACTGATTAATCTTGATTTTGCTGATATAGAAACAGTAATGAGTGAGATGGGTAAAGCAATGATTGGTACTGGAGAGGCAGAAGGAGAAGATAGGGCAATTAGTGCTGCAGAGGCTGCGATATCTAATCCATTACTTGATAATGTATCAATGAAAGGTGCACAAGGAATATTGATTAATATTACTGGTGGTGGAGATATGACTCTATTTGAAGTTGATGCTGCAGCCAATAGAGTGCGTGAAGAAGTAGACGAAAATGCAAATATAATATTTGGTGCCACTTTTGATCAGGCGATGGAGGGAAGAGTTAGAGTTTCTGTTCTTGCAACTGGCATTGATGGTCGTAATGACAAGCCAGAAGCATCTATCGATCAAAGCAAGAATCAAGAGGAAGAAAAATTTAAATGGCCTTATAATCAAATTCCTGTATCAGAAACGAAAGAATATGCTTCAACTGAGCAAACAAACGAAGGTGTTAAGTGGGGCAGCAATGTTTATGATATACCAGCTTATTTAAGAAGAAAAAAATAATGCAATTTTGGCTACTCAAGTCAGAACCAAGTGAATACTCGTGGCAAAAAATGGGAAAGGAGCGGGTGACGCAGTGGAATGGTGTATGCAATTATCAAGCTCAAAATTACATGAGAGCTATGAAATTAGGCGATCTTGCATTTTTTTATCATACAGGTAAAGAGAGAGTTATACTTGGAATAGTTGAAGTATTAAAGGAGTATTATCATGTTTATAATTCCAAGTTTGGATTAGTGAATGTAAAACTTTTGAAACCTTTAAGTAACCAAGTGACGTTAAACAGTATAAAACAAAACCCACTTTTGAAAAATATGGTTATATTAAAACAATCACGTTTATCAGTTTCTCCGGTTTTAGAGACTGAGTGGAATGAAATAATAAGGATGAGTGATGTGTAATACCTGTTGCCAAACAATATTACCTCAGCACACAACATACAGCTGTATGAGTGTTTGTTTCGAAGTAGCCGATTTTGCATCAAACACAAAGCAGTGCTTGACACTGGAATCCAGCTGTAATGCAACCACATTAAAAATGTTGTGTTTTAATATAGCTTTTATATTCACTCACCTAATGTCTAATCAGAATTCCTGGATCCCAGTGTCGGAGCACTGGGATGACATACTTCTAGTGTACAATATTCGTATAGTTGTGTGTATGATACGATGGTCTATAATTCTTCTTTTTTGGGTTCCAATGTCAAGTGATGGGATAATGTCCTTTCTGGTGCTTTATTCATGTTAGAAGTAAATATTCTTGATAAGAGGTGGCATAGTATTACGAAGGACCCACAGAGTTTTGTATTAAATATTATTAATGCTTCTCTAAAAGAATTAAAAATAGATCATTATAAACCAAATATATCAATAGCTCTCGCTGATGATAACTTGCTACATCAACTTAATCTTAAGTTTAGAGAAATAGATAAGCCAACTAATGTACTATCATTTCCATGCGAACAGTTATCTAGTGAATGTGATCTAGGAGACATAGCAATTGCAGTAGATACAATAGAAAGAGAGTCTCATGAGTACTGTATATCTATCCTCACTCACACTGCACACATGTTAGTTCATGGATTGCTGCATTTACTTGGCTATGATCATCAAAAAGAAGATGAAGAAATTATAATGAAAAGTTTAGAGAGCAAGATTTTAGCTTTGCTTGAATTTGAAAAGGAAAAGTATGGTAGATAATACCAAAATATGTTATTTACAAAAAAGGGGTTTTAGCTGTAAAAGGTAAGCAATATGGTTCAGTTTTCTTTACCAAAAAATTCTAAAGTTAATAAAAAGGGCAAGGTTTATCCTACTCCTACTGGAGCAAAAAATATTAGAAGATTTCAAATTTATCGTTGGTCTGCTGATGATGATAAAAATCCAAGAATAGACACATTTTTTATCGATATGGATAATTGTGGCCCTATGGTACTTGATGCATTAATAAAAATAAAGGATGAAATAGATTCAACCTTAACTTTTAGACGCTCTTGCAGAGAAGGAATATGCGGATCTTGTGCAATGAATATTGATGGTACCAACACTCTCGCATGCACTAAATCTATACATGATATAAAAGGTGAAGTAAAAATATATCCACTACCTCATATGTATATAGTAAAGGATCTAGTTCCAGATCTAAGCCAATTTTATGAGCAATACAAATCGATTAAACCTTGGTTACAAACAGATAAATCTGCCTTACAAAATAAAGAATACTTTCAATCTCCTGAAGATAGAAAAAAATTGGATGGTCTGTCTGATTGTATACTATGTGCTTGCTGTTCGACTGGTTGCCCAAGCTATTGGTGGAATGGTGATAAATTTTTAGGGCCAGCGATATTACTGCAAGCTTATAGATGGATTGCTGACAGTCGTGATAATAAGAAAGAAGAAAGACTTGCTTCTTTAAACGACCCATTTAAGTTGTATCGTTGTCATACAATAATGAATTGTACAAAAACCTGCCCGAAAGGTCTTAACCCAGCAAAAGCGATAGCGAAAGTAAAACAGCTTATGGTAGAGAGAGGAGGAATTTGAGTGTTATTTCTGGCACTCTTCGTAAGAAAATAGTAGACCCTCTGAAGCATAGGGTATTGTTAATACTCTAAACGTTCTTCCGTTCATGAAATGTATTGTTTCACCATATGATTCCAGTAATCTTTTGAACAACTCATGTCTTTGATTATTAATAGTTTGAAAATCATTTTTTCCTAAAAGCTTTTTAGATTCAAATAGGTGAAGCATAATCTCGTGATAAGTTGGATAAGACTCCAAAAATTTTGGATCAAACTGAAAAGTTTTTATAAAAGCATTATTATAAAATTTTAGCTTTTGATTCTTACTATATATCGCTACAGCAATCGATAGCTTCTCAAGTAAACTTTCTTGTGCAGCTAAACAATTGCTTAGCTCAGTGTGTAATTTTTTTTCATTACTAATATCTTTTCCATACATTACTATGCTATTAGAATTTTGTATTGGAACTTCAACAAAATTAAAAACCTTGGGTTCGTTCTTGTAAGTTACTACACACTCTCCTGGTTTTACGCTATATGAGCCGCTCGCAACAGTGAATTTTTTAGAGCTGCCTATATATTTATCATAAAATAAGTTATAAAACCTTACTTTTTTATTCTTATTATGCTTCAGTATTGGAAATGGTAAAGAGTCAAAAATTTTTTTATAGTTCTCCACTTCTCGCATAAGCTTACTATTTTCTAACTCAAGTTCATTAGCTTTTATCCTATAATCTGAGATATTCCTTATCCATAACAACACACCAATCACATTATTAGAATAATCTATTATGCTTCTACCATAACATGTGCAATAAACCTCACTGTCTTTTGACTTTAAATCTAGAGTAAAAGATTTATTTATTTCCTTTGCCTCAGCAAAACTTTTAATTAAGCTTTCTGATTGCTCAAAAAAATTTACAAACTCATTAAATGAATAAAAAACAGTATTAAGCAAAATTAGTAAATTGGGAGAAAATTTTTCTATACGTTTTTTTGCGTCCCAAATATAAAATCCATCATTCACAGTATCTATTAAATTATTTATGATAACATTTTGATGTTGTAAGTCCTTAATTTTATTACTAATTTTTAATTTAGAATACGAGAAAAAGAAGAATACTAGAATTAGCAATAAAATTATTTCATACAAAAAAAACATAGCATTCTAAAAACAAATATAAAAATTTGTAACCGCTCAGCAAAGAGGTTGTACTGAAGAGGTATATAAGTGGAGATTGCCCAATACCCTAAAGCCTAATCTCTTATAAAGGTTTACAGAAGGTTTCATGCAATGTGCTACTATGTATTTGCATTCAAATTGCCTAGCTATCTTTATTCTTTCTAGAACCATTTGAGTTCCTATTCCACGATCCCTGTAAATTGGTAAAACTCCATCGCTATAAAAACCAGCTATGCGGTCTTGAACATAAAGACCGCATGTTCCAACAATTTCGTTATTTAGCATTACAAGAAAAAATCTTAACCTTGAGCTCTTATCATCATAATTCGATAATTGGCGAAAAAATGTGCTAACAATACTAATTCTGTGATAAAAAATTTTAGAAGTGTGTAAATCTAATTGCTCTAAGAGCTCACTACTATTTACAACATTGAACTTCAAATTTGGAACAGCATCATCAGGCAAAAAATAATCTTTTATATTGAGTAAAACTTTTTTTGGTGTGCTAACGTGTTTTATTTCGCATTTTTCTAAAATACCCCCTATTTTTATACGTGGACTTATTATCCATGTTGCTTCTATATTTCGTGCTTTGAGATAATCTAGAGTTCTGCATATCGAAAGCTCAGTACATTGATCTTCACAAAACACAAAATTAAATAACGACTCCCTGGTACCATTTACTGTAAATATAATATTATCAAATCTATCATGTATTTCCCATTTGGACAAGTTCGTTGCATAAAGTATATAATCCTTTAGGTTTTGAATAATTAAGCTTGAGTAATAAATTTTTTTATTCTGCATAAATCAACAATAAACAATAAAAGGCTCCTATAAAAATAAAGGCTAAAATTGCAGCTACAACATCATCTAGCATAATACCTAAAGGACCTTTTGTACTTTTATCAATCAAATTTATAGGCCACAGCTTTATTATATCAAAAAACCTAAAGGAGAAAAAGCACACTAACAATACAGAGCTATTCATTTCTTGTTCTAATAATATTGAAACTAGAAGTACTGTCAGCAATTGACCAACTACTTCATCAATTACTACCTCTTTTGGATCATGCGAAGCTTTGTAATGTTGTATATAATTGCCTGTAGACCATAATCCAACCAAGAATAAAAAAAAAATAATTGCTGTACCTAAAATTCTGTCATTGAGTAATATAGGAACAATTGGGTAAGCAGCCAAGCTGCCTATAGTACCTGGCA
Organism: Wolbachia endosymbiont (group B) of Gerris lacustris; assembly: GCF_964028355.1. Taxonomy (NCBI): domain Bacteria; kingdom Pseudomonadati; phylum Pseudomonadota; class Alphaproteobacteria; order Rickettsiales; family Anaplasmataceae; genus Wolbachia; species Wolbachia endosymbiont (group B) of Gerris lacustris. The sequence continues at coordinate 681,930 of NZ_OZ034761.1, forward strand.
TGTTTTTTACCGTGCCAGATAGCCACCATGTTGATATTAATTTATATAAAAATTTCACAATATACCGAAATATAAAACTAATTTACAAGAACAGAAATAGTATCTTCTATAGAAGTATTTTCATATAGCAATCTATAGATTGCTTCACATATGGGCATTTTTATCTTTAGCTTTTCTGCTAAATCAAATGCAGACTTAGCAGTGTTAAAACCTTCAATTACCGACTTACCTTCTGATAAAATCTGTTGAGCACTAGAACCATTACTATTAGCTACTTTAGATCCAAAAGATAAATTTCTTGAATTTAATGATGTGCATGTCACAACCAAATCGCCTAAGCATGCTGGTCCAAGTAGTGTATTTATATCTACATTACCGTCACCAACTTTTGCTGAGTATAAAGCCTTAATTTCACTCATACTTTTCGTAATTAATGCTGCATGAGCATTAAACCCAAACCTACCTAGAACAACCCCACATGCTATAGCAAAAACATTCTTTAACGCTGCACAAACCTGTATTCCTATAACATCGCTACTAAGGTACAATTTAATATTTTCTTGCTGTAACTCTGATACTAATTTTGAACCTAATACTTCATTTTGACATGCAAGAACCATCGAATATGGTAATTTTCTTGCAACTTCTATAGCAAAGCTAGGACCAGAAAAAACAGCAAGAGGATTATTAGGTAAAACTTCATTGACTATTTCACTAGGTAATTTTAATGTAGATTTTTCTATTCCTTTACAAGCCAAAATTATTGCTACATTTTTTTTTAGGTTACAATCATTCAATTGATGACATATCTCCCTTAGAGACTGAGTGGGAATAGCTAGAATTATTACTGAAGCATTAACTGCATCTTCAATAGCTAATTTTACTGATACATTATCAGAAATTGGACAATCAGGTAGCTTGTCACTTTCTCTTTTCTCTTTAATTGATTCAAATATGGCCTTATTGCGAGTCCACAAAATTACATTTTTCTTACTACTTAATGAAATCGCAATTGCTGTACCCCATGCGCCAGCACCTAAAACTGATATTATCACTCAATATTCCTGAAAGTATTACTTATAATTTAAAACTGTAGAATAAGTAAATTAAAAATATAACATAGAAGTATAAAATAGTTTAAATATCTATTAACCTAATACCAATTCCCGCTATACAAGCAACGAATAGACAATAATGGAAAAAAAGCCATACTGGAGTAAGTAAAATAGCGAGGTTTAGATGGCATTAAGATCAAAATTATTGGATGAAAAAGTGGTGGAATCAGCAAAAGAGATGCTGAAGAAAGTAAGAAATAATGCGTATGTTGCAAAAAAACTAAATGCTGTAATTGCAGCAAAAAAGCACAGTATAACAGCTGTAGCAAAAATATGTTGCATTTCGAGAAAGGCAATTACTACATGGATAAAGCACATAAAATTTGGAAGAGAAGAAAAATTATTTTCTCCACCTCAACGCCGTAGAAAAACTATATTGAACCAAAGTCAACTTGAACAAATTGAGGTGTGGATAGAGGAAAACCCCAATATTACTATTAGAGAAATGAGAATAAGAATCCAAGAAAGATTTGGTTTGAATATCAGCAAATCCACAATACATCGTAATATGCAAAGAATGAAATTCTCATATATCACACCAAGACCAGTTCATAGTGGACAGGATAAAAATAAGCAAGAGGAGTTTAAAAAAAAACCTCAATGAAACTATTGTCATGCATTCTGAAAAAGAGCTATTTTTCTTCGATGAATCACGGTTTGGTACACATTCAAAAGTTGGACATGGGTGGTTTAAAAAAGGCAGTAGGACACAGGTTAAGGTAAAATTAGGTAGGGAAAATTTTTATCTCTATAGTGCAGTTAATCCCAGAAATGGAGAGAATTTTAGCTTATTTGCACCAAACGTCAACACTGCTTGTATAAATATATTCCTTGAACAGATGTCGCAATATTTAGGAATACGAAAGGCTTTTCTCGTGATGGATTGCGCTAGTTGGCATAAGTCAAAAAGTTTAAAGATACCTAAAAATATCGAAATTATATACCTACCACCATACTCACCTGACCTCAATCCTGTTGAGAGGTTTTGGTTATATATAAAACAGAACATTTTGCGCAATAAAATCTACGATACAATTGTTCTGCTTGAGAGCGCTTTGTGTAAATTTATTACCTCTCTTTCCCCTTCCACGGTTAAACAACTCTGCAATGCTTCTTATTTGGTTCATTAATAATGAGAGTTGGTATAAGTATTCTTTTAATAAAAATAGCTTCTATTCAATATTTACTAAAAATAGTATTATTATAGTATATCTATTGTATTTTAGATCTATTTGTATAATTTTGGAACGACACATTAACTATTAATTAATAAGTGTAATTTCTATTATTCATTAATAAAAATTTGATTTGTTACTTTCCTTGGTTATATATATTACTAAAATTATAAATTATTTATGGGGTGTAAAATATGCGTATATTATTAATTGAAGATGATCAAGTAAGTGCAAGGACTGTAGTTAATGCCTTAACTTCTGATGGACATTTTTGCGATGTTGTTACTTCTGCACAAGATTATAACAATAATATGGTTTCTTCGGGTGGAGACTATTACGATCTAGTTATTCTAGATATACACCTACCTGGTGATATTGATGGATATGATATACTGTTAAGATTAAGAAGTGCAAAAATCAAAGTTCCTGTTTTAATACTTTCGTGTATCTCCGCTGCCAACCATAAAGCTAAAGGACTTGGGTATGGTGCCGATGATTACTTAACCAAGCCATTTCATAAGAGCGAATTATTAGCTCGAATTAAGGCCATAGTCCGACGTACTAAAGGTCATCCCGAATCAGTGATAAAGATTGGTAATATGAGTATCAATTTTGATCACAGGATTGTTGAGGTAAAAGGCAAAACAGTTCACCTTACTAACAAAGAGTATTCCATGATAGAATTGCTGGCATTGCGTAAAGGAGCGGTGTTGACAAAAGAAATGTTTTTAAACCATCTTTACAATGGCTTGGACGAACCTTCAGATAACAAAATAGTTGATGTTTTTATGTGTAAATTACGTAAAAAACTTGAAAGTGCAAATGATGGAATAAGCCACATAGAAACCGTTTGGGGTAGAGGATATGTTCTAAAAGAGTATGTTGACGATGAAGAATACTTTAGTGCTAATATAAGCGAAAGCAGTAGTGACTATCAAGCAGAACAAGTGAAGGACAGCGCATGAAATGCTTTATTCACCCATTCATTGAAGCAACAAAATAGGTAGATGAAATAAGATAAAAACCAATCGTAAAAGTGAGGTAACATGGTTAGTTTTTTAGAACTTTACAAAGATTTGCAGCAAAAAATAGAAAAGTTGGAAGCTAAGCTAAAAAGTTATAGGTAAGAAAATAAGGCTTTAGAGATAGAGGGTGATGAGTTAAAGGAAAAGCTCGGTTAAAATTCAAGCTTTGTTAAGTTCAAAAGGAAATAAAAAAAGAGATAAGCCAAGAAGTAAAAGGAATATAGGTGGTCAAATTGAGCGTACAGGATATGTGAAATGTTTGATACATTTACATAGTACGGCTGACATTCATGTATTGCCTAGGTGAAATATAAGCCGAGTTCTGTTTATGTAGCTATTTATCTGGAGTAAATGTTACCATTTACTTCATGCGATTTACCCGAGTAGATATGAGAAAAACATAGAATCTACTTCTATTTAATCTTGCTCCTAGTGTTGGTTACTTGACTACCAATGTTGCCATTGTTATGGTGTGCTCTTACCACACCTTTTCACCCTTGCCTAATAATATTTTAGGCGGTAATTTTCTGTAGCCCTATAACTGGAGTTACCTCCGGCGGGCGTTACCCGTCACTACCTTTTCTTGGAGCTCGGACTTTCCTCTGCTGTGTTTATCACACAACAGCAGCTACTTATTGCACCTAGGAATTATACTTTAACATTAAAATCACAAAAGCAAAAGCAAAAGAAAATTTCCTAAGAACCTGTACATGATCTCAAGAAAGGAATAAACTAAGAGATAATGTATATAAGTTATACCAACTCTCATTATTAATGAACCAAATAAGAAGCATTGCAGAGTTGTTTAACCGTGGAAGGGGAAAGAGAGGTAATAAATTTACACAAAGCGCTCTCAAGCAGAACAATTGTATCGTAGATTTTATTGCGCAAAATGTTCTGTTTTATATATAACCAAAACCTCTCAACAGGATTGAGGTCAGGTGAGTATGGTGGTAGGTATATAATTTCGATATTTTTAGGTATCTTTAAACTTTTTGACTTATGCCAACTAGCGCAATCCATCACGAGAAAAGCCTTTCGTATTCCTAAATATTGCGACATCTGTTCAAGGAATATATTTATACAAGCAGTGTTGACGTTTGGTGCAAATAAGCTAAAATTCTCTCCATTTCTGGGATTAACTGCACTATAGAGATAAAAATTTTCCCTACCTAATTTTACCTTAACCTGTGTCCTACTGCCTTTTTTAAACCACCCATGTCCAACTTTTGAATGTGTACCAAACCGTGATTCATCAAAGAAAAATAGCTCTTTTTCAGAATGCATGACAATAGTTTCATTGAGGTTTTTTTTTAAACTCCTCTTGCTTATTTTTATCCTGTCCACTATGAACTGGTCTTGGTGTGATATATGAGAATTTCATTCTTTGCATATTACGATGTATTGTGGATTTGCTGATATTCAAACCAAATCTTTCTTGGATTCTTATTCTCATTTCTCTAATAGTAATATTGGGGTTTTCCTCTATCCACACCTCAATTTGTTCAAGTTGACTTTGGTTCAATATAGTTTTTCTACGGCGTTGAGGTGGAGAAAATAATTTTTCTTCTCTTCCAAATTTTATGTGCTTTATCCATGTAGTAATTGCCTTTCTCGAAATGCAACATATTTTTGCTACAGCTGTTATACTGTGCTTTTTTGCTGCAATTACAGCATTTAGTTTTTTTGCAACATACGCATTATTTCTTACTTTCTTCAGCATCTCTTTTGCTGATTCCACCACTTTTTCATCCAATAATTTTGATCTTAATGCCATCTAAACCTCGCTATTTTACTTACTCCAGTATGGCTTTTTTTCCATTATTGTCTATTCGTTGCTTGTATAGCGGGAATTGGTATAACTTGATCACTATAGGTATTTTTTGACATCGGAACCTCCTCTACAGTCAAAACTGAAATTGTATTAAAATAAAAAAACTACAAATTTAATGTGAGTAAAAGAAACCACATTTCAAGAAACTTCATGGTAACTTATACCAACTCTCATTATTAATGAACCAAATAAGAAGCATTGCAGAGTTGTTTAACCGTGGAAGGGGAAAGAGAGGTAATAAATTTACACAAAGCGCTCTCAAGCAGAACAATTGTATCGTAGATTTTATTGCGCAAAATGTTCTGTTTTATATATAACCAAAACCTCTCAACAGGATTGAGGTCAGGTGAGTATGGTGGTAGGTATATAATTTCGATATTTTTAGGTATCTTTAAACTTTTTGACTTATGCCAACTAGCGCAATCCATCACGAGAAAAGCCTTTCGTATTCCTAAATATTGCGACATCTGTTCAAGGAATATATTTATACAAGCAGTGTTGACGTTTGGTGCAAATAAGCTAAAATTCTCTCCATTTCTGGGATTAACTGCACTATAGAGATAAAAATTTTCCCTACCTAATTTTACCTTAACCTGTGTCCTACTGCCTTTTTTAAACCACCCATGTCCAACTTTTGAATGTGTACCAAACCGTGATTCATCGAAGAAAAATAGCTCTTTTTCAGAATGCATGACAATAGTTTCATTGAGGTTTTTTTTTAAACTCCTCTTGCTTATTTTTATCCTGTCCACTATGAACTGGTCTTGGTGTGATATATGAGAATTTCATTCTTTGCATATTACGATGTATTGTGGATTTGCTGATATTCAAACCAAATCTTTCTTGGATTCTTATTCTCATTTCTCTAATAGTAATATTGGGGTTTTCCTCTATCCACACCTCAATTTGTTCAAGTTGACTTTGGTTCAATATAGTTTTTCTACGGCGTTGAGGTGGAGAAAATAATTTTTCTTCTCTTCCAAATTTTATGTGCTTTATCCATGTAGTAATTGCCTTTCTCGAAATGCAACATATTTTTGCTACAGCTGTTATACTGTGCTTTTTTGCTGCAATTACAGCATTTAGTTTTTTTGCAACATACGCATTATTTCTTACTTTCTTCAGCATCTCTTTTGCTGATTCCACCACTTTTTCATCCAATAATTTTGATCTTAATGCCATCTAAACCTCGCTGTTTTACTTACTCCAGTATGGCTTTTTTTCCATTATCGTCTATTCGTTGCTTGTATAGCGGGAATTGGTATTAGGAGCTATTATAAGCTAAAGTAGTTAAAAATTTAATAACTCGCATTGTAAATCTAGCATACCAATCAATAGAAATTTTCTTCCAATTTCTAACGTATCTTTGCCAATTTTGCATACAGTCTACCTTAGAGAGTCATGATTCTTCTACTTTTCCGTGATTAATCACTATAATCTTGAAGTGTGGTTTGTACGTAATTAGTTCTGGAACTTGCTAATGGATGATTGCTTTACATTTTAATCTCCGTCGCTGTTCACAACATTACACTCTGGAACTGTATACCTAATACCGCATGCTGATTTCTCTCTTTATCTTCTGCAAATTAATTAAATGAAGGGCATTAAATATCCACACTACTAAAAAAAATGTGGCACAAAATATAAACATTGCAATGAGTGGCAGCAGTAAAGAACCTTCTATTGCTACTCCACCTTTTCTCAAAATGCTTGCAGGCTGATGAAGAGTAGACCATAAATTCACAGAAAATTTTACTATGGGAATATTTATAGCACTAAAAATGGCAAATACTGCTGATGATTTCTCTGCTCTTGCTTGATTATCAAAAGCACTCCACAATGAAAGATAACCAACATACAGAAAAAACAAAATCAGCATTGAAGTAAGCCTTGCATCCCATACCCACCAAGTACCCCATGTCCCTTTTCCCCAGATGCTACCTGTGATTAAGCATATTGCCGAAAAGACTGTCCCTGCAGGAGCAGCGGCATGTGCTAAGACACTAGCAACACTATTGTTCCACACCAATGAGATGAAACTAAGTGATGCAATGAGTCCGTATATTCCAAGAGCAAGCCATGCAGAAGGCACATGAAGATACATAATTCGTACAATTTCTCCTTGTTTATAATCTCCTGGAGAGAAGAATAATGCTAAGAATATTCCAATTAAAAAAGATGCAAGACAAATAACCCCAAGCCAAGGTAGGGCTTTCTTGGAAAAATAGGAGAAATTTGTAGGCTTTAATAAAAACATTTGTTTTGAGAATAATTGTATTAAAAATTTACCAATTAGTTTGAGTTTGATCAACAGGATAGTTTTTCTGTATTTACGTAGTTCAACAAATTAGCATAATTTGAGTAACAGATTGCTTATTTGCCATATGACCATTAAAAAGCTTAACCTACACTTAGTGTCAGATTCAAGTGGTGAAACTGTTATATCAGTTGCAAAATCAGCTCTGAAACACTTTCGTTCCGTAGAAACAATCGAATATGTTTGGTCTTTTGTAAAAGAAGAAGAGCAGATCGATAAAATTCTGGAGGAAATTGAGAGAAAAAGTGATGAGCATAACTTTGTTATATGCACTATTACTGATGATGGACTCAGAAAATATCTAAAAGATAATTGTATCAAGTTAAAAATTCCCTATAGAGCAATATTATCACATATTATTAGAGAAATTTCGACCTATCTTGAAATTGAAAAAGATGAAAAACTTGACCTATATACTGAAATAAATAACGAATATTTTCAGCGTATTGAGGCAATAAACTATACCATCAATCACGATGATGGACAAGGTATTCAAATCGATAAAGCAGATATAATTTTGGTTGGAGTTTCACGCACATCAAAATCTCCCACTAGTATGTATTTAGCTTATAGAGGCTACAAGGTTGCGAATGTTCCTTTTGTTAGTGAGGTACCCTTTTATGTCGACTTAGCAAAATTAAAAAATAAACTGACTATAGGAGTAACAATCAACCCAAGTAGACTAGTAGAAATACGCAAAAACAGACTTACTTCAATTAATAACAAAGATAATAATATATATGCTGATTCTGAAAAAGTAGAAAAGGAAATTAAAGAAGCAGAGGAGTTCTTTAAGCAAAATAACTGGCCAATTATTGATGTTACGCAAAGGTCGATCGAAGAAGTATCAGCAACAATTATACAATATTTTAATAAAATTTAATCAATTGACTAACTCTCTGTAAGTGATCATAATATTAAGCTGATTTAATTCTTACTATAGATATGAAAAAGGTATCGTCGTTAAAATCTCATCGTGACAGAGATAAAAATTGTAAAGTTGTGAAAAGGGGTCGTAAGATTTATATTATAAATAAAGTAAAGCCAAGATGTAAAGCGCGTCAAGGTTCTTAGCTTTTTGTTTGCCTTTTTATGTCATATGTTTTTCATATGGAGGCATGGTTAGAAAGAAACAAAAATTGTTGTATTTAACCATAGCACTGTCCATTTCTTCTCTTACATTATATTTTGGTATTAACATGATTACAGGCAGACGTGGCTTGTTAACATTAATTAACTTAAAAAAAAAGAAATTAATTACGTGCGTCAACAAGTCCATGAATTTTAGTTCCACCCTAAGCCCTCTTGAGCTTGAGAATTTTTTCTATATATAGGCTGAACATGAATGACATCTGATCATCAATTATGCAAATCTGGATCTTGTTGTGCATACTTAGGGAATGTTAAATAAACCATACGCGTCAAGTTAAGAGATTGTAAGTAAATTCATTCAGGGAAGTTAAGAACCTGTACATGATCTCAAGAAAGGAATAAACTAAGAGATAATGTATATAAGTTAGGATATATGAGGAGTGTATACCCAAGTGATATAAGTCGGGAAAGATTTGAGATTATATTACCAGATCTAGAATCCTGTAGAAAAAAAACAAAACCAAGAAAACTGGATTTATATGAGTTATTTTGCGGTGTACTTTATGTGCTAAAAAGTGGCTGTCAGTGGCGAATGCTACCAAAAGAGTTTCCAAAATGGCGCAATTGTTACGATTACTTCAAGAGATGGAGTAAAAAACCGAATGAAGATAGAGAAAGTGTTCTAGAAATTGTCTTAAAAAAAATTAGTTGGAGAGGTTCGTTTCAACAGTGGTCGGAATACAAAAACAAGCTTCTGCATCATTGATGCTCAAAGTGTAAAAAACACCGATATTGCTGAAGAAAAAGGTTATGATGCCGGCAAGAAAATTTCAGGAATAAAGCGTCATATTGCAGTAGATACGCAAGGTTTGCCACATGCAATTTATATTACTACAGCTAATATCGGAGATCGTACTGCTGCTGTAGAGATGATTTGTAACGCAAGAAAAAATCTTTCCGAAGTTCAAAATATACTAGTTGATGCAGGTTATACAGGAGAAAATTTTGCAACTCAAATAAAAACGACTATTGGTGCAACCGTTGAAGTAATAAAACGAAGTGAATTACATACCTTTGTTGTATTGCCAAAAAGGTGGGTTGTAGAGCGTTCTTTTGCTTGGCTGGAAAAGTGTAGACGGTTATGGAAAAATTGCGAGCGTAAACTCAATACTAGACTACAAATGGTCGTTCTAGCTTTTACTGCCTTGCTCCTCAAAAGATTATGAACAGGCTCTAAGGTAGATACTCTAGTTTTTCTGTACTTGTCTTTTAATGAAAATCGAGACCAAGTTATGGTAAGCTTTTTAAGAAAAACTTTCAAACTATTAACTTTATTCTTTAGTGCTAAAAATAACTCTCTAACCCGCCTTTTTAGCTCAATAAATGCCTTTGTTAAGCCAAGTTCTGTATTCTTTTTCACTTCTGTGCAACCAACTATGCTGTGAAATATAAGAATTGCGCACAATTTAGCATATAGTTCACATAATACTCTGCATGGCTTTCCTTTTAGCTTATCAAGTCTGATATGGCTTTTATACAATTTAAATAATTTGCCACCTTACTCTGTAAATCGTTAATACTTGCTCAGCACTAATTTTATTTTCTGGAACATTAGTTTTGACCAGTTCAACAATTTTTGATTTCTTTTAGAGGATGTATATCCCTGCGATCTTGCTAATCTATTAGCTTTCCTTCTTCTGGCCATATTCAGTTAGTTTCTGACATATAATTCTTACTCTAATTTTTGCTTCTTTTCCTAACAATACCTCGTTTTCTAAAAATAACTTATCCTCTAAACATTCTAATAACTCCATTTTTTGATTTGTTTCTACATCATATATGTTGGTATCGGATTTATAACGACTTATGAAATAAGCTCCTATTTCATTGATTTGTTTAAAAGAACTTGGCACAAAATAACCGAGATCAGATATTAGCAAATCATTGCTTAATATATTACTTAAATGTTTCCTATATCCCTGGTCTGATCTTACTCCCTCCGTTAAATTAAGTTGGTCTATTATCTGATTCATGTAGTCGAAAACTAATTGTAACTTTATTCCAGACTTAGTATTGCTTTCATAGCCACTGTAGCTAGTACCATAACCTTTATACATCTCTTCCATATTGTTAGGTAGAGTAATATAGCTACTGTCCAATAATTTAACACTATTAAATAGCTGTAAGATTTTGCAATCAACTTGCAAGATATTTTTAAAAAGAACCACAGATTCATTATACATCCTTTTCATAAATTCCACTGCTTCTTCAGTAAATCTAAAATCCAAACCTTGTTTTGTTATATCTATCGAGTCCTCGTTTAGTAATTGACACATTGTTTCTACGCTACAATTATCAACCCCTATATTACCCAAGACCATGGCTTTTACGAACGATGAACCTTTTAGCTTTCTCTTTCTTTTTATAAACCTTGTTGTAATTGAGATTTTGTCTACTTTTTCATTAAAAAATTCTTTGAGCTTTTTTGATAAGCTAGTTATTTTATTCATTCGTTCTCTCACTAAAAGTATTTCTGGGAGAACTTATACCTTATTATTCTATCTCTTTCATACCTTTTTTTCCTTAACTTGACGCGTATGGTTAAATACACTGTGTCAAACCGAGAAGTAAAAATAAAATAGAAACAAAAAATGGAGGTTTGACAATGAGTCAAAAAGTAGCAAACAGAACTACCGGATTGGTAAACTATAAAGAATTAGAAACAAATATCTTATCGTCTATACGAGAAGGAAGACCATTGACGGGAAGAGATGGTACCATTTATAAAAAAACTGCTAGAGGTAAACCTGGAAGGTGAGATAGTTGTCGGCTGAAAGCGAAGAAAATAATCGAAGAAATTCAAAGACTTTACGGACAAGCATTTGAGCTATTGACACCAAGAGATAGGGAAGGAGCCACAAGTAGTCAGAAAAAGGCCTACATCCCGAACTTGAAGCAAAGGTTTTAAGCAGAGGCATAGCATCGCATGTAGAAGAGATGTATGACCATAAAATATCTGCAGCAGAAATATCAAGTATAATTGTTACCGGTAATTAACGAAAGGTGCAGTCGTCCGCTGCAATCTGTATATCCAATAGTATTCATGGTTTTTTAAGGTAAAGGAGAACGGGCATTGTGTAAGCAAATGTATGTATAATATATTAGCAAAGTGGAAGAAAAGAAGTTTTATTTGGCTGAAAGTGAGGGAGCTAATTTCTGGTTGGGAATGCTAAATGACCTCAAAGAAAGAGGAGTAGATGATAGCTTGCGTTAAAAAGCTTTCCCACAGCTATAAATAGTGTATTTTCCAATGCAGAAATGTATCGTGCATCAAATAAGGAATTCACTAAAATATGTATCGAGCAAGGATGTGAAAGTTTTCATGAATGATTTGAAAAAAATATATTGTGCTACAAGTAGAGAAATAGCCGAGACTTGAACTGGAGGAAAAATGGGGAGAAAAATATCCTTTGGTTTTGGCAGAATAATTGGGAAAATCTGTCTAGTTATTTTAAATATTCCGGCCCTGTGAGAAAATTAATTTATACCACAAATCCTATTGAGGGGTTACATAGACAGATCAGAAAATTTACTAAAACCAAGGGCTCATTTACTAGCTTGTATAAACAGGTATATTGTGCTATAAAGAAGGCAGGAGAAAAATGGACTATGCCTATACATGATTGGGCTTTGACTATGTCTTAACTTGATATCTTTTTTCCTTGTAGGTTAAAATTGAGTTGAACTAAAAATGCGGCTTGACACAGTTTATTTAACACTCCCTACCTATCTGAAGTAATTGAAGCTTCTCAAGTTGCGAAAAATATTTTAAAATCTGAAAGAATGATGTGAAATTTTTTAAGTAAACCAGAAAATATTCCACTACCACGCTGAACAGCAAATTAGGCATTATATCATTTACCGTAAAGGCTCATATTTTACGTAATCAGAGCAAGGAGCTTGAACGGATAATTTCGTTATACTTAACATGAAAACAAAGACGGCTAAACCCTTTTCACAATCCCCTATCTATCATTTCTTAAACCACTCCCCTGAGCGGGCACTTTTACTTTTATCAAACCATTCTCTTATTATAATAAGTTGCTTCTATACTCAAATTTAGTAACTTCCCTCTAGGCTTATTCTTATTTTGTTCTAAATATTGGTTTTGTTCAAATGCCATTCCCCATTGTATACGACAGCTAGACTCTCTATATTTATCAAAACTCTCCTCAGCATTATTTATATCAAGCTTTTTATCTTGTTTTCTTATACCCTCTACCATCAAGCACCCACATCTATTAACTTATTTTAAAAACTTTACTTACCCTATCATAAAAAATATAACTGTAAATACTTTAGTGAAAATTTCTTCTTATTTTATCTTTCTTTAAGCAAATATTAAGATCTTTTTGTAAATTTTTATAGCCTGCTTGCATAATGTTTTTATGGGTTAGTATTATGTAATAGTATCCTACATTACTTATATTAGAAATGCTAACTTTAGCTAGCATTCGTAATTGCCTTTTTATTTTATTTCTTTTTGCTGCTTTTCCGACTTTTTTACTGATAGCCAGACCTACTCTAATAACATGAATATACTTTTCAGGTTCTCTTTCTTTTATAGCATATAGTGATATATATACCCCTCGATAAAAAAGACTGTCAGGTGCTAATCTGTTTTTAAAAGCAAAGGAAAATTCTTTTTTTTTATGCTTACTATGCGCATAATTTATTACACCCTAATGAACGACGCTTATTAAGAATTTTTCTTCCAGCTTTTGTTGACATACGTGAACGAAATCCATGTCTGTGCTTTCTTTTTAAAATTTTTGCTTGAAATGTGCTTTTCATTGTTTTTATATTAATATGACTATTTATTTTAAATTATTTTGCTCTATTGTCAAATAATGGTCAACTTCTATGGCATTCTTGTTGAATAAAATTTGATATATGGAAAAATGAATTTAATTATAGGCGTACCTGTTTTATTAATCCTTTTATTTTGTTTGAGTAAGTTTCAAGCAGTAAGTAAAGTTAAGTCTTATATATATTTGAGTTGTATGTGGATGCTACCTTGTTTGTTAGCATTCTATGATGGTTATTTTATAACTTCTATTTCTATAGCGTTACTTTTTTTTATGCTGATTTTTATCTTTAAAGGTAAAAGAAATAAGATGGTAAAATTTTTGTTATTTATGGCTTTAGCAATATCACTTTTTATCACTTTATTTATAATGCTATCTATTTTTGTTCAGTCCATTTCTTTTTTTAATAAAGTAGCTATTTCAGAATTCTTATTTTGCTTAAAATGGAAGCATAATGTAGCTATTATTGGCGAAGGAAAGGTGGGATGTTTTGGTATAGCTCCACTTTTAGTGGGGACATTACTTATAACTATTGTAGCAATGTTAGTTGCGGTGCCGCTTGGTTTATTTTCTGCAATATATATTAGTGAGTATGCGAGTGAAAAAGTGCGTTATGTTATTAATACAGCCTTACAGGTTTTGTCTGCTATTCCTACTGTTGTATATGGATACTTCTCAGTTGTATTTTTGTCTTTTTTTATAAAGCAGGTAGCAAATTTTTTTAATTTAAGTATACACTCGGAAAGTGCTTTGATTGCTGGTTTATCGATCGGGGTAATGATTCTTCCTTTTATTATTTCTTTGCTTGAAGATGCTATAAGATCTGTTCCAAAAAGTTTACGTTATGGTTTTATGGCGCTTGGCGCAACACCAGCGGAAACTATATGGCATATAACAATACCTTATGCAATGCCTACAATTTTAAGTGCAATTTTATTATCAATTTCAAGAGTGATAGGTGAAACAATGATTGTACTAATGGCTGTGGGAATCAATGCAAATTTGACCTTTAATCCTCTCAATTCAGTTACTACTATCACTGTACAGATTGCTACATTACTTACCGGAGATCAGGATTTCAATAGTGTGCAAACTCTTGCTGCTTATGCGCTTAGTTTGGTGCTGTTTGTTATTACTTGGCTATTGAATGCATTTGCATTGTTTATAATGAAACGTAACTAGTAAGTGTTTTAATATTGCAAAATTTCTGTTAATAATATAAGATTTATTTTCTTTAGAAGTTCTTTTATAGAATTGTAGTGTTAGGTGATGAAAGAGATGAGTACAGGTAAAGTAGTTAAAATAACTCAAGCAGTTGTTGATTTAAAATTTGAAGACGGGTTGCCTAAGATATTTAATGCTTTAAAAAGCAAACTAAAATATAAGGGCAAGGAGCTAGTTTTAGAGGTTTCACAGCATATAGGTGACAATATAGTCCGTTGTATTGCTATGGATAGCACAGATGGTATGTCAAGAGGTGATGAGTTTGTTGATACAGGTGCACCAATATCAGTTCCGGTTGGACGCTCAACTTTAGGAAGGATTTTTAATGTTGTAGGGGAGCTTATAGATGAGTGTGGTCCGCTAAAAGGAAAGTATGATTTAGAACCTATACATAGATCACCTCCAAGTTTTACTGAGCAGAAGATACAGGAAGAAGTTTTAGTTACAGGAATAAAGGTTATAGATCTTCTTGCTCCTTATCTGAAAGGTGGCAAAATCGGCTTATTTGGTGGGGCTGGTGTTGGTAAAACAGTTCTGATAATGGAGCTGATTAACAACATAGCAAAAGCTCATAAGGGATTTTCTGTGTTTGCTGGAGTAGGAGAGAGAACGCGTGAAGGTAATGATCTTTATAACGAGATGATTACTTCGAATGTAATAGATATGAGTGAGCACGAAAAATCTCAAGCTGTTTTGGTTTATGGTCAAATGAATGAACCTCCTGGAGCAAGGGCTAGGGTTGCTTTAACAGCACTAACTATGGCGGAGTATTTTCGTGATCATGAAAATCAAGATGTTCTATTTTTTGTAGATAATATCTTCCGCTTTACTCAAGCTGGCTCTGAAATTTCTGCTTTGCTTGGAAGAATACCGTCGGCTGTTGGTTATCAGCCAACTCTTGCGACTGATATGGGCGCTATGCAAGAGAGAATAGCCTCAACTACTGCTGGTTCTATTACTTCTGTACAGGCTATATATGTTCCTGCAGATGATTTGACCGATCCAGCTCCAGCAACTACATTCTCCCATCTTGATGCAACCACAGTGTTGTCAAGGCAGATAGCTGAAATGGGTATATACCCTGCTGTTGATCCACTTGATTCAACTTCTCAGTCTTTATCTGCTGAAATCATTGGTGAAGAACATTATAATGTGGCTTCTGAGGTAAAACGTATATTGCAAACTTATAAGTCGCTGCAAGATATTATCGCAATACTTGGTATGGATGAACTATCTGATGAAGATAAAATTATTGTTGATAGAGCTCGTAAAATTCAGAAGTTTCTTTCTCAACCTTTTCATGTTGCCGAGGTGTTTACTGGCATATCTGGCAAATTTGTTTCACTTTCTGATACTATTTCTAGTTTTAAAGGAATTATTGAAGGTAAATATGATCACCTGCCAGAAGCTGCTTTTTATATGGTGGGAAGTATAAGTGAAGCAATGGAAAAGGCTGAATCAATAAAAGCTGAGGCTGGATATTAAAGATGGTGAACACTTTTAAGGTGCAATTTCTTTCTCCTGATAATCGAGTTTTATTCGATGAAGTAGTTTCTCTTTCAGTAAGTGGGCTTGAAGGGGAGCTAATGATTTTAGCCTACCATTCCCCTCACTTAATTTATTTATTGCCTGGTATAATTACTGTTCAAATGAGTAACCAGATAAAGGAGAAAGTTGTAATTGACAATGGTGTATTAGAGGTCGCAAATAATAATTGTAGCATTGTAACAAATCAAATTCAGTTTTTTGATCATTTGACTCATGGTGAGGAATCATTAAAAAATAAGAGAATTGGTATATATTTAAGTTCTCTTAATGAGAAACATCTTTCTTAGCTGCTTTAAGGCAAAAAATCAATTATCATTCAAATGGCTGTAAGATCGTTGCTCCAAATGCTCTTTTTTCGTTATCCCAGAAACTCCAAGGTGTCATCCCAGTGCTCCGACACTGGGATCTATTTTTCAAACCAATAGGTTTCTTGCACTACCTCCTATCATTCCAGTGCATGACACTGGAATGACAAGAGTTGGGTGACAAGAAGAAGCACTGGTTTCACATGCATCTTTAAACATTTGCACACTGACTTTGGTTACACACCTTTGAGGGACTGCTGGTTAGGTTTAGAAGTGAATTACAGCAATCATCATCACTATAAAAGGGAGTGTTAAATAAACTGTGTCAAGCCGCATTTTTAGTTCAACTCAATTTTCAGTCTGTTGGGAAAGAAAATGTCAAGCTGAAACATAGTTAATGCCCAATTAGGCAAAGCTGTAGTCCACTTTTGCTCTACCTTTTTTATAGCACAATATACCTTTTGTACAAGGCATTTGTATTAGTAAATGAGCCCTTAGTTTTAGTAAATTTCCTAATTTGTCTATGCAATCCCTCAATTGGATTGGTGGTGTAAATCAGCTTCCTAACTGGTCCAGAATACTTAAAATAACCAGACAAATTTTCCCAATTGTTTTGCCATGATTTTGTAACCAAGGGATATTTTTCACTCCATTTTTCTTCCAGCTCAAGCAAATAATTCTCAGCAATCTCTTTACTTGAAGCACGATATATTTTTTTCAAATCATTTATGAAAACTTTTACATCTTTGCTAGATACATACTTCAGTGAATTCCTTATCTGATGCACTATGCATAGCTGTACTTCTGCTTTAGGAAATACACTATTTATAGCGGTAGGAAAGCTTTTTAGCCCATCAATACAGGCAATTAGAATATCTTCTACTCCTCTTTCTTTGAGGTCATTTAGTACTCCCAACCAGAAGTTAGCTCCTTCACTTTCAGCCAAATAAAAACCTAATACTTCTTTTCTGCCATTTTGATTTATGCCCAATATATTATACATACATTTACTTATGCAATGTCCGTCCTCCTTGACCTTAAAAAACATGCCATCCATAAATACTATTGGATACACTGATTGTAGTGGGCGGCTGCGCCATTCATTGATTACTGGTAGCAGTTTATCGGTAATACTAGATATCTCTGCTGCTGATATTTTGTGGTCATATATTTCCTCAACATGTGAAGCTATATCTCTGTATCCCATGCCACTGGCATATGTGCTTAAGACCTTTGCTTCAAGTTCTGGATGTAGGCTTGTTTGCCTTTTTTTGACTATTTGTGGTTCAAAGCTTCCCTCCCTATCTCTTGGTGTTAGCAGCTCAAATGAGCCTGCACTCGTGCGTAAAGTTTTTGCGTTTCTCCCATTTCTTCGGTTATTTTCTTCACTTTCAGCTGACATGTAGCTTTCTATTTCACCTTCCAGACTTGCCTCTAGCAACCTTTTTATAAACGGTGTTAATGCTCCATCTCTTCCTGTCAATGGTCTTCCTTCTCGTATAGATGACAGGATATTTGTTTCTAATTCTTTATAATCTACCAAACCAGTAGTTCTATTTGCTTGACTCATATCAAACCTCCATTTTTTATATCAATTTATTACTTTTTTTTTCGGTTTGACACACTTTTTTGAACGTTCCCCTATAAAATGCACTATCAGAGCTTGAAGATCTAGATTTTCTTTCTGCATCTTGGTTATTTAGATATGGCTCTTTACCGTTTAGCTTTTCTCTTTCTTCCGTTATTCTTTCAATTTCCATAGCTTGATCTTTAATCTTTTCTTTCAATATTTCAATCTCAGCATAGCACTTATTATCTTCTACTATCTTTTGCTGTAATTGCAGTATCATCGTTTCGATCTGCTGATCTTCAGTCTCTGGCGTTAAATCCGACTTATCCCACTCTAGCTCACATTCCTCTTGTTCATTAGGTTCCAAATGTGCGTTGTGCTCACTTTGCAAATTTTGCATTTGAGATTTGAAATTCATTAAACGCTCATTCTTTACCTTCTGCTGTAATTGCTCTCTTATTTTCTCGAGCTGTTCATCTTTAAGCTCTAGCTCGTTCGTTAACTCTTCATTTTTATACTCTAGTTGATCTATCTGTTGTTCACAAAATTCCAAATGTGCGTTGTACTTATTTTCTAAGTCTTTCGTTTCAGATTTTGAATCCTTTAACGATTTATCGTGTTTACTTCTCATGCTGTTTACTTCCTCTTCATTTGCATTTGCATCTTCTTTTAACTGATACACTTCACCTTTCAGTTTCTTTTGTTCTTCACTAGCAGTTTCCAGCTTTTTCTTCAGGTCTTGCTTTTCTTTATATGCACCTTCAAGTTCTTGCACTCTTTCTTGCAGCTCTGTTGATATATTTGCTAGTTTTTTATCTTTTTGTGTCAGTTCAGTTTGCAATTTTGTATTTTTTTGCTTTTCTTCTCTAAGTTCATTCTGTAAGTCACTATTGTGCTTTTCTAACTTTTTAAGTTCTTGTTCAGCCTTGTCGAACCTGTATCGTAATTCGTTCCTCTGCTCATTTAATTCTCTAATTTTTTGCTCAGCTTCGTCGAGCCTATATTGTAAATTGTTCCTCAGTTCATTTAATTCTCTAATTTCTTGCTTTTCTTCTCCAAGTTCATTCTGTAAGTCACTATTGTGCTTTTCTAACTTTTCAAGTTCTTGCTCAGCCTTGCCGAGGCTATATTTTAAATTCGTTAAACGTTCATTCTCTTCAATCATTATACGTTCTGCTTGCTCGCTCTCTATCTGCAATGTATCTTCCAGTTTCTTATTTTTTGCATTGGCAACTTCCAATTTTTTCTTCAGGTCTTTCTTTTCTTTATATGCACCTTCAAGTTCTTGCGCTCTTTCTTGCAGCTCTGTTGATATATTTGCTAGTTTTTCATCTTTTTGTGTCAGTTCAGTTTGTAATTTTGCATTTTTTTGCTTTTCTCCTTCAAGTTCTCTCTGTAATTTACTACTATGCTTTTCTAACTTTACATTTTTTTGCCCAGCCTCCTCGAAGCTATATTGTAATTTGTTCCTCCGCTCATTTAATTCTCTAATTTTTTGCTCAGCCTCGTCGAGCCTATGCTGTAAATTATTCCTCAGTTCATTTAATTCTCTAATTTCTTGTTCAGCTTTTGTAAGATTTTGATCTAGTTGTTGTGAGTTAACTTCTGTTTGCACTGCAGCTTCTTGCAAATTAACTTCTGTCTGAGTTTCAGTTTCTTGAGAGCCAATTCCTGTTTGAGTTTCAGCGTGCTGCACAGTAACCTCTGCTTGAGTTTCAATGTGCTGTAAATTAACCTCTATTTGAGTTGCAACCTCTTGTAAGTTCTGAGCTTCAGCCTGTTGAGAGGCAATTTCTGTTTGAGTTTCAATGTGTTGCACGGCAATTTCTGTTTGAGTTTTAGTGTGCTGTAAACTAATTCCTGTCTGAATTGCAGCCTCTTGTAAATCAACTTTTGTCTGAGTTTTAGCTTGTTGAGGGGCAATTTCTGTTTGAGTTGCAATTGCCTGAGTTGTAATTTGCTGTGGATTAATCTCTGTTTGAGTTGATATGTTGTTGCTAATGAAAGAAAGAATAGGATTGTTTTTAGCATCATTCTCAAGATCTTTCAGCTTTTCGTCTTGGTTGATTACGATATGTTCGTTATTTTGCAGATTACTAACAGCTGGAGCATTTTTATTCTTTTCTAATAATGCTTTTACAGCATCATGCAGAGAGAGGTCTTGAATATATAATTCCTCATTTTGTCTTATTAAATTCCAAAACTCCTCAGGTGGCGATTTAAAATCTTTACCATTAAACTGTAGTACTTCAGTTATACCAGAACTACTTACATTCATAACCATAGTACAGGTAAAAGTTTTTCCATCCTTGTCCTGCACAGTCCAAGTGCTTGTCATTTCATAATATGCATCCTCTTTAAATTCATAATGTCTTTCCTTACCTTTGCGATAAGCGTATATGTCATGCTTTTTATCGCAATAGATATTCAATGTGCTAATATTCCTTTCTTGCTGTAAGATATCACTAATTCTTATAGGCTCACTTCTATTGTAATTAATAAGATTAATGTTTAACACTTTATCAGAATTGTTAGTTTCTACATAAAAAGCTCGAAGGTCTATGTCTTTGTCTCTAAAATACTTAGTTACAGCTTTTTTTGCCTGATTTGCTAATTCTATAAAGTTTTTTTTAAAGCTCTTGTTGAAAGATAGATCTATATATGCTTGCTTAAAATTTTCATCATTTGTTAAATCCATGAGCAAGTCATAAACCTCCCATTTTTCCTGACAATGTTCTTCTAAAACAGTAATGCTATTTTTTCTTTTCAGCTCTGCTAATATGTTTTTCAATATCAGAAAACGTGTTGACATAGTATACCCCCTATTACTATTGTTCTGAATAATACATCTATTGTAGGAGTGGTTAAGCTGTCAAAGTTCCTTTGTGTTAACCTTTGTAGTTGAATTTAATTGCATTAAAAATAACTGCGAGCATTAAACTCAATTTTACCTCACTACCTATTTGTATTACAATACTATACTAATAGTAGCACTACATCTTAGGCTATGCAAGAATTTCATTAGATGTAAAACTAGTAAACTTCAGAAATTTGGTATGCTAATTCTGTTGCAACTAATTCATGTTTATTACCAGAGGAAAAGTGCTATACTGTGTCTCAGTTCAATATTTTTTTTCTAACAGACTGAAAATTGAGTTGAGTTAAAAATCCGATTTTATTTAACCCTTTCCAAGGGTGACAATATTTTGTAAAAATAGTTTTTTAATAGGATAAGAATATGGAAATTTTTCTTGATAGTGTTGATTTGAATGAAATTAAGGAGCTAAAGGATTTCATTGATGGCATAACAACTAATCCTTCTTTAATAGCAAAGTCCGGGCATAAAGATAAATACGAAGATTTAGTAAGTGAAATATGCTCTATTATAAAAGGGCCTGTTAGTGTTGAAGTTGTTGCAGATAGCCATGAAGAGATGATTAAAGAAGGCCTTAAGTTAGCGAAAATCGCTAGTAATATCGTAGTAAAGTTGCCCCTTACACATGAAGGATTAATTTCTTGTAAAAAGTTGTGGACAGAACATAAAATACCTGCTAACATCACATTATGTTTTTCTCCTGGACAAGCACTGTTTGCCGCTAAGGCCGGTGCTTGTTTTCTCTCTCCTTTTGTTGGTCGCCTTGATGATATAAGCTATGATGGCTTATCGCTAATAGAAGATATATGCACTATATATTCTAATTATAATTTTAAGACAAAAGTTCTTGTTGCGTCAGTAAGAAGTCCAACGCATGTAATAGAAGCTGCACGACTTGGTGCTCATTCAATTACTGTGCCAGCAAAAATACTTAGACAGTTAATTAATCATCCACTGACTGATCAAGGGCTAGCGATATTTGAAAAGGATTGGGGCGTAAAGTAATGCATGATATTGCTATAAAATATAATGATGTATATAAAGGACATAGGTACCATCTGTCCTTTAAAGACATGCAGGTTAATGATATGCGTAATTCAGAATTTTAAACATAATGATCCTCCTACTAATAAAAAAAAGATTCAGAAAAATGTATACAGCTACGACCGAAGTATAACTACAACATATTTTAACTGAAGATTATAGATTGATTGAATTGAAAAGTCTGCAGACGAAGATAGATTTTGAGCTCTAGAATACCTTCATTGTCTGTGGTAACAAAACTATTAGAGTTTGTCAAGTAATTTTTTATCGTAATTTTACGAATATGTTATGCCAGTAATTATATCTAGTGAAGTTTGTGAAGTAATACAACGTTTTCAATAGTTATAAAAAAGCTGAATTCCAGACTTACATCTTTTAGTTGGTATGGATATCGATCATTCATAAAAAAATGCTATACTAGGTGGTTTGTGTGAGGTAAAAATGAAAAACATCATTATTGTAGGTTCTGGTCCTGTTGGTTCATTTATGGCAGTGCTTTGTGCGCAACTAGGCTTTCAAGTAACTGTTTACGAAAAACGTCCGGATTTTACCAGAAATATTAACGTAAAAATAAAAGGGTCTTTTTTTAAAGAAGTACAAGAAGTGCTTTCTCGATTGAATGTAAAGACTGAGTTTTTTGCAGAATTAAGCAAAGAAAACAATGGTGTCTTCAAGATAAAGGACTTAGAAGAAAGATTTGCAAGAGAGGCTAAGTCCCTAGGAGCTAAATATATAACACAAGAAGTAGAGAGCTTTGAGGAATTATATAATGAGCATAAAGCTTCGGATCCTATAATATTAGATTGTACTGGACGAAACGGCAAACTAAGAATCAATGAGTTTGGTCCAGATAAAGATAATATAGATAGTGTTCCACTTCAGCATGCAATGTACGTCAATTTTAAAGCAAAAGTTACTAACAATATGTCCTCTTTTTTATATCAAATCATGAAATATATGAAGAGTATATTTAAAGTAAAAACTACTAACAATATGTCCTCTTTATACCAAGTCATGAAATATGTGAAGGACATAAAGCTCACTGAAATTGTGCTAATACCAACTCTCATTATTAATGAACCAAATAAGAAGCATTGCAGAGTTGTTTAACCGTGGAAGGGGAAAGAGAGGTAATAAATTTACACAAAGCGCTCTCAAGCAGAACAATTGTATCGTAGATTTTATTGCGCAAAATGTTCTGTTTTATATATAACCAAAACCTCTCAACAGGATTGAGGTCAGGTGAGTATGGTGGTAGGTATATAATTTCGATATTTTTAGGTATCTTTAAACTTTTTGACTTATGCCAACTAGCGCAATCCATCACGAGAAAAGCCTTTCGTATTCCTAAATATTGCGACATCTGTTCAAGGAATATATTTATACAAGCAGTGTTGACGTTTGGTGCAAATAAGCTAAAATTCTCTCCATTTCTGGGATTAACTGCACTATAGAGATAAAAATTTTCCCTACCTAATTTTACCTTAACCTGTGTCCTACTGCCTTTTTTAAACCACCCATGTCCAACTTTTGAATGTGTACCAAACCGTGATTCATCGAAGAAAAATAGCTCTTTTTCAGAATGCATGACAATAGTTTCATTGAGGTTTTTTTTTAAACTCCTCTTGCTTATTTTTATCCTGTCCACTATGAACTGGTCTTGGTGTGATATATGAGAATTTCATTCTTTGCATATTACGATGTATTGTGGATTTGCTGATATTCAAACCAAATCTTTCTTGGATTCTTATTCTCATTTCTCTAATAGTAATATTGGGGTTTTCCTCTATCCACACCTCAATTTGTTCAAGTTGACTTTGGTTCAATATAGTTTTTCTACGGCGTTGAGGTGGAGAAAATAATTTTTCTTCTCTTCCAAATTTTATGTGCTTTATCCATGTAGTAATTGCCTTTCTCGAAATGCAACATATTTTTGCTACAGCTGTTATACTGTGCTTTTTTGCTGCAATTACAGCATTTAGTTTTTTTGCAACATACGCATTATTTCTTACTTTCTTCAGCATCTCTTTTGCTGATTCCACCACTTTTTCATCCAATAATTTTGATCTTAATGCCATCTAAACCTCGCTATTTTACTTACTCCAGTATGGCTTTTTTTCCATTATTGTCTATTCGTTGCTTGTATAGCGGGAATTGGTATAAGTAAGCATAAGGACAAAGATGGTTTTTCAGATATAACATTACCGGTATTCATAACTGATGAATTAGCTAGCATTTTTGATAAAGAATATCCAAATATAAGCAGAGAGCCTTTAAATCCATTTAACTCTTCAGTACCAGATAACATCTTCTTCTCGATATCTTCTTTACTTGGGAGTCTTATAGTAGATGACTATAATGTAGATTTAAATAGCGTTGAGGTAAAAAAGATAGAAATTAGTTGTGGATATGCTAAAAAAAGGAGCAAAGGTAATTGTGTATGCCTAGGAGACTCAGCAGTTCATTTAGCATTTTTTAGATCTTTGAATTTGGGGTTACAATATGCTTGAGAGCTCTTTATAAAACTATCAACTCTTCAGATTAATGTGCAAGCTTCAAAAGATAATCAATATAAAGGCCAAGTTGTTAACGAACTTAATCAAACATGGAGTAACTTATTAGCAAATTTTGAAGCAAAAAGAGATGAGGACATAAAAAGTGAAGTGAATAGTAATACCAATTCCCGCTATACAAGCAACGAATAGACAATAATGGAAAAAAAGCCATACTGGAGTAAGTAAAATAGCGAGGTTTAGATGGCATTAAGATCAAAATTATTGGATGAAAAAGTGGTGGAATCAGCAAAAGAGATGCTGAAGAAAGTAAGAAATAATGCGTATGTTGCAAAAAAACTAAATGCTGTAATTGCAGCAAAAAAGCACAGTATAACAGCTGTAGCAAAAATATGTTGCATTTCGAGAAAGGCAATTACTACATGGATAAAGCACATAAAATTTGGAAGAAAAGAAAAATTATTTTCTCCACCTCAACGCCGTAGAAAAACTATATTGAACCAAAGTCAACTTGAACAAATTGAGGTGTGGATAGAGGAAAACCCCAATATTACTATCAGAGAAATGAGAATAAGAATCCAAGAAAGATTTGGTTTGAATATCAGCAAATCCACAATACATCGTAATATGCAAAGAATGAAATTCTCATATATCACACCAAGACCAGTTCATAGTGGACAGGATAAAAATAAGCAAGAGGAGTTTAAAAAAAAACCTCAATGAAACTATTGTCATGCATTCTGAAAAAGAGCTATTTTTCTTCGATGAATCACGGTTTGGTACACATTCAAAAGTTGGACATGGGTGGTTTAAAAAAGGCAGTAGGACACAGGTTAAGGTAAAATTAGGTAGGGAAAATTTTTATCTCTATAGTGCAGTTAATCCCAGAAATGGAGAGAATTTTAGCTTATTTGCACCAAACGTCAACACTGCTTGTATAAATATATTCCTTGAACAGATGTCGCAATATTTAGGAATACGAAAGGCTTTTCTCGTGATGGATTGCGCTAGTTGGCATAAGTCAAAAAGTTTAAAGATACCTAAAAATATCGAAATTATATACCTACCACCATACTCACCTGACCTCAATCCTGTTGAGAGGTTTTGGTTATATATAAAACAGAACATTTTGCGCAATAAAATCTACGATACAATTGTTCTGCTTGAGAGCGCTTTGTGTAAATTTATTACCTCTCTTTCCCCTTCCACGGTTAAACAACTCTGCAATGCTTCTTATTTGGTTCATTAATAATGAGAGTTGGTATAATAAAATGAAAAGCGTACTATATGACCACTTGTCATGGTTTATAGATATAAACGGCAAATCTTTTATCAAAATTAGTGAGCTAGCGCGTGTAGCGAGAGGTAAATATTCGTTATTTCCAAAAGATTTTGAATTTTTTCTTGAATGCTTTAAGGCAAGAAGAGAAAATGTAGCAACTAGTAGTATGAATGTAATCAGCAGCTTATTGAATCAATTGCCAGGTGAGGAGTTTGATCAATTGAAAAAATTTTGTGTCAGGGAAGATCTTTCCGATAAAGAAAAAATGAAGTTAATTGGTGATGCTACAAATAGTAAGCTCACAGAAACAAAGCGTAAAAGGGGGTATAGTAGTAGTGCAGATGTTAGTTCATACTTTATTTTAACCCTTATTAAGAATGAAATTGTTCAAGTTCAAAAACTTTCCTCTGAATCTAATTCAACATCGAATAATCTTGAGCCTGTTGCAGGAGCCTCATGGAGTAAACACAAAGGAAAAATTGCCCTAGGTGTTGCTGGATTGTGCATGATTGGTGCTGTTACAGTCTATATGTTGGTATATCCTATGATTGCACTAGCTTTAACAATTTCGGCTATAGCTGTATTAATGGCTGCTACTATTGTTAAAGTTTATGAGGAATTAGGAAATCAAAAGATGAAGGGTTCAAATGCGTCCGCTTCTAAGAACCTGTTTAAAATCTTCGTAAAAGGAGAGAACAATCATCTGTAGGCTAGTATTAAGTTTACGCTCGCAATTTTTCCAAAGTCGTCTACACTTCTCCAACCAGGCGAAAGAGCGTTCGACAACCCATCTCTTTGGCAGCACAACAAAAGAATGTAACTCACTGCGCTTTATAACCTCAACAGTTGCACCGATAATATCTTTTATTTGAGTTGCAAATTTTTCTCCCGTGTAACCTGCATCAACAAGTACATTTTTGACCTCAGAGAGATTTTCTTGCGCACTTTCAACCATCAACTATGTTTTTTAAAATTTTTTGAATTTAGTCTCATTTGTTGATAATTTTGTATTTTTATTCAATTGAAAAATGTATTTTGGCAACAAAAACCCTAGTTTATACAGAAAGAAATTTATATCAAACAGCAAGCACTGCTTAGATTTTATGGTTAACGAATATGTGCTTTAAATGTGTGTAGACGCACATATTCGTTAACCTATTTTCTATACAGATTTTTTTATTTCATATTAATTGCTTCTTTAAGTCTTGCATTGGCAATTACTATGATTTTTCGCATTAGAGCTGTTATAGCTACCATCTTCTTTTTACCTCTACCAATAAGATCAGAATAAAAAGCACCAAGTGCAGATTTAGATCTTGCAGCAGCCATAGCAGCTGTGAAAAGCTTTGCACGAACATTGCTTCTACCACCTGTTATCCTTCGGTAACCAATAGTTTTACCGCTTTCTTTTGGATGTGGAGCAACTCCAGCAAGACTTGCAACTTCTTTTTTGTTTAGGTGGCCAAGTTCTGGCATTAGACACACAAAAACTTGTGATAACTTGAGACCTATTCCTGGCACTGTTCTCAAGATCTTTTGACGCTTTTGTAACTCTGGATTTTTATCAATAATTCTTTGTATGGCATCGTTGAACTCATTTATCTGACTGGTAAAAAAGTCTATTGTTTTTTGGCAACTTTCCTTTATATAGTCGTTTTCAGGTGCTGCAAGCCTACATTTCTCTTGAGTTCTCATTTGTGTAATGTCATCACGACGTTGACAGAGTGCAACTAAGGCGGTTTGTTCTTTTGACATAGGCACAAATAGAGATAGAGCACTATAGCGTTCAAAACCATATTGAGCAAGGGCTCTTGCATCTGATTGATCTGTCTTTGCTAAAGTTCCATGTGATATGATAAAACTTTTTACTTTACGAGTATTAGCTCGATGTACAGCAACATTCTTATCAACAAGAAAATGTGCTAAGCCAAGCTCATATTTTCCAGTGTTTTCTAAAGTTACTAGAGAATTAGGTAGGATATCTGAAAATTTTTGAAACAACTGTTGCCAACCAGTAGCATCATTGTCAAACTTGATAGCGCTCCTTTGGTTATAAGCTGCAGCAACATTTTTAAATTTTCCGATATCAATGCCAATGAAATTTTGATAAGATGTAATCATAATAAATAACCTCGATAGTTTAATTAATTTAAGATTGTAAACGGGTGCATACATATGTCCCATGCAACTATTCAAACGTATCGAGAGATGGGGCTAGTTTACCTTGATGGCTACGGTTGTAATACCAACTTTCATTCGGTCGCACACGCCCGTGATAGCCCTATTCCTATAGTGAGTAGGGTTATCTTTCCCTCTTATCTCTTTTATATCACATTTTTAACTTACAACTTTCATTAACAGTTATTCATATAATATGCAATATGCGATGGTCAAGATATTTTTATGTGGAAAAATTTGCGATTGAGTTTTGGCATGTTATTTAAAATTCTTATATAATATTTTAAATGAGTTTAAGAGAGAGTTAAATGCAGAATGCGGCTTTAGTTTTACAAGATGGCAAGTGCTTTTGGGGAAAATCGATAGGTAAAAAAGGCAAATGTGTAGGTGAGATTTGTTTTACCACTGGTATGACCGGGTATCAACATACTATAACCGATCCTTCTTTTGCTGATCAAATAATAGCGTTCACTTTTCCTCATATTGGTAATGTTGGAATAAATCACAAGGATAATGAAGGAGAAAAAGTTTTTGCAAGTGGTGTGGTTATGCGTGAACTTTCTCCTATGTCTCACTCTTCTTCATACATTAGTTTAAATGATTGGTTGGAGAAAAATAATGTAGTTGGGATATCGGGAATTGATACTAGAGCTTTGACGAGACATTTAAGAAAACATGGATCTCAAAATGGAATGATATGTCCGTTAAGTGAGGCGGATATATTAGATGAATTGAAGAAGTACAAATCTGTAAATGGAATAGAAATAACCAATAAAGTTAGCTTGCATAGTAAATTTAAAAGTGACCTTAATGCAAAATACAAAGTTGTGGTAATTGATTTTGGTGTAAAGGCTAGTATAATTTCACGTTTAGTAGAACTTGGTTGTACGATTGAATTAGTCAAACCAGGTGCAGGTTTTGCTCACAAAATATTAAGCATGAATCTAGATGGTATAGTGCTTTCAAATGGTCCTGGCGATCCGCAAGAGATAGGAAAGAGTGTAATTTCAGAGATAGAAATTATTGTAAAGTCTAAAATACCAGTTTTTGGCATATGCCTGGGCCATCAATTACTTGCAGTTGCTTTGGGAGCAAAGACTGTCAAGATGGATATTGGTCATCGAGGGAGTAATCATCCAGTTTATGATCTGGAGAGTAAAAAAGTTGAGATAACTAGCCAAAATCATGGTTTTGTTGTTGATTCAGCTTCTCTTCCAAGTAACGTTGAAGTTACTCATATTTCTCTATTTGATAATAGTGTAGAGGGGATAATGATGAAGGATTACCCAGTCTTTTCTGTGCAATATCATCCAGAAAAAGCCCCAGGTACACATGATTCACATTATTTATTTGGGCGTTTTATTGACAATATTTTGTTATATAAAAGTAAAATCTAACTGAAATCAGTTAGATTAGCTTTTATTACTTGATCTTTTGGATTTGGATGTTTAATATCAGAGATAATAAAACTTAAGTTAAGGTAGTGTTCTCTTAACAGATTTTTGTGGAGGGGTGACCGAGTGGTTAAAGGTAACAGACTGTAAATCTGTCCGCATTGCGTACGTAGGTTCGAATCCTACCTCCTCCATTGTGCGGGTATAGCTCAATGGTAGAGCTCTAGCCTTCCAAGCTAGTGACGTGGGTTCGATTCCCACTATCCGCTCTTTTTTTTGTTGTATTTATATAAAATCAACATATTATTTATTGATGTATTTGTATTTTAGGTAGAAGAGTTAAAATTATGACAGCGATAGTAGAAGCATTTGGAAAGCCGCATATAAACGTGGGAACGATAGGACATGTGGATCATGGGAAGACAACGTTAACAGCGGCGATAACAAAGCATTATGGTAATTTTGTAGCATATGATCAAATAGATAAAGCGCCAGAAGAAAGGAAGAGAGGGATAACAATAGCAACAGCGCATGTTGAATATCAAACAGAAAAGAGACACTATGCGCATGTTGATTGTCCTGGGCACGCTGATTATGTAAAGAATATGATAGTAGGTGCAGCACAGATGGATGCAGCGATATTGGTAGTGTCAGGGGTTGATGGGCCGATGCCACAAACAAGAGAGCATATATTGCTGGCAAAGCAGGTGGGTGTTGGATATATCGTGGTATATATAAATAAAGCTGATGTTGCTGATGCTGATATGATAGATTTGGTGGAAATGGAAGTGAGAGACTTGCTGAGTAAGTACGGATTTCCAGGAGATGAAGTGCCTGTGATAGTTGGGTCTGCGTTAAAAGCATTAGAGGATGATAGTAGTGAGTATGGAAAGAAATCAATAGACAAATTGATGGAAAAGTTAGATAAATATGTAGAGGTTCCACCAAGGCCTGTGGATTTACCATTTTTATTGCCAATCGAAGATGTATTTTCGATATCAGGGCGAGGAACAGTGGTAACAGGAAGAATAGAGAAGGGAGAGATAAAGACGGGAGAAGAGATAGAGATAATAGGTCTGAAAGCGACGCAAAAGACGATATGCACAGGTGTTGAGATGTTTAAGAAGTTGCTGGATAAGGGAAGTGCAGGACTCAATGTAGGAATACTACTAAGAGGAACAAAGAGAGAAGAAGTGGAGAGAGGGCAAGTATTGGCAAAACCAGGGGCAATAACCCCGCATAAGAAATTTAATGCGGAAGTGTATATATTGAAGAAAGAAGAAGGAGGAAGGCATACACCATTTTTTGGAAATTATCAGCCACAGTTTTATTTAAGGACAACGGATGTAACTGGGAGTATAAAATTGCTAGATGGAAAGGAGATGGTAATGCCAGGGGACAATGTAAGTATAGAAGTGGAGTTGCAAGTATCGATAGCGATTGATAAAGGATTGCGTTTTGCGATAAGAGAAGGTGGTAGAACTGTTGGTTCTGGCGTTGTTTCGGAAATTTTAGAATGAGTGTAATAACTAAGATGAAGCAAGATATATATATTAGAATTAAAGCTTTCAATTGTTCTTTATTGGAAAAGTGTATTCGCGAGTTTATTGATCAATTAAAGCAGTTTAATGCAGATTTATCTGGTCCGATTGCGTTGCCAAGAAAAGATTCTAAATTTACTGTTAATAGGTCTCCTCATGTTGATAAAAAATCTCGTGAGCAATTTGAAATGAGAATTTCTAAGCGGTTAATTATTGTGCATAATCCTACTTCTACTATGATGAAGATGCTTGCAGATTTATCTTTTTCTGCTGGTGTAGAAGTGGATTTAAAGGTTAAGGAAGTTAGTATTTAGGAAAGGGAAATGAAGAGAATAAATTCGCTTAGGAGAATTGGTTTGTTAATGACGAATGTTGGCCATACTGCTATGTATTTTGATAATAGTCGCATGGCTGTAACCTTATTGCATCTCAGCGAAACTTATATTATCGATATAAAAGGACAAGATAAATGTGGCTACAATTCAGTCATTTTAGGCACGGGAGATTTAAAAAAAATAGCAAAACCTCAGTTGGAATATTTAAAGAAAAAGGGTATAAATAGTAAATGTAAATTATATGAAAGTAGATTAACTGATCCATTCGGAATAGAATGTGGTAAAAAGGTGGGGGTTAATCATTTTGTAGTTGGTCAATATCTTGACATTACGGGTTATTCTTTAGGCAAGGGGTTTGCTGGTGTGATGAAGCGGCATAACTTCAGTGGGCTTGGGGCATCTCATGGTGTTTCTATTGCTCATAGATCGCAAGGTTCTACTGGTCAATGTCAAGATCCTGGTAGAGTATTCAAGGGGAAGAAAATGTCTGGTCATTTAGGTAATAGCAGAGTAACTGTACAGAATATGAAAATATTATCTATTGATTATGAAAATAGCATAATTGCTGTAAAGGGTAATAATGTTCCTGGGTTTAAAAACTCTTATGTTTTTGTGAGAGATGCAGTTAAAAAGCCTTTACATAAAGATGTTCCTTTTCCAGTAGGTCTGCTGTTAAATACGAGTGATAATGCTAATAATTTGGTGAGTTAGTTATGGAATGTGAATTAGTTGATCTATCTAATAATAATGTAGGTAGTGTTGAGCTTAATCCCTTGATATTTTCTGCCAAGCAAAAATTGAGTATTTTGCATGATATAGTGAGATGGCAATTAGCAAAGAGAAGAGTTGGTGCTCATAAAACAAAGGGTATCAGTGATGTTTCTGGTACAACAGCTAAACCGTATGGTCAAAAACGTACCGGTAGGGCGAGACAGGGGAGCTTGCGATCTCCTCAGTTTAGAGGTGGTGGAATTATTTTTGGTCCTGTTGTGAGGAGTCATGCTTATTCTCTTAATAAAAAAGTGCGCAAATTTGGTTTGAAAATTGCTTTATCTCTAAAATATTTAAACAATCAAGTTATTGTTCTTGATAGTTTAAATGTTGATGTGAAGAAAACATCTAAAATGTGTGAATATATTAAAAATTTTAAATTTTCTTCTTTTTTAATAGTTGGTGATTATGGAGATGATTTATTACGTGCTGCTAAAAATTTGCACTATGTAGATTTAATCAAACCTATTGGGTTAAATGTTTTTGATATATTGAATCATGAATGCGTGATGTTAACAAAAGACACTTTAAAGCATCTTGAAGGTAGATTGTTATGATTAAATATAATAATATAATAAAATCTCCTGTAATCACAGAAAAGGCTTCTCTTTTAAGAGAGAAGTTTAATAAATACTCTTTGTATGTTTTTGTAAATGTAAATAAGCGTCAAATAAAATCGGCAATAGAGTCTTTGTTTAATGTCAGAATTTCTTCTATAAATGTTATTAGAGTTAAACCTAAATATAGACGTTTCGGGGGTGTAGTTGGTTGTAAAAAACAGAGAAAAAAGGTTTATTTTTCTTTGATAGATGGTCAAAAATTAGATATAATGAGCGTTTAATATGGGTATGAAATTTTTTAATCCTGTTACTCCGTCTTCTCGTGGGACTATATTAATAAGTAAAATTGGTTTATCAAAAGATAAGCCGGAGAAGTCTCTTGTATTTGGTAAGAAATCCAGTGGTGGAAGAAATAATCATGGTAGAATTACAGCTCGTCACAGGGGTGGTGGTCACAAGAAGAAGTATAGAGTTATAGATTTTAAACGTAATAGAAGTGATCAGGGTATAGTTGAGAAAATAGAGTATGATCCAAATAGAAGTGGGTTTTTAGCATTAGTATCATATAAGGAAGATGATACCAAATCTTATATATTAGTTCCTCAAGGTATGAAGCCTGGTGATGTTGTGACAGCTGGAGATGGTGCTGATATTTTGCCAGGGAATTGTTTACTACTCAAGCATATACCTATTGGTTCTTTCGTTCATAATGTTGAGCTGAAGCCAGGTAATGGTGCTGCGATTGCTAGAGCTGCTGGTTGTTATGCACAAATCGTTGGTCGTGATGGCCAATATGTTTTATTACGACTCAGGTCTGGTCAAATTAGGTTGATTTTATCTTCTTGCAAGGCTACTATTGGTGTAGTATCTAACCCTGACCATAAGAATAGAAAGTTGGGTAAAGCTGGGAGAAGTAGGTGGCTTGGGATTAGACCTACTGTACGTGGAGTTGCAATGAATCCGGTTGATCATCCTCATGGAGGTGGAGAGGGAAAAACTTCTGGCGGTCGTCATCCTGTTACTCCTTGGGGTGTTGCAACAAAAGGAAAGAAAACTAGGAAAAAAAATAAATCTAGTGATAAGTATATAAAAAAATTGAAAGGTTAATTTATGAGTAGATCTGTATGGAAACCACCTTTTTTACACCCATCTGTACTAAGATTAGTTCAGAGAGCTTTAAAAGAGGGTTCTATTAATAAGGTGATAAAAATTCATTCCAGGGCTTCTGTAATTCTTCCTAATTGTTTGGGTTTAAAGTTTGCTGTTTATAATGGTAAAGATTACATTCCTGTTAATGTTGATAATCAGAATATGATAGGTCATAAATTTGGTGAATTTTCACCTACTCGTAAATTTACTGGGCATGGTGGTGATAAAAAGGCAACAAAAAGATAGGTAATTGATATGAAAAGTAGTGGTATAATAGTTGAGGCTGGTTCTAGGGTTTTAAGATCGACTCCTCGCAAATTAAATTTGGTTGCTGATTTAGTACGTAATAAAAAAGTTTCTTTTGCTAATGTACAATTAAGATTTTGTGAAAAAAAAGCTGCTGGTTTTATAATGAAGGTGTTGAATTCTGCAATTGCTAATGCTCAAAATAGTTATGGATTGAACATTGATAATTTATATATAAAGGAAATTTTAGTAGGTAAGTCCCTTACTTTGCGTAGAGTATATCCAAAAGCTATGGGTAGGGCTAATAGAATGAGTAAATTTTATAGTAATATAACTATAAAATTGAAAGAAATTGTATGATTTATAGAAATGGAAAATTAATAAGGAAAGTGTAAAAATATGGGACAGAAGGTTAATCCTAAAGTATTTAGATTACAAGTAAATGGTAATACCTGGGATTCTGTTTGGTGTGCTACAGACGATTATAAACAGAGATTACATCACGATCTATTTATTCGCAGTTATATAAATGAATCCTTTAAGCATGCTGGTATTTCTAGGGTAATTATAGAGCGTACAGTTAATTTAGTGTCTGTAATAATACATTCTTCTAAGCCTGGGGTTATAATAGGTAAGAAAGGTTTGGATGTTGAGAAGATAAAGCAAAAAATAGCTAAAAAAGTAGAAAGTAGTGTCGAAGTGAATGTGGTAGGAGTTAAAAAGTCCGAAATAGATGCAGCTTTAATATCAAGCAGCATTACACATCAGCTAGAAAAAAGGATTTCATGTAGAAGAGCGATGAAAAAAGCTATTCAAAATTGTTTGAAGATGGGTGCTGAGGGTATTAAAGTAAGTTGCTCTGGGCGTCTTGGTGGAGCTGAAATAGCTCGTACTGAATGGTACAAAGAAGGTCGTTTGCCTTTACACACTTTGCGTGCTAATATAGATTATGCTTTGTGTGAAGCGAAGACTATATGTGGTATTATAGGGGTTAAAGTTTGGGTTTATGTTGGTAGTTAAGGTATATTGAAATGTTTGTTCCCAAAAAGAGTAAATATAAAAAGGTATTTAAGGGGAGAATTAAGGGTAATGCTAAGGGTGGTAGTACGCTATCTTTTGGAGATTATGGCTTAAAAGCTATGGAAGTAGGTAAGGTTCAGTCTAAGCATATTGAAACTGCAAGGCGCGTAATATCTAGAACGTTAAAACGCTCTGGTAGAGTGTGGATAAGAATTTTTCCTGATACCCCGGTTAGTGAAAAGCCAGCAGATGTACGTATGGGTAAGGGGAAAGGTAGTGTTGAATTTTGGGTATTTAAAGCTAAGCCCGGTAGGGTTTTGTTTGAAATTAGTAGTGATGTTCCCATACATTTAGCAAGATTGGCGCTTGAAAAAGCGACTGCTAAGCTTCCTATGAAGTGTAAATTTATATCTAATTATAATTGAATGGAGTTGCAATGGATATAGCTGACATTGAATCGAGGTCTTCACAAGAATTGCATGAAATTCTTGTGAATTTGAGAAAAGAGTTTGTTAATTTGGCTTTTCAAAAAAAGCTGGGCCAGTGCAACAATTTTTCGCGTTTTAGCTTAATAAGAAAGAGCATAGCTCGTAGTCTGGCTGTACTAAATAGAAGAAAGAGAGAGGGAAAAAATGCCTAAGAAGGTTTTTTGTGGTGTCATAACTAATGCTGAGTCTGATAAGACTGTAAAGGTTTTGGTGTTACAAGTGTGTCAGCATGTGCTATATAAAAAAGTTATTAAAAAATACAAGAAGTATACAGCGCATGATGAGAATAATAGTTGCAAAAAGGGAGATAGGGTTTTAATACAGGAACATAAGCCTATTTCTGTTACTAAAAGATGGGTTGTTATCAATAGCTAAAATGGAATAGGTATTTATATGATTCAAAAAAACACATTATTAGAAGTAGCTGATAATTCTGGTGCGCGTGCAGTGCTTTGTATTGGCTTGTTAGGTGGTAGGAAATCTGCATCTGTAGGTGATACGATTATTATATCTACTAAATCTATTAACCCAAAAGGTAAAGTTGAAAAAGGAAAAGTATATAAAGCAGTTGTTGTTAGAGTAAAAAATAATGTTAAGAAATCTGATGGTTCTGTAATTCGTTTTTCTAGCAATGCTGTGGTTTTAATTAATGATCAAGGTGAACCACTTGGCACTCGGGTGTTTGGTCCAGTAAAAAAGTTATTATCTGGTTCTTTTATGAAAATAATGTCATTAGCTGATGAGGTTTTATAATGAGTGCTAAAATAAAAAGTGGTGATGATATTATAGTTTTAATTGGTAAAGATAAGAGAAAAATTGGTAAGGTAATCAAAGTTATAATACGTGATGCTAAAAAGAAAGTAGTTGTTTCTGGCGTAAATGTGTGTAAGAGACATACTAAACCAAAAGCTGGTATTGGTGGTGGTATATTGAATAAAGAGTTAGCTGTTGATATATCCAATGTTGCAATATTGGATCCTAAGTGTAACACTCCAACTAAAGTGGGATTTAAGATTATAGATGGTAGAAAAGTGCGTTTTGCAAAAGTTTCTGGAGAAGTGATAGATTAGGTTGATATGTTTAAACAATTGTATAAAGATAATATAGTAAAATCCTTAAAGGATAAGTTTAATTACGGCAATGTAATGCAAGTACCTAAACTTGTTAAGGTGTGTATCAATATGGGCGTTGGAGATGCTGCTACAGACAATAAAGCGATAAATGAGCCATTTGATAATCTACATTTGATTGCTGGGCAAAAGCCTGTGTCAACTTTTGCAAAAAA
The DNA here is from genome assembly GCF_964028355.1 of Wolbachia endosymbiont (group B) of Gerris lacustris. Lineage (NCBI taxonomy): Bacteria > Pseudomonadati > Pseudomonadota > Alphaproteobacteria > Rickettsiales > Anaplasmataceae > Wolbachia > Wolbachia endosymbiont (group B) of Gerris lacustris. The sequence continues at coordinate 718,684 of NZ_OZ034761.1, forward strand.
ATCTATTTCTGGTTTCAAAATTAGAAAAGGTGCAACAGTAGGTTGTAAAGTGACTTTGCGTAGAAATAAAATGTATGAATTCTTAGAAAGATTAATATATATTGCTTTGCCAAGGGAAAAAGATTTTAGAGGGTTTAGTGTGAAGCAATTTGATGGTCGTGGTAATTTTTCCTTTGGTATCAAGGAGCATATATCATTTTTAGAAATAGACTATGATAAAATAAGTAAAATTAGAGGTGTGGATATTAATATTATAACAAGTGCAGTTAGTGATAAAGAAGCAAAGGAATTATTACTGGCTCTTAAATTCCCTTTTTTTGATAATTGAGAGAAAAATATATGGCAAAAAAATCCATGATACAGAAGAATCTTCGTAAAATAAAGTTATGCGATCAGTATAGGGAGAGAAGGGAAGAATTGAAATCTATAATGAATAATAAGGATTTATCTATTGCAAAAAGGTTTGCAGCTCAAATTAAGCTGATTAAAAAATTCCCTAGAGATTCTTCTAAAATCAGAATTAGGAATAGATGCGCTTTAACTGGTAGGCCGAGAGGAGTATATAGAAAATTTGGTTTATGTAGGATTGTTTTACGTGATTTGTGTTCTTTTGGACAAATTCCAGGAGTTACAAAATCTAGTTGGTAAATGTAATATAAGGAGTGTAATAGTGTCGTTATCTGATGGTATTGGTGATTTTTTAACAAGAATACGTAATGCTCAATTGGCAATGCATAGGGAAACAACAGTCCTGTTCTCTAAAGTGAATTCTTCTATATTGAAGATTTTAAAAGAGGAAGGGTATATTCTTAATTATAAAAAGCAAGAGAGTGATAGTATCCCTTCGCTTGTTGTGCAGTTGAAGTATTATGATAAATTACCTGTGATTAATGATATAGCTAGAGTATCAAAGCCTGGTTGTCGTTATTATTCTAAGTGTAAGGACATTTCTAAAGCATATAATGGTCTTGGAATTTTTATTGTATCTACACCGAAAGGAGTGATGACCGATTATAATGCACGTAGATTAAAAGTTGGTGGAGAAGTTTTGTGTCGTGTATTTTAAATGATAGGAGAAATGTATGTCTCGTATAGGTGCCGCGCCTATCAATATTCCTGCTGATCTTTCAGTTGAATATAATGATAGTAGGGTATTAATAAGAAGTGTTAGGGCAGAAAAAGAGCTGAACTTGTGTGGTAGCATTCTGTGTCAGATAGTTGATAATCAATTGCTACTTTCTGTTGATCAAGGTAGGGATGATTATAATAAAATAAAATCTATATGGGGCACTTATAGAAGTAATATTAATAACATGATTAACGGTATGGTTAATGATTTTTCTGTTGATCTTGAGATTAATGGTGTGGGGTATAAAGCAGAATGTGATGATAAGTATTTGACTTTATATCTTGGTTATAGTCATAATATTAAGTATAAAGTGCCTAAAGATGTTGAGATTAAGTGTATAAAGCCAACTCATTTAGTGATTCGCGGTATGGATAAGCAAAAAGTCTATATGGTGGCTTCTGATATATGCAAAATTAGAAAATATGATCCTTATAAAGGTAAGGGTATTGTAATAAAAGGCAAATTTATGCTGCGTAAGGTTGTAAATAAAAAGAAGTAATTAAAATGAAAAGATTGTATAATTTTTTAAGTAGATATGAAAAAAGGAAACTTCGTAATAGAGCGAAGCTCGATAAGAGCGCTGGACGTTTACGTATATCCATATTTAAGTCTAATAAACATTTTTACGTTCAGTTGATTAACGATGCAAAAGGAACAACCCTAGCTTCTGCTTCTACTTTGGATGGCAAAATTAGGAATGTATGTAAAGGGAAGGTCAATGCTGAAACTATAAAACAGGTTTCTTCTTTAATGATTGAACGTCTGTCTGATATGAAACTGGAGCAGCGATTTGTGTTTGATCGGGGGGCATATAAGTATACAGGATTGATTTCTCAATTTGCTGAGGCTTTAAGAAGCTCTGGATTTAAGTTTTAGAAGGTTTTAAATATGGCTGTAAAGAATTTACAAAATAATAATGATTTATCAGAGCTTTTAGTTTCAGTCCGAAGGGTAGCAACGGTTACCAAAGGTGGTAGAAGATTTTCATTTTCAACTTTGGTTGTTGTTGGTGATGGTAAGGGTAGAGTAGGATGTGGAATAGGTAAACACGCAGAGGTTGCTGAAGCAAGAGTGAAAGCTGTAAATGCTGCAAAGAAGTCGATGATTAGGGTGTACTTACGTGAAGGTAGAACTTTACATCATGATATTAAAGCTAAATTTTGTTCTGGTGAGATAGTTTTAAGAGCTGCAAGAACTGGAACGGGTATTATTGCTGGTGGAGCAATGAGGTCGGTTTTTGAGGTATTAGGTATAAAGGATGTGGTAGCTAAGTCTACTAGATCAAATGATCCTCATAATATCATATGTGCAGTATTTAAGGCTTTTGATGTTATGTTATCTCCTCGCCAAGTGGCAGATAAGAGGGGTAAAAAGATTAGTGAGATAGTTGGAAATAGGTAAAGTATGAATGATGCTGTAAAATTAAATTCTATATTTACCAGATTATCTAAGAAAAAGAAGCCTAAATTATTAGGTAGAGGTATTGGTTGTGGTAAAGGTAAAACATCCGGTAGGGGGCATAAAGGGCAGAAAGCGAGAACTGGCGTTTCTATCAATGGTTTTGAAGGTGGACAGCAGTCTATATATACTCGTTTACCTAAAAGAGGTTTTAAGCCTATACGCAAAAACTTATACTCTATATTTAATGTTGGTGATGTACAGTGCTTAATGGAAGCTAAAAAAATAGTCAAAGGTTCTATCATAGATAAGGAACTACTGCATAAATTAGGTTTTATCAGATCTGTTAAAAGTAAAATCAAACTTCTTAATAAGGGTAAATTAAGCGAAAAATTTGTGTTTCATGTTGATTTTGCATCAGAAGCTGCAAAAAGATCTGTAGCTTCAGTTGGTGGTAGTGTAGAAATACTATCGTAAATCATGAACAGTAAATTTGCATTTAATAGTTTGGATTCTACGTTGTTATATAAAGGTGATTTACTAAAGCGTATATTTTTTACGCTAATGGCTTTAGTTTGTTATCGTTTAGGCACTTATGTTCCTATTCCTGGAATTAATCTTGATATAATCAATGATATATTTCCAAAAGAGAGTTCTGGTGTTTTTGGAGTATTTAATTTATTTTCTGGTGGCGCTTTAGCTAGAATGACGATTTTGGCATTAAACGTTATGCCATACATAGTTGCATCCATAGTTATGCAGTTATTATCTTCTGCCGTTAAAGGAATCAATGAAATTAAAAATGATGGAGAGTTAGGACGTCGAAAGATGAACTCTTATATACGTTATATGACTATAGTGTTTTGTATCTTTCAATCAATTACGATCCTAATAGGGTTAGAAAGAATGAATAGGGAAGGGGTATTAGTTGTAGTTGAACCTGGTGTTATGTTTCGTACTATAGGTGTCTTTAGCCTTTTAGGTGGAACTATATTTTTAATATGGCTTGGTGAGCGGATCAGTGTGAGTGGTATAGGCAATGGTATCTCATTAATCATTTTTACTGGCATAACATCTGAATTACATAATGCTTTATCATCTCTGCTAACATTAAATAAAAATGGTAGTATGTCGTTCTTCATTACCCTTTTTGTTATAGCATTGTTTTTTTTACTGCTCCTTTTAGTCATTTTTACAGAATCTTCTTATAGAAAGGTAATTGTTCAATATCCCAAAAAACAGTTTAAAAAATTACATAATGATGATTTTACTTACATTCCATTGAAGATCAATTTATCTGGTGTAATACCAACTATTTTTGCTAATGCAATTCTATTAACGCCTATTTCAATTGCAAATTTCTATAAAGGTCATGCTATTGCTGATTTTATTTTAAACTACTTTATAGCAAATAAAGTGATGTACATTATAACTTACTTAATACTCATAGTACTTTTTAATTTTTTCTATACCAATTTTATATTTAATCCAGAGGAAAATGCTGACTTTCTTAGGAAAAATGGTGGTTTTATTCCTGGTAGAGGTCCTGGAAAACATACTTCTAATTATCTTCAAGATATAGTTTTCAAATTAACATTTATTGGGTCTGCGTATTTAGTGGTAATATGTACTATACCTGAAATTATGAGGTATCATTATGATATACCATTTATTTTTGGTGGGACGAGCTTGCTGATTATAGTTAACGTTATTACTGATACTATTATGCAAGTACAATCTTATGTTTTTTCAAATAGGTACGATAGTTGGATAAAGAAATATGAGTCTAAAGCAAGGAGACTAAAGTGATTATTACAATTTTTGGTCCTCCTGGCTCTGGTAAGGGTACTCAGTCCAGTTTGTTAATAGCAAAATATAATTTAAAATTAGTTTCAGTAGGAGATTTATTAAGGAATATTATATCTACTGGGGGTAAATTAGGTAAAGAAATAAAGGATACTGTCGAATCTGGTAATTTAATTCAAGATGAAGTTATATGTAAATTATTGTGTGACCAGCTTGCATTAATAGATGGTAATTTTTTGTTAGATGGTTTTCCAAGAAATTTAAATCAAGCTCATTTTTTAACTCAAGTTTTGCAAAAAAGATGCAATAGGGATGTTGATCTTGTAATTGAGTTGCAGCTTGACGATAATATTGCAATTGATAGATTAAAAGATCGTCTTACTTGTTTGGATTGTAAAAGTATATATAGTATATCTTCTTTTAAAAATACTACTTGTGCTAAATGTAAAAGTACGAGGTTGGAGAAGAGAATTGATGATGCTAATATGCTTGCAATTAATAAGAGGATAAGAGAATATCATTTTCAGATGAAGGGTTTACGCGAGTATTATAAGGGCAAATTGTTAACAATTAACGCTAATTTGAGTGTTGATAGAGTAATGCAAGAGATTGAAAGTAAAATTTCTTGTAATTTGATTTGACTATAAGTTGTTTTATGGTATAAATTAAGAGTTATTATTAATAAAGTATCGAGGTATCAGTGGCACGTATTGCAGGCATAAATGTTCCGGTAAAGAAGTGTATTCCTTTTGCATTAAAGTATATACATGGTATAGGTATTACTACTGCGAATATAATTTGTCGTAGCTGTAAAATTGATGAGCGTAAGCGTGTTTCAGAATTACAAGATGAAGATATAGAGAAAATTAGTAGTTTTATTAGGCAAAAATATGTCATAGAGGGTGAGCTTAGAAAAAAAGTGGCTATGGATATAAAATCTTTAATGGAAATCGGTTGCTATAGAGGATTAAGGCATAGAAAAGCTTTGCCTGTGAGAGGACAAAGAACCCATACTAATGCTAAAACTCGTAAAGGCAGATCTAAATTGCCTATTGCTGGGAAAAAATAAAATTTGTTATTGTCGTGAGTTTTTATGAAAAAAGTTAAAGCGGTTGGTAAGAATACAAAAAGGTTTATTACTGGTATTGTCCATATTCGTGCAACTTTTAATAATACTTTTGTAAATGTGACTGATGTTTGTGGTAATACGCTTTACCAGACTTCTGTTGGTGCATGTGGTTTTTCTGGTTCGAGAAAATCCACACCTTATGCTGCAGGTAAGGTTGCCGATTCTGCTGCGAAGAAAGTAATAGAGAGATTTGGTATGAAGGTTGTTTCTGTAATGATTCGTGGTCCTGGTTTTGGTGCAGAAGCTGCAGTTAAAGCACTTCGGAATTGTGGATTGACTGTAACTTCAATTGCAGATAAAACGGCGATACCTCATAATGGGTGTAGGTTAAGGAAAAAAAGAAGAGTATAGGATATTTGAAAGGTTTTTGTATGTATTATAGTGATAATGTTTCTTCCTGTGGAAATTTAGATAGGTTAACTAAGCCTAGTGCGATTAAGGTAATATCAGGTGATTCAAGTAAAAAAAGTGATATAGTTCTAGAACCTTTGGAAAGTGGTTTTGCTTTAACGTTGGGTCATGCATTAAGGCGTGTAATGTTATCTTCTCTTCGCGGTAGTGCTGTTTATGGAATAAAAATTGAAGGCGTGAGTCATGAATTTACTTCGATCCAAGGAATTAGGGAAGACATAACTGATATAGTATTAAATATGAGCATGTTGAGGTGTAAGCTAAATAAAACGTCTAATAAGTGCTTAAATTTGAGCGCTAAAGGGCCTTGTCAAGTATTAGCTGGAATGATAGAAACTGATGACCAATGCTCTATTGTTAATAAAGATTTGGTGATATGTACACTAGGTCAAGATGTGGAGCTTAACGTTACTATATATGTTGCTAGCGGAAAAGGTTATCTTCCTGTAAATAAATATAAAGAAAATGAATTTTTAAAGTCTATGAATGAACAAGATTTAATTGGTTTTATTCCAGTTAATGCTTTATATAGTCCTGTCGAGAGGGTTTCGTATAAAGTAGAGAATAGTCGTGTTGGTCAAGTTACTGATAAAGATAAGCTGATATTGTCAATTGAAACTGATGGTACAATCTTTCCAAGTCAAGCTATTGACTATGCTGCAAGGATATTACAGGAGCAATTTCAGCCTTTTATTAGTTCTGATATGAATTATAAAAAATCGCAGGTTTCTTTGTCTAGTGGTGCTAAAGATTTGGGCTATGATCCTGTTCTATTGCGTAAAGTGGATGAAATGGAATTATCTGTTAGATCTCATAACTGTCTGAAAAATGAAAATATCACTTATATAGGTGATCTTGTGCAAAAGACGGAAGTTGAAATGTTAAGAACTGCTAATTTTGGCCGAAAGTCTTTGAATGAAATCAAGGCAATTTTAAATAGTTCAGGTTTGTCTTTGGGTATGAATATACCAAATTGGCCGCCTAAGGATATAGATGAACTTGCTAAACAACATACTGATGAGGATTAGGTAGTATATGAAACATGGAATAAAGAAAAATAAACTGTCTCGTTGTACCCAGCATAGGTTATCAATGTTAAAGAATCTATCTATCTCGTTAATTAATCATGAGCAGATTGTAACTACTTTACCAAAGGCTAAAGCACTTCGTCCGTATGTGGAAAAGTTTATTACAATTGCTAAGAATAACGATTCTTTACATGGTAGAAGGCTTTTGCTTTCACGTCTTCATAATAGTAAGTTAGTAGTTGATAAATTATTAAGCGTTCTAGCTAATCGTTATCAAGACCGTAAAGGTGGATATTCTAGAATAATAAAATTTGGTACTCGAAAGGGTGATTGCGCTCCAATGGCAGTGATAGAGCTAGTTGATAGAGATATTTCAGCAAAAGGTGAGATTTATAGTAAAAATAAAAAAGGAAGCAAAGTAGTTACACAAAGCTAATTATTCTTTTTATGGTAAGTAGGTTACGCTATTTTGTAGGTTACTTTGGCGAATTGTTAGTTTTGATATATTTAAAGCTGAAATTCTATAATGTTATAAAACGTCGTTTCCGTTGTAAGTTGGGTGAAATTGACTTAATTGTATCTAAAAAAAGGGAGCTGATTTTTATAGAAGTTAAAACAAGTTTATTTGGAAAAGAAATACCGATATCTCATTTTCAGTGTCAGTCTATTATAAATTCTTCTAAGTATTTCTTAAGTAAAAATCTTGATTTTTTAGATTATTCAGTTAGATATGATTTATGTTTTCTTTCCTTAAAGAGAAGACCTATTTATATAAAAAATGCTTGGATTAAAGAATGGTAGCTGAAATAACTTAGATTTACTAGAATAGGTAATTTAATATGAAAAGCAATAATTTGGTTTCATCTTATGCTAGAGCGCTGTTTTCTCTCTCAGAAAACAGGCTAGGTACTATAAGAAAAGAAGTAGAATTTTTATTAGCTTTTTTTAAAGATCAAAGTGATGTTTTTGTGTACCTATCTCATCCTACGGTTTCTCTTGTACACAAAAAAGAAGCGATACTTTCTATAAATGAGCACTTGAGTGAAAACTTAGTCAAATTTATTATGGTTACACTTGCAAACAAGCGCTCCCGTTTATTAATCCTTATATTAGAAAAATTCTTAAATCTTGTAAGGGAAAGTGAAAATGAATTGGAAATTACTATAAAATCAGCAGAGGTTTTAAAGAAACCTGATATAAAAATAATTACTGAATCTTTGAACTTTCTTGGTAAAATAATAAAAGTCAGTAGTGTGGTTGATCCTTCTATACTAGGTGGCTTCGTAGTTAGGTATGGTTTTAACTTGATTGATGCTTCGCTTAAGAGTTATTTGGATAGATTGGTTGATTTGAGTAAAATGGAAATGTTGAAAATAAGGAATTGTATATGAAGAATAGCATAAATGCCTCTGAAGTAGTAAACATAATAAAAGAGAAGGTTGAGACATTTGATAATCCTATAAAACGAGAAAATATAGGTGAAGTAATTTCAGTAACGGATGGTATCACATTGGTCTATGGGCTGGAAAAAGCAAAGTTTGGTGAAAAGGTATCTTTTGCAAGCGGTGTAGAAGGAATAGTTCTTGATTTAGATCATGATACAGCTGGAATAGTTGTGCTTGGCAATGACCGTGATGTAAAAGAAGGGGACGTTGTAAAATGTAGTGGTGATGTTGTACAGGTGCCTGTAGGTCATGAATTATTAGGGAGAGTTGTAAATGCATTAGGCGATCCTATAGACGATGGCGGAGAAATTAGAGCCAAAAACAAAATTTATATAGAATCTAAAGCGCCAGGTATTATTGACCGTAAATCTGTGCATGAACCTCTGCAGACAGGAATTAAAATTATAGATTTGTTGATTCCTATAGGTAGAGGGCAACGTGAATTAATTATTGGCGATAGACAAATTGGTAAAACCACTATTGCGATTGATACTATTATCAATCAGAAGAAGATTAACGATGAGGTGAACGAAAATCAAAAAGTTTACTGTGTTTATGTTGCTATTGGACAAAAAATTTCAACAGTAGCAAAAGTGGTAAATAAGCTGAAAGAAAGCGGAGCATTAGAGTATACAACTGTAGTTGTGGCTAGTGCATCTGACTGCGCGCCTATGCAATTTTTAGCACCTTATGCTGGTTGCACTATTGGGGAATTTTTCCGTGATAATGGAATGCATTGCTTGGTGGTATATGATGATTTATCTAAGCATGCTGTGGCATATAGGCAGATGTCCTTATTGCTCAGACGTCCTCCTGGTCGTGAAGCTTATCCTGGAGATATATTCTATGTACACTCTCGCTTGCTTGAAAGAGCTACCAAAATGTCTGATGAAAAAGGACAGGGATCTTTGACTGCTTTGCCGATTATTGAGACTCAGGCTGGTGATGTATCTGCATACGTACCAACAAATGTTATTTCAATTACCGATGGGCAGATCTTTCTTGAGTCTGAATTATTTTATAAAGGATTTCGACCTGCAGTAAATATAGGTTTGTCAGTTTCGCGGGTTGGTTCTGCTGCACAACTAAGGTCTGTGAAGAAAGTTGCTGGTTCTATAAAGCTAAGCTTAGCTCAGTATAGAGAATTAGAAGATTTTGCAAAATTTGGTTCTGATCTTGATGCTAGTGTTCAATTATCCTTGAATAAGGGTAAATATCTTGTCGAGTTATTAAAGCAAAAACAACATTTACCTATGTCAATAGAAGAGCAAGTATTGCTTATGTATATCTTTTCTAATCTGTATGGTCAATTAAATAAGGTACAGGTGAGCAACATCAATAGGTTCGAGTGTGATCTTATCAATTATTTTCAAACTGTTCATCCTGGAGTTTTAAAAAAGTTGTCAGGTGACATGAATGATGATATAAAAGATGATATTCTTGGTATTGTGAGTGATTTTGTAACTCAATTTAATTGCGTTTAGGCGGTGATTATGACTTCATCCATTGTTAACAAGTTTCCTATTACAAGGGAAGGTTTTGAGAGTATGCAAGTCGAACTTGAGAAATTAAAGGAAGAAAAACCTTCTATCATACAGGCTATTTCTGATGCTCGTGATCAAGGTGATTTGTCTGAAAATGCAGAGTATCATGCAGCACGGGAAAGGTTAGGTTTTATTGAAGGCCGTATAATTGAGGTAGAAAGTAAACTTTCACATGCAGAAGTGATAGAAGTAAAAAGTTTGTCTGGTGATACAGTAATGTTTGGTGCAACTGTTACGGTAAGTATGTTAAATGATGATAACAGTGAAGTTGAATATATTTATAAGATTGTAAGTGGGTATGAAGCTGATGCTTCAAAGCAGTTGATCTCTACGGATTCACCACTCGGTAGTGCTTTAATTGGCAAAAAAGTTGGTGAGTATGTGGAAGTGATAGTGCCAAATGGAGAGAAATTGTATAAAATAGTTAAGGTTGAATTTAAGTAAATTATGGTACAAGTAACTTATCCTTCAATTAGTCTACCCGGTATTTCTTCTGTGGAAGATGTATTAGAGGACGCTCGATCTGGTAAATTATTCATTTTAGTTGATGATGAAAATAGAGAGAATGAAGGTGATTTGGTTATTTTAGCTGAAAAGGTGAAACCAGAGCATATTGCTTTTATGGTTAGGTACGGGACTGGCATTGTATTTTTGGCTATGACAAGGTTTCACATGAATAAGCTAAATCTTGAATTTATGAAGAGAAGTAATGTGGATGAAAAGCTTGTTCCTCATACTGCATTTACTACGTCAATTGATGCTCGTTATAACATTACAACAGGTGTTTCTGCTCATGATAGGACGCATACGATACTTACTGCTATTGATGAAAAAAGTACTAAGGATGATATTGTTACTCCTGGTCATGTTTTTCCTATTATTGCAAATGAGGGTGGGGTTTTAGCACGCAACGGTCATACTGAAGCAAGTGTTGAAATAGCAAAATTGGTTGGATCTAATCATGTGGCTGTAGGGTGTGAATTAGTGAATGATGATGGCTCTATGATGCGCTTACCCCAGTTGCTTGAATTTGCTGAACAACATAATATTAAGTTAACTACCATTGATAAACTTATCAGTTACGTTCAAAATTTAAACTAGCGTTTGTAGATTCGTATAGTTTTAGTGTTAAAATATAAAATTCCTCAAAGTTATACAAACAAGGAATTTCCATGTTTAAAATTTTCAAGCTTTTTGTTTTACTATTCTTTTTTGTATATTGTAATAGTGCTTACTCTGTTAGTATTATTAGAGATAGTGAAGTGGAAGCGGTAGTTAAGGATCTAGCGCAACCTTTATTTTCTGCTGCGGGTATTGATAATGATAAAATAAAAGTTTTTATAGTTAATGATAGATCGATTAATGCTTTTGTAATTAACAATAACAGCATTTTCATTCATTTAGGGCTTTTACAATATTCGACTGAACCTTATGTCTTACTTGGTATATTAGCACATGAAATTGCTCATATATCTGCTGGTCATGTATTACAAATGAGTAGTGCTGTAGGTTATTTTCAATCAATAGCAATGGTTAGTTATATGGTAGGATTAGTTTCTAGTATTGTCATTAACCCTCAGGTTGCGAGTGCAATCTTGCTTAGTGGTGTAACGCTTAGTTCAAGGTTGTTTTTTAACTATTCTCAAGAGCAAGAGAGTGTAGCAGATAGCTATGCTTTAAGATACCTAGATGAATCTGGCTACGATAATTTGGGTATGAAAGAGATTTTTGACTATTTTAAGAGTATTGAGCATGAAAACACTGAAGAGTATTTCCGCACTCACCCACTTAGTGATAAGCGTATATTTGCTGTACAGAATTATAAGGTTAAAAACAATATAAAACCAATCCTTGCAGATAAATTGCTGAAGTTTGAGCGTATGGTTGCAAAGCTAGACTCTTTCTTTGCTCCTATTCATGTGTTATCTAATAAATATGAAGGTAGTTCTAAGTATGTAAATGCTGTAATTCACTATAGGCAAGGAAAGATAGAAGAGGCTATTACTAAAGTTAATTCATTGATTCAAGAGTCACGCAATGATCCTTATTTATATGAATTAAAAGCGGAGATGTTATACAAAGCTGGAAATTTAAGTGAAGCAATAAAAATGTATGAAGAATCACTTAGATATTTATCTGAGAAGAATAACTATTTAGTGAAACTTGCGTTATCTCATACTTTATTATTACACGGTGAAATAGAGAAGGCAATTTTTTACCTAGAGCAGGTTGCAAGCGTAGAAACAAATAACGCCTTTGTCTGGAAGTATTTAAGTATTGCATATAAACGTAGCGCTGATATGGCAATGTATTATTTTGCTTTGACGAAAAAGGCTTGTATTGAAGGTAATTTAGAGAAATTTATGAAGTACGCTGAGTTAGCTATTAAAACTTTACCGAGAGATAGCTCTTGTTTGCTGCAAATTGAGGATATGAAGCAACAATACACACAAAAACACACTTATTTTTAGTTATTTCCCGCACTTATCCAACATATCTTTTACTTCACTTATATTAGGTATAATTTTCATTATAATAGTTTTGGCGCCAAAAAATACACCACAAAACATACCCAAGGCAAAGAGAGCTGGCCATGGCATTCTACCAAATATTGCAAGCAAAGCTGCACCTATTATGACTACAGTCATAAGTGGCCCACCTATTCCCCAAATATAGCCAACAATATTGCATATTACTTGGGCAGTTGTGTCTTCTATATCGTTGGCAGCATTTGCGTAATCTGATAAAGAGAGAAACAGCACTATACATAAAGCATTAAAAAAAAATTTTATTATATAGCTCATTCTTTTGCCTCCAAGTAATAAACTAACGTGAATCTAAATTTATATATATATTTATTTTAGGGTAAAACTCATAGTTTGTCCATAAATAAGTGTTGCTACATAAATAGCCCACCATTGATGTTAAGCACATGTCCCGTTATATATTTTGCCTCATCACTTGCTAAAAACAGGATCCCTGCTGCTATTTCTTTCCCTGTTCCCATTCTTTTCATTGGAATGTTATCTAATATTTTTTCCTTTTGTTCTTTATTTAAAACTTCAGTCATTTTAGTATCTATAAATCCAGGAGCAACACAATTTACTGTTACATCACGACTTGCAACTTCTTTTGCTATAGATTTGCTCATAGCTATTATTCCAGCTTTTGATGCTGCATAATTTACTTGCCCGGCATTTCCTGTTAATCCTACTATTGAGGAAATATTTATGATTCTTCCCCAATTATTTTTAATTAATTTCTTGCATGCTTCTCTATTTAGCTTAAATGTGGAGGTCAAATTAATGTCAATCACCTTTTGCCATTCTTCATCTGTCATTCTTAACGCCAAACTGTCTTGTGTAATGCCTGCATTACATATGAGCCCATCAAAGCCTTTCATCAACTCACTTGCTTTATTTATTAGTTGATTTACCTCATCAGTACTTGATAAGTCACAAGGGAGTATATGAATGTTTTTTTCATATTTTTTAGCAACTTCTTCGAGTACTTCTTTTTTTGTACTAGAAATACATAAAGTTGCTCTGGCCTTATGCATAATTTCTACAATTGCCTGGCCTATTCCGCCTGATGCACCAGTAATCAGAAATTTCTTGTCCTCTAATCCAAACATAATAATTTTTATTTGTTCTGGCTCTTAACAGAATATTAAAAGACTTGCAATAGATTTTTTTTCATAACTTTCATTTAATAGAAGCTTCTTGACAAATCTTGTATTTATTGGCGAAATTATGGCGGCTGCACGCCTTTTTTATTTTTTCTACATTCGGCCAGATCGCGCTTATTTTAAGCGTTAGCACATTATCAATTACAGTAATAAAATTAGCACCATGTGGATTCTTTTGCCTTTTTTTGATTGGTAAATTTCTTAACACTTGTAGCTAAGGTAATTTAAGAGAGCCAGCGCGTGACTAGTTCTTATTACTTGATCAGTCTTCTGGATCCCAGTGTCTGGGCACTGGGATGACAGGAGTGTGAGATAAGGCTACATTCATACTCCAACAGGTATGACGGTGTCATTCCAGCACTTGATGCTGGAATCCAGAAGTCTTTACTACAAATAAGCATATTGAGCACAAAATTATGCTAAAACACAACGTTTTTGGTGAGATTATGGACAAACTGGACTCTAGCGTCATGCGCTGGAATGACATCATAGAGGTCGTTGAGATGACAGAAAAGAGTACTGGAATGAAAGGAAAAGGGACTATTTAATGTATTGGCTCTGCTGAATTTTACAAAATTTATTACTCTCACCTGACAAATTTATTAGAATAGTATGTATAGTATGTTTGTTAGTGAAAATCCGAAAAAAATGCAAGAAAAGTTAATATATTACTTTAGCCAAAGCAACTGTGAAGGCAATGCAGCAATGAGAAATCTACTAGGAGGGAAGGGAGCAAATCTGGCAGAGATGTGTAACATTGGCATTCCTGTTCCACCTGGTTTTACAATTTCCACTGCTGTTTGTCAGGCCTATTGTCAAGATAATGAATTGTCTTGTGATCTACGTAACGAGATAAAAAACTACATGGTGATGCTCGAAAGTGACATCGGTTGTAAATTCGGGGATTCAAATAATCCTTTATTAGTTTCCATACGCTCTGGTAGTGTGAATTCAATGCCGGGCATGCTCGATACAGTCCTAAATGTTGGCCTAAATGATGCAACCGTTGTTGGTCTTGCAAAAAAAAGTGGAGAACGTTTTGCCTATGATAGCTACTGTCGTTTCATCATGATGTACTCGAATGTTGTACTACAGCTTGACCACAACCTATTTCAAGACATTATTGATAGTGAACAGCAAAAAAGTGGATCAAAAAGCTTAGCTGATCTTAATGTTGATGTTTTAAAGAAAATTGTTAATGATTTCAAAGAGATAGTATATGAGAAAATAGGAAAAAATTTCCCGCAAAATGTTGAAGAACAGTTACTCAATTCAGTAAATGCAGTGTTTTCTTCTTGGCAAAATGATAGAGCTGTTTCCTATAGAAAAATAAATAATATTCCTGAAAACCTTGGAACTGCAGTCAACGTGCAAGCAATGGTTTTCGGTAATTTAAATGATAATTCTGCAACTGGTGTGATATTTACACGTAATCCTTCAACTGGAGAAAAAAAGCTTTTTGGTGAGTTTTTAGTTAATGCTCAGGGTGAGGATGTGGTTTCTGGTGTTTATACTCCTATGCCAGTTAACGGCGAGCAAGAAAACACCATAGAGAAGTTGCTACCAAGCATCTACCGAGAATTATGCGCGGTATGTGAAAAACTTGAAAGGCATAATAAGGACATTCAGGATATCGAATTTACTGTACAGGATGGTAAGTTATGGATTTTGCAGACTAGGTCTGGCAAGCGCACAGCTGAAGCTGCTATTCGCATAATAGTTGATATGGTAAACGAAGGAGTTATTACAAAAGAGGAAGGAATATTGAGAATCGATCCAAAAACCTTTGACAATTTATTACATCCAGTTCTTGATGTTAAATTTGATCAAGAAGTAGTAGGAAGAGGGTTACCAGCTTCTCCAGGTGTTGCTTCTGGATATGTAGTATTCAGTGCAAGTGATGCTGAAAAAGCTGCAGAGCAGGGTAAAAAAGTAATTTTGGTAAGATCAGAGACGAGCCCTGAAGATATTAATGGAATGAATGCTGCAAGTGGAATAGTAACAGCGAGGGGAGGTATGACCTCCCATGCCGCTGTTGTAACTCGTGGAATGGGTAAACCATGCATTTGTAGTCTAAATGGACTTTATATTGATAAAGATGAAAAATTTCTTTCTATGGGAGATATAAAAGTAAATAAAGGTGAATCAATCACCATCAATGGAGGAACAGGAGAGGTTATGCTTGGTACTCTCCCTACAATTTTGCCTGAATTATCTCAAGAATTCAAAACGATAATTAACTGGGTAGATGAAATCAAAACAGTGAAGGTGAGAGCGAATGCTGATACTCCAAAAGATGCAAAAATTGCAAAAGAATTCGGTTCAGAAGGTATAGGATTATGTCGCACAGAACATATGTTTTTTGCTAGCGATAGAATCGAATTCATTCAAAAATTGATAATAGCTGATGATGAAAATGAAAGGGCAAATGCATTAAATAAACTCGAAGAAATGCAAAGGTCTGATTTCAAAGAAATGTTTTCTATTATGGAGGGCAGGGAAGTCACTATACGATTACTTGATCCACCTCTACATGAGTTTTTACCTCATGATCAATCCATTATAGAAAAAATCGCCAAATCACTGAATAAGTCAGTTGAATCGGTAAAAAATAAAATAGCACAGTTATCAGAAAAAAATCCAATGCTTGGCCATCGAGGGTGTAGGCTTGCTATTTCTCATCCTGAAATATATAAAATGCAGATTAAGGCAATACTCAGTGCTGCAAGTGAATTAAGGAAAGAAAAGAAGATAGAAGTGAAACCTGAAATCATGATTCCTTTTATCATGAGTGAGAAAGAGTTTGTTCTGATATGCGAGTTAGTAAAGAAAGAAGCTGAAAATTTCGATGTGAATTATTCAATCGGAACGATGATAGAACTGCCAAGAGCAGCACTTATTGCTGACAAACTCGCAAAACACGCAGAATTTTTTAGTTTTGGCACTAATGATTTAACACAAACAGCTATGGGACTTTCACGAGATGATTCAGTTAATTTCCTCGATTCTTATAAGGAAAGCAACATATTCGAAAACGATCCCTTTGAGGTGCTAGATGTCGAAGGGGTAGGAGAGTTAATTCAGATAGCCATTGAAAGAGGCAAAAAAAACAGAAAAGAAATAAAACTCGGTGTATGCGGAGAGCATGGAGCAAATCCACAATCCATAGAGTTTTTCATCAAATCAGGGGTCGATTATGTGTCGTGCTCACCCTATAGAGTACCGGTTGCAAAATTAGTGGCAGCACAGCTTAGCATAAGTTTGTTGGGTAAGTAGCGATAACTAACTGTACGAACATAGATTCCGCTAACAAGTAGCGGAATAACGATTTTTCAAATTGTTGGTAGCTGTATTGCTGTCGCTTTTTCTTCTATTAATATCTTAAGAAAGATTGACTTTTTATCTAAAATGATATAGAGTAAAATAATAGTGAATGAGGTAAAAATGTCAGTATCAAAAGAACGTAAGGAATATTTACTAGAAAGGTTTAAATATGCTGCTAAAGAATTTGGCAAATCTGGTACAAAGTCCAATCATCTAGCAGTACCAAAGGAACAGCAACTCTCTATTGATTTAGGTAATAGAAAAGTTTTTGGTATCATAAATAAGATTCTGTATTGGATAGAGAATAATTTTACTTATTTTTTTCCACGATATAATTTGTTTCCAGAAGTTGGAGTTAAAGGAAGAAAGATTCCTGGAACTGATACGAGGGTTAAGTATTTTACTCCAGATGATCAAGTAGAACATACTAAAATTCCTTATAAAGGAAAATTATACGTGGACTTAATGCCAGAAGTGGAAGGTAACAAGTTAAAAGGCTTTAAAGGCAAACCATATGATACAACTGATAAAATTAGTAAGGGCAAAAAAGGTTGTGTAGCTTATGTGATCACGCTTGATGGAAAGCTAGTAACTCATGAACATATTAATGTTAACAAAAGCGAATGGGCTTATCGTCATTCAACTCTTGCAGGTGGTAGGCCAGTTTTGTGTTCTGGTTTAATGAAAGTGGTAAATGGTAAAATAACTTATATAGACAATAATAGTGGGCATTATAAACCAGAACCAGTAAACTTATACAATGCAGTGAAAAAATTAGAAGGTCTATTTTCGGAAGATGCAAAAGTTGTTTGCCTACCATATTGGATTAGCTTGAAAAAACAAATTCCGCTTATACGCAAAATTAATCTAGCCAAACGAGAACCTGTAGAGAAATTCTTGGAAAGGATGGAGAAAAAAGGAAAAGATGGATTGACTCAATATGAAAGACATTTTGAAAAGATAAAGGAATTTAATGAGCAGTATGAACAAAAATTGCTTCTTGCAAGCTATAAGGTACCTACATTTAGTAAAAATCCCGAAGTGCAAAAAATAGCAATAGAACACTCAATAAGAAGGATTATTGGAGCAAATTATGGCCATAAACCTACAGTTACGTTTGCTAAGGCACAGGTAGCTAAAGATGGAAAGTTGCAAGAAACGGACGAAATAGTAGGTATAAACGTGACCTTTCATCATGAGAATGATCGTGATAGCTTTGCTAAACTTCTAGATCTCAAAAAGTATAGTCATAGCGATATTTGTACATCTTATTTACAAGATAAAAAAGAATTTGATCTCCTGTTTGAACATGCAGACAACAAAAAAGATAGAGTTGTTTTAAAAAAAATCATGCCAAATCCCAATAAATATAGAGTTTCAATGGACATAAAACAGGCTAATAAATTTATAAAGGACACTTTACAAATTAAAATTGATAGTATTGAACAATTGGGTACCCGTTTAGTGAAGAGCTAAACTCTATTAAATGTATGCTAATATATCTACTGATCAGAGTGGCAAAATAGTTAGACGAGAGAAATACAACCATAGAAACAAAATGGTTGTCATGAAAGTAACTGATACTGGCTTCTTTTCTCGATTCCAGTGTCAGCTACTTGAATTACAAGATAAGGGAGCACTGAAAATAAATAGGTGTTATCCCAACTGGGATCCAGGAATTCTGAGTTTTTGACAAGATTATGGATTCCAGTGTCACGCGCTGGAATGACAGGATTCGATGTCATCCAAGTAGATTACTGGACTTTTTTGCTAAACTACTAAACGGATACCATGTGTTCCTGTGTTTTTATCTACCTTATTTTACCACTTTGCTGAACGGGTACATAAAACTGACCATCGATAAATAAATTATCAGGCATTATAGAGTTAGTAGGATCTGCTTTTCCTGAAAATACGGAAGTCAGTAAAAAAAAGCTCAGGCATTAGCACTTCAGCTCTGCAGTTGAGTCAATATGAGAGAGTAAGTCTACAAAAGTAGACTTACTAATTGAACTTTGATCCTTTATTTTACTATAGAACAGACACTGAATCTGCAAGATCATAGAATTTATTTCCAATCTCTCTGAATGTACTACTTATATCAATAGGTGTCGACTCTTCTTGTGAATCAGATTTAAATAAGCCATGAGTATCTTTCAGACGACAGTACCACTTGCAGTTATTTTGCTCCGCTGTTACCTGCCAACTATTACTTGGTGATTTTTCTTCACATTCTCTATAGCAATCATGAAGTGCCTTCCATTCAAATGGAGGATTGAGTATAAGATTTGTCATAATATATTCCTTAATTATAAAACTAATACCACGTTAGTACTTATATGCTAATATGATGTTAATACTTCTATTAGCATAATAACTTTTCAGATACAGTTTCTTGATTAAAAATTCCATTTTAGCAATAAAAAACTTACTTATTATAGGAAAATTTGCTCATATAAAACTATTTATAAAGTGACAATAGATGTATTATACTTAGATTCTGATTTGAAATTTTATGCAGTTGTTTCTAACAAGGTTGGTCAATAAATTTTATTGTTTAAAGATGAGAAACAAAGTAATCATCGTTTCCGGTATTGCTCTTATTCTACTGTTTTTTATCAACAGTACATTTTTAAAAAAAGATCAGGCGGTTCATAGTGATAATCCAATTAGTAGTTTTTCAGTAAAAACTCAGGATTATACTCCACAAAATCGCACCGTATATTTAAATTTTTCTGGTACAGTAAATCCCTTGCATAGGGCAAGCCTTGTTTCAAGAACAAGTGGTCAAGTGATTGCTATTTATTTGTCTGATGGTGAAAAGGTAAAGAGAGGCGATGTAATTTTAAAGATAGAAGATTATGACAGAGTTGCACAAGTTGAGAAAGCCAAAGCTTTATTAAATCAGCGTGAAATTGAGTATCATTCCTCTAAAAAATTGAATAAAAAAGGCTATGGAGCACAAATAAAAGTGGAATCAGCTTTTACTGCATTGCAGAGTGCAAAAGCTGACCTAAAAAGGCTAGAATTAGATTTAGAAAATACAGCAGTTAAATCTCCTATTGATGGTTATATAGATAAGATTAATATGAATGAAGGGGATTTTGTTAATGCTGGACAGAAGGTAACTGACGTAGTTAATTTTGATCAGATTCTTGTGGTATTATATGTTTCAGAAAATGAAGTAAATAAAATAAAACTGGGTAGTGCAGCGCAAATTAATTTGCTAGACGGAAGGGAATTAGTAGGTGAAGTGAGTTTTATTAGTAAAATTGCTGAGCCTAAAACTGGATCTTATAGAGTAGAGATAAAGGTAACTGATAATGAAATTATATCCTTGCAAGGACTGACTGCTAGTGTAAGCCTCCCTTCAGGTGAAAGATTTGCATATAAAATTCCTTCTTCGGCCTTGAGCTTAAGTGACGATGGTATTCTTGGAATAAAGATTGTTGATGACAATAATTATGTAGTATTTGCACCAATAGAAATTGCTGACCATGAGGAAGATGGGGTTTGGATAGTAGCAAATAATGAAAATAAGCCTATAAAATTAATAACATTGGGTCATCTATTTGTTAAGCCTGGTGATAAGGTATAACTCCAGTTTGAATCTGTCATTCCAATGCGTGACGCTGGAATCTTTTCAAAAACTCAAAATTCCTCAATTCCACCTGGGATAATACCAAATGAGCTACTCGCATTTTTGAGGACAATGTTTGTACAGTTGTGTGTGTGCTACTAAAAGAGTGTCATTCAAGTAGCTGACACTGAAATCCAGAAAATAAGGCAGTGTCTGGACACTGACACTATGTTTTTATTTTGCCACTCTGCTGTGTAAACTTACTCTGCAATAACCTTTTTTTCTTTTAACAAATTTTGTAATTCACCGTTTTCATACATCTCACGAGCGATATCACAGCCACCAATAAACTCTCCCTTTATATATAATTGTGGGATTGTTGGCCAATCAGAAAAACTTTTTATGGACTGACGTATTTCATCATTCTCAAGTACGTTGATGCATTTAAACTTTACATTCAATTTTTTGAGAATTGACACGACGAGCCCAGAGAATCCGCATTGAGGAAAGTCAGAGGTGCCTTTCATATATAGCACTACATCGTTTTCTGCTATGTCTTTTTTTATTTGTTCAAAATTGTTCATGAATATCACCTTAATTTTAAGCGCTAGTTTCTAATTGCAATGCATGTATAGACTGACCTTCAAGAGCCTTATATACCATTCTGTGTTGTTCTATTTTTGTCTTTTTGGAAAAAGACTTGGAAGTTATTTTTAAATGGTAGTGATCATCATCTCCAGCAAGGTCCTTGATCTTTATATCAGCATCAGGAAATGACTGTTTGATAATTTTTTCTAACTCGTGAATTGTAATAGTCATCAGTTTATTTTAATTATAAGTCTAAAATATGCAATTGATTATTGTGAAGACAATAAATTGAGAGTATTGAGAGCACTAGCAAGACGAGATTTTAATTGACTTTCATACTTATCCCAGTCCTCTATTTCCTTTCTTGCCACACCTGAGGTAATTGCAGCTTTTGCAACAGCAGGAGATACTATAGAAATTAATCTTGGATCAAATGGAGTAGGTATTATATATTCACGTCCATAGCTCATTTTACGACCGCCATAGGCTGCAGATATCTCACTTGGCACTGATTCGCGGGCAAGCTTTGCTATTGCATCTGCTGCAGCAATTTTCATTTCATCATTTATTGTTGTTGCATGTACGTCGAGTGCTCCTCTGAATATGTAAGGAAATCCCATTACGTTATTGACTTGGTTGTTATAGTCTGACCTACCAGTTGCAATTATTGCATCTGGCCTTACAGATTTTGCAAATTCAGGCCTTACTTCTGGATCAGGGTTAGCAAGAGCAAAAATGATTGGGTCTTTACCCATGCTTTTTAACATCTCTTCGCTGAGCACATCCTTTGCAGATAGTCCAATGAATATATCAGCGTCTTTTATGGCATCGAGTAGAGAGCGTTCTTTAGTGTCAACTGCATACTTTTCCTTCCACTCATTCATGTCCTCTTTTCTGTCTTTGTGTATTACTCCTTGTTTGTCACATAGTACTATGTTCTTAGCACCCATAGACTTCAGTATTTCCAAACACGCAATACCAGCTGCTCCAGCACCATTCATGATGATCTTTACATTTCCTAATTTCTTTCCAACAATATCGAGGGCATTTTCTATACCAGCTGCAACAACCACTGCAGTTCCGTGTTGATCATCGTGAAAAACCGGAATATCCATCAATTCATTTAGACGTTTCTCTATTATGAAACAATCGGGGGATCTTATATCTTCTAGATTTATTCCTCCCCAACTTGGACCAAGATACCTTACTGCATTGATGAAATCTTCTATGTTTTCTGTGTCAACTTCTATATCTATCGCATCAATGTCAGCAAAACGCTTAAATAAAACAGCTTTGCCTTCCATGACAGGCTTTGAAGCAAGAGGACCAATATTACCAAGTCCCAGTACTGCGGTGCCATTTGAAATAACAGCTACATAATTGCTTTTTGCCGTGTAATCATAAACAGCCTCAGGATTTTTAACTATTTCAAGGCATGGGACTGCAACACCAGGGGAATAAGCAAGTGATAGATCATGCTGTGTAGACAAGGGTTTTGTTGGTATGATCGATACTTTACCAGGTTTACTATTCCTATTGTGATACTTAAGTGCCTCTTGTTTTGCAATATTATCTAAATCATTACTCATTCTTATATTTTGAATTTGTCGTTAGTAATTATCTAAGTATATGAAGTTTTTATGAATGTTCAACTATTAGCTTGTGAGTTGTACTTCGCTTCTGTATAAGTTTGTTATGCTGGATTAAAATTGCGATACATGTTTAAAAAAAATCTACCTAATTTACTCACAATTTCTCGTGCGCTCGCAATACCAGCAATAATACTAAGCTTCTATATAGAAGGTAAGTATGCAAGCTTAGTAACAATATTGGTCTTTATGTTTGCGTGCATTACAGATTTTTTTGATGGTTATTTAGCTCGTGCATGGAAAGTCCAATCGAATTTTGGCAAGTTATTTGATCCAATTGCCGATAAATTAGTAGTAGTTTCAACAATAATTATGCTAGTTTATAAGCAAAAAATAGATGATGTTACAATCATACCGTCAGTTATAATTGTTTGTAGAGAGATATTAGTTTCAGGTCTGCGGGAGTTCTTAATAGCTACAAACGTTAGCCTACCTGTGAGCAAGGCTGGAAAAATCAAAACATTTTTGCAGATGATTGCTGTGGTAGCGCTAGTAATGAGTGATTATGAGAAAATTCGATATGCAGGTGTGATTTGCTTATGGGCTGCAGCTGTTATGACTATGTGGTCAGGCTATAATTACGTTCTAGCTGGCATCAAACAGATTGACTAAATTACTTAAGAGTATACAAAGAAAGTTAATAATTTCACAATATTGACTGATTAATTAAAATCTTGTATAATGTATTAGTTTATAAGTTGGTCAGTTCATATGACTAGTATTACAGATACTAAGTCTTTTTCTAAAAGATCTCAAAGTAAGAAAGGTGCTAAAATAGAAGATTTTTTTTGGGATTTTTGGCCAACAGTTGATGAAGAAGTCAGAAAAGAAAGAGAGGCAGAAAAAAGTAAAAATCTAGAACAAGAGTTATTAACGTTAAAAAAAAGAGAGCTACATAGAAAATGTGTATCATTGGTAACAATGGTTCCATTTGCATTATTGATGGCAATTGAGCTCGAAAAAACATGTAGCGATCAGGTAGTACTTGGCCTTATAAGCAGCGCATTAGGCCATACTATATTACCTTTCACAGTCTTATCCCTTATTTGCACGCTATATTTAATTTATAATAATAGAAAAATAGCACAAAAAGAACGAGAATTGGAGAATATTGAAAGTGGGAAAACAGTAGAAAAAGAAAAGAGAGACCTTCCTTGTACCGTTGATGATTACTTTAACTATGCTGATGCTGCTTTAGTTACATTAGTTATTGTGGCTAGCATAGTAGGTGAAGCATTGGAGCAAGGAATAATAGGAGACGTAGCTTTTTCAATGTCTAGTTTATTCTACTTTGTAGCAAGTGCTACTTTCTGCTATCGTGAGTATAAGAAAAGTACAAAACACGAGTTAGAAAAAGAGCAAGGCTTTGATGAGAAATCTGAAAAAAAGATAAGCAATATGTCTGTAGCTAAGTTAATGCTTGCTGGTTCTTCTTTATTACTAATCAGGAAGATAATGTTGATTTCTGAAGTAGCATTAGCATCATCTGCTGTTGGGCCTGTTTTAGGTCTAGTAGGTATTGCTCTTTTGATGGTCGGAAGTGGATTGAGCATACATTCTTATATTAGAAAGCTAGAGAATATAGAAGTGAGCGGAAAGGGTGTTGCAATAGGTGGTGGTGCGAGCAATATAGGTAATGTTCGCCAAGAGCCGCTTTTCGTTCGATGATAATGCCAAAAATTTGTTTATTTAGGTAATATTTAGTCTATACTTTATTTTGATCAAAAAAATCTTATGTATAAGACTTTAATCATATGCTTTTTTCTTCTGACTTGCTCCTTTACGCAGTCGTATGCGAATGATCTTGAACACACCGAAGCTGAACTATATGAGGAGGCAGTTAAGCTTTATGATCAGAAAAAATATAAACAAGCTATTAGAGCATTTAAAAAGATAGAGGATTTGTATCCTTTATCTTATTGGGCAATGAAAGCAAAATTATTATCTGGAATTTCTTACTATAATATGGGTAATTACAGCAGTGCTGCAAGTGATATGGATGATTATATATACGTTTATTCAAATGGTGAAGATTTGCCATATGTATATTACTTAAGAGTATTATCTTATTATATGCAAATTAACAAAGTGCAGCTTGGGCAACAAATTGCATATAAAACTTTAGAGCTAGCTACTGAATATATTAATCTTTTTCCGAATAGCGAATATATAGAAGAGATCAAAGAAAAAGAAAAATTAATCACAGAACACATATCAAAAAAAGAGTATTCTATTGGTGAGTTTTACCTAAAGCGTGGTGAATATTTAGCAGCAATCAAGCGTTTTCAAAATATGACAAGCGATAAAGATTCTAAATATTTTTCTAGAGTTATTCATTATTTAGTAGCGGCTCACTTAGCTCTTGGCCTTGACTTAGAAGCTGAGCAGTATGAAAATATGCTAGCAGAAGGTATAAAAGGTTGAAAATTTACCTTAATTTTCTATATATATATAAATTATATATATAGTTTAACTATGGCTGGTCATTCACAATTTTCAAATATAAAACATCGAAAAGGTGCTCAGGATGCAAAGCGCTCGCAAAAATTTACAAAGCTCATTAGGGAAATAACAGTTGCTGCAAAACAAGGGCTACCTGATCCCGAACTCAATCCACGTCTTCGCTCTGCTATCTTTGCTGCGCGAAAGGAAAATCTACCAAAAGATAAAATAGAAACAGCAATAAAAAATGCAGCTGGTAACGTTGCTGGAGAAAGTTATGAAGAAATACAATATGAAGGCTGTGGACCTTCTGGTGCTGCACTTATTGTCCATGCTCTGACAAATAATCGCAACCGAACTGCTTCTGAGATACGTTATATCTTTTCTCTCAAAGGCGGTAATTTGGGAGAAACAGGATGTGTGAGTTACCTTTTCGATCATGTAGGCTTAATTGTCTATAAAGCAGAGGGTGTAAATTTTGAAGATTTATTTAACTATGGAATTGAATTAGAAGTATTGAATGTTGAGGAAAATAACAAGGGAGAATTATATGTTATAACTTGTGAAGTGAAAGATTTTGGTAAAGTACGTGATGCTTTCTATACAAAATTTGGAGAACCAGAACTTGCTCGTCTTTCATGGCAACCAAAGGACCTGATTGAAGTTAGCGACAAAGAATTAATTGATAAATTATCTACATTAGTTGAAGAGCTAGAGGATAATGATGATGTGCAGTATGTTGAAGGTAATTTTATTTTTGCTGATAAACTATGAGGCTGGTAATACTTCTATTACTTTGTATTTTACCAGTATATGCTACTGAAACATCTGCAGTGTCGTCTCAGCACGGAATCAGAAAAAAAGAGCCAGTGTCAAACAAACAACTGTACGAACATTGTGATATAAGCGCCAAGAAAGATGTCATCCCAGTGCCTAGACACTGGGATCCAGAGAATTCAATTACAAATGGATACATCAAGCGATTGTATGATACAGACTGGATTCCAGTGTCAAGCACTGGAATGACAGGAGAGGATTTTGAGGTGACAGAAAGCAACCATGATAGAAGATTATTATTCATATCCAGCACCATAAAATCTTCTTTTTTTGCCACGGGAATTGAGCAAGGGTTGGCGCCAAATACAGTGGTAAAATTGATCAACATATATAAAGATTTTGGTGTTGATTTTAAAAAAGACATTGTGCCGAAGAGTAAATTGGAGGTTCTTTTTGAGAGATCGCTCGGTAATCAGAAGACTGAAGAAAAGATTTTATATGCTTCACTGACAATAAACAAGAAAGCTATTAGTTTATATCATTATAAATCGCAAGACGGCAAAGAAAGGTATTTTAATAATGAAGGAATAAGCTTGAAGAGTAGCGAAATTTTTGTAAGTCCTTTAAACGGAGATTTTCGTATATCCTCGAATTTTGGTAATAGAAAGCATCCCATTCATGGTAAAATTGCTTTTCATAAAGGAGTAGATTATGCAGCTAAACTTGGCACTCCTATACACGCCACTGCAGAAGGTGTAATAGAATATATAGGAAAGAATGGTGGCTATGGGAATTACATCAAAATAAAGCACAACAATAAATATTCAACTTGTTACGCACATATAAGCAAATTTAGTAGCGATATAAAGTTAGGCTCTAAAGT
Organism: Wolbachia endosymbiont (group B) of Gerris lacustris; assembly: GCF_964028355.1. Lineage (NCBI taxonomy): Bacteria > Pseudomonadati > Pseudomonadota > Alphaproteobacteria > Rickettsiales > Anaplasmataceae > Wolbachia > Wolbachia endosymbiont (group B) of Gerris lacustris. The sequence continues at coordinate 745,505 of NZ_OZ034761.1, forward strand.
AAAGCAGGGACAAATCATTGCTTATGTTGGCAGCACTGGTGTTGCAACAGGACCTCATTTACATTATGAAGTTATATATAATGGTAAACATATTGATCCGCTTACGATAGCTCATGGCAATGAGATAAAGTTGCCTGATCGTGAATTAAGAGAGTTTAAATTATTTGTAAGTAAGGTAGATAAAATAATCAGCAGAGAGGATGCAAGTGAAAAAGCAATCTGATAAAGACAGCACAGATAAAAATACGATAAGTGATAGAAATTTAAGTAAAATTCAGGCTTTTCCTGTACTAATAGTACTAGGATTAGTTTTATTGGTACTTTTTGTGTATGACAGCACAATTGCACTTGGAGTTGCTGCTGTTTCAATTTTGACTTTTCTTCAGGCACTTTTCGTTAATGACCCTAATGAAGCAAGAGTGATAGAGTTTTTTGGTCATTATATTGGAACTTATTTTAAGTCTGGAATATGCGTAACGCTTCCGTTTTCGAGTAAATATAGAGTTTCTCTGAAATTTCAGAATATCAACACAGAAAAAATTAAAGTTAATGATGCAAATGGAAGTCCAATAGAGATATCAGTAGTGATTGTTTGGAGAGTGAGCAGTCCTGCAAAGGCGTATTATAATGTTAACAACTATCACGAATTTGTTTTTGTACAAAGTGACTCAGTAATAAGAGAATTGGCAAGCAATTATCCGTATGACAGCGAAAACAATGAGGAATCTTTGCGTAAAAACTCTGACAAAATTTCAAATGAATTGCGGTCAATGCTACAACAAAGATTAGATATCGCTGGAATTGAAATTGCAGAAGCGAGAATATCGCATTTGGCGTATTCATCTGAGATTGCACAAGCAATGCTGAGGCGTCAACAAGCGCATGCTATCACCTCTGCAAGAAAGCATATAGTGCAAAACGCAATAGGAATTATCGAAGAAGTAATAGCTCATTTTGAAAAAAATAAAAGCATACAATTTGATGGAAAACAAAAGATTCAATTGATAAACAATCTCCTGGTTGCACTGATCTCTGAGCAGGATGCACAGCCGACTATTAGTTTGGATAATAATTAGCATAGAAGCCGATAGGGCTTCATGAATGCAAGTCACTGTTAATTTCTTGATTAATGGACTAAATGATGTGATAAATTACACGCATTAGGGGTGCTCTAAAAAAGCTGAGAGTACATAACAACCCTTTGAACCTGATGTTGTTAAAACAAACGTAAGAAAATGTATGTATATAAATATTGAAGAATGCTTTGGCTTCATCGCGTTCATTACATCTCTTATTGGGTTATTGCCTCAAGTATATAAAGCATATATCACAAAACTTACTCGTGACGTATCGGTGCTAATGTTGGTGAATTATCTTATTTGTTCATCATCTTGGCTTATTTATGGTATTTGTCAGGGTTTAACTTTTGTGATACTCAGTAATGTTGCTGGATTAGTGATCAGTATAATATCAATTGTTCAAAAATGTTACTACGATGCAAAAACTGCACGGAGCGTTTTATAACCATATGCTACATTGTAGCGTAGAGCAACAATATCGTTCTATTGTAGTACTAAATGGAGAAATACCTGATTCATCGTTTTTTAAACAAGATATACCTGTTATTGCTGTAGATGGAGGAGCAAATAAGCTTCTATCAATTGGCGTAAAACCTGATCTTGTAATAGGAGATTTGGATAGTATAAATCCGAATTTACGTGCTAATTTAAATACAGTATATCTACCTGATCAAGATTATTGCGACTTTTCTAAAGCAATGGCTCACTTAAAAACAGTAAAGTTATTGCCATCAATAGTAACGGGTATTACTGGAGGAGCAATTGATCACATACTACAGAATATTAACATTTTTCTAAGTACGGGCAGTATCTTTTACACACCTTCACCTCCCATGGTAGGTTATACCTTACAAAAAGGTACTACCCATTTTTTTTCTTTATCAAAAAATACTAAAATATCCTTACTTGGTATACCGAAAGCTCAAATATCAACTAAGGGGTTAAAATGGGAACTGTACCTTAGTAACCTTGCTTTTCCAGGAAAGAATTCTTGCTTTAATCGAAGTTTAGGCAATGAATTATCTATAGAAATACACAGCGGCGTGTGTTTAGCAATGATATATTTAGAAGCAGTAAATGATGATGGTGTGCATTGAGTTAAAACATTAAGAAAAAAAAGTAGAAATAACACTAATGCTAAAAACTACAGGCGCCTGTTATTAGCTAAAGTAAAGGTCAAATATCTGGAATTCTGGACATAAAATCCTCCTGTATAAAAAAAATTCAGAGTGTACATACAACAGATGTCACTAAAGTTTTTATTGAAAAATTGGTTAAAAGGTCTGCAGACCGAGATAAATTTTGAGCTCTCTAGATATCTCTATTATCATTATAATGGCATCTTGAGTATGCGGAAGCAATTTTTTCATTAAAATAAAAAATTTTATTCTACAGCTCAAAAAGGAGTTTGCTAATTTTCACACTGAATCGGATTCCACTACTCAAACCTAGAAACTTTAATGTGTCAAGGTATCTGTTAAGGGGAAGGGAATGTGCAAGCCAATGCTCCCTTTCTTGTCATCCCAGTGCTTGACACTGGGATCCACTCTTTTCGTAATCTCATCAATAAAAACTTAGGATTACTTTTTACCCAAAATTTCTGGATCCCAGTGTCAAGCACTGGGATGACATTGTCTTGAATGGAAACCATTGCGTAATGCACCAAAGGTTGTGCACCAAAAGAGCGTCATTCCAGTCTGGAATCCATTATACTCCGTAAATTTAATTGGTTTCATGACATCAACTTTTGCATTCCAGTTATGCAAGAAATCTATTATATAATATTATTATTACCCTCTTGATAGTTTTTTAGCTCCTCTCCTCCTGAGGTACTCGGTGATTCTTGCATAGTTGTTTGGTCAGGTTTGGTTGATGATTCATCTCCTCCTGAAATACTCAGTGATTCTTGTCCAGTTGTTTGATCAGATCCAAACAACCATGAAAAAAAAACCACCAAAAAATGATCCTATTAAAGAAAAAGGTTTAATCAGTATACCAAATAAACTACTAAAAAAAGAGCTCGGCTGTTCTTCATTTGTTGATGATTCACTTCGTGGATTAACACCATTTTTTGTCAGTGCTATGTCAATAGAATGTCCATTATCAGCATCTTCAATTTGTACACCACTGACTTCTTCTGCAATGATTTCCTGTAATTTTTCCTCTACTTGTATCACTGATTGAGCATTACCTTCTTGTTCAATATCTTCCTTTTGATCTCCTTCATTATCTTTCGATGCTATACTGTCATCAGTTTTTTCTGCGGCTTTTTTTAACAGAGCTTTTATTTCTTCTGTTTTAGCTAAATCAAAAGGAGTTTTTTCATCCTTGTCTTTTACATTGATATTGATTCCGTCTACTGCTAATAGAATTTTTACTATGTCTATATGACCATTTTTAGCAGCATAATGTAAGAGCCTGTTCATAATCTTTTGAGGAGCAAGGCAGTAAAAGCTAGAACGACCATTTGTAGGCTAGTATTGAGTTTACGCTCGCAATTTTTCCATAACCGTCTACACTTTTCCAGCCAAGCAAAAGAACGCTCTACAACCCACCCTTTTGGCAATACAACAAAGGTATGTAATTCACTTCGTTTTATTACTTCAACGGTTGCACCAATAGTCGTTTTTATTTGAGTTGCAAAATTTTCTCCTGTATAACCTGCATCAACTAGTATATTTTGAACTTCGGAAAGATTTTTTCTTGCGTTACAAATCATCTCTACAGCAGCAGTACGATCTCCGATATTAGCTGTAGTAATATAAATTGCATGTGGCAAACCTTGCGTATCTACTGCAATATGACGCTTTATTCCTGAAATTTTCTTGCCGGCATCATAACCTTTTTCTTCAGCAATATCGGTGTTTTTTACACTTTGAGCATCAATGATGCAGAAGCTTGTTTTTGTATTCCGACCACTGTTGAAACGAACCTCTCCAACTAATTTTTTTTAAGACAATTTCTAGAACACTTTCTCTATCTTCATTCGGTTTTTTACTCCATCTCTTGAAGTAATCGTAACAATTGCGCCATTTTGGAAACTCTTTTGGTAGCATTCGCCACTGACAGCCACTTTTTAGCACATAAAGTACACCGCAAAATAACTCATATAAATCCAGTTTTCTTGGTTTTGTTTTTTTTCTACAGGATTCTAGATCTGGTAATATAATCTCAAATCTTTCCCGACTTATATCACTTGGGTATACACTCCTCATATATCCTAACTTATATACATTATCTCTTAGTTTATTCCTTTCTTGAGATCATGTACAGGTTCTAATAGAACTTTTGCTATATCAGAATGATTATTTTTAACAGCCCAATATAGAGAATTACCTTGAGATCCATCATATGTATTAACATCAGCTTCTTCAATTATTAGGCGCTTTGCTTCATTAAGATCACCTCTTTTAGCAGCATCAAGTAAAGCAGCATCTATATTTCTAATTGAATAATTCATTTAACACTTCTCTATAAAATTGCATTACTATAGTAAGGTAGTTAATAATTCATGAACTCTGGGTTGTAGAAATAATGATTATCCTTCGTGTTTTTCAGTGTATTTAAGTAAACTATATATAAGAATTGCAATTATAGAACATACAACTGTTAATAGTAAATTTGGTAAAATGCCATAAGAAAAGAATTTTCCTACTATGTATATTCCAACAGCCCCAAACATCATATTGCAAAATGAGAGAACTGCACTACCAAGTCCTATACTTTTGACTGTCTCTAAAGCAGAAGTCACGTTATTGCTGATTACGAGTGCAAGCCCGATATTGCTTGGAATCCAAAGAACTTGAAGAATAAGTACGCTCAACTTGTTTATTAAATAAAAATATACCAGTAAACCATCGGATATTATTGGTAATATCAAACCTATTATTAGCATCTTGCTAACTCCTATTTTTGGTACATACCTTCTATTGATTAAAGTTCCAACTATATAAAATATAACTATGATTGATATGAGATAGCCAAAATATTGTACTTCAACGCCCATTGATTCAAATATGAACGGATAGTTAGCAATGTATGCCCAAAGCCACATGAAAGTTAGTCCATGAATGGCTGAAAACCCAAGAAAACGATAATTCCTGAATATTGATATATACTGCTTGAAGATGTTAATGCTGGCTTTACTTTTATTTACAGCCAGCGTTTCTTGAAGCTTCAAGTAAATAAAAATGAGCATAACAATTGCCGCAATTGATATAATAAGAAACAAAAATTTCCAACTATAACCATGTGAAATTATATAACTGCCTACCACTGGAGCTATTCCAGGTGAAAGCGCTACTACCATATTTAACTTTGAAATTACTCTCGAGTATTCACTACCTGAGTACATATCCCTGATTGCTGCATATCCGACAACGCCTGCAACACCAGCTCCAGCTCCTTGTATAAACCGGATTAATATTAAAAGTATAATATTATCAGCTATGCAACATACAATACTTGCCAAAGTAAAAATTGTCATACCAATCAGCATTATTATGCGCCTACCATAATAGTCTGAAAGTGGGCCATAAACTAATCCAGATATTGCAACTCCTACTAAATTTAAACTGATCGTAAGCTGCGCTATATTACCTTTCACCTTAAAATAGTTGGCAATACTTGGCAATGCAACTGAGTATAAGTCTGTTGCCATATCAACAACTGCTACAGATAATATCATAATAAGAGAGATGATATTTTGTGAAAAAGCTGTCGACACTAATGATTTACTGGATTAAATATGTTTAATTGTAGTATATTTTTCTCATTAGTATATTAATTTAACTGCTAAAGTTTAAAATAATTATGTAAGCAATCTCTATATAAAATATGGATAAATCACAACTAGTTAAAGAGGTTTTCGATTCTGTAGCAAATCGCTACGACATCATGAATGATATAATGAGCCTTGGAATGCACAGGCTATGGAAAGAGAAGATGGTAAGTAGTGTGTATTTTAAAAAGAACTCCAAGGTTTTGGATATTGCTGGAGGAACCGGAGATATAGCTATAAGAATAGCAAGAGGGGAACCAACTGCTCAAGTTACAGTATGTGATATAAATCAAAACATGCTGGACAAAGGGCATGATAAAGCTATAAATTCAAATCAGCTCAATTTCAATTGGGTGTGTGCAAATGCAGAGAATTTACCATTTGAAGATTCTGAATTTGATTATTGCACAATAGCTTTTGGTATTCGAAACTTTTCTGACCGCAAGAAGGCTTTAAGTGAAGCATATAGGATATTGAAGCCAGATGGGAAATTTATTTGCTTGGAGTTTGCTCCTATGCATTATCAAAATGAGATATTCACCAAATTTTATGACTTATACTCATTTAAAGTAATTCCTAAAATTGGTAGCATAGTTGCTAAAGATAAGGTTTCTTATGAATATTTAGTGAAAAGCATCAGAGAATTTCCAACTCAGACTAACTTTAAAATGGAAATTGAAGAGGTAGGCTTTAAGAATGTTGAGTTTCACAATATGAGCTATGGAATAGTGGCGTTACACATTGGAACAAAATAAACTCTGGTCTATTCAGTAGTTCTTTTGCTAACTTTCTGTAATTTCGCAGCGTTTTTCTTTCAGAAGCTAAAGTTTCTTGAACACATTACTCTCAGGAAGTACACTGTAGACTAATGCTGTAACTTTTTCCTGAAACTAAAATCTATATACTTATAAAATGCGATCTAACATTAAGCAGTTATTTTACTATATAAAACCTAGTCTACATTATTTTACCGTAGCTTTTATTGCAGTTCTATTTTCAGCTTTAACGATTCTTCTTTTTGGTAGGGGCTTAAGCAACATAATTGATTCTGGCGCAGAGCATAACTTTACTACCAAGCTCGTAGTTGCAATACTGATAGTTTTAGGCATTTCTTTCACTGCATTTATTCGGTTATATTTCATTGGCATTGGCAGCGAAAAAGTTATCGCAAGAATCAGATATGACTTATATAGCAGTATTACTGATTTACAACCAAGTTTCTTTGAGAATACAGGTGTGCAAGATGTTATCTCAGCACTTATTACTGATACCTCTGCATTGCAATCGATAATAAACAGCAGCTTATTGACAATATTGAGGAATTCAGTGGTACTGACTGGTAGTGTTGCAATGCTGTTATATACAAATCTGCACCTAACCGCATATGCAGTTGCAATAATACCCATACTGCTCATTATCATGACTTCACTTGGAAAAAAAGTTCGCAATTATGCACGCTTCGCTCAGGATAAATTAAGTAAGCTTGCATCATTTAGTGAGGAAAATTTTAGATCTATAGTAACTATCAAATCGTTTGTACTCGAAGAAAATGAAAAAATCCATTTTCAGAAACATCTAAATTCAGTATCAAAATCATACGTAAAATTAGTACTCCTGCGTGCTATTTTAGTAACTCTAGTTATCACGTGTGTGATAGGTTCGCTAGTTGTTTTGCTTTTTTTTGGAATAAAAGAAGTCTTAAGTAATAATATGACCATTGGAGAACTATCCTCATTTGTGTTTTATTCAGCGCTTGCTGCGGGGGCTGTAAACAATTTGAGCGACAACATCAGTGATTTGCAACGAGGTCTTGGAGTTGTAGAGCGTTTATTTGAATTTATGAACACGAAAAGCTCTACATTAGATAGTGATAATCCTATCAGGATCAATAGTGTTCAAAAAGAAATTGCTTTTAACAGCGTAACATTTTTTTATCTTGACAAGCCGGCACTGAATGATGTATCATTCTCTGTAGGGGTGAGTCAATCAGTATCAATTGTTGGACCATCTGGCAGTGGTAAGAGCACTATTTTAAAGCTTCTACTCCGTTTTCATGATCCAAGTGAAGGCAGCATTACTATCGATGGGCACAATATTAAGTCAATTGCACTAAGTGACCTCAGATCGTTGTTTGGCTTAGTGCCACAAGATCACATGATATTTTCCTGCTCAATAATGGAAAATATACTATATGGCAAACCTGGTGCTGAATATGAGGAAGTAAAGCAAGCAGCTATCAGTGCTTATGCAATGGAATTTATTGACAAGCTACCGGATAAATTTGATACATTTGTAGGAAAAAGAGGACTGAAACTTTCTGAAGGGCAAAAACAACGCATCATAATAGCAAGAGCAATACTCAAAAATCCTCAGGTTTTAATACTTGATGAAGCAACTTCAGCTCTTGATTATAAAAGTGAGAACCTAGTGCAAAAAGCACTGAGCAAGTTAATGCAAAACAGAACAACAATTATAATTACGCACAGGCTATCAACTGCACTCAAAACTGACAAGATTATAGTGATTAATCATGGAGGAGTAGAAGAAGTAGGAACTCATGATTCTCTAATGAGTAAAGATGGACTGTATGCAAAATTGGTGAAGATAAGGTAGAAATTTAAATCGTAATGTTGTTAGCATGCTAGATTTGGCAATCAAATTATGAAATCTTTAATTACTTTGACCTATAATAGTTCTATAATATTTTTAGAGAATTATTATGATTCATATTCGTAATGCTTTACTAAAACAGCATATGACTTCTTATGCGTTTAAAGCACCAGCATTCTCTCATATGGAGTCTCATATGCTTGCACATGCACCTAATTTACACCATGGCCAATTTGATTTATATCATAATCATTTTGGTTTGCATAATAATTATCATGATGGATTTGGTTTTCTCTATTAGAGGATTATTGAATCATGTTCCAATAAGCTTACTTAAAGATATGGCAGACTGTCCAGTTTATAGTAAGTTTTTTTATTTTATTTAATTTTATATAATAACCTAAGGAGGTTCTTATGACTAAAAATACATATACTAATACACCTTATTTTGGTGACCAATCCAGTGAAAGTAGCTCTCAAGTTACTAAGGAAATTGAAGTTACTAAGGAAATTGAAGTTACTAAGGAAACTAAAGTTACTAAGGAAGTTGTAGATAATGATGAAAATAAATCTTTGAACCAGCAAAAGGTTAGGGAGATAATTAATGAGATTCAAGTTTTGATAAAGTCAAAAATTGGCGAAAGTGATAGTGTTAATGCTTCATTTGCTGAGTCTCTAATTAAAGAGATAGAAGGTTTACTCGTTGAAAGCGACGGAAAGGTCACAGATTCTCAGGTTTCCGAGATAAGTAATAAGCTTACCTCTTTATTAAAGAGGATTGATAAAGAGCAAATTAAGAAAGATCAAGAAGATGAAACCGTTAAAAAGATTCTAGATAAGATCTCAACTTTAGAGGATGAAAAAGAAACTAAAGAAACCAAAGAAACCATAGAAACTAAAGTTGGTGAAGACACTAAAGTTGGTGAAGACACTAAAGTTACTGAGGTTGATTGTATTGATGAGATTAGAATCCTTGTAAAAGATGCAATAGAACTTATAACGGATAAGCTTAAACCTAAAGTTAATGACAAAGTAGATGAAGAAAAGCCTACAGATAATGAGATGGAAGAATTTATGAAGGAGCTGAGAATTATAGTGGATGAGCTTAAACCTAAAGTTAATGACAAAGTAGATGAAGAAAAGCCTACAGTTGATGGGGTGGAAGAATTTATGAAGGAGCTGAGACTTATAATGGATGAGCTTAAACCTGAAGTTAATGACAAAGTAGATGAAGAAAAGCTTACAGTAAATATGATTAGGCAACTTATCGCAGATGGGGTTAAAGCTACGATAAATGAGAAAAATCATATAGAAAATGAAGTTAAGTCTGCAATAGATGGAATGAAACTATCTATAATTGATGGGATTAAATCTGTAGTAGGTGGGAACAAACCTACAGTAGGGGAACGTTCAAAAAAGTGTGTCAAACCGAAAAAAAAGTAATAAATTGATATAAAAAATGGAGGTTTGATATGAGTCAAGCAAATAGAACTACTGGTTTGGTAGATTATAAAGAATTAGAAACAAATATCCTGTCATCTATACGAGAAGGAAGACCATTGACAGGAAGAGATGGAGCATTAACACCGTTTATAAAAAGGTTGCTAGAGGCAAGTCTGGAAGGTGAAATAGAAAGCTACATGTCAGCTGAAAGTGAAGAAAATAACCGAAGAAATGGGAGAAACGCAAAAACTTTACGCACGAGTGCAGGCTCATTTGAGCTGCTAATACCAATTCCCGCTATACAAGCAACGAATAGACAATAATGGAAAAAAAGCCATACTGGAGTAAGTAAAATAGCGAGGTTTAGATGGCATTAAGATCAAAATTATTGGATGAAAAAGTGGTGGAATCAGCAAAAGAGATGCTGAAGAAAGTAAGAAATAATGCGTATGTTGCAAAAAAACTAAATGCTGTAATTGCAGCAAAAAAGCACAGTATAACAGCTGTAGCAAAAATATGTTGCATTTCGAGAAAGGCAATTACTACATGGATAAAGCACATAAAATTTGGAAGAGAAGAAAAATTATTTTCTCCACCTCAACGCCGTAGAAAAACTATATTGAACCAAAGTCAACTTGAACAAATTGAGGTGTGGATAGAGGAAAACCCCAATATTACTATTAGAGAAATGAGAATAAGAATCCAAGAAAGATTTGGTTTGAATATCAGCAAATCCACAATACATCGTAATATGCAAAGAATGAAATTCTCATATATCACACCAAGACCAGTTCATAGTGGACAGGATAAAAATAAGCAAGAGGAGTTTAAAAAAAAACCTCAATGAAACTATTGTCATGCATTCTGAAAAAGAGCTATTTTTCTTCGATGAATCACGGTTTGGTACATATTCAAAAGTTGGACATGGGTGGTTTAAAAAAGGCAGCAGGACACAGGTTAAGGTAAAATTAGGTAGGGAAAATTTTTATCTCTATAGTGCAGTTAATCCCAGAAATGGAGAGAATTTTAGCTTATTTGCACCAAACGTCAACACTGCTTGTATAAATATATTCCTTGAACAGATGTCGCAATATTTAGGAATACGAAAGGCTTTTCTCGTGATGGATTGCGCTAGTTGGCATAAGTCAAAAAGTTTAAAGATACCTAAAAATATCGAAATTATATACCTACCACCATACTCACCTGACCTCAATCCTGTTGAGAGGTTTTGGTTATATATAAAACAGAACATTTTGCGCAATAAAATCTACGATACAATTGTTCTGCTTGAGAGCGCTTTGTATAAATTTATTACCTCTCTTTCCCCTTCCACGGTTAAACAACTCTGCAATGCTTCTTATTTGGTTCATTAATAATGAGAGTTGGTATAACACCAAGAGATAGGGAGGGAAGCTTTGAACCACAAATAGTCAAAAAAAGGCAAACAAGCCTACATCCAGAACTTGAAGCAAAGGTCTTAAGCACATATGCCAGTGGCATGGGATACAGAGATATAGCTTCACATGTTGAGGAAATATATGACCACAAAATATCAGCAGCAGAGATATCTAGTATTACCGATAAACTGCTACCAGTAATCAATGAATGGCGCAGCCGCCCACTGCAATCAGTGTATCCAATAGTATTTATGGATGGCATGTTTTTTAAGGTCAAGGAGGACGGACATTGCATAAGTAAATGTATGTATAATATATTGGGCATAAATCAAAATGGCAGAAAAGAAGTATTAGGTTTTTATTTGGCTGAAAGTGAAGGAGCTAACTTCTGGTTGGGAGTACTAAATGACCTCAAAGAAAGAGGAGTAGAAGATATTCTAATTGCCTGTATTGATGGGCTAAAAAGCTTTCCTACCGCTATAAATAGTGTATTTCCTAAAGCAGAAGTACAGCTATGCATAGTGCATCAGATAAGGAATTCACTGAAGTATGTATCTAGCAAAGATGTAAAAGTTTTCATAAATGATTTGAAAAAAATATATCGTGCTTCAAGTAAAGAGATTGCTGAGAATTATTTGCTTGAGCTGGAGGAAAAATGGAGTGAAAAATATCCCTTGGTTACAAAATCATGGCAAAACAATTGGGAAAATTTGTCTGGTTATTTTAAGTATTCTGGACCAGTTAGGAAGCTGATTTACACCACCAATCCAATTGAGGGATTGCATAGACAAATTAGGAAATTTACTAAAACTAAGGGCTCATTTACTAATACAAATGCCTTGTACAAAAGGTATATTGTGCTATAAAAAAGGGGAACGTTCAAAAAAGTGTGTCAAACCGAAAAAAAAGTAATAAATTGATATAAAAAATGGAGGTTTGATATGAGTCAAGCAAATAGAACTAATGGGTTGGTAGATTATAAAGAATTAGAAACAAATATCCTGTCATCTATACGAGAAGGAAGACCATTGACAGGAAGAGATGGAGCATTAACACCGTTTATAAAAAGGTTGCTAGAGGCAAGTCTGGAAGGTGAAATAGAAAGCCACATGTCAGCTAAAAGTGAAGAAAATAACCGAAGAAATGGGAGAAATGCAAAAACTTTACGCACGAGTGCAGGTTCATTTGAGCTGCTAACACCAAGAGATAGGGAGGGAAACTTTGAACCGCAAATAGTCAAAAAAAGGCAAACGAGCCTACATCCAGAACTTGAAGCAAAGGTCTTAAGTACATACGCCAGTGGCATGGGATACAGAGACATAGCTTCACACGTTGAGGAAATATATGACCATAAAATATCAGCAGCAGAGATATCCAGTATTACTGATAAATTGCTACCAATAATCAATGAATGGCGCAGCCGTCCACTGCAATCAGTGTATCCAATAGTGTTCATGGATGGCATGTTTTTTAAGGTCAAGGAGGACGGACATTGCGTAAGTAAATGCATGTATAATATATTGGGTATAAATCAAAATGGCAGAAAAGAAGTATTAGGTTTTTATTTGGCTGAAAGTGAGGGAGCTAACTTCTGGTTGGGAGTTCTAAATGACCTCAAAGAAAGAGGAGTAGAAGATATTTTAATTGCCTGCATTGATGGACTAAAAAGCTTTCCTACAGCTATAAATAGTGTATTTCCTAAAGCAGAAGTACAGCTATGTATAGTGCATCAGATAAGGAATTCACTGAAATATGTATCTAGCAAAGATGTAAAAGTTTTCATGAATGATTTGAAAAAAATATATCGTGCTTCAAGTAAAGAAATCGCTGAGAATTATTTGCTTGAGCTGGAAGAAAAATGGAGTGAAAAATATCCCTTAGTTACAAAATCGTGGCAAAACAATTGGGAAAATTTATCTAGTTATTTTAAGTATTCTGGGCCAGTTAGGAAGATGATTTACACCACCAATCCAATTGAGGGGTTGCATAGACAGATCAGAAAATTTACTAAAACTAAAGGTTCATTTACCAGTACAAATGCCTTGTACAAACAGGTATATTGTGCTATAAAAAAGGTAGAGCAAAAGTGGATTACTGCTTTGCCTAACTGGGCTTTAACTATGTCTCAACTTGATATCTTTTTTCCTGGCAGATTAAAAATTGAGTTGAATTGAAAATGCGGTTTGACACACTTTTTTGAACGTTCCCATTTAAAGCATTTTCATATAAATCCAAAAGGAATAGCAATAATACGTATTTATGGAGTTTTGACAAAAAAAACAGAAGCTTTTGATCATATTTTAGACATGACTTCGTATGAAAATATTCATGAAGAGATAGAGAGTGCTTTAGAACCTGTACATGATCTCAAGAAAGGAATAAACTAAGAGATAATGTATATAAGTTAGGATATATGAGGAGTGTATACCCAAGTGATATAAGTCGGGAAAGATTTGAGATTATATTACCAGATCTAGAATCCTGTAGAAAAAAAACAAAACCAAGAAAACTGGATTTATATGAGTTATTTTGCGGTGTACTTTATGTGCTAAAAAGTGGCTGTCAGTGGCGAATGCTACCAAAAGAGTTTCCAAAATGGCGCAATTGTTACGATTACTTCAAGAGATGGAGTAAAAAACCGAATGAAGATAGAGAAAGTGTTCTAGAAATTGTCTTAAAAAAAATTAGTTGGAGAGGTTCGTTTCAACAGTGGTCGGAATACAAAAACAAGCTTCTGCATCATTGATGCTCAAAGTGTAAAAAACACCGATATTGCTGAAGAAAAAGGTTATGATGCCGGCAAGAAAATTTCAGGAATAAAGCGTCATATTGCAGTAGATACGCAAGGTTTGCCACATGCAATTTATATTACTACAGCTAATATCGGAGATCGTACTGCTGCTGTAGAGATGATTTGTAACGCAAGAAAAAATCTTTCCGAAGTTCAAAATATACTAGTTGATGCAGGTTATACAGGAGAAAATTTTGCAACTCAAATAAAAACGACTATTGGTGCAACCGTTGAAGTAATAAAACGAAGTGAATTACATACCTTTGTTGTATTGCCAAAAAGGTGGGTTGTAGAGCGTTCTTTTGCTTGGCTGGAAAAGTGTAGACGGTTATGGAAAAATTGCGAGCGTAAACTCAATACTAGACTACAAATGGTCGTTCTAGCTTTTACTGCCTTGCTCCTCAAAAGATTATGAACAGGCTCTTAGAAGATAAAAGCATAGAGACGATTCTACTTGACATAGACAGTCCAGGAGGAGAAGTAAATGGAGTATTTGACTTAGCTGATTTTATCTATAGTGCAAGAGGAAAAAAGAGGATAATAGCAATAGCAAATGATGATGCATATTCTGCTGCATATGCTATAGCTTCTAGCGCTGAAAAGATTTTTCTCACCCGCACTTCAGGAATTGGGAGTATAGGAGTAATAGCAAGTCATATAGATCAAAGTAGGTTTGATGAAAAGCAAGGTATTAAGTACACCACAATCTTTGCTGGTAGTCGAAAGAATGATTTAAACCCACATGAGTCAATGACGTCTGAAAGTCTGGGAAGCTTACAAAAAGAAGTAGACCGACTATATGAAATGTTTTTGCAGCTAATAGCAAGGAACAGAGGTCTTTCAATTGAAAAGATTCGATCAACAGAAGCAGGTCTATATTTTGGCGAGAAAGCAGTAGAAATAGGTCTTGCAGATGGAGTTACAACATTTTTTGAATTTATCAATAATCATAAAAGTAGGAGTGTTATACCAACTCTCATTATTAATGAACCAAATAAGAAGCATTGCAGAGTTGTTTAACCGTGGAAGGGGAAAGAGAGGTAATAAAATTACACAAAGCGCTCTCAAGCAGAACAATTGTATCGTAGATTTTATTGCGCAAAATGTTCTGTTTTATATATAACCAAAACCTCTCAACAGGATTGAGGTCAGGTGAGTATGGTGGTAGGTATATAATTTCGATATTTTTAGGTATCTTTAAACTTTTTGACTTATGCCAACTAGCGCAATCCATCACGAGAAAAGCCTTTCGTATTCCTAAATATTGCGACATCTGTTCAAGGAATATATTTATACAAGCAGTGTTGACGTTTGGTGCAAATAAGCTAAAATTCTCTCCATTTCTGGGATTAACTGCACTATAGAGATAAAAATTTTCCCTACCTAATTTTACCTTAACCTGTGTCCTACTGCCTTTTTTAAACCACCCATGTCCAACTTTTGAATGTGTACCAAACCGTGATTCATCGAAGAAAAATAGCTCTTTTTCAGAATGCATGACAATAGTTTCATTGAGGTTTTTTTTTAAACTCCTCTTGCTTATTTTTATCCTGTCCACTATGAACTGGTCTTGGTGTGATATATGAGAATTTCATTCTTTGCATATTACGATGTATTGTGGATTTGCTGATATTCAAACCAAATCTTTCTTGGATTCTTATTCTCATTTCTCTAATAGTAATATTGGGGTTTTCCTCTATCCACACCTCAATTTGTTCAAGTTGACTTTGGTTCAATATAGTTTTTCTACGGCGTTGAGGTGGAGAAAATAATTTTTCTTCTCTTCCAAATTTTATGTGCTTTATCCATGTAGTAATTGCCTTTCTCGAAATGCAACATATTTTTGCTACAGCTGTTATACTGTGCTTTTTTGCTGCAATTACAGCATTTAGTTTTTTTGCAACATACGCATTATTTCTTACTTTCTTCAGCATCTCTTTTGCTGATTCCACCACTTTTTCATCCAATAATTTTGATCTTAATGCCATCTAAACCTCGCTATTTTACTTACTCCAGTATGGCTTTTTTTCCATTATTGTCTATTCGTTGCTTGTATAGCGGGAATTGGTATTAGTATGACAACTAATGAGTTAACTGAGGAAGGCTACGAGAACTGTCGTAGAGAAATTTTAGAGATAATAAGATTATGTAATGTATCAAAGATGCCAGAAAAGATAGGAGAATTTATTGAACAGGGCGTAAGTATTGAGCAAGCAAGGGAAGTTTTAATGGAGTTACTTGCAGAGCGAACGAAAAAGACAGAGATACTGAGTGCAATACCACAGAATTCTCCGGAAGAGTTGATGATGCAGGTAGCGAAAAGTCGGTGCATTTAAATTTTATAACCGCCGTATATAGTGCTCTGTGGTAAACAAGTGTTCAAAATGCGCCATAATGGCTAATTATAAGGTAATAACCGCGGTGTATAGCAATTGTAAACGCGGCGGTAAAAAAATAAAAAAAGGAGAGAAAAAGGTATGACAAGTATAACTGAACAAAATAACCTTGGTGACCTATTAAAGTATGAAGCATCAAGTCTATATTCAAGAGATCAGATAACAGTAGCCAAGGGGCAAAATCTGAAGCTAGGAACAGTTGTTAGTCGTGATAAAGACAACATGATTAGGATAATCAATCCAACTGCCACAGATGGTACACAAACGGCGATAGGAGTGATAGCAAGCGATGTAAACGCAAAGGAAAATAGTAAAGGAGTAATTATTGCTCGCGGTGCAATGCTAGCAGATCATGCAGTTGTATGGCCAGCAAATATCACTGAAGAGCAGAAAGCTGCAGCAATAAAGCAACTTGAAGCACAAGGGATCATTATCCGCAAGGGAGTTTAAAAAACTATTAAAACATATATAAGGTGGAAAAGAAAGAATGCAAAATCCATTTACAAATACAGCATTTAGCATGACGGCGCTAACAAATGCGATGAATATATTGCCGATAAATTATGGACGTGTTGAAAATTTAAATTTATTTCCAAGTAGGTCAGTAAGATTTAGACATATTACCATAGAAGAACATAATGGAGTTTTAAGCCTATTGCCAACACAAGTTCCCGGAGCACCAGCAACAGTAGGAAAACGTGGCAAAAGAAAGGTAAGAACATTTACGATTCCACATATTCCTCATGATGATGTAGTACTGCCAGAAGAAGTGCAAGGAATAAGAGCATTTGGATCAGAGAGTGAACTGAAAGCGCTGGCAGATGTAATAACCGATCATTTACAGCTAATGAGGAACAAACATGCAATAACGTTGGAACATTTGCGGATGGGAGCGCTGAAAGGGATTATTCTGGACGCAGATGGGTCAGAGCTATTAAATCTGTACAACGAATTTGAAATCACACCAAAAGTAGTAAATTTTGCCCTAGGAACAGCAACAACCGATGTTAAGCGTAAGTGTCTGGAAGTATTGCGGCATGTTGAGGACAACTTAAGTGGTGAATATATGACTGGAATTCATGCCTTGGTAAGCCCTGAGTTTTTTGATGCATTAACTTCGCATAGTAAAGTGAAAGAAGCATATGAAAGCTTGTAAGTTAAAAATGTGATATAAAAGAGATAAGAGGGAAAGATAACCCTACTCACTATAGGAATAGGGCTATCACGGGCGTGTGCGACCGAATGAAAGTTGGTATTACAACCGTAGCCATCAAGGTAAACTAGCCCCATCTCTCGATACGTTTGAATAGTTGCATGGGACATATGTATGCACCCGTTTACAATCTTAAATTAATTAAACTATCGAGGTTATTTATTATGATTACATCTTATCAAAATTTCATTGGCATTGATATCGGAAAATTTAAAAATGTTGCTGCAGCTTATAACCAAAGGAGCGCTATCAAGTTTGACAATGATGCTACTGGTTGGCAACAGTTGTTTCAAAAATTTTCAGATATCCTACCTAATTCTCTAGTAACTTTAGAAAACACTGGAAAATATGAGCTTGGCTTAGCACATTTTCTTGTTGATAAGAATGTTGCTGTACATCGAGCTAATACTCGTAAAGTAAAAAGTTTTATCATATCACATGGAACTTTAGCAAAGACAGATCAATCAGATGCAAGAGCCCTTGCTCAATATGGTTTTGAACGCTATAGTGCTCTATCTCTATTTGTGCCTATGTCAAAAGAACAAACCGCCTTAGTTGCACTCTGTCAACGTCGTGATGACATTACACAAATGAGAACTCAAGAGAAATGTAGGCTTGCAGCACCTGAAAACGACTATATAAAGGAAAGTTGCCAAAAAACAATAGACTTTTTTACCAGTCAGATAAATGAGTTCAACGATGCCATACAAAGAATTATTGATAAAAATCCAGAGTTACAAAAGCGTCAAAAGATCTTGAGAACAGTGCCAGGAATAGGTCTCAAGTTATCACAAGTTTTTGTGTGTCTAATGCCAGAACTTGGCCACCTAAACAAAAAAGAAGTTGCAAGTCTTGCTGGAGTTGCTCCACATCCAAAAGAAAGCGGTAAAACTATTGGTTACCGAAGGATAACAGGTGGTAGAAGCAATGTTCGTGCAAAGCTTTTCACAGCTGCTATGGCTGCTGCAAGATCTAAATCTGCACTTGGTGCTTTTTATTCTGATCTTATTGGTAGAGGTAAAAAGAAGATGGTAGCTATAACAGCTCTAATGCGAAAAATCATAGTAATTGCCAATGCAAGACTTAAAGAAGCAATTAATATGAAATAAAAAAATCTGTATAGAAAATAGGTTAACGAATATGTGCGTCTACACACATTTAAAGCACATATTCGTTAACCATAAAATCTAAGCAGTGCTTGCTGTTTGATATAAATTTCTTTCTGTATAAACTAGGGTTTTTGTTGCCAAAATACATTTTTCAATTGAATAAAAATACAAAATTATCAACAAATGAGACTAAATTCAAAAAATTTTAAAAAACATAGTTGATGGCAAGAAGGTGCAGCACTTCGAAATGATATGAGGTCAGGATTTACGTTTTGTGGAATAACATTTGAGGAATATAGAGGACAAGCAACTGATCCTGAAGGAACCGTGAGAAGATTCATTGAGAAAGATACAGGGCACTGTTTTCCACTAGGAACAGCAAGCACATTTACAACATATTTTGCGCCAGCAGATTTTAATGAGACGGTAAACACACTAGGACAGCCACTTTATGCAAAACAAGAGCCAAGAAGATTTGATAGAGGAACTGATTTACATACGCAGTCAAATCCATTACCAATGTGCCACAGACCAGGAATACTAGCAAAAATTGTTGCAGCATAACAATACTGGTAGAGTAACTACAAGGTGGTGAGGCACAGAACGACTCTACCGGTATGCGCTTTCTTAGCATATAAAGGTTAGTATATCAAAAAGAAATATGCAAGAGAATATTAAGCGATTATTGGAAGATTGTTTTTCCCATTTAGGAGAAGTGGCTTTGTATAAATCAAAGGATAAGTCATACATGGTACAAGTATTAAAGCAACAGCCAGATAAATTATACGAGATTGGTGAAGGACAATTTGTGGAAGAAACTTTAGCGTTAGAAGTAAGTGCGTTTGATGTACTGCAGCCAATTGTAGGAGATATTTTTGTTATAGGTGACCGTAAATATAAAGTATATTCTCCACCGCTGCAAGATAATTCAGGAATGGTATGGAAAATTCGAGCGTCAGGAGTATAAATGCGTATTAACACCGGTAGTATTATACAAAGTATAGATGCTGAAAGGAAAAAAGTGGAAAAAGCGACAGTGAGTGCATTAAACAAAACAGCAATATGGCTAAAATCAAAAGCAGCTAAGGAAATCAGTGAGGAAAAGAGAATAAAATTAAGTTTGATAAGAAAGAGATTAAGGATTTTTAAGGCGAAAATTAGCAGATTAGACGTGTTAATTAGAGCAAATCTCTAT
The DNA here is from genome assembly GCF_964028355.1 of Wolbachia endosymbiont (group B) of Gerris lacustris. Classification (NCBI taxonomy): domain Bacteria; kingdom Pseudomonadati; phylum Pseudomonadota; class Alphaproteobacteria; order Rickettsiales; family Anaplasmataceae; genus Wolbachia; species Wolbachia endosymbiont (group B) of Gerris lacustris. Next base: position 765,518 of record NZ_OZ034761.1, read on the forward strand.
GACATTAGAGCATCGACAATTGGCAAAATGCAAAAAACAAGAAGAGGATCGAAAGTAGGAAAGCATGAGTTTATAGGAGGATTTGCAGCAGTTATGCCAAAAGGAAATAGCGGTATGTTTAAACGTGAAGGAAGGGCAGCACTACCAATAAAAGAGGTTAAATTACCATTGGAACCAGAAGCATCAAAAGTAATAAGAGATCTTGTTAATTATGAGGTTGAGGAAGTCTTTACAAAATTTTTTGAACGTGAATTGAGCTACAGAGTATAATGAATTGGAAGGATTTGCATAATGCAATCTGCACTACGCTGAAGAGAGAAATATCCATTATACAAACCTGTGAAATTTATCCATCAATAAGAAAAGAATTAGTAGCGCCAGCGGTGTTTGTAGAACTTATACCAACTCTCATTATTAATGAACCAAATAAGAAGCATTGCAGAGTTGTTTAACCGTGGAAGGGGAAAGAGAGGTAATAAAATTACACAAAGCGCTCTCAAGCAGAACAATTGTATCGTAGATTTTATTGCGCAAAATGTTCTGTTTTATATATAACCAAAACCTCTCAACAGGATTGAGGTCAGGTGAGTATGGTGGTAGGTATATAATTTCGATATTTTTAGGTATCTTTAAACTTTTTGACTTATGCCAACTAGCGCAATCCATCACGAGAAAAGCCTTTCGTATTCCTAAATATTGCGACATCTGTTCAAGGAATATATTTATACAAGCAGTGTTGACGTTTGGTGCAAATAAGCTAAAATTCTCTCCATTTCTGGGATTAACTGCACTATAGAGATAAAAATTTCCCTACCTAATTTTACCTTAACCTGTGTCCTACTGCCTTTTTTAAACCACCCATGTCCAACTTTTGAATGTGTACCAAACCGTGATTCATCGAAGAAAAATAGCTCTTTTTCAGAATGCATGACAATAGTTTCATTGAGGTTTTTTTTTAAACTCCTCTTGCTTATTTTTATCCTGTCCACTATGAACTGGTCTTGGTGTGATATATGAGAATTTCATTCTTTGCATATTACGATGTATTGTGGATTTGCTGATATTCAAACCAAATCTTTCTTGGATTCTTATTCTCATTTCTCTAATAGTAATATTGGGGTTTTCCTCTATCCACACCTCAATTTGTTCAAGTTGACTTTGGTTCAATATAGTTTTTCTACGGCGTTGAGGTGGAGAAAATAATTTTTCTTCTCTTCCAAATTTTATGTGCTTTATCCATGTAGTAATTGCCTTTCTCGAAATGCAACATATTTTTGCTACAGCTGTTATACTGTGCTTTTTTGCTGCAATTACAGCATTTAGTTTTTTTGCAACATACGCATTATTTCTTACTTTCTTCAGCATCTCTTTTGCTGATTCCACCACTTTTTCATCCAATAATTTTGATCTTAATGCCATCTAAACCTCGCTATTTTACTTACTCCAGTATGGCTTTTTTTCCATTATTGTCTATTCGTTGCTTATATAGCGGGAATTGGTATTAGCACCAGAATTCATTTTTCATGACCCATACTTCCTTAGAACCTGTACATGATCTCAAGAAAGGAATAAACTAAGAGATAATGTATATAAGTTAAGATATATGAGGAGTGTATACCCAAGTGATATAAGTCGGGAAAGATTTGAGATTATATTACCAGATCTAGAATCCTGTAGAAAAAAAACAAAACCAAGAAAACTGGATTTATATGAGTTATTTTGCGGTGTACTTTATGTGCTAAAAAGTGGCTGTCAGTGGCGAATGCTACCAAAAGAGTTTCCAAAATGGCGCAATTGTTACGATTACTTCAAGAGATGGAGTAAAAAACCGAATGAAGATAGAGAAAGTGTTCTAGAAATTGTCTTAAAAAAAATTAGTTGGAGAGGTTCGTTTCAACAGTGGTCGGAATACAAAAACAAGCTTCTGCATCATTGATGCTCAAAGTGTAAAAAACACCGATATTGCTGAAGAAAAAGGTTATGATGCCGGCAAGAAAATTTCAGGAATAAAGCGTCATATTGCAGTAGATACGCAAGGTTTGCCACATGCAATTTATATTACTACAGCTAATATCGGAGATCGTACTGCTGCTGTAGAGATGATTTGTAACGCAAGAAAAAATCTTTCCGAAGTTCAAAATATACTAGTTGATGCAGGTTATACAGGAGAAAATTTTGCAACTCAAATAAAAACGACTATTGGTGCAACCGTTGAAGTAATAAAACGAAGTGAATTACATACCTTTGTTGTATTGCCAAAAAGGTGGGTTGTAGAGCGTTCTTTTGCTTGGCTGGAAAAGTGTAGACGGTTATGGAAAAATTGCGAGCGTAAACTCAATACTAGACTACAAATGGTCGTTCTAGCTTTTACTGCCTTGCTCCTCAAAAGATTATGAACAGGCTCTAAGACAATTTCTAGAACACTTTCTCTATCTTCATTCGGTTTTTTACTCCATCTCTTGAAGTAATCGTAACAATTGCGCCATTTTGGAAACTCTTTTGGTAGCATTCGCCACTGACAGCCACTTTTTAGCACATAAAGTACACCGCAAAATAACTCATATAAATCCAGTTTTCTTGGTTTTGTTTTTTTTCTACAGGATTCTAGATCTGGTAATATAATCTCAAATCTTTCCCGACTTATATCACTTGGGTATACACTCCTCATATATCCTAACTTATATACATTATCTCTTAGTTTATTCCTTTCTTGAGATCATGTACAGGTTCTTAGAAGACATTGGTACAACTTCCTTAATCTATAAATTATAGTAGTTTATATTTAAATAATAATCCTCAACTTTTATGATCTACCTAGCCCTAGAATCAGAAGTTCTTCTTAACTCTTCACGTCCTACCCATGAATCTTTGTTCTTGTTAGACTCGCTTATTACTTCAGGACGCATTAATCCACCAGATCTTTCAAAATATCCCTGTTCAATAGCATCGTAGACATCATAATCACCAAGTGCACAATCCTCGCCTAATTCTTCTTCATAACCTTTGAATTTTTCCAATACTTCCTCTTTATTACTCACTTCTACTATAATTTTGCTTTTATCTTGTACGTCAGGATACAGCCTAACGTCTATATTTCCCAAACTAGTATAGAAAGTTAATACTATATTGCTGCCTTCTGTAAGATCTGTGTAATACCTTATTCCACCTTCGGTTTGAATTTCTACTTCACTTTTACCAATCCTTATTATATCTCTTTCATATTTTATGCTTCCCTGAGTTAATCCTAAATTTCCTGCTCTATCTGTAATCTTTGCAACATCTATTATGCTGTCTCCAGAATATTCTAAGTAGAGAGTAGAGTTATCTATTCTTACATCATGCAACTCACCATTGGTGGTACTTTTCGCCAATTCAATAAACTTATGAGCATTACTAATATAATTTTCATGAGCTTTTACCATATTAGCTTTATGATCATTAAATTCTGATTCCAGTGCATCAATTACACCAATACCAATTTTACTGTTAAACACTGCTCCTCTTGATAACAACTTACATATTATGTTGCTGGCAACTTTAGGATTTTTCTCTAATTTACTGATTTTTTCTATTACGTGATCTACAAAATTATATGCTTTTTTACCTTGAGAAGAACGCTCAGAAAAACCAATCCTTACTCCGGAGCTTATAGCTTTATTTACGACTTCTTCTAGTTTATACATATCTTGAACTTCAGATATCTTACTTAAAAATTTATTCAGCTCTACCTGATTTGGTGTATTCCATAAAGTTGATTTTACACAATACTTTTCTCCCACATTATAAAAAGATCCACGACAATCCAAGAGAGAATCTTCTTTCTTGCAAAAACTACCTGCGTCTACTGATAGAAATAAATCTACTACTTCCTTATCAATGTTCCGAGCATAATTAAGTATTTTCGAATTACCATCTCCGTCTCGAATACTCAAAATCACCTTCAGGTCTCCGCTATTCTTGTGTTTACCTAGAAACCCTTTTAGATTTTTAATGAAGTTAGCAGCATAACCTGAATGATCCTCATATGCACCAAAACATTCATCAAGCATACGGTATAATTCTGCACTCAAATTCTTTTGGTTATTAGTGAGAAAGCATTCCTCAATATAGTAGTGATGATTATCAATTGCGATCTGCAGTGGGGTTGCTCCTTTTTTATCCTGTATGTTAGAATTAGCTTTTTTCTCTATAAGTAAATTAACATAGTCAGCATGACCAATACTAGCGGCATGATGTAAGGGTGTTTCTCCTCTGTGATCTTGTATATTAGGATTGGCCTTTCCTTTTAAAAGAGAAGCTGCACTAGCAAGAACATCAGTATAATGCAGGGGAGTCCTTCCTTTATCATTCTGTATATCAGGATTAGCACCTGCCTCTAAGAGTAAATCTACAGCTTCATTATATTCTTCAGTTACCTTACCTACAGAAGATACTAGGTGCAATACTGTTAATCCAGATTCTCCTCTTTTAAGGTTAAGAACAGTTTTGAGGTCTTGATTATTCTTATTGCTTTGTAGGAAATTTTTAAGTTTTTCAATATAGTACTCACAATGTCTATCTTCTTTTTGATCATAATGACATGGATCTAAACTTTTAAGAATATTTAGTAATTCTCTATTTAACTCCTTTTGACTTCCTGTTAAATTAGGTGTACTAGCAATCCATGTACATACTATACCCTCAAACGAAAGTTTACTATCCATTAAAAGACGAGAATTAAGCGATGAAAAAAGATGTTTTTTTATCAATTGATACTCTTCATCTAATATTTTGTCAGTGCTTAAATCTTCTCCTAGCTTTTGCTCATATGCTTTTTTATCTTGCCCAGTAATACATTCATTAACAATCATACCACACCTCCTACTAGCCTAAATAGATAATATGTTATGCACAATATATAATATTGGTCAAGCTAATTTCAACATAATATTTTTACTATTTTGCAATGTTTGAGCTTCTGTAGTAAGTTCAGATGTTTACATAAACCTTTAACGTAATAGATATTTTTATATTAGTACCAGTATAAAATGGCCAAATTTATCACAAAACAAACTCAAACCAAAAAGGCAAATAGATAAGTTTGCTTAAACATCAAGTTATAAACAAAAAGCACTCTTTTTCTATTACCATTCAAACTTGATATGACTACCTCAATTCTTCTGCCAGCTAATTCTTGTCTACCAGACTAAGTGATTTTCTGCATTCTTCCAACTTGTTAATAATAACAGGGGCAATTAAAGATTGTCCTTTCAAAGGACTTGGAGTATTTGTACCACTCAAATAACCACTATCATTCTCCTGATTTTGTACGTCTGTTGCAACTTTCAATTTTTGTTTTGTATTAGTTGGCTTTGTAGATGGAATATCACAATTATCACAAAAATTTTTGATCATAGTATGAACATTAGGCTTTTTACTACTTTTTACCTGTTCAACTGCATAGTTTATAAAATCATTCAAGTTTGCTGCTGAAAAAGTAATACTAGCAGTATTTTTTAGAACGTTTTCAATATATGAATCAAAATTTTTACCTTGTAATTCTTTCTTTAGACCCGCTTTCAGTACTTTCCTAAGTGTGTCTCCTTTTAGTTCATGGAACTCAATTTTTTTGTTCAGCCGCTCTCCCCTAATAAGCGCTTGATCTAAATCTCTCATACAGGCATTAGTTGTAGCAAGTACTGTCACATCTTTCCTAGCTTTATCTAACCTATTGAAAAGATCAGTTAAAGACGTTTGATTATTATCAGTACGCTTTCTGCCAATACTGTCAACTTCATCTATGAGAACTATACAAGGAGCGTTTTCTTCTGCTTTATCAAAAACCTTATTTACACTTGATTGTTTAAGTAAATCAGATCCAGGAACTTTTATAAATGTAGTTAGAGATTTAAATTTATCCGCAATTGCCTCAACAATTGTACTCTTACCAGTTCCTGGTGGACCGTAAAAAATGCATCGCACTCCTTCTATTCCTCTTTTTTCTTCAGCATCACCTGATTTTTCTAAGGATATTTTATCAATATTCTCTTCTATTAAATTGCAAATATTAACTAACTCTTCTTTTTGATGTTGTTCAAAAATAAAATCATCAAATGGTTTATTTCCCCTTGCTTTACCTTTTTCATAAAATTCCATGTACAACTTTTCTTCCGTTTGACTTGTTGTTGCAGTACTGGCAAGCACTTCTAACTTTTCATTGAGTAGAATATTAGATTCTTCTAGGTTTTTGATTCGCTTTTCCATCCCATCTTTTGTTGTAGGATTATTAGTTTGCCTTGAAATTTCATTTGGTTTTTTATTTTTACTAATTATTTTGTACGTAAATGCAATTACTGCTATAGAAAGCACAGATATAATTAAAGTAATGGGGAGAGACACACCTAAAACTGCAAATGGAGATAAAAATTCAACATAGGGAGCTATAGCAAAAACCCCAGACGCAAGTAACGTAAGAGTAGCAAGAGTACCAGCTATAAAAGGAAGTCTACTGCCTCTATTATGTGTATTTTTCATACTATTACCTCATAAACCAACCAAAACAGTACTATATAAAATTTCCTAATCAGGACACATCTGTAACCCTTTTAGTTTATCTTAAACATATTAGATAGCATCAACTACTATTGAAGCCTATATAGCCCTTAGTATTTGCATACCCACTCTAATATGGTAAGAGAATAAATACTAGCTATAGTATGTAGCTTTTGTAAAGTCAAATACTAAAAAGCATTCTCGCAGATACTATATCAATCAGCGTCACAAAAAATTTGATTATTTACTTTCTTCAAAAATAGTACCTACCTTTGTGAGAACTTTTTATATAAAAACGGTATTTCAAAAATAAAAACGTGAAATTGTTTGCAACAAAGTTAGGCAAATTAGTTCGTATATAAGTGTGGATGAAATGGGCTAATATGGCTAGTTTTAGCGTATAGTTAAATTATTATATCAAAAAGTTCGTATGGTACGCATGGTAGACCACACGATTCCAAAAAAAATACTTCTCACCACCCTTGGTTTTGAGCGCTGAAAATGGTTATTTTGCTTGAGATCTTAATAATATATTTTGCTAAATTAATAGTAATTTGCTTGCGTAAGAATTAACAAGCATATGACAAAAATAAAATTTAAAACAAACAAGAGGTCATGTATTGAGCCTTTTGCCTAAAACTACTTTGGATTAGAAAATTTTTCTACAATAATGATTGACAAGTTTTAAAGGTGGAATAATATACTTAAAATGTCCTTAGAGGCTAATTCATTATGGTACTTGAGGGAGTTAATGGTCAAAGTATTTTTTCATTCATTGTAAGAGAGGTAATTATAGACCATGGAGATATTCCAGAAGTTTTATTTTGTTTATTAGTAAGATGGTCCTTATTACAGTAGTAGAGCTTCAAATATAGTGTATTTTTTAATGGGTAATTATAATGGAACAAGAAAGTTTAATTAAATCAGACGATTCGCATTACTGTAAAGAAATTTTAAGGAGAGTGATAAAGCATGATGATCCTTTTAAAGAATCTAAAGCAAAGCAATTAAGAAGATACATTAGTAGTAATAGCAGGATAATCTATTATGTAAACTATGATATGGTTTCAGATATTTTCTCTAAAGGTGATTGTTGGGTTGATGACAATGTTTATGGAAAAAGGTTAGATAGGCGTTTTTTCGTTCAAGAGTTAATAGATATCTCCTCAAAAAATAGCTATGATAATCACCCATATGTTGGTGAATGCTATACATTAGCTTGTTTGAACTGTTTAGATGAACAATTAGTTCGTAATTTATTTACACTATACAAAAAGCAAGCAGAAGAAGTGCATAATTTATCTGAAGATGATGTATTAGAAGAAAGATCTAGAGAATTGGAGAAGTTTTGGGGTCATTTTATTACTAATAAACTAGAACGGATAAAAGAGGAATATGCTGAATATTATGATACTCACCCTGATATTTATGGGTTTAAAGTAGCTTATCATGATTGTGAACGTGAAGCTGTTGCTTTTTTCTATAAACGATTAGAAGAGCAAAATACATCAGAAGAGGTTAAGCTAAATTTATTGATAGAAGCTGCTTTGTATTCTATGAGTGGAACTAATGATGTAGAAACAACAATTTTTTGCCTGCAGAAGGTAATGGACAATAAATACCATTTAGAAAGGTTTATTAAACAGTGCGATGTTCTCTATATACTAATAAGAGAAGGTTACTTTGATATAGCTTGTCATTTATTTCCAATACAAGCTAAGTTTTATTCTATAGGGGATTATAGTACTCTATTGTCAATTATTAGTCAGAAGTTGAGTGAATCGCGTATAAAATTTCTACATAATATTATCGAATTAGGAAAAGAAAGATTTTGGAAAGAATTGCCTTCACTTGATTGTGATAATCGTAGTTATTTATTACGGGAATTTGCAAAAAATGGTTATAAAGAAGGGTTTAAAGAGTTGTGGCAAACTCATAATAATGATCAATGCCGATATGTATTCTCATCTGGAAAAGGCGAGGTTATTTGCAATTTACTTTACGCTAATGGTAATCGAGAGTTATTAAAAGAATTTTTACTTCACTACGCTAACAATAATGAAGTAGTGTTAAAAGATATTGATAGCTTTATCTCTAACTTAGATAGCGCACTTAACAGCTACGTATCCACTGATGATGCTAGCTTAGATAAAATTAATCGCGATTGGGTAGTGCATGATGAAATTGAAAAGACTTTGCCAAAATTAATTGAAGTACTTGATCGCAATATTCAAAACACACAAGTCCAAAACACTAGTATAGAAGTGGATAGCATATCTGCAGGACAAAGTAGCAAAGAACATATACATTAAGTGAGCACTTTATTGTTAAATAGTTAAAAGAAGGTATTAGTAGGTAATCAATATGGATAACTATGAATTAATCAGAATGTTGATAGAAGGTGATACTCTAACTTTTAGGGATAAATTACAATCATTTATTGAGCAGCTCCCTGATAATAAGCGTTCTGTAAATAAAGAAGGGTTTTTTCCTTTATTTGTATTAGGTGGGTTTTTAGCTTTGCCAGATACTGAATTGGGGGAAAGTTTAGGAGTTAAGCAAGTATTTTTTCGTGTTGAAAAGTATAAAAAAAATAATAAATCTTATGTTAATGGGGTTAAATTTGCCATTTTAACAAAGGAACAAAATAAGAAAGATAAGTTACTGTTTATTGTAGTTTATGAAAAGAATTCTATAGTATTTACTCCAGATGAGATAGGGTATATAAAATCTAAATTAAGCAGCTATGATACTGAGGAAGCATCGCACTCTATTCAGATAAAGCATGAAGATAAGGGTATAGTAGTACATGATAAATGTAATGATGACTTATTCCCTAAGTTACAGCAATCTACTCCTAAAAAGGGTGAATTATTTGTTTTAAAGGAAAGAACAGAGAAGAAAAATTTAGAAGAGTTAATTTCCAAATGCTTTCTTCTTGATGTAGATAAAGTTTCGAGTGGTATTAAAGAAGTATTTGATTATTTTGATTCACTAGTTCAAGATTACATAATTAAGAAAAATGGAAATTTTGACCGCGAGTCTGATTATCACGGGTTATTGTCTGGTTTCTTTGTGATGTTATTTAAGTATCGATACAATCTTAAGCTTTATCCTGAATTATCTTTAGGTGAAGGCTATAGTGATATTGTTGTATTAGTTCGATCACAAGAGCGGTTAAATAATGTTATTCCTATAATAGTAGAACTTAAAGCTGGTAAAGGTTTAGCTATTCAAGGTGATCCTTTTGAGCAAGCAAAAAAATACGCCGAGGCATTTAAGTATGGTCCACGGAGGATGATCACAAATAATAATAATGTTATCTACGCAGTGCTTAACTTTGATTTGTCTCATGATAGAATTGAAATAGATACAACAGCTAGAGATAGTCAACATCTCAGCCCTTTTTTACAGTTACTATTAGAATCTGATGATAAAGGTATTATATATGAACAATTAAAGTATCTTTATTATACCATACCAAATTTATCTGACAATTACTATATGTATACTAGTAAGATACTATTAGGGGAATTAATGCCAGCTAAAGCAGAAAAGGGAATATGGAATAAGTATATTTTCCAACATGATAAGGGTGTTTCTAATGATATCACATCATTTGGATTTTTAAATTCAGGTAAAGATCAGTTGGTATTACTTAATGTGATTAGAGGTGATTCAAGAAATAAGAAAATTAATATAGATGGGATAATTGAAAAAGATGAAGAAGCTAATATAAAGCTTAATATGGATGAGTCGATTCAGAATAGTAGAAATTTAAAAATAAAAGAAGTTAATTTATTACTAAAAACAAAGAAAGCAAATATAGGTGAATTTGAGAACTGGTGTAGGAAAGTTCAAGTGAATTCTTACAGAAATTTAGATGACTATAATGAAAAAAAGACTCAGAGCTTTGACGAAAAATGTGTCAAATTGGATGTTGATGTAAATAAGTTGAATGGCCTACTAAATAAGGTAGTAAATAAGAAAGTAGATGGTGCACAATCTGATGCAGAGCACCGTATAGGGTTATTTAAAGAAGTTAGTCAAGTTTTATTACCCTTCAAGGAGTTAATTGATAGTGAAGTAGATTTTCAAGCCATGCTACATGGTTTACTTATGTATTATCAAGAGTCTACTAGTAGTAAAAAGCTTGTAGGTGTTATTTCAGAGGTTCAAACTGGTGGTGGGAAGCGTATTGATATCGGGGTGGTTGGAGGGGAAATATTTACTGGTATAGAATTAAAATTTGATAAAACTGGAGGCATAGTACCTGAGGGAGAAGAATTAACAACCAAAGCTAAGGAAGCTGAAAGTCAGTTAGAGCGTTATAAAAAACAACCGAATAATATAAAATCCTTAATAGATAGCGAGGAGGCAAGACTGTTTTGGGCAGTGTTTCACAAAGGTGCTAATGAGCCTAAATTGTTAATTGAAACACGCAGTGAGTTTTATGCTTTTCAGTTAGATCATAGCTCAATGTGTCTTCTGTCTTCTTCTTTATCTCGAAGAAAACTTGCTACACAAGAGGAAGATTATTTCTCGCTTATTATGGAAGGTTGTCTATATAATATTGAACTTTTGTTAAGTAAAGGTAATAACACTGAAGTTAAAGACAATCATGGTTGCACTCCTTTACATTATGCTGCTAAATGTAGTAAGTTAGATATAGTTAACCTTCTCTACACAAAAGGTGCTAACATTAAAGCTAAAAACAAGAATGGTAAAATGCCTTTAGACTTCATTAATCTTTTTCTTAAGGGTAGTGGTAAGGATATTAAGAATAGCGATAAAGATTGGCCAAAATCTTGGAAACCTCTCCATTATGCTGCCTACAACGGTAATGTGGGCATAGTGCAGGAGATGTTTGAACTACTTTTAAAAGAAAGTAATAACGATATTAATGTTAGGGATGGAAAGTATGAATATGCTCCTTTACACGTTGCCGTCTATTACAATAGGACTGAAATAGTTGAATTTCTCTTGAATAAGGATGCTAACATTGAAGCTAAGGATGTATATGGTAAAACTCCTTTACATGAAGCTGCAAAGGGTAAATTGGATATGGTTAAACTTCTTTGCAAAAAAGGTGCTAATATTGAAGCTAAGGATCATGATGATTGGACTCCTTTACATTATGCTGTTAAGTATGGTAACTTGGATGAAGTAAAGTTCCTCTGCGAAAAAGGTGCTAACATTAGAGCTAAAAGTAAGAAAGGTGGGATACCTCTATGCATAGCTGATCAATTTGGAAAGGTAGATATAATTGATTTTCTGTTAAGTAAGGGTGCTACTATTGAAGCAAGTGACTTTAATGATAATACAGCGCTTAATTTAGCCCATTGTATAAAGGGAGTTATGGAGAAAACAAACAATAATGTGCCACCTGACTTTGAAAAATTGAAGAATAAGTTACCGAAGTCAGTGAAGAATGTGGTGTTTGCGTTAAAAGTATGTATTACGAATGTTAATTTTAATGAATACTTGTACGCTGGTTCTGATAGTGCTTCTTTGAGTTATTCAAACCAGAGGAGGGCAGTATATACCTGGGTTCCATCGAAAAAAGATAATCCTCCTGGTTCATGCGGTAACGATAAGCAAGGTATGTGGAAGATTCAACTCCATGGCGATTATGTTTGCATCACGAATGTTAATTTTAATGAATACTTATACGCTGGTTCTGATAGTGCTTCTTTGAGTTATTCAAACCAGAGGAGGGCAGTATATACCTGGGTTCCATCGAAAAAAGATAATCCTCCTGGTTCATGCGGTAACGATAAGCAAGGTATGTGGAAGATTCAACCCCATGGCGATTATGTTTGCATCACGAATGTTAATTTTAATGAATACTTATACGCTGGTTCTGATAGTGCTTCTTTGAGTTATTCAAACCAGAGGAGGGCAGTATATACCTGGGTTCCATCGAAAAAAGATAATCTTCCTGGTTCATGTGGTAATGATAAACAAGGTATGTGGAAGGTTGAAGATTTTGGATCTATTCGCAAGAGACGTGATATACAAGAATTAGAAAGTAAAATGAGTTTAAATTCTGATCTCTATGTTGATGTCAATATTACCGATAAAAATCATTTATCACGTAAACTTCTTACTGAAGATTTAGGTAATCAACCTGAGATAGCAGCAAGTAGTGGCACAAGACCATCTTCATGGATAAATGATTTATTCGGTTGGGCAAAAAGCTCTATAGGTGGATTGTTAAGTTCTAAATCTGTGGGAATATTGAGCACTAAGGATTCAATCTCACAAGTTGATGCGCAAATAGATGTAAATGGTACGATAATGTTACTTGATGTGCTTGTTAGAAAGGTTACGGGTCAAAAATATATTTTTACATCAGATCAGAACGTATCATTGCTGGAAGCTCAGGGCTATGCATTGAATATTACAGAGAAATTTGAGAAAGTAGTAGAGCAAGCTGGATTAAAAAGTGGTGTATCAATGCACCGGTTGAATATTGATTTTTGGGAAATACAGAAAGAAGTTACAGGAAAAATCATGAGTGGTAAATTTGATGAGATTTCAGGGATTTTAAAATCATACATAAAGAAAGCATGTACTGGCGGAGAAGCTGGTAAATTAAGTCCGAAGAAGTTTGACAAGTTTATGATTCAATTTAATAGCAGGCTAAATGTTGTGCTAAATCAACCAATTCAACAGATGTTACACAATGAAAATGGCACATTAGAAGTTGGTGGTGCTAAAAAACAGCAAATGAGTTTAGAGCCTCAAAGTTATTTAAGTAATGCTTCAGTTCACAGACATTCAAAAGTATCAACTTGTCTTTCTGATGTAGGAGTAACCAAGCTTGGAGGTAATCTTAATAGGTAGGTTATAATGTAAGGGGTAATATGCCAAGTAGTGGAAAATTTAAAGTGAGGGTAGCTAAAATAATTAGGGAAACAACCAGTAACAAGTTTGATAGTCTTAATACTAAAATGGATGAAGTAGACATTATTGAACTTACAGCACGTAGCTTTGATATAGAAGTTTGGGTAACGTTATGATAGTAATTTATATAATTCTGTGTGCAATCTTCATAGCCATTTTAGATAGTTCACTAGATTCTTAATTAGGTGATATGTCGAACTTAGAGAAGGTTTTCATAAATGTTGAAGTGAATAAGTAGGAATATTATATTTTTTCCCTGAGTTGTAAAATTTCAGAATGAGAGAGACCTGTAGTTTGTGATATGATATCAGTAGAGACACCAGCTTTAAGTAGGTTTTTGGCCACAGCTATTTTAGCTTGTTTTTCGCCCTCTGCCTTGCCTTCCTGTCTACCTTTTTCATGGCCGATTTGGATGCCTTCTTTCCTGCCCTTCTCTTCTCCAATTTGGATTCCTTCATGTTTAGCATCGTCGAGTTTTTGTTCTAAGATAGCAGCTTCTTTTTGTAAATCCATTACCCTTTCTTCATAAGCTACAAGATCTTTCTCATTCCAATGAAACTTATCTAACTCATCATATGCTAACTTTATTATCGGTGACTTTTCTGCTATTTTTCTTAAATCTTCATCAGTTGTCTCTTCTGCGTATTTGAAGAAAAATAGCCAACGATCTACTACATTTTCTAGCTGCTCTTCTCTGCTCTTAGGAAACTTTGGCAACTCAATGAAGATAAATTGAAAATCTTTTAAATCATGCTCGTTAGTTTTTTCATCTCTTATGGTATGGCTAGATATATAATCAAGCTTATCAGGAAATAAATTACAATTGGAAATAGCAATAAAGAAAACCTTCTTTAAATCAATATACTTACCGCCTTTATCAGCCTGTCTTGAATAAGCCTTAGCAGCATAAAGTTGAGCGCGTTTTTCAAATCCTTTATCACGAGCGAGTTGCATCTCAATCACGTACCTTGCCCCAGTAGAATCCCTGCACAGGACATCAACAATACTCTGCTTATCAGAAGCAATTTCAGGGTCCATAATGGTGCTAAGGAATTCGACTTCTTGTATAGTATTTATTTCAGTAAACCCTAAAATATCATTCAAAAAGTGGATAAGGATATTCTTATTTTTTTCAGTACCGAAGATTTTCTTAAATGTTAAATCTAATTTTGGATCGAGAAACTTCGAAAGAGCCATGAGAAAGTAAGATAAAAAGCATTGATAATCATACACAATTGTGAAGAAATATTCAACTAAAATTAAACTACAGGAGGGCTTGCCATAAAATTTCGTCCTGGGTTTTTTACAATTATTTCTGTTTTGAAATTAGTGAAGATGCCTAATAGAGATTGATTTTTATTAACATTAAAGCTATATCTTCATCAGACTGAGAGTTGGAAATATGGCAATAATTCTTTTAGACACAAAAACTATAAATCGTATAGCAGCGGGAGAAGTAATCGAAAGGCCAGCAAGTGTAGTAAAGGAATTAGTGGAAAATGCAATAGATGCTGGAAGTAGAGAAATAGAGATCACAATAGAAAGTGGTGGGCGTAACCTCATTACTGTGATAGATGATGGAAATGGAATAGAAAAGGAAGATTTGGAACTTGCATTTATGCGCCACGCTACTTCAAAATTAAGCGATAGTGAATTAATAGAAATCAGACATCTTGGCTTTAGAGGAGAGGCTCTACCTTCAATTGCAGCAGTAAGTAGAATGAAATTATCATCTAAGGCAAGTGGAGCAAAGGAAGCATGGTCTATAAGGTATGAAGGCGGAGAAAAAATAGGGGAGCTTATGCCTTGTTCTTTGTTGCAAGGTACATATATTGAAATTCGTGACTTATTTTTTGCCACACCAAATAGATTAAAATTTCTAAAAACCGAGAGGGCAGAAACACAAAGCATTGTTGACATTGTAAATAACTTAGCAATGATTAACTATAGTATTGGGTTTACTCTCACTTCCGGTAATAAAAAGCTCTTAAAATATGCTAAACAAACTTCATTCTTTAACAGATTATGTGAAACAGAAGAAGAATTTCAGAGCAATTCGCTGGAAGTTAAAGAGGAAGAAGAAGGAATCAAACTTACGGGACACATCTGTAAACCAACTATTAGTCGTGGTAATTCAACTCAGATCTATACGTTTGTTAATGGAAGGCCAATAAAAGACAATCTACTTATTGGTGCAATTAGATATGCGTATCAGGACTTTATTCCAAGTGGGAAGTATCCTTTTGCAGTGCTGCACTTAGAGATACCATACGATCAAGTAGATGTAAATGTGCATCCAAATAAATCAGAGGTAAGGTTTCAGAACAAGAGGCTAGTATATGAAATAGTGAGAAGAGGAATAATAAAAGCATTATCGACTAGGTTTGCAGCAAGTGATGTTGAGTCTCAAAATATTGAGGAGTTTGATAGCCAAGAGCCGGTTAATAGTAAAGAGAAAAAAAATCAAAAAGAGTTTTATGAAAAGAGGCCAAGTCTTTTAGAAAATCGTCTAATGAAAGAATTCAATGCACCAGATGAAAGAAGGCAAAGCTTACCAGAAACGTTTAAATATGGAGAATCTCCACTAAAAAAGGAAACTATGGTTCTAGAAAGGAAGCAAATTGATTTGATAGAAGATCACCCTCTAGGATATGCACGCTGTCAGGTCTACAATACTTACATTATTGCTGAGGCTAAAGGCAAATTAATTACAGTAGACCAGCACGCAGCTCATGAGAGGTTGATCTATGAGTGCTTAAAACAAAAATCAAGCATAAAAAGGCAAAAGCTTCTTCTTCCTGAAATAGTCGAGATTAAAAACCAAGCAGGAATGGAGATGGTTGAAATGTATAAAGATAAGCTTTTCGAAATGGGTTTTGGTATTGAAATAGAATCAGAAGGTAAAGTAAGGGTGAAAGAAATACCTGCAATTTTAGGAACAATAAATGTGAAAGAGATGGTGATGAATATAGTTGATAGATTAATGGAGATAGGAGATACTCTACCTATAGAAGAAAAAGTGAACAAGATACTAGCTACCATTGCGTGTCATGGGTCAATTAGAGCTGGAAGGGAAATGAAGTTGGAGGAGATGAATGAGTTGATGAGACAAATGGAGGAAACACCTTATGCTGGGCAATGCAATCACGGAAGACCAACGTATATAGAAATGAAACTAAGTGATATAGAAAAATTGTTTGAAAGGAGATGAGTTCAGTTTATCAAAGAGGCTCCCAATTAAGTATACATAACAGCTCTTCTGGTTATGGAGTATAAAATGTGAAAGAAGAGAATAAATGCTCTAATTTTTTAGATTACAAAGTAATAGGACAGGAAGTAAGAAATCGTAGATTAGCAAAGGGATATACTCAAAAAGATTTAGCAAAAAAAATTGGAACAACATATCAGGTAATACTGCAATATGAAAAAGGAACACGCAGAATTTCAATTAAGAAGTTATATGAATTAGCAGAAGCATTATCAACAACTGCTAGAGACCTAGCTTGCGGACAAGAAGTATCAAATGAGGAAAGGTATGAGGAAGAAGAGATATTAAATCTAGTAAGAAGACATAAAGAGATTAAGGACCAAGAATTACGTGAAACGTTTTATTTATTAACTAAATTCATCCGTATTAGTGAGGAAGAAAGTGGAAAGGCAGTAAAAGTAGAAGTGGCAAAGGGTTTAGTTAAGGAAGGAGTTTCTGCTCATGTTATCTCTCAAACGACCAGTTTATCTATTGATGAATATGATAATGATGAGAAAAAAATTTCTATTCCGTATAAAGTAGGTCAAAGAATAAAAGAATGGAGGTTGAGAAGAGGATACACTCAGGAAGATTTAGCAAGTAAAGTGGGCATAATAAATCAAAGAATATATGAATATGAACAAGGACGAGCTGCTGTTTCACTTGAAATGTTAGGTGAAATAGCAAAGGTACTATTAATTAATATTACAGATCTGCTTCCAGAAACAAGAGAAAATGAGAATAGTGAAGCAGAGCTATCAAGGTTAATAGAAGAATACAAAAAGATTAAAAGCCAAGAACTACGTCATGTACTAATAAAATCTCTGTTTGAAAGCATACAAATTTGCAAAGAGAAAGTGAAGAAAGTAGAGAAGATGAAAATTGCAAAGAATTTAGTTAAGGAAGGAATTTCTATCAATATTATTTTAAAAACAGTAGGCATCTCTTTAGACGAAATTCAACAAATTTAAAATAAAAAAATCAGTATCTATTAATATTTTTATTTTTTGATGAAAAAATAAGTAAAAAAGATTTAAAAATTGATTTGACTTCACTCAAAAGCTATGGCCTTATGCCAATGCTGATAAAAAAACAGCAGTAAATATATAAAAACATTTTGTTATTAGTGAAGGGTAATTTTTATGAACAATAAGAAAGATCGTAGAGAAGAAATAGAATTCAGAGCATTAGAACCTGTACATGATCTCAAGAAAGGAATAAACTAAGAGATAATGTATATAAGTTAGGATATATGAGGAGTGTATACCCAAGTGATATAAGTCGGGAAAGATTTGAGATTATATTACCAGATCTAGAATCCTGTAGAAAAAAAACAAAACCAAGAAAACTGGATTTATATGAGTTATTTTGCGGTGTACTTTATGTGCTAAAAAGTGGCTGTCAGTGGCGAATGCTACCAAAAGAGTTTCCAAAATGGCGCAATTGTTACGATTACTTCAAGAGATGGAGTAAAAAACCGAATGAAGATAGAGAAAGTGTTCTAGAAATTGTCTTAAAAAAAATTAGTTGGAGAGGTTCGTTTCAACAGTGGTCGGAATACAAAAACAAGCTTCTGCATCATTGATGCTCAAAGTGTAAAAAACACCGATATTGCTGAAGAAAAAGGTTATGATGCCGGCAAGAAAATTTCAGGAATAAAGCGTCATATTGCAGTAGATACGCAAGGTTTGCCACATGCAATTTATATTACTACAGCTAATATCGGAGATCGTACTGCTGCTGTAGAGATGATTTGTAACGCAAGAAAAAATCTTTCCGAAGTTCAAAATATACTAGTTGATGCAGGTTATACAGGAGAAAATTTTGCAACTCAAATAAAAACGACTATTGGTGCAACCGTTGAAGTAATAAAACGAAGTGAATTACATACCTTTGTTGTATTGCCAAAAAGGTGGGTTGTAGAGCGTTCTTTTGCTTGGCTGGAAAAGTGTAGACGGTTATGGAAAAATTGCGAGCGTAAACTCAATACTAGACTACAAATGGTCGTTCTAGCTTTTACTGCCTTGCTCCTCAAAAGATTATGAACAGGCTCTTAGAAAGCAACGGTAAAGCTTTACTTGATCGTGAAGTAATAGAAACGTTTCTAAGTGCAGTGCATGACAGGGAAGAAGCTCGAGTTATTGCTAGAAAGCTAATGGATAATTTTGGAATAGGAGGAATTTCAGGTCAGGAAATAGATGACTTGAAAACTATAGAAGGGATAACTGACTCTACAGTAGCAGTAATTTTATGTCTAAAGGAAGCTGCAAAGAGAGTACCAAGAGAAGAGTTAAAGAAAGGACCTGTAATGGATAACTTGGAAACCATAGTAAAATATTTAAGGGTTAGTATTGGCTATTCAGAGGAGGAAAAGATGAAAATAATATATTTTGATCAAAAGTGCCGTTTAAAGGGGGAAGAAGTGTTCACTGGTACAGTGGATAAGGTACCTTTTTATACCAATTCCCGCTATACAAGCAACGAATAGACAATAATGGAAAAAAAGCCATACTGGAGTAAGTAAAATAGCGAGGTTTAGATGGCATTAAGATCAAAATTATTGGATGAAAAAGTGGTGGAATCAGCAAAAGAGATGCTGAAGAAAGTAAGAAATAATGCGTATGTTGCAAAAAAACTAAATGCTGTAATTGCAGCAAAAAAGCACAGTATAACAGCTGTAGCAAAAATATGTTGCATTTCGAGAAAGGCAATTACTACATGGATAAAGCACATAAAATTTGGAAGAGAAGAAAAATTATTTTCTCCACCTCAACGCCGTAGAAAAACTATATTGAACCAAAGTCAACTTGAACAAATTGAGGTGTGGATGGAGGAAAACCCCAATATTACTATTAGAGAAATGAGAATAAGAATCCAAGAAAGATTTGGTTTGAATATCAGCAAATCCACAATACATCGTAATATGCAAAGAATGAAATTCTCATATATCACACCAAGACCAGTTCATAGTGGACAGGATAAAAATAAGCAAGAGGAGTTTAAAAAAAAACCTCAATGAAACTATTGTCATGCATTCTGAAAAAGAGCTATTTTTCTTCGATGAATCACGGTTTGGTACACATTCAAAAGTTGGACATGGGTGGTTTAAAAAAGGCAGTAGGACACAGGTTAAGGTAAAATTAGGTAGGGAAAATTTTTATCTCTATAGTGCAGTTAATCCCAGAAATGGAGAGAATTTTAGCTTATTTGCACCAAACGTCAACACTGCTTGTATAAATATATTCCTTGAACAGATGTCGCAATATTTAGGAATACGAAAGGCTTTTCTCGTGATGGATTGCGCTAGTTGGCATAAGTCAAAAAGTTTAAAGATACCTAAAAATATCGAAATTATATACCTACCACCATACTCACCTGACCTCAATCCTGTTGAGAGGTTTTGGTTATATATAAAACAGAACATTTTGCGCAATAAAATCTACGATACAATTGTTCTGCTTGAGAGCGCTTTGTGTAATTTTATTACCTCTCTTTCCCCTTCCACGGTTAAACAACTCTGCAATGCTTCTTATTTGGTTCATTAATAATGAGAGTTGGTATTACATCATGCAACTCACCATTGGTGGTACTTTTCGCCAATTCAATAAACTTATGAGCATTACTAATATAATTTTCATGAGCTTTTACCATATTAGCTTTATGATCATTAAATTCTGATTCCAGTGCATCAATTACACCAATACCAATTTTACTGTTAAACACTGCTCCTCTTGATAACAACTTACATATTATGTTGCTGGCAACTTTAGGATTTTTCTCTAATTTACTGATTTTTTCTATTACGTGATCTACAAAATTATATGCTTTTTTACCTTGAGAAGAACGCTCAGAAAAACCAATCCTTACTCCGGAGCTTATAGCTTTATTTACGACTTCTTCTAGTTTATACATATCTTGAACTTCAGATATCTTACTTAAAAATTTATTCAGCTCTACCTGATTTGGTGTATTCCATAAAGTTGATTTTACACAATACTTTTCTCCCACATTATAAAAAGATCCACGACAATCCAAGAGAGAATCTTCTTTCTTGCAAAAACTACCTGCGTCTACTGATAGAAATAAATCTACTACTTCCTTATCAATGTTCCGAGCATAATTAAGTATTTTCGAATTACCATCTCCGTCTCGAATACTCAAAATCACCTTCAGGTCTCCGCTATTCTTGTGTTTACCTAGAAACCCTTTTAGATTTTTAATGAAGTTAGCAGCATAACCTGAATGATCCTCATATGCACCAAAACATTCATCAAGCATACGGTATAATTCTGCACTCAAATTCTTTTGGTTATTAGTGAGAAAGCATTCCTCAATATAGTAGTGATGATTATCAATTGCGATCTGCAGTGGGGTTGCTCCTTTTTTATCCTGTATGTTAGAATTAGCTTTTTTCTCTATAAGTAAATTAACATAGTCAGCATGACCAATACTAGCGGCATGATGTAAGGGTGTTTCTCCTCTGTGATCTTGTATATTAGGATTGGCCTTTCCTTTTAAAAGAGAAGCTGCACTAGCAAGAACATCAGTATAATGCAGGGGAGTCCTTCCTTTATCATTCTGTATATCAGGATTAGCACCTGCCTCTAAGAGTAAATCTACAGCTTCATTATATTCTTCAGTTACCTTACCTACAGAAGATACTAGGTGCAATACTGTTAATCCAGATTCTCCTCTTTTAAGGTTAAGAACAGTTTTGAGGTCTTGATTATTCTTATTGCTTTGTAGGAAATTTTTAAGTTTTTCAATATAGTACTCACAATGTCTATCTTCTTTTTGATCATAATGACATGGATCTAAACTTTTAAGAATATTTAGTAATTCTCTATTTAACTCCTTTTGACTTCCTGTTAAATTAGGTGTACTAGCAATCCATGTACATACTATACCCTCAAACGAAAGTTTACTATCCATTAAAAGACGAGAATTAAGCGATGAAAAAAGATGTTTTTTTATCAATTGATACTCTTCATCTAATATTTTGTCAGTGCTTAAATCTTCTCCTAGCTTTTGCTCATATGCTTTTTTATCTTGCCCAGTAATACATTCATTAACAATCATACCACACCTCCTACTAGCCTAAATAGATAATATGTTATGCACAATATATAATATTGGTCAAGCTAATTTCAACATAATATTTTTACTATTTTGCAATGTTTGAGCTTCTGTAGTAAGTTCAGATGTTTACATAAACCTTTAACGTAATAGATATTTTTATATTAGTACCAGTATAAAATGGCCAAATTTATCACAAAACAAACTCAAACCAAAAAGGCAAATAGATAAGTTTGCTTAAACATCAAGTTATAAACAAAAAGCACTCTTTTTCTATTACCATTCAAACTTGATATGACTACCTCAATTCTTCTGCCAGCTAATTCTTGTCTACCAGACTAAGTGATTTTCTGCATTCTTCCAACTTGTTAATAATAACAGGGGCAATTAAAGATTGTCCTTTCAAAGGACTTGGAGTATTTGTACCACTCAAATAACCACTATCATTCTCCTGATTTTGTACGTCTGTTGCAACTTTCAATTTTTGTTTTGTATTAGTTGGCTTTGTAGATGGAATATCACAATTATCACAAAAATTTTTGATCATAGTATGAACATTAGGCTTTTTACTACTTTTTACCTGTTCAACTGCATAGTTTATAAAATCATTCAAGTTTGCTGCTGAAAAAGTAATACTAGCAGTATTTTTTAGAACGTTTTCAATATATGAATCAAAATTTTTACCTTGTAATTCTTTCTTTAGACCCGCTTTCAGTACTTTCCTAAGTGTGTCTCCTTTTAGTTCATGGAACTCAATTTTTTTGTTCAGCCGCTCTCCCCTAATAAGCGCTTGATCTAAATCTCTCATACAGGCATTAGTTGTAGCAAGTACTGTCACATCTTTCCTAGCTTTATCTAACCTATTGAAAAGATCAGTTAAAGACGTTTGATTATTATCAGTACGCTTTCTGCCAATACTGTCAACTTCATCTATGAGAACTATACAAGGAGCGTTTTCTTCTGCTTTATCAAAAACCTTATTTACACTTGATTGTTTAAGTAAATCAGATCCAGGAACTTTTATAAATGTAGTTAGAGATTTAAATTTATCCGCAATTGCCTCAACAATTGTACTCTTACCAGTTCCTGGTGGACCGTAAAAAATGCATCGCACTCCTTCTATTCCTCTTTTTTCTTCAGCATCACCTGATTTTTCTAAGGATATTTTATCAATATTCTCTTCTATTAAATTGCAAATATTAACTAACTCTTCTTTTTGATGTTGTTCAAAAATAAAATCATCAAATGGTTTATTTCCCCTTGCTTTACCTTTTTCATAAAATTCCATGTACAACTTTTCTTCCGTTTGACTTGTTGTTGCAGTACTGGCAAGCACTTCTAACTTTTCATTGAGTAGAATATTAGATTCTTCTAGGTTTTTGATTCGCTTTTCCATCCCATCTTTTGTTGTAGGATTATTAGTTTGCCTTGAAATTTCATTTGGTTTTTTATTTTTACTAATTATTTTGTACGTAAATGCAATTACTGCTATAGAAAGCACAGATATAATTAAAGTAATGGGGAGAGACACACCTAAAACTGCAAATGGAGATAAAAATTCAACATAGGGAGCTATAGCAAAAACCCCAGACGCAAGTAACGTAAGAGTAGCAAGAGTACCAGCTATAAAAGGAAGTCTACTGCCTCTATTATGTGTATTTTTCATACTATTACCTCATAAACCAACCAAAACAGTACTATATAAAATTTCCTAATCAGGACACATCTGTAACCCTTTTAGTTTATCTTAAACATATTAGATAGCATCAACTACTATTGAAGCCTATATAGCCCTTAGTATTTGCATACCCACTCTAATATGGTAAGAGAATAAATACTAGCTATAGTATGTAGCTTTTGTAAAGTCAAATACTAAAAAGCATTCTCGCAGATACTATATCAATCAGCGTCACAAAAAATTTGATTATTTACTTTCTTCAAAAATAGTACCTACCTTTGTGAGAACTTTTTATATAAAAACGGTATTTCAAAAATAAAAACGTGAAATTGTTTGCAACAAAGTTAGGCAAATTAGTTCGTATATAAGTGTGGATGAAATGGGCTAATATGGCTAGTTTTAGCGTATAGTTAAATTATTATATCAAAAAGTTCGTATGGTACGCATGGTAGACCACACGATTCCAAAAAAAATACTTCTCACCACCCTTGGTTTTGACCATTGGAAATGGTTATATTACTTAATTTATTAGCGATATATAATATTAAATTAATATTAGTTCATTTAACAATAAGTATTAAGATAAACTTATAAAAACAGAATTTAAAACAAATAAAACATTATGTATCGAGTATATTTAAGAGGCTTGTATCAAAAGTTATTCAAGTCTAAAAAAAATTTTCAAATTGAGGATTGACAAAACTTACAAAAGGGATATCTTGCTCGAAATGGTATCAAGTTACTATAGTGTATGTTAGACGTAACAGTTTCCATTTTTTTCCATTCATAGAGAGGTGATCATGCTGCGTTCAGATATTCCAAAAGTTTTATTCTCGTCTATTAAAGAGGATGATCCTTATAGAGCATCTAAGCTTTTTCAAATTGAACGCTGGTGCTATGCAAATTGGCGTCTACACCAAAAAAGTGGCAAGAAAGGACGTAATTTTCTTGCACAGGTATTGTCTAGTGAGGATTGTTGGAAAAAAGTAGACAATTTACATGGAGTTAAGCTTGATAGGCAAGTGGTAGGCAAAAAGTTAATTGCGCCAGATTCAGGTAATCTCTTTGATAAGTATGCTATTGCCTGTCGGTACTGTCTAGAAGAAGATATTATTGCTTTATTTGAGGAAAGAAAAGAGGAATTATCGGCTCAAGGTAAGAGTAGTCTATTGGAGTATGAGCACTTAGTTAGGTGTTGCGGGTCGGGTCTTTTAGCGCAGTTTTGGTCACATTTTATAAGCGGTTATATCTCTAAATTAAATTTAGATGGCTGTCATCCATATGAGTACGGGCTTAAATGTGCTATGAGTTTTAAGCAGGAACAGGCAGTGGAATTCTTCTGGAATAAAATAAAATCATTACCTGAAAGTGAGATGAGTGAACAGAAAAAGGATGAAATCTTCATGAAGACAGCAGTATATGCAGCAGGTAGTCGTTGTAACAGTTATCCTGAAATATTCGAATTTTGTTTTAGTCAAATAAATCCTGATAAATATCCAGAACTTCTAAAAAGAGACTTAGCTGAAAATGGTTATTATGGTAGTTTAAATACTCTACAGAGTGCACTTCGCTTTGATCAATTTCAAAGATTGTTTGATTGCTTAAAACCAAGTGATGTTTCAGGAGATTATTATTGTGTTTGGTTAAAGTATATAAGAAAAATAGAAAGCTATTCAAAATCTTGCGTAGATGAAGGAATAAGGCTTTTTATGCATATGTGGACAAAGGAAGGGTTTGATAGCCATCGTGCCTTATTACTAAATGAAGAAATGAGAAGTAGCCCAGTGTTTCAAGGAAGGTTGTTAGTACCTCTAATTAATAGGGGGTGTGTGGAACCAGTATGGGCGGTATTAAGTAAAGCTAATTCTGATCAAATCAAGGAGTTTATGGATTCTAGGCAAGCGGGGTATATACGATCTGTGTTGGAAAAAAGAGATACTGATTCACTGAATAAGTTTCTAGCATATGGAAAGTCTACAGCTGAAGAGCTTACTAGCTTAACTGAGGTTAATTTAAGTAAAGCATGTGAGCAATTAGAGTTGGGTAATTAAGAGGTGTTATAAGGCAATTCTATAAAGCAGGTTGTGGTTTCTTATTACTATTTTAGCTTCTATCAAAAAGAGGTTGCATTATAATACAAATGTTATATACATAAGCCAGCATATGGGTAAAAATAGCTTTTATTATTGATATCTCTGATTGTTATATAATAAGCTTGATATAGTGGGTTTAGCATAATATAATGAAGGGGGTTCTATGCTTAAGACACAATATCCAGCAGATCATCTAACAAAAGAAGGCGTTAATTCAAAAATTACCGAATCATCGGGTAAAATACAATATATAGAGCAAGCTAAAGAATTTTCTCAATTCAAGCGGTATCGTAGGTCTGACGCTAATTCCGAAAGTGAAAGTAGATTTAAAAGAATTAATGTTCCAGGAGATGGTAGTTGCTTATTTTGGTCTGTTACTATGGCTTACTTAATACCTGTCAGGAACGGCGATGCTTTATTTCGGCAAAGGTATAAAGCTTTATTTGGAAATGAAGGAGCTGTAACCCAAAATTTAGATCATATTAGAGGTTTGGTCCGGAATTTAAGTGCTGCGAATTATGATGATACATTTGCAAACTTAGTAAGAAATGTATTTCGCAATCGAGTAGTTGATTATATAGGTTCTCATAGGAATGAGTTCAGAGATTTTGTTGAAGGTGATTTTGAGCGTTACTTGGAAAACATGAGGAGCCCTAATACTTGGGGAGGTGAACCTGAAATAAGAGCAATGAGTGGAATACTTAGCGCAACAATTAGTGTTTCTGGTGAAGTTGAAACTCAATATGGTAATGGAGATATTCAAATACAGTTATTTCATGTTGGCGCACCGGGTAACCGAAATCATTATAATTTTGGTCTTGAGAGAGGTATTGTTGATAATGATGTAGAGCTTGCAAAAGGTTTAAAAAAAGTCATGGGTAAAGGAAGGCCTCAAGACTTTGAATTAATACAGTTGTTAATAGAGGAAGCAGGTACAGAAGTTGGCACAAGCAAGCAAGAAGAGGATTTTAAATCTTTTGAAACAAGATTTCAGTCATTTGTGGATCAGATTCCATCTTATTTACACTCTGTAGAAAAAGCAGGATTTTTTACACACTTCTTCCTAGGTAGTTTTTCTACTTTGCTGGATACAGAAATTGCAGAAAAGTTAAATATTAAAAAGATTTATTTTAGTTTTGATACTTCAAAAACTTTAAAGGTGGCTATTGTTAAAAATGGTAAAATTGGAAATGCCAAAGATGCTATTAATAATATAGATTTATTTTCCATATCAGAAGGGAAGCGCGGCCATCAGTTTACCGCTGATGAATTGAAGGGTATATTAAGAAATAATATAGATAGGAGTAAGATTAGAGATCGGAATGTTGAGAATGAGATCATAAACATTGAGAATAAAATTCAAGACAGAATAAAATCTAGACTAGTACAGATCTACAAAGGAAAGGATGGAATTTTTGTTAATATGGAAGTTAAAGAGATACTTGATTTCCCTGCTAGTAAAGAATTTCATGAAATAGAAAAAGGAATATGGAATAATCCAGAAGTTGATATAGCTGAGCTAAATGGCTCTGATGAGGCAATAGTTGAAAGATCTCTTGAGAGAGTTCTTGGAAAGATTAGTGAAGTTCATTCTAAATATGAAAACTCATTAATCTATGATAGTAGTGCACGTGAAGCAGCACATCATGGATTTATGGTAGGCGTTTTCATGAATTTCCACTATAGGTATAATCTTAGAGTTTATCCAGAGCAATTTGCAGGTAGGGGTTATGCAGATATTATCCTGCTAGCTCGTGGTCCTGATCGTGCATTAGATTCTATTCCTATTATTATTGAGTTAAAAGCAGGAGCAGGCACTAATGCTACTCCAGATAAAGCTTTGCAACAAGCAGAAAAGTATGCACAAGGGTTTCAACCAAATGTTCAGCGAGTTTTAACTACTGCAGATAACATTTTATGTGTTGGTGTCAATCTTGATAATCCATCTCCTATCTCTGACGTTAGGGTATCGAATCGTAGGGAAAGAATAATTCCTCTTTTTCAAGATATGCTAAAATCCTCTGATGATTGGGATACGCAAGAAATTTATACAAACGCACTAAAAAAACGAATAAAAAATAATATAGAACGTATTTACCATACATTTCCTGGTACACCAGAGAAGGGAGATAATCATTATTTTAGCAGGTTTTTACTGGGGCAATCACTACTGTTAAATAGAATTGAAGATTTAAAAACTGGTTTCAAAAAATACATTTTTATCTATGGAAACAATATACCTACCGAGGTACATCCTAATCTTCGTGGGCCTGGACGTCTAGCAGCTCAAAGAAGCAGAGAAGCATTATCAACTAACCTTGATGCAAGCCACGCAGTTGTAACAATGGTGCTCATTCCAGAAAATACAAAGAAGTTGGTTTATGTGATAAATATTGTTGAAGCTAACAGAAAAGATATTTTGAACGGGCTGAATGAAGAGCTCCCTCTTGATAGATTAAATAGAGAAATAGGGAATAGGGAAATAGTCGAATTAAATCTTAATTTTGATACTAGATACAAGTCAGATTTTAAAAGATATCTTACTATTTGGACTGAAAAATACAATTCTTTACAAGAATACAACAACGGAGCTGATAGATTTCAAGGTACTTTCAAAGAAGTTCCTTATCCCAGTAAGTTAAAAGAAACATTTGATCAAGCATTAGATGCTCAGTCTTTATCAATAGACGAATATAATAAATTGTTAGAAAAAATTGGAGAAGGAATATTCCCTTTTAAGAGTCTCGTTAATAAAGAAGCTCATTTCCAAGGAATATTGAATGGAGTGTTTAGTTATTATAGCGACCTAAAATTACAGGAATCACCAGAAACTAGAGCATTAGTTTTAACTGAGTTTCAAACTGGTGGAGGAGAACGTATTGACATGCTAGTTCATGGTATTAAGTTTGTAGCTCAAGATGGAAATGCTGAGGAGTACACACCAATAGGGTTGGAACTTAAGACATCAAGGCAGGGCAAAGGAGCTCAAGCTTTATTGAGGGAAGCAAATGATCAAATAAATGAAGAGTACAAAGAAGGTGTTACCTATAAAACACTTACAGATGGTGATGAGGTAAAATTTATCGGTGTTGTTTTCGATAAAGGATCTAATAATCCGAATAAACTTATTTTAACAAGTAGGACAGCCGAGGAAGGATTTATTCCTGTTGGAGTAGTTCATAGTTCAGTTCATATGTTACCTGCTTGCTCTAAAGGAAAGAAAAGAGAACCTTCATCGCCGGAGTATCCACTAAGTAAAAAACCAAGAAGAGAAAGAAGCGTGAATATGGCCTGCATAGATTCGTTTGATGAAGAAAAGATTACGGATGAGGAAAAAGAAGGACTTATTAAGGAGTTATTTGGTATTGAAGCTCGTGACACAAAAATTATAACAATAGATTCTTCTCAAATGAGGATTGATGGTGGTAAAATGAATGTAAAATTCAAAGACAATAGTGGTAATGATAAAGAATTAATAATAGATGATGCTGCAAATATTAAGAGTATAGAAAGTTATATACTGGATAAGGAAAATCTTGAGATAAAGTTAAAAGTAAGTAGCGATAAAGAGTATGCTATAATAGAAGAAATTAAAGGACAAGGTATTGAACATTATTTAAACATCGATGGTTATAAAGTAAAACTTGATAGTATAATTAAAAATTTTACTACAGATCCAGAAAGAGAGAAAATTCATAATAAATTACATCAACTATCAAATGATAAGCAGTTGTTAGAGAATAAAAAATACATTGAAGACATAGGTGATGTTCAAACTAATCAAGATTACAATGATATTGTAAAGGAAATTAAACAGAATTTATTAGCAAAAGGAGTTAGGGAAGATACTTTCGACAGGTTTAAAAGTCATTTTGATGATCTTGGTGAAAAAATTTTTGCGGATTATATTAGTAATGTGGAAAGCAGTCTTAATGGGAAAGGAATTGCATTTGATCGTGATAAATTTGATTCAGCGAAAATAAAAGGAGCAAAAGGTGGAAAGTTTTTTTCCATGATGGCTATATATGACTTGCTTGATAGTATAGGTGATACAGCAACACTTGGACGACATGATAATAATGCTTTAAAGCAAGTATTTGGTATCAATGGTATACTAGATGCTATGGATGATGTTAGGACGAGTGTAAGTATTTCTTCTAATAGTAAAGTAGGAAAATTGATTGGTAAAGTACCACAACCTGTACGTCAAACGTTTGTTAAGATTATCAGTAACCCCATAGTTCAAGGTATTACATTTGCAACTATTGCTTATCAATTTGGGTATAGTATAAATGAAATAGCTCAAGGTAATCATCATCCACTAAATTATTATTGGACAACAAGTAGTGGTGTAAAACTAGCAAGTATGAGCATAAGGCCTATAAGTGCAGGGGTTAGTTTTACGATAAAAAGTGTAAGTGCTACTACTAAGATTTTAAGGGGGTTATCTGCTGCAGGCAAAGTTTTAGGTAGGATGTCAGTATTTACTATGGTTCCTGATATTGTGTTTTCATTGCATCAGTCCTTATACAGTAGAACAATGGAAGCGCAAGCAATAGCAGCACAAATTCCTATATCTAATATTGATCGTACTAAAATATTTTTTTCAAATTCCGAAAAAGCAATATACGAAGACTATATAAGGATAAAGGGTTATTTAAATACTGTGAAAAGCAATGCCATAAATTACCTCAATTCTGACCCTAATATAGCTGCAGTTGTACAATATGTTTCTTCCATTCAGGAAAAGTACCATGAGGTAATTACTACCATTAAAGAAAGGACCATTTGTATGGGTAGCGGGATTGGTTGCAATACTGTGTGGGAGTGTGAATTAGAAAAAAATATGATGGCATCTCCTTTGATGTAACTTCTAATATAAAAACTGATTTATCTTCATTAAATATATCTAGACCTCTCTACTTAGAATTTTATCAGCTGGATGACATAGGCGCTACAAGATTTAGGAGTACTAAAAAATATGAAGAGTTTCTTGCAAAACAAGAAAAGAAAAAAGTTTATTTGATTAGTAAAGAGGCAAAGTACCTTCCCCATATAACTCAAGACGAGTACAATAGCGGGCTGAGAGTCGTAATGGCCCCATCAGGACATTTAATACCACAACATCAATGTAGTGGCATAATTAATGAACAACGTATATTCCGGCTCTACGCTTTGGATAAGGTATATATGCCTTGCAATACTGGCAAAACCTATAGAAACTGTCAAGAGAGCTTTACTCTCTCAGGTGAACCTTTTATTTTTACTAGTCCAACAATAAAAGATCCTAGTAATACAAAAAAGCAAACCTTTCCTAAAGGATCAGTATTATACATTTCAGGACCGAAAATATTGACAGCAGCTGCAAATTATCCAGCAGTAATGCATATTCCAGAGGGTAGTAATATACGTTATATTGGCTCTAAAAACAATGAAACTATTTTTATTATTAATAATTCTATGTCTGGTACCCTCAAAGGTGGAGCAGGAAAAGAAAATACTCTAGTAATGAATGTTAAAGCTAA
This sequence comes from Wolbachia endosymbiont (group B) of Gerris lacustris, assembly GCF_964028355.1. Taxonomy (NCBI): domain Bacteria; kingdom Pseudomonadati; phylum Pseudomonadota; class Alphaproteobacteria; order Rickettsiales; family Anaplasmataceae; genus Wolbachia; species Wolbachia endosymbiont (group B) of Gerris lacustris. Next base: position 796,577 of record NZ_OZ034761.1, read on the forward strand.
TAATATCGCTGCAAATTTGCATAGTGGAACTATACGTTATGGTAATAGTAATAACATAAGATTGGTTAACACATATAACTATGTATCTAACTCTGACAACAAGCAAAATATTACTACTCACTGTGAAACGAGATTAATTAATGTAAAAAACGCGGAAGTTTGGCAAAATTCATCTAACTGCACAGATAAAGATTATGAAGTTAGAGTGGTCAACAAAGAAAATGTACATCACAGAGGATTGAAGCAAACAGTGTTTATTATTAATGAAAACAGTGATAGTGCTAGGATAGTAAGTGATTTAGGCAGTACAGGAAAAATAAAGGGGAATATTGACGTAATAAGTGTTCAAGTTGCTAATATCACACAGTGGGGAATAAGTGAAGATATAGAAAAGGTCGGCTATAGCTTAGATCTTTTAGCTAATGATACACAAAGTATTGTTTCAAGTACTAAAATCGATGATTTTAAAAATCTAATAATTCAAGTAAACTGTAGTGGAGTAACAGAATCTGTTGCAATACAAGACAAGTCTTTGTTTGATACGGCGGAGGATATTAGGTATCAAAAGTTGAAAAATTCAGGCAATGATATTAGTGGAGAAGTTATACAGGATAGTGAAAAGAAGTTAAAAGCATTTATACAAGCAAGTATTCTAGATCAAGAGTTACTTGATACTTATCAAATTGCAAAAGGTATTGCTGATGACAATAATTTTGACATACCAGTATCTCAAGTAGAAGTCATTAAAAATCACATGGGAATACCTAGTGAAAAAGTGATAATTGCTTGCATGTACTCAGGTCAAGTCATTGTTGATTTTAGCTATAATAATTCTGACGTTACAAGTAGTTATCAGAAATACCTTAATGGTGGACGGAACTATGGTTATGATGACTATCTGATGCTGTGTAATTACTATCAGGACATTACAATAGAAGGAGAGAAAGAGCAACACCAGTATATTATCAAACTACCAGATACATTAAATAGCAAAATTTCATCGTCGCCAATAAGGCTCAATTTAAAAATAAAAAATAAAGCAGTACCTATACCTTATAGTATCATTGATTTTGCTGAGTTAAGTGTAATAGGTATTGATAGTATAAGAATAGAACAAGGTAAAAGGGATTATATAAATGAATGTTATGGCAAATCAATCTCTGACCTTACAGAGGATAGTTTAGAGATACAAGATATTACAATACTTGATAGTAAAGGTACTAAATGGTCTTTATCCATTGGTTTAGTTGATTATTTTAAAAATCCAGAGAATCAACAAATTGTATCACGAATAAACAATGAGCTTTATAAAATCGATAGTGCAAACTTAAAGCTTGAGCATATAAAGATGGATCCTAACTCTTTCAGATATTATCAACCAGAGGAGCAAGGGTTACAGATTTATCATAATCAACCTATTGATAAGAGTGATGTTGGTTTGGTTGATTTTAGAGATAAATCTATATTGGATTTTGATACTAATACCAATTCCCGCTATACAAGCAACGAATAGACAATAATGGAAAAAAAGCCATACTGGAGTAAGTAAAATAGCGAGGTTTAGATGGCATTAAGATCAAAATTATTGGATGAAAAAGTGGTGGAATCAGCAAAAGAGATGCTGAAGAAAGTAAGAAATAATGCGTATGTTGCAAAAAAACTAAATGCTGTAATTGCAGCAAAAAAGCACAGTATAACAGCTGTAGCAAAAATATGTTGCATTTCGAGAAAGGCAATTACTACATGGATAAAGCACATAAAATTTGGAAGAGAAGAAAAATTATTTTCTCCACCTCAACGCCGTAGAAAAACTATATTGAACCAAAGTCAACTTGAACAAATTGAGGTGTGGATAGAGGAAAACCCCAATATTACTATTAGAGAAATGAGAATAAGAATCCAAGAAAGATTTGGTTTGAATATCAGCAAATCCACAATACATCGTAATATGCAAAGAATGAAATTCTCATATATCACACCAAGACCAGTTCATAGTGGACAGGATAAAAATAAGCAAGAGGAGTTTAAAAAAAAACCTCAATGAAACTATTGTCATGCATTCTGAAAAAGAGCTATTTTTCTTCGATGAATCACGGTTTGGTACACATTCAAAAGTTGGACATGGGTGGTTTAAAAAAGGCAGTAGGACACAGGTTAAGGTAAAATTAGGTAGGGAAAATTTTTATCTCTATAGTGCAGTTAATCCCAGAAATGGAGAGAATTTTAGCTTATTTGCACCAAACGTCAACACTGCTTGTATAAATATATTCCTTGAACAGATGTCGCAATATTTAGGAATACGAAAGGCTTTTCTCGTGATGGATTGCGCTAGTTGGCATAAGTCAAAAAGTTTAAAGATACCTAAAAATATCGAAATTATATACCTACCACCATACTCACCTGACCTCAATCCTGTTGAGAGGTTTTGGTTATATATAAAACAGAACATTTTGCGCAATAAAATCTACGATACAATTGTTCTGCTTGAGAGCGCTTTGTGTAAATTTATTACCTCTCTTTCCCCTTCCACGGTTAAACAACTCTGCAATGCTTCTTATTTGGTTCATTAATAATGAGAGTTGGTATAAGAGTAGTAATGGAAGGACTTCTCTACACTGGGCTGCAGTTGAAGGTTGCTTACCCGGAGTGGAGTATCTTATAAAGGAAGTTGCTGACATTAATGCTAAGGATAACACTAGTAGGACTCCTCTACACTATGCTGCTAGAAATGGTCATTTAGATCTGGTAAAATACCTTATAGAAGAAGGTGCTGATTTTGAGGTTAAAGACAAGGATGATAAAACACCGTTGGATCTTGCTTCTTGGAAAAAACATAATGATGTTGTAAAATATTTAGAGAAAATCAAAGAAGAAAAAGACAAAACTGTTCAACGCAAACGCCGTCATCACCATGGAGATCATGCTCGTCATCATATGTCAAGAAAACCTCTTGCTATAGATTCAAGTAATCAACCTGAGATAGCAGCAAGTAGTGGCACAAGACCATCTTCATGGATAAATGGTTTGTTTGGGTGGGTAAAAGGTTCTGTAGGTGGTTTATTTTATTCTAGAGCTGCTTTATCTGAGGAAGCATCAAATACTTCAAGTCCAATCTCACAAGTTGATGCAAAAATGGATGTAAATGGTACAATAATGTTACTTGATTTATTAACTAGAAAAGTTACAGGTCAAAAGTATATTTCTACAGTAGGTCAGTCTATATCCCCACTAGAAGCACAGGGCTATGCACTCAATATTATAAAGGGATTTGAGAAAGTAGTAGAGCAAGCTGGATTAAAAAGTGGTGTATCAATGCATCGATTAAATATTGATTATATGAGAATGCAGAAAGAGATTACTAGAAAAGTCATGAGTGGTAAATTTAATGAGATTTCAGGGATTTTAAAATCGTATGTAGAGAAAGCGTGTCCTGGTGAAGAAGCTGGTAAATTAAGTCCGAAGAAATTTGAAAAGTTTATAGCTCAATTTAATAAGGGTCTGCTAAATCAATCAATAGAGCAGATATTACACAACAGAGATGGTACATTAGAAGTTGATGATGGAAAAAAACAGCAAATGAGTTTAGAACCTCAAAGTTATTTAAGTAATGCTTCTGTTCAAATCCATTCAAAAGTATCAACTTGTCTTTCTGAGATAGGAGTAACCAAGCTTGGAAATACTTTGAGTAAGTAGATGAGAATATGGAAGATATAATATGCCAAATAGTGAAAAGTAAAGGTGATAGAATTAGCCAAAATCATTAGGGAAACCAGTATCAAGTTTGATGGTCTTAATACTAAAATGGATGAAGTAGACATTAAATGCTAAGTGGTTAATGTGTTTTCCATATTGGACTTACAGCACGTAGCTTTGATATAGAAGTTTGGGTAACGTTATGATAGTAATTTATATAATTCTATGTGCAATCTTTATAGCCATTTTAGACAGTTCACTAGATTCTTAATTAGAGGATATGTCTAACTTAGAGAAGGTTTTCATAAATGTTAAAGTAAATAAGTAGGGATATTATGTTTTTTTCTTAAGTTGCAAAATTTCAGAATGAGAGAGACCGGTAATTTGAGCTATAACATCAATAGAGACACCGGCCTTGAGTGAGTTTTTGGCTACTTCAATATCCCTTTCTTTGCGACCTTCCACTCTGCCTTTTTCATGGCCGATGAGGATGCCTTCTTGTCTACCTTTTTGAGTGGCATCATCGAGTTTTTGAGCAAGAACAGCCTGTTCATCACGAATACGCTTGATTTCTTGTTCATAAGCAATAAATTCTTTTTCTGACCAGTTGAATCTATTTAGCTCTTCATAGGCCTTTCTAATTATTAGATCACTACCTATTATTTTTTCCAGCTCTTCTTCACTAGTCTCATCTGCATATTTGAAGAAGTAAACCCATTTCTCGACTATACTTGAAAGCTGATCCTCTTTGGTTTTTGGAAATTTAGGCAACTCAATAAATATAAAATAAAAATCTTTAAGATCGTGTTCATTAGTGTCTTCATCTCTAATAGTATGCTTTGACTTATACTCAGATTTATCAGGAAATAAAATACAGTCTGCTATAGCAATAAAGATAATTTCCTTAAGGTCATGATATTGATCGCCTTTGTCAGCCTGTCTTGAATAGGCTTTAGCAGCATAGTATTGAGCACGTTTTTCAAAGCCCTTAGTTTTAGCGACCTGCATTTCGACTATCACTTGCAGCCCATTTTCATCTCTACAAAGAACATCAACAATGCTTTGTTTTTTAGAAGCAATATCAGGGTCTTGAATAGTACTTAAGAACTCTATATCCTTTATTGTACTTTTGCCAGTGAAGCCAAGGATATCATTAAGGAAGTGAATAAGAATATCCTTATTTTTTTCAGTGCCAAAGATGCGCTTGAACGATATATCATTTTTTGGATCGAGAAACTTCGAAAGAGCCATGAGAAAGTAAGATAAAAAGCATTAACAATTATACACAATTGTGAAGAAATATTCAACCCTTTTGTTTTTCTAAGCTTTGAATGTGTTGATGAAAAAAAACATCTGTCAAAGATCACCTGAGAATTACATTTTAGGCTTTAGATGTAGTGTTAGTCATCGTTTTATAACTGCCTTAAAACCCTAGCAAATGAACCGATAAGCTATAAAAAGTTTCAAAAACACTTTGGTGTAGGCTCCAAAAAAATGCAAGTACAAAGACTCAAATACGATTACCTAACATCGAGAGGACGGGCTCCCTACACCTTGTATATGATAAAGATCTTGAAACTTCATGTCAACATTTTCAGTAGCAAATTTACGTTGAATCTATATCCTGTCAATATGGACAAAAAGAAGGTTATAATATATACAGATGGAGCATGTTCTGGAAATCCGGGGCCTGGTGGATGGGCAGCCGTGGTGATGTATGAAAATAAAAGTATCTTTATCAAAAAACGCATCTCTGGAGGTGAAGAAAACACAACGAATAACAAAATGGAATTAAAGGCTGTGATTAATGGGCTAAAGATGTTGAAAGTTTCTTGCAAAGTTATTTTACACACTGATAGTCGTTATATTAAGCAAGGTATAACAGAGTGGATCAATAAATGGAAGGTAAATGGTTGGAAGACAACCGATAAAAAGCCAGTGAAGAACAGGGAATTATGGCAGGAACTAGATGAAGTTGCTTTACAGCATGATGTTAATTGGAAGTGGGTTAGAGCTCACAGTGGTAATACCTATAATGAAGAGGCAGATAGACTTGCTAGAAAGGAATCTAAAAAGCTAAAATATAGAGATTGTGAGGTCAAGAAATCACCAAAAAATAGAGGGAACTCTAAGTTTCATAGATTGGGTGGAGTATTATGGCAATAATTCTTTTAAACACAAAAACTATAAATCGTATAGCAGCGGGAGAGGTAATAGAGAGGCCAGCAAGTGTAGTAAAGGAATTAGTAGAAAATGCAATAGATGCTGGAAGTTCAGAAATAGAGATCAAAATAGAAAGTGGTGGGCGTAACCTTATAACTGTGACAGATGATGGAAATGGAATAGAAAAGGAAGATTTGGAACTTGCGTTTATGCGCCACGCTACTTCAAAATTAAGCGATAGTGAGTTAATAGAAATCAAACATCTTGGATTTAGGGGAGAAGCTTTGCCTTCAATTGCAGCAGTAAGTAGAATGAAATTATCGTCTAAGGCAAGTGGAGCAAAGGAAGCATGGTCTATAAGGTATGAGGGAGGAGAAAAAATAAGAGAGATTACACCTTGTTCTTTGCTACAGGGTACATATATTGAAGTTCGTGACTTATTTTTTGCCACACCAAATAGATTAAAATTTCTAAAAACCGAGAGGGCAGAAACACAAAGCATTGTTGATATTGTAAATAACTTATACCAATTCCCGCTATACAAGCAACGAATAGACAATAATGGAAAAAAAGCCATACTGGAGTAAGTAAAATAGCGAGGTTTAGATGGCATTAAGATCAAAATTATTGGATGAAAAAGTGGTGGAATCAGCAAAAGAGATGCTGAAGAAAGTAAGAAATAATGCGTATGTTGCAAAAAAACTAAATGCTGTAATTGCAGCAAAAAAGCACAGTATAACAGCTGTAGCAAAAATATGTTGCATTTCGAGAAAGGCAATTACTACATGGATAAAGCACATAAAATTTGGAAGAGAAGAAAAATTATTTTCTCCACCTCAACGCCGTAGAAAAACTATATTGAACCAAAGTCAACTTGAACAAATTGAGGTGTGGATAGAGGAAAACCCCAATATTACTATTAGAGAAATGAGAATAAGAATCCAAGAAAGATTTGGTTTGAATATCAGCAAATCCACAATACATCGTAATATGCAAAGAATGAAATTCTCATATATCACACCAAGACCAGTTCATAGTGGACAGGATAAAAATAAGCAAGAGGAGTTTAAAAAAAAACCTCAATGAAACTATTGTCATGCATTCTGAAAAAGAGCTATTTTTCTTCGATGAATCACGGTTTGGTACACATTCAAAAGTTGGACATGGGTGGTTTAAAAAAGGCAGTAGGACACAGGTTAAGGTAAAATTAGGTAGGGAAATTTTTATCTCTATAGTGCAGTTAATCCCAGAAATGGAGAGAATTTTAGCTTATTTGCACCAAACGTCAACACTGCTTGTATAAATATATTCCTTGAACAGATGTCGCAATATTTAGGAATACGAAAGGCTTTTCTCGTGATGGATTGCGCTAGTTGGCATAAGTCAAAAAGTTTAAAGATACCTAAAAATATCGAAATTATATACCTACCACCATACTCACCTGACCTCAATCCTGTTGAGAGGTTTTGGTTATATATAAAACAGAACATTTTGCGCAATAAAATCTACGATACAATTGTTCTGCTTGAGAGCGCTTTGTGTAAATTTATTACCTCTCTTTCCCCTTCCACGGTTAAACAACTCTGCAATGCTTCTTATTTGGTTCATTAATAATGAGAGTTGGTATTAGTTATTATTTTAGTGACGTAGGGAGCTATATTGAATTTTCAATTATTTGAGCATAATAAGAGCTGATTTTGTATATGAAGCTGGTTATGATAGTGTTCCTGAGCAAATAAAGCTAGGCATTATGCAGCATGTTTCTGCTCTTTATAAAAATCGTGAATCAGAAGTAAGTAGCCACTTATCTGAAGTGAAGAAGGTATATTCTCCATTTCGCGAACCAAAGGTTGTTTTGTAGTTCCTGTTTGTCATTCGATAGCAGATACAACAGATCCAAGTAGCCCCTTCGGTGTCATCCGAGTAGCCCCTTCGGTGTCATTCCAGTGCTGACTGTACAAAAATTGTAACTTAATTCCATAAGGGAAGGTGTCATCCCAATGCTTCTGTACGAATATTGTAACTTACGTTCTTAAGGAAAGGTGTTATCCCAGTACTGGTATTCAGGAAAATTGATTGTAAATGAGCAAACATTTTCAATAAAATGACCAACAAGAAGAATAGTTAATTCATTTAGATAAAACTGGATTCCAGTACTGGAATGACACCAAAGGGGCCACTGGAGTAACAACCTCTATTATATCTGCAAATCGCAAGGATTAATTATGGAAAAAATTCAAGTTATAAATGAGTTGTATAATACTATTTATGCGGCATTAAAAGCAAACTCTGATTTAAAAAAATATGTTACTAATACCAACTCTCATTATTAATGAACCAAATAAGAAGCATTGCAGAGTTGTTTAACCGTGGAAGGGGAAAGAGAGGTAATAAATTTACACAAAGCGCTCTCAAGCAGAACAATTGTATCGTAGATTTTATTGCGCAAAATGTTCTGTTTTATATATAACCAAAACCTCTCAACAGGATTGAGGTCAGGTGAGTATGGTGGTAGGTATATAATTTCGATATTTTTAGGTATCTTTAAACTTTTTGACTTATGCCAACTAGCGCAATCCATCACGAGAAAAGCCTTTCGTATTCCTAAATATTGCGACATCTGTTCAAGGAATATATTTATACAAGCAGTGTTGACGTTTGGTGCAAATAAGCTAAAATTCTCTCCATTTCTGGGATTAACTGCACTATAGAGATAAAAATTTCCCTACCTAATTTTACCTTAACCTGTGTCCTACTGCCTTTTTTAAACCACCCATGTCCAACTTTTGAATGTGTACCAAACCGTGATTCATCGAAGAAAAATAGCTCTTTTTCAGAATGCATGACAATAGTTTCATTGAGGTTTTTTTTTAAACTCCTCTTGCTTATTTTTATCCTGTCCACTATGAACTGGTCTTGGTGTGATATATGAGAATTTCATTCTTTGCATATTACGATGTATTGTGGATTTGCTGATATTCAAACCAAATCTTTCTTGGATTCTTATTCTCATTTCTCTAATAGTAATATTGGGGTTTTCCTCTATCCACACCTCAATTTGTTCAAGTTGACTTTGGTTCAATATAGTTTTTCTACGGCGTTGAGGTGGAGAAAATAATTTTTCTTCTCTTCCAAATTTTATGTGCTTTATCCATGTAGTAATTGCCTTTCTCGAAATGCAACATATTTTTGCTACAGCTGTTATACTGTGCTTTTTTGCTGCAATTACAGCATTTAGTTTTTTTGCAACATACGCATTATTTCTTACTTTCTTCAGCATCTCTTTTGCTGATTCCACCACTTTTTCATCCAATAATTTTGATCTTAATGCCATCTAAACCTCGCTATTTTACTTACTCCAGTATGGCTTTTTTTCCATTATTGTCTATTCGTTGCTTGTATAGCGGGAATTGGTATAAGTATTCTTCTTTAGGGCAAGGTGTTAGTATGAAACCCGAACTCAAGAACCGTTTGCACAATCATGCTTCAGGTGTTATTCGCTGCCCTGAAGCACAATCCTTAGCTTTAGACTTAAGAATACAATTACATAAAAGATGCCATGAGAGATCTACATATTTCAGCAAATCTAAAAAAAGAAAATTAGAAAATATAAATGCAACATTTAAGGAAAATACATCAAATATACAACTGTTTCAAAGTAGTCAGAATCTACCATCAGACATATCAATGCAACGCGAAGATCTTTTTGACGGAACGGAAAATATGGTTAGTGTAACTAATGAGATGCCTATGTTTTCATTTAACAGTGTTGCTGTAGAACCTGTGAATAACGAGAATTTAAGAAGATAATTTTACAATAAGCTATCTAGTTTTATGAGAGGAACATTCAAAAAAAACCCGAGAGATAAAATAATAAATTGATATAAAGAAAAGTTTGTACGAATCAAGCGGTAGTCCAACTGATCCCAAGAAAAATTCTTCTCACGCCTGCTGGTTTTGGTTGTTGAAAATAGTTAGGTCGTTTAATTTTTTATGTTATGTTTTAATAAGTTAATTGCAATTCATTGCATAGAAAATTTTTAAATAGGGATTGACAAGTTTTAGAGATGGAGTATTTTATGAAAAGTATATTGAGCTATTAATTTTTTATGTATAGTAAATATGATAGTGAAAATATTTTTCTTTATGTTATTAGGTAGCTGTTTTATTTAGAAAAGGATATTTTTTCTTATTTGAGATTGAATACCTTACTTTTGCCTAATTAAATTAGATGGTTTTATATGGAGGGTTAAATGATTTCTGGTGATGATAATGAATTATTTGCTGCTGTACGTAGTGGAGATGCTAATCTAGTTGCAGATCTTCTCAATAAGGGGGCTAATGTTAATGCTAAGGACAATAATGGCAATACTCCTCTGCACTTAGCTGCTCTCGCAGATGAATTACGGATAGTAGAAAAGCTTATAGAGGGAGGGGCTGATGTTAATGCTAAGAACAATCATAGTGCTACTCCTCTGCACTGGGCTGCTCTTAACCAGAACTGCAGTATAGTAGAAAAGCTTATAGAGAAAGGGGCTGATATTAATGCTAAGAACAATAATGGCAATACTCCTTTGCATTGGGCTGTTAAAAGTAGTCATTTAGAAGTAGCTGAATTTCTTATAAGTAAGAATGCTGACATTAACACTAAAAATAAAGATGATTGGACACCTTTGCACTCTGCAGATGCTCGTGGCAACTTGAATGTAGTTGAGCTCATTCTTAAAAAAGGGGATGATGTTGATGCTATAGGGGCTTTAACCGTGGCAAATACGCTTAATGAAGAAAACAGCTTAGAAATACGAAACCTTCTAGAAGAAAGAATAAGAAGAAATGAAGAAATCACCCAACATCTTAATTTACAAGAAGAAAGCAGCTCCCTATCAACACGTTTCCATAATCGCCGTAGTATTGCACAAGAAGATGAAAATTCGTTGCAAAATGATAAGATAGGTCCTAATAAAATAGGAGTTATACCAACTCTCATTATTAATGAACCAAATAAGAAGCATTGCAGAGTTGTTTAACCGTGGAAGGGGAAAGAGAGGTAATAAATTTACACAAAGCGCTCTCAAGCAGAACAATTGTATCGTAGATTTTATTGCGCAAAATGTTCTGTTTTATATATAACCAAAACCTCTCAACAGGATTGAGGTCAGGTGAGTATGGTGGTAGGTATATAATTTCGATATTTTTAGGTATCTTTAAACTTTTTGACTTATGCCAACTAGCGCAATCCATCACGAGAAAAGCCTTTCGTATTCCTAAATATTGCGACATCTGTTCAAGGAATATATTTATACAAGCAGTGTTGACGTTTGGTGCAAATAAGCTAAAATTCTCTCCATTTCTGGGATTAACTGCACTATAGAGATAAAAATTTTCCCTACCTAATTTTACCTTAACCTGTGTCCTACTGCCTTTTTTAAACCACCCATGTCCAACTTTTGAATGTGTACCAAACCGTGATTCATCGAAGAAAAATAGCTCTTTTTCAGAATGCATGACAATAGTTTCATTGAGGTTTTTTTTTAAACTCCTCTTGCTTATTTTTATCCTGTCCACTATGAACTGGTCTTGGTGTGATATATGAGAATTTCATTCTTTGCATATTACGATGTATTGTGGATTTGCTGATATTCAAACCAAATCTTTCTTGGATTCTTATTCTCATTTCTCTAATAGTAATATTGGGGTTTTCCTCTATCCACACCTCAATTTGTTCAAGTTGACTTTGGTTCAATATAGTTTTTCTACGGCATTGAGGTGGAGAAAATAATTTTTCTTCTCTTCCAAATTTTATGTGCTTTATCCATGTAGTAATTGCCTTTCTCGAAATGCAACATATTTTTGCTACAGCTGTTATACTGTGCTTTTTTGCTGCAATTACAGCATTTAGTTTTTTTGCAACATACGCATTATTTCTTACTTTCTTCAGCATCTCTTTTGCTGATTCCACCACTTTTTCATCCAATAATTTTGATCTTAATGCCATCTAAACCTCGCTATTTTACTTACTCCAGTATGGCTTTTTTTCCATTATTGTCTATTCGTTGCTTGTATAGCGGGAATTGGTATTACAAGCGGAACAAGTAAGCCATCTTCATTTATCAATATTTTTGCTTACACTACAGTAGATACTGTTAAAGGTGTTTTTCAGTTTATTTCTTCTCCTTTTAAGGCAGCCATAGGTATGCAACCTTCTAAAGCTATTACAGTCCAAGGTATTGATACGGATGGTATACTTCTTTTATTAGGTGTATTTATAAGCAAAATCACAGGTCAGAAATACATTTCTACAGTAAATCAGTCTATGTGTTCACTAGAAGCACAGGGCTATGCATTAAATATTATAGAGGAATTTGAGAAAGTAGTAGAGCAAGCTGCATTAAAAAGTGGGATATCAATACATCGGTTAAATATTGATTGTGTAGAAATGCAGAAAGAGGTTACTGCAAAAATCACGGGTGGTAAGTTTAATGAGATTTCAGGATTTTTAAACTCATATGTAGAGCAAGCATGCCACGATAGAGAAACAGGTAAGTTAAGTCCAAAGAAGTTTAACAAATTTATGGTTGTATTTAATAAGGAACTAGATTTAATAGTAAATCAATCAATGCAACAGATATTATACAATAGAGATAATACATTAGAAGTTGAAGAACAGCAAATAAACTTAGAGCCTCAAAGTTGTTTAAGTAATACTTCTGTTCAAGGTCGTTTAATTCAGGATAAGGTTAAATTAATTTTTTAATCTCATCTACCGAAAGGCCAGTGATTTCAGTGATAACATCTATAGAGACACCGGCCTTTATTTTGTATGCATTCAAGCAATACGTGACTATTACTCCACCTAAAAAATAATTTACACTGTCTTTCATAGAGGAAAATCTTTTGCTCTACTGACAAATACCTCTCATTATGTATCGTATAGCATTAATAATTGTTCTGATTTTGTGCTTTCTTGGCCACACCCTGTGCAACTCTTGGCTCAAGAAATTTCCATTTTTTGTCACTTACATCACCTGGGTATATTTTTTACTGATCCTATCATATTATCTTCCTGATTTCCTTTCAAGATATGTTCTAAAAAGTAGAATCTGTTCAGCAGGGTGACAAAATAAGATAGAAAAGACAGCTATAGAAGTAAATGGTGTCATCCCAATATAATGCTTTCTCTGTCATTCCAGTGTCAAGCACTGGAATGACACCATTTTTGCTTCGGTATTTACACATTAGCCATGCATCTGAACGGATACAAAAGTAGAATTTACAATTCTATCTAAAAGGATACCGAAAAAGAGCAGGAGTCCTATCTGGGAATTATTTTTAAATATGGACATGCATTGATTAGAATCGTCTGGATTAAAATTTTTGTATTGGTGGTGAAATATGAATCCTATGGCAAGTAAAGCAATATAAAAGATGTTATTTAATGATGATAGTATGCCAGCGTACAACCATGCCATTAAGGATATTAAATAAAATCTTTTCAACCAAGATTTTGTTGTATTGCCAAAATATAATGCAGTAGATTTCATTCCTAATTTCTCATCATCTTTTTTATCTTGATGAGCGTATATAGTATCATAACTAAGCGTCCAAAAGACGCATCCTATATAAAATAGCAAAGATTCTATGCTAATCTGGTTTGTTATTGCTGCTGAACCCATGAGTGATCCCATGTTGAAAGTAAACCCTAAAAACAATTGTGGCCACCAAATGTAACGCTTTAGCAAGGGATAGATAACTATCATGCACATTGAAATTATTCCAAGTATAAAAGTAGTTTTATTGGTTAATAATAAGATTACCAGGGCAATAGACAGTAACAGTGAAAGTAAAGCCAAAGCCTGCTTTATGTTTAATGCACCACTTGCAAGTGGTCTGTATTTTGTTCGTTCAACATGTGCATCTATTTCTCTATCGAAGATATCATTGATTATGCACCCTGCGGGTCTCATTAAAAATGCACCTATAGTAAACAAAACAAGGAAAAAAAGAGCCTGATACGATAGAGAAGTTGAGGCTAAAAGAATGCCGCTTAAGCTAGAAAATAGCACAAGCCATAAACCTGTTAAACTGTGTATTCTCATTAATGAGAAATAATGGTTGAAATACATTAATTAAGTGTGATTATGTAATATTTTGCTTACATTGACAAAATTATCGAATGCTAAATCAGGCTTAAAAACTAACTCAGGTATAAATCGTAGATCAACATAACGCAATATAGATTTACGCATTGACCATGCAGATTGGTTCATTTCATTAATAACAGTGCTGATATCATCATTATCATTTTGGATGTCCAATGAAGATAACACAATATATACATCTGCTTTCTTCAAATCTTTGCTTAACTTTACATCAGATACCACTACTTTTTCATTAAGAATATTACCTTCCATTAAGACTTTTGATATTGCCCTATGTAATACCGATGCTACTTTTAGGTTTCTAATTTCTTTTTTCATATCCAGCTACTATAACGTCCTTTCTTCTTGTACTAATTGATAAGCTTCCAAAATGTCTCCAACTTTAATATCGATATTACCCTCTAGCGATATTCCGCATTCAAAGTTTACACCTACTTCTTTAACGTCATCTTTAAATCTACGTAGTGCTTTTAACTTTCCTTCATGTACCAATTTGCCGCCACGCACTACCTTAATTAAAGAATCTTTTCTTATAACTCCATCAGTGATATAACATCCAATTATATTACTGACTTTGGATGCATTAAATATTTGCCTTACAGATGTAGAACCAACACGAACCTCTCGTGTAACAGGCTTTAACATTTTAGTTAGATACATCCTCATGTCTTCAATAAGCTCATATATTATATTGTAAGTATGTATTTCTATACCTTTTTGTTTTGCTAATTCTCTTATTTTTGAATCCACTTTTACATTAAAAGCTAAAATTACTGCGCTTGATGCTTCTGCAAGCAGCACATCCGAATCTGTTACTCCTCCTACTGCTTTGTGTAGAATATTTAATTTCACTTGATCTTTACCAAGCTTATCAATTGAGCTTGATATTGCTTCAATAGAACCAGTGACATCGCACTTTAAAACTACAGATAGTTCTTCTGTTTCACTATCATTACGACTGAATATATCTAAATTATTGTCGTCTAAATCTTCTTGCTTTTTCTTAATTAATTCTAACCTGTATTCAACAATTTCACGAGCCTGCCTTTCAGAGTTTACAACAACAAATTTATCTCCAGCATTTGGTACACCGTTTAGACCAGTAACTTCAACTGGAGTAGAAGGTAGTGCCGCTTTTTCTCTTTGACCAAGGTGATTAACCATACTGCGTACTTTGCTGTATGTTGTACCAACTATCAATATGTCACCAATCTTTAATGTTCCTTCTTCAACTATTAATGTAGCTGATATTCCTTTAGCTTTATCTATTTTAGACTCTATTACCCATCCAAGTGCTCGACAATCCTCTATTCCTTCTAGCGTCATTAATTCAGCAATTAATAAAATTGCCTCTTCTAGTTTATCTAAGTTGATTTTCTTTTTTGCTGATACTGGCACAATTATAACATCACCACCAAGTTCTTCAGGGATAAGATCATACTGAGGCAAACTATTAATTATTTTTTCTACATCACCAGGTTGTGATTTATCAATTTTATTAATGGCAACTATAATAGAGACATTTGCTGCTTTTGCATGGTTGATTGCTTCAACTGTTTGTTTCATGATTCCATCATCAGCTGCAACTACTATTACAACTATATTAGTAATATTGGCACCACGTGCACGCATTGCAGTAAACGCTTCATGCCCTGGTGTATCAATGAAAGTAATTTTTTGCTTATTTTTTGTCGTTAATTGATAAGCACCTATATGTTGAGTGATGCCACCTGACTCTCTTTCTGCAACATTGGATTCACGAAATGCATCGAGCAATGAGGTTTTACCATGATCCACATGTCCCATAAAAGTAACGATAGGTGGTTTTAGTCTTTTAGGTAAGCTTTCCCTGTTGCTTATAAATAGTAAATTCTTTTCTTTATCAGCATCACTTACTCGTTTAGCAGTATGATTAAATTTTTTTGCTATTTCGCATGCTATATCTGGATCTACTAGATCATCTACTCTATAACTCTCCCCAACTTCTTCTTTGAGCATTTTTAGCACACTCTTGCTATTTTCTGCCATATAAATAGATAACTGCCTAATAGTTATTATATCTGGTATAACAACTTCTCTTGATATATTTTTACCTTTAGTAAACTTTGATTGTCTACTTCTTATACCAAATTTTTGCTTAAATACAGGGAGGTGTTCATTTCTTTCATCTATTGACTGTGTAATGACTAGTTTAGAATGCTTAGAGTATATATCTTTACTAGCCTTAAGAGACTTTTTATCATTGTTCTCATATTCAGTGCTATCTTCTTTTTTTTCAACTGAGTTAGTACTACTTAAAACTTCCTTATTTATTTCTTTAGGTAAAGAGTCTGCCTCATTTTTATCTTCAACCTCTTTATTACTTTCTTCTTTTATTATTTTCTCTTTTTCTTCTCTATGATTTTTTGCTTTTAGCAAAGTAGCATTCTGTACAGCATTAATGCGGGAAATTTGTTCTTTTTCAGTTAAAGAGCCTAATTTACTCTCGTCAAATAAACTATATTCTTCTGCAGAATGAATTTTTCTTCTTTTTTTTACTATTGTAGTACCAGCACTTTGACTAGCTAAAGAGTTTAAATTAATGTCTAATTTAAGCTTGCTTAAGCCCTGTAGGGTTAATTTTTTATTACTGATATCTTCATTATTCATATTGTTTTTATATTAATCCAAGCTTTTTACGTGCTTCTATGATTATTAAATCTGCTGTATCTTTTAGATTGTCTTTATTATTAGTTGAGGAAGAGAGTATGCTATAAAACTCATAATTTGATAAATCTGCTATGTCCTCTAAAGTTTTAATATTATGTTTACTAAGCGCAATTTTATTATCTATTGATAAGGTTAAGTTGATTATATCGTCTTCCATACCTAAATTTTTTAGCTCTTCTATTTTTCTATCATTCTCTGCTTTCAGGTAATTATTTGCTCTATTATGAAGTTCATTTGCAATATCTTCATTAAAGCCCTCTATTGAAGCAAGCTCCTTAATTGAAGTGTTAGATATATCTTCTACACTTGAAAAACCTTCTGTTACCAATAATTGGCCCATAATCTCTTCTAAGTTTAAAGCTTCAGCAAATAAAACTGAACATTGACTAAATTCTTTATTTCTTCTTTCTGATTCTTGCTGAGTGCTTAATATCTCAATTTTCCATCCAACAAGCTCTGAAGCTAATCTTACATTCTGACCCTTTTTTCCTATAGCTAAACTCAATTGATCTTCAGCAACTATTAACTCTATACAATTTTCATTTTCGTCAATAATGACCTTTGATACTTCTGCAGGAGTAATGGCTTTAATAACAAATTGACCCAAATCTGATGAGTAATGTATGACGTCGATTTTTTCACCGTTTAATTCGTGTATAATAGTTTTTATTCTATCTCCTTTAACTCCAACGCAAGCACCTACTGGATCGATATTCTTATCAGATGAAAAAACAGCAACTTTAGATCTTGAACCAGCGTCTCTAGCTATACCTTTAATTGTTATCAATCCATCAGCAACTTCTGGTACTTCTTGATTCAACAATGCCTCTAAAAAGCCTTCATGAGCCCTAGAAAGAATGATTTGACGTCCATCATCAGAGCGCTTAACAGCCTGTATGTAAGCTTTAACCTTATCGCCTTCACGAAATGACTCACCACCAATCAAGTTCCGTAAAGGGAGGTATGCTCCAACTCCGTTTATGTCTATAATAAGATCTGAATATTCTACTTGTTTAACGATGCCATACCTCATTTCTCCTACCTTATCTTTAAATTCCTCATATTGCTTTTTTAACTCTTCATCTTTGATTATTTGAGAAATCTTTTGCTGGGCAATTCTTGCTGAAACAAGATCAGTGTTAAGAGAAATCAACTCACTAATAGTATCTCCAACTTTTGCATCTTCTTTTATTAACTTAGCTTGTGTCAACTTAATTAAGTCACACTCATTTTCATTTGATTCATCATTAATGACTTTTAGTTGTCTATATGAGGTAACTTTGCCTGTGTTTCTATCTATATTAACTACGATTTTACTTTTGCTACCATACTTTTGTTGAGCAACTGCTTCGATAGCACTTTTAAGTGCATTTATTATAATATTAAAATCCAAACCTTTTTGAAGTGAGAGCTCTCTCGCTGTTTTTATTACATCAAGGCTTCCAACTATGTTATTCTTGTTGCTTTTCTGCTTAACACTGCTTTTACGATTAGCAATCATATAAATAAATCCAATTTAATTAGTTATAATTATAGCTTCAACAGGTAAAGAACGCTATCTTAAATGTTAAATGATTGCTAATTTAAGTCAAGTTTTTTCATGTCTTTGTATGATAAGCAATGCCGGAGTAAAGAATAAAGTTAAGACCGTTGCAGCCAATATTCCACTTGCTATGGTTGCTGAAATATCAACCCACCACTGGCTTGATGGAGCATCATATGTGATTTGTAGCGTAAAAAAACTGATATTTAACTTAGTAATCATCGGTATTAAACCAAGAACTGTAGTTGCAACGGTAAGTAGTATTGGCCTGATGCGAGAAATTGAAGCGTTTATTATACATTGCTTAATGTTATTTTTGCGCACCTTAATTTGCTGATGAAAGGCATCAAGCAATAGTATATTATTATTCACTATAATTCCTGCTAAAGCAATTATCCCCACTCCACACATGACAACTACAAAAATTTTCTGAATAAGAAAGAAAATGAAAAATACACATGTTGTTGATAAAAACACTGCTGTCATTACGATAAATGTATAGTATATGTTGTTAAACTGTGCCACTAGCGCCAATATCATCAATGTAATTGCTAATATAAAAGCCTTTAATAAAAATGCTCCTGATTTTTGTTGATCTTCCTTGTCACCTTTGAAATCAATCTTTACTCCTTTACTACAGTCTTGAGTAATCGAATTTTGAATGAACTTAACTCTTTCATCAACAAGATAGCCAGTATCAACGTCAGCAGAGATTGTTACTGTGCGTGATCCATCAATCCTACTTAGTTTATTTGCCTTTTTTTCGGGAACGTATTTCACTATGCTACTCATAGAATACGGTCCATTTGCTGTATTAATAAAAAGGTTATCTATAGTTTTCATGTTGCGATTCTTTCTGGGAAAGCGTAGTACAATATCAATTTCTTCATCTGCGTTATTTGGTCTATATTTTCCAATTAATATTCCATTTGTAACCATCTTTATAAAATCACCAATGGTTGCAACACTTACTCCAGAGCTTGTAGCCTTACTCTTATCAATACTCATATTCCACTCTATTTCAGGTGCTGATCTACTATCTTGAATATTTATAAATCCAGACGAAGGTTGGTCCATAATTTTTAGGATTTCCTCTGCTACTGAATTCAAGTTGGATGCACTTCCGCTTAAGTTAATTTGTATTGGCTTGTCAGCTGATGGTCCTGACTTTTGTTCCTGTACATCAATTATTACTCCTTTTATGTTTTGCACACTGCTCCTTATATCATTTAATATTTGCTTAGCTTTGCGCCTGCAGCGCCAATCTACAAGTTCCAATTGAATTTTGGCAATAACGTTGTCTGAAAATTTTCCTGATCGAGCATAAAAAACATAAATTTCTTTTTCAACACCCAAAATACGTTCTTCTACTTTCTTAAGTATCAAATCTCGTTCTTTGGCTGATAAGCTTTCTTTTACTTTAACGCTGATTAAAATGTTATCTGAATCTACATTCGGAAAGAACTTTAATCCAGGACCAAAAGTAAAATATAATATACTAGACAAAGATAAAACAAATACAACAACACATACAAATTTTTTGGGGTGATCTAAGACTTTCTCTAACATACGTACATAAGTTCTTATTATAAGCCCAGTATTTTTTACCTCACCACTTTCTATAGCACTCATTCTTATTATTTCTTTTTTTGAAGTTATTGAAGGTTTACCAAATATTGCACCAAGTGTTGGTATAAAAACCAAAGCCATAATTAGAGATCCAGTTAAAGTTAGAATTATTGTAATTGGTATGTACTGCATAAATTTACCGACTGTATCGGGCCAGAGTAACAGAGGGAAAAACACTGCTAATTTAGTCAATGTTGATGATAAAACTGGATAGAACATATCATGAACTGAGGTACAAAAGGCTTCTACTTTATCCATGCCACAAATCATCTTTCTATCAGCATATTCGCTGATTACAATTGCATCATCAACCAGCATGCCAACTGCCATAATTAAACTGAAGAGCACAACTATATTTAGAGTAATACCCATTAGGTAAAGAGCCATTATTCCTATGAGAAAGGAGCCAGGTATTGATAGTGCAACAAGAATAGCAGCCCTTGTTCCCATAAAGAGCATTATTATGGTTAATATTAGTAATACGGCAAATATTATACCATTTTCCAAGTCGTCAAGCACATCACGTACATTTTTTGACTGGTCATTCAAATAAACTACTTTTAAATTTTCAGGTAATTGATCTTTTGCTTTGTCCATTAAGTATTTTACTTGATTTACCGTGTCTATTATGTTTTTTCCATTGCGTTTTGAAATTTCTAGTACAATGCTAGGTAGTCCATTAATACGAGCAAATCCTTGGTGATCCTCAAACCCAAGGTATACTTTTGCTATATCTTTGATTCTCAAAACTGCGTCACTTTGAGATCTAATAGGAATATTCATAATATCTTCTATGTCTTTTAATAACCCTGATATTTTAATCGAATATTTACCGGTATCATTTTCTAGTGATCCGGATCCTACCAATCTGTTGTTGTTTGATATAGCTTGAAATATCTCATTTGATTGAATGTTATATTTTGTTAGAACTGTGGGATCAATTATAACTTCCACTGTTTCTTTACGCATACCTGCCACTTCAACTTTAAGAACATTTGGCAGAGATTCTATTTCTTTCTTTAGTTTGCGTGCTATTTCAGTTAAAGCTCTTTCCGGCAAATTACCAATCAAGCCAACGTTTAGTATCGGAAATAAGCTCAAGTTTATTTCATTGATTATCGGAGATTCTGCTTCAATAGGTAATTTTGATTTTATGTTTAAAAGCTTTGAACGGACATTATCGAGTACTTCTTTGTTATCATACTCTGTGCCAAATTTAAGTATCACATGAGCACCGTCATTAGTTGCAAGCGCCTTGAGCTCTCTCACGCCCTCAATGGACCTTAGTTCATTTTCTATTGGAATAGCTAATAACTTTTCACTATCCTCGACAGAAATACCAGGAAACCCGACAAATACGCTAATTATAGGAATCTGTATATCAGGATTGCTTTCTCTTGGCATTTTTATATAAGTGTATGAGCCGAAGGTAAAAATCACGATGAGCAATAACATTACTGTTCTATTCCTCTCTATAATTAAGCTTTTCATTTCGGACATTATACGTATTTACATCATATTATAGCTAAGATAAATTATATATTAATTAATCCTTATATAGCTTTATGTAAATGATTAAAATTTTTACAGTTTTGCAAGCGTAAGAAAATTTCTATATAATATAACTTTAGTATGGTATTTGAGGGATTATTATGGTAGCAGTTCTAAGTGTGACAGAAGGCAAGAATAAAGTGATCGTATCTGGGTTGGTTGGTGTTTCATCAACTTTAGTATTTTTAACAGTGATTCACATTGCTGCAAAGATAGCCATTATAGTTACTGCTGCTGCAGTTACTTACGCATTACTCTCATTGATTAATAAAGCAAGAGCTAAGTCTGCTAAAATTGCCGATGTATCAGAAGATGAAGTGCATAGCAGTGCTGGTAAAAGTGAAGAAAAAGATACCGTAGAAGAACTAGAAAAAGCTGAAGCTGAGCTAGAAGAAGAAATAATAAGGAAAAGAGCAGAAGAAAAAATGAAAAATGGACTACCTGAACATATGGACCTTGACGGTAACTCACTTGCTGGGGATGATGATACAAATCAGACTAAATGCGCAACGAATTATATGGATTTAATGCGATCCCCTCCTATGCATATGGATGGATATTACCGAGAAATCAAAGAGGTTAATGCTCCGAGAACTTCTGTAAGTAATGATCAAATGATAGTACCAAAGCGGCTAACTATAGAAGATATTGTTAACCAGCGTGGTTAGAGTTTATATCAAACTCTCCATCTTATATTGAGAATCAGATGCAATGCCGTAGACTCTACTTGGTGGAATGATTTTGTTCTCTATACCGAAAGCCATGCCTTCAACTATTGCTGCAAGCACCTTTTCAAGGTTGCAATCTGCTCCGGGAACACGGTGCTCCAGCCGGCACCTTTTGAAATCGTTGCCAAAATAGGGGATTCTTATTGCAGCAGTTCTGTTATTTACTCCCCAGCTAATCGTAGTTGGGGTATGGATATCTGGATATTGAAACCTTAAATATGATTCATCATTTGGAGCAAAAAATAGCATATATTTTTTCATCATTGCACATAGTCCACCTATGCTGTGAATCAGGTAGTCACTATATTTTTGTTTGCTGCTGTAAAATAAGTTATCGTTATTTGAATTCATAAGGTTAACATGCACATTTAATGCACTGCCTGCTCTATCCAGATAAGGCTTTGCTTTAAAAGAAACATTTCCCCCAAGTTTTTGTGCTACTTCAGTAAGTAATTGTTTTGCCAACTCAAAATGCATAATTAAATTATCAGAGCCCGTATAACAGTCACTTTTTATCTCATATTGGTTTAAAGAACTCTCTTTCTCACAAAAAAATCCAAGAGAAGCTATTTTATTTTTGATGCTATTCAGAAATAAATATTCTTTTTTTATTCCCTCAGTGTAAAACTCCAGTTCAATACCAAATACAGTATTATGGCTCAAATTACTTAATATAATCACAAATTTACTTCAATAAATTTATATTAAATCAGATGTATTTATACAAGTACTTTACTTATTTATCAGTAAATTTAATATCTTGTTTATACATAATATATTACTATTTTTTAATAACATACTTCTAATCCTCGGTACAAGCAACATTTATAAATTGATTGTTTTTATTTCAAAAAAATGATCAATTTTAGTGCTTTTATACTCTTTACAACTCGTCAAAAAATCCTCATAATTTTAAGTATATATTAAGTAGTGTTAGCTTTTTATCTTACAGTAAGCTATTGATTATCTTACATCTTTCTAATTATTGTTCTTTCTTGGTGTGGTATATGAACTTAACTAACCCTAAGGTTTCTACTATGTTTTTTGATCAGATTATTACAGTAACGGACCACAATGTTACTTGGGAAAAAATCCAAAATTGTCTCCATAATCTCTATGGAGAAGCAACATATAACAGCTGGCTGAGTTCACTAAGATTTATCAGCAACAGAAATGGAGAAGTTTTGTTGTCTGTACCAACAAGATTTATAAAGGAGTGGATTACAATTCACTACATGGAAAAAATATTATCATTATGGCAAAGCGAAGATCAAAGTGTATGTTCTATTGATATTCAATTAATTGAAGAAAGAAATTCAAATTCTAATACGATACTAAAAAATAGAGAGGAAAATAATCATAATCTTGGTTCACCACTAGATACCAGATTCACTTTTGATAATTTTGTGGTAGGAAAGTCAAATGAGTTAGCATTTACAGCAGCAAAGCGTGTAGCGGAATCTATAGATCCAATATCAGGAAGCAACCCTTTATTTCTATATGGTGGAGTGGGACTTGGTAAAACACATTTAATGCATGCTATAGCTTGGGACATAGTCAATTCTCTGTCAGCAAAAAGAAAAGTGGTATATTTATCAGCAGAGAAATTTATGTATCAATATATTACGGCGCTGCGGAGCAAAGATATTATGTTATTTAAAGAGCAATTTAGATCAGTAGATGTATTGATGGTAGATGATGTGCAATTTATCAGTGGTAAAGATAGTACACAAGAAGAATTTTTTCACACTTTCAATGCATTGATAGACCAAAATAAACAATTGGTTATATCAGCTGATAGGTCTCCTAGTGATCTTGATGGAGTAGAAGAAAGAATAAAATCACGACTTGGTTGGGGATTAGTTGCAGATATTAACGAAACAACTTTTGAATTAAGACTTGGTATATTGCAGGCGAAAGTGGAGCGAATGAATATGTATGTTCCAAAGGATGTCCTAGAATTTTTGGCAAGGAATATAAAATCCAATATAAGAGAACTAGAAGGAGCATTAAATAAGGTTGCTCATACCTCGTTAATTGGAAGAAGCATGACAGTAGAATCAGCTAGTGAGACCCTAATTGATCTTCTTAGGTCAAATCATAGGTCAATCACAATAGAAGAAATACAGAAAAAAATAGCTGAATTTTTCAATATAAAGATTGCAGATATGCAATCTAATAGAAGGCTCCGCAGTCTTGCGAGGCCGAGACAAATAGCTATGTATTTCGCAAAGAAGTTTACGCAAAAAAGTTTACCAGATATTGGAAGAAATTTTGGTGGTAGAGATCATGCTACTGTTATACACGCAGTCAAACAAGTGGAAAATTTCATAAGAACTGACCCAAAATTTGCTGATGAAATCAATCGATTAAGAAAGATGTTTAAGTAGCACTTTATTAATGACAACCAGGCTGGTTTCATTTCTTTGATCAAATATCTTTTTCAAGTAGATTAAGTAAATCAAAGATCAGTATTAGTATAAGCTAAGAGAAAATAGCTAGTCGATTGCTTAAAAAGTATATAAAATCACAATTTAAGTAGGAAATATGGCCATTAGACTTATTCCAGACAATCTTAATATCAAATTTAGTAAATATGGAAAATTGACAGCATTCATTAGCATTATTCTCATCATTTTTTCAGTGCTTACTGTTGTACTACATGGAGTGAATTTAGGCATAGACTTTACAGGTGGGATTTTGATGGAGATAAAATCCTCAAGCGAGGATCATACTATTCTTGATATACTAAAAGAGAATGGATTTGCAATACAGAATTCAAAAGCTGGTGATAATTTAGTTGTGCGGTTTAAAGATGAGGGAGATGAAGATAAAATTAAAAAGGTTAAAAGTATATTAGAAAGCAAATTAGGTAATTTAGTAACTTATCGCAAAATAGATTATGTTGGTCCACAAATAGGTTCAACACAGATATTTGAAGGAATATTATCCATGTTGATTGCAATTGTTGGAATATTTTTTTATGTTTGGCTTAGATTTAATTGGCAATGTGGATTGGGTGGAACAGCGGCACTGATCCATGATGTGATTTTAACTCTTGGCTTTATCAGCTTAACGAGTATTGAGTTTAATATTTCATCAGTTGCAGCTCTACTTACCGTGATTGGCTATTCAATTAATAATTCAGTGGTTATATACGATCGGATTCGAGAGTATCAAAAAAATAGAAAAGATGTAGAAATGGATGAAATAGTTGATGCTAGCATTAATTCTACACTATTTCGTACTATGTTAACTTCAGGTACTACTCTTCTTGCCGCTCTTCCTTTAGTGCTGATTTGTACAGGTGTGGTCAGAGACTTCTGCTTAATCATTTCTTTTGGCATTGCAATCGGCACCTGTTCCGCAATATTTATCTCTGCTCCTATATTGACCTGCAGGGCTTTAATAAGCAGGTGAAGCATAAGAGTTAATTATTTATACTAAAATTAGTATAAAATTTCTTCATTATTCACATTATAAAGGAGTTTTTTTATGGTAGATACTTTAGAATTGCGGTTGAAAGATATTGATAATTTTGGTTCATCGGGAGATAGTTTTTATGTTAAATTAAAAAATGGTGCAGGGTGTAGTTTTGACAAAAATGATTTAAAATGTTCATATAATACTCAGAGATTTAATGAACAGATAGAAATAGAAAATATCGAGCTCAAGCCTAGTAAAAAAGAAGCTAATAGCAAAACTAATAAGACATTTGATTCTAAAGTTACAGGTGATATGAAAGTAACTTACAATGTATAATATCCGAATTCAAAGTCAGGTACGAGTGGAAGTCTAAATGCTACCATTGCTTTTCAAGGAGAAGGTAATAATGTTGTTATACCAATTCCCGCTATACAAGCAACGAATAGACAATAATGGAAAAAAAGCCATACTGGAGTAAGTAAAATAGCGAGGTTTAGATGGCATTAAGATCAAAATTATTGGATGAAAAAGTGGTGGAATCAGCAAAAGAGATGCTGAAGAAAGTAAGAGCCTGTTCATAATCTTTTGAGGAGCAAGGCAGTAAAAGCTAGAACGACCATTTGTAGGCTAGTATTGAGTTTACGCTCGCAATTTTTCCATAACCGTCTACACTTTTCCAGCCAAGCAAAAGAACGCTCTACAACCCACCTTTTTGGCAATACAACAAAGGTATGTAATTCACTTCGTTTTATTACTTCAACGGTTGCACCAATAGTCGTTTTTATTTGAGTTGCAAAATTTTCTCCTGTATAACCTGCATCAACTAGTATATTTTGAACTTCGGAAAGATTTTTTCTTGCGTTACAAATCATCTCTACAGCAGCAGTACGATCTCCGATATTAGCTGTAGTAATATAAATTGCATGTGGCAAACCTTGCGTATCTACTGCAATATGACGCTTTATTCCTGAAATTTTCTTGCCGGCATCATAACCTTTTTCTTCAGCAATATCGGTGTTTTTTACACTTTGAGCATCAATGATGCAGAAGCTTGTTTTTGTATTCCGACCACTGTTGAAACGAACCTCTCCAACTAATTTTTTTTAAGACAATTTCTAGAACACTTTCTCTATCTTCATTCGGTTTTTTACTCCATCTCTTGAAGTAATCGTAACAATTGCGCCATTTTGGAAACTCTTTTGGTAGCATTCGCCACTGACAGCCACTTTTTAGCACATAAAGTACACCGCAAAATAACTCATATAAATCCAGTTTTCTTGGTTTTGTTTTTTTTCTACAGGATTCTAGATCTGGTAATATAATCTCAAATCTTTCCCGACTTATATCACTTGGGTATACACTCCTCATATATCCTAACTTATATACATTATCTCTTAGTTTATTCCTTTCTTGAGATCATGTACAGGTTCTGAAAGTAAGCGAGTTAATGTTGATCTAGAGTCACTTAATAGTCCTCTTGATAATGAAGATAATGTAGAAAGTCATAGCTCTGCAAATAGTGGTCCAAATGTTGTAGATACTGATACCAATTCCCGCTATACAAGCAACGAATAGACAATAATGGAAAAAAAGCCATACTGGAGTAAGTAAAATAGCGAGGTTTAGATGGCATTAAGATCAAAATTATTGGATGAAAAAGTGGTGGAATCAGCAAAAGAGATGCTGAAGAAAGTAAGAAATAATGCGTATGTTGCAAAAAAACTAAATGCTGTAATTGCAGCAAAAAAGCACAGTATAACAGCTGTAGCAAAAATATGTTGCATTTCGAGAAAGGCAATTACTACATGGATAAAGCACATAAAATTTGGAAGAGAAGAAAAATTATTTTCTCCACCTCAACGCCGTAGAAAAACTATATTGAACCAAAGTCAACTTGAACAAATTGAGGTGTGGATAGAGGAAAACCCCAATATTACTATTAGAGAAATGAGAATAAGAATCCAAGAAAGATTTGGTTTGAATATCAGCAAATCCACAATACATCGTAATATGCAAAGAATGAAATTCTCATATATCACACCAAGACCAGTTCATAGTGGACAGGATAAAAATAAGCAAGAGGAGTTTAAAAAAAAACCTCAATGAAACTATTGTCATGCATTCTGAAAAAGAGCTATTTTTCTTCGATGAATCACGGTTTGGTACACATTCAAAAGTTGGACATGGGTGGTTTAAAAAAGGCAGTAGGACACAGGTTAAGGTAAAATTAGGTAGGGAAAATTTTTATCTCTATAGTGCAGTTAATCCCAGAAATGGAGAGAATTTTAGCTTATTTGCACCAAACGTCAACACTGCTTGTATAAATATATTCCTTGAACAGATGTCGCAATATTTAGGAATACGAAAGGCTTTTCTCGTGATGGATTGCGCTAGTTGGCATAAGTCAAAAAGTTTAAAGATACCTAAAAATATCGAAATTATATACCTACCACCATACTCACCTGACCTCAATCCTGTTGAGAGGTTTTGGTTATATATAAAACAGAACATTTTGCGCAATAAAATCTACGATACAATTGTTCTGCTTGAGAGCGCTTTGTGTAAATTTATTACCTCTCTTTCCCCTTCCACGGTTAAACAACTCTGCAATGCTTCTTATTTGGTTCATTAATAATGAGAGTTGGTATTATATAAGTAGTATTCTTTAGCCACGATATAATATCAGCTTGTTATCTCTTATAGTGAAATGGAAATACCTCAAAAAGCTCATGCCAAGTAATGAATGGGACATAGAGTGAGTATTAACACTAGCGTGCACATCATTAATTAAAAAATTTCCTATTTTAACTTGAGGTATTTGAACCACTCCAGCTTTTATTTGACCTTTTGCAGTTTCATATATTTTAAAGTCTTGAATGTTTTGTAAGTTAATACCAGCATGTAACGCATCTTTTTGCGATAGAACAATATCAGTTGCTCCGGTATCAAGCAAAAACGTTATATTACGATCATTGACTTGAGCTTGAATATAAAAGTGTCCATCGTATGACTTTGTAAATTCAATACTTCCGCCATTTTGAACCCTTCCTTTGTACGGTAGAAAAGTGCTCAGAAACCTATTGCTTAGTTTATCCCCTTGTGAATCAATAAACATTGCAGTAATGACTATTATCAGTAGCCAAATAACTAAATTTTTTGCTGCATTCATATTATTAAAATTTGAAGCCATAAGAGTAAGTTTTTAAGATTAGCGTTAAAAGCTATTATTAAAAATAAGTAAATTTTATTGTTTTAGTACAATATTTAATATATACTTTAAGGAGGTATGTTCGATTTAATTTCATGTCAGAAGCAAAAAATTTAATTTTAGCAACAATTCTTTCTATATTGATTATAGTATTATGGCATATTATATATGATAATTTTCTTAACATGAGCCAAAGCCAACCATCGATTGAAAATATTGAACATATCGAATCTTCTAACGACCTTGCTCCTATTATATACCAAAATCGTTCTGAAATTATTAATTCTACTAGAGAACAGAGAGTTAATTTAACCAATAACATGCTTGAAGGATCAATTTCTCTGAAAGGTGCAAGGTTTGATGACTTAATCCTAACTAACTACCACTTAGAACCGAGTTCTTCTTCTCCACAAGTGGTGTTACTGTCACCTGCAGAATCAAAAGATGTATATTTCGCAGAATTTGGGTGGCTCGATCCGAATGAAAAGATTAAAGTTCCAGATTCTAAAACAGTATGGCAAGCAAATAAACCCAATCAAAAAGAGGTCAATTTATTTTGGGATAATGAAAATGGCATTTTATTTAGAATGAAAATTAGCCTTGACGATAACTACATGTTTAAAGTTGAGCAAATTATTGAAAACAATACAAAAGATAATGTAGTTTTAGTTCCCTATGGTAAAATCAATCGTAAACGTGATAATATTAACGAATCCTATTGGATATCACATGAAGGAGTACTAGGTGCATTTAACAATAAGCTAGAGGAGTGGACATATAAGGATATTTCTAAGAAGCGTTTAATAAAGGCAAGCACGAGTGAAAAAAATTGGTTTGGTTTTGCTGATAAATACTGGCTTACAGCCATCATACCTGAGAAATCAGATAAAATAAATGTGAGCATTAAACACACGAATGTTAATAACATTGATAAGTTTCAAGCAGATTTTGTTAGACCGTACACACACATACTCCCTGGTACAAGTGCTTCTACTCTGAACTACTTTTTTGCTGGGGCAAAGAAATTGAATTTACTTGATTCTTATAAAGACACTCTCAATATACCTTTGTTTGATAAGGCTGTAGATTTTGGTGTTCTTTATTTTATAACCAAGCCGGTGTTTTTACTGCTTGAATATTTTAACTTTGTTTTGAAAAATTTTGGCTTAGCAATATTATTGCTAACTTTAGTAATCAAACTTTTGATGCTTCCCTTATCTAATAGATCATATATTTCGATGTTCAAGGTGAAAAGCCTGCAGCCTGAATTAACTCGTATAAAAGAGTTGTACAAAAATGACAGCTTAAAGCAGCACAAAGAGACAATTGCGTTGTTCAAGAGAAACAATGTAAATCCAATGTCGAGCATTTTCCCTATGCTCATACAAATACCAGTATTTTTTGCTCTGTATAAAGTATTATTTGTTACTATAGAGATGAGACACGCCCCTTTTTATTTATGGATTAAGGATCTTTCAGCTTCTGATCCAACAAACATTTTTACATTATTTGGGTTGTTTAATTATAACTTTCCTATTTCTATAGGCATTTTACCTATAATTTTCGGCGCTACCATGATAATTCAGCAGAAGCTAAGTGAGAACGATCAAACCAGTAAAGATGATATTCAAGTAAATGTTATGAAGTTTTTACCTTACATTTCTGTCTTTATTTTTTCTTCTTTTCCTGCCGGCCTGGTAATATATTGGATATTTAGTAATATTATAACTCTGGTTCAACAATCATTAATAAAGTTGCTTTTAACAAAAAAAGTGGGGATGAATGTCGAAAATACTAATAGTTAATTCAATTTACCACACTGAAATAGCGAACCTTTTGCTTGAAGGTGCAGTCGATAGATTAAAAGAAAGTCATGCAAGCTATGATATAATTGAAGTTCCTGGTGCATTTGAGATACCAGCTACAATTCTCTTTGCAGTCAAAAGCAAGAATGCTAATTATGATGGTTATTTAGCTCTTGGATGTGTAATTCGTGGTGAAACTGATCATTATAAATACGTTTGTAAAGGAGTAATCGAAGGCTTAAATGAAGTTATTATGCATTATGCAATACCCTTTGGTATGGGCATAATTACAGCAGGTAGCAAAGATAAAGCACTAATTAGAGCTGACAAAAATAAAAAGAACGTTGGTGGCCATGCAGCCTCAACTGTTTTGCATATGATAGATCTACACAATAAATTAAAATGATGGAAGTAGATAAAAGTTGGCGCATAAAGAGAAGCACAGCAAGATTTCTTGCCGTACAGGTTATTTATTCAAATATTTTCATAGGTTACAATTTTAAATTGGAAAATTGTGGGCTTAAGGATTACATAAGTAAGCTGAATGATATATTTGAATTTGAAGAATATGACCATCAATTCTTAGAAAATTTGTTGCATAAAGTTATAAAAAGTAGTGAAGAATATGATAAAATAATAGAGTCTTATTTACACCCAAGCTGGTCTCTTTCGCGATTAAATCTTATAAGCTTATCTA
This sequence comes from Wolbachia endosymbiont (group B) of Gerris lacustris, assembly GCF_964028355.1. Lineage (NCBI taxonomy): Bacteria > Pseudomonadati > Pseudomonadota > Alphaproteobacteria > Rickettsiales > Anaplasmataceae > Wolbachia > Wolbachia endosymbiont (group B) of Gerris lacustris. The sequence goes on from NZ_OZ034761.1 coordinate 827,888, forward strand.
TTTTGCGTGTTGCAATATGTGAGTTAATTAATTGTGATACACCAGTTCCAGTTGTTATCAATGAGTATACTAACATTGCATCTGATTTACTTGATAAATCAAGCGAAATTGGTTTTATTAATGGGTTATTGGATAAGGCAAAAGATGCAGTTAAATTAAATAAAAATCCTTAGCAAATTTCTTACAATTATGTGAATATCTATTTTTTGAGACAGTTTCTACAATAAGTTTAAGTCATTAACACTAAAAAAATGAAGAGAAGACTTATTCCTTTTATACTTGGCTGCTTAATGATCTTTCTGGCTCTTCGTGTTCAACTTTTGGTAACTTAACAATTGAGCCTGGCACAAATTCAATGATTACTTCTTTAGCATTATTTTCTTCAACGCCTAAACCTAACGTTTCTAACTCCTGTCAACAAATTATCTCTTCAAATATACCATCACCATTCTTCTTGTATAGCTGATGCAGATCAAGGAGTTTAGTGTTGCCAAGCAAGATCATCGGTTCAGGATTATCCTTGTATTTAATCTGGCTATAACTTGCAGCTTTGAATACTTCGCCTTTTGAGTTAGTAAAGTCTATGGTATATTCACGATTTTCGTTCTCATAGTTCTCTTCAATAAATTCAAGATCTTTATCTGTTACTTGCAACATCAGGTATCTTTGACAGCTACCAGTAACAATCCTCGGAGCTTTAAGCTCAGATATTTCATTGTTTTTCATGATGGAATATGTTGCTAAAATAACCAATGAAACTGCAACAAATGCTAAAACACTTATTCCAAGTGGTGTAGCTGCAAAAACTGCAAGTGGCTCTAGAATAGAAGTTGAAGACACCCAATATGGAGCTGAAAGTGCTGTTGCTGCACCTATGACACATAGAGAAGTAAGTACTAAAAGTGCAGTATTTGTTTTGTGGAGCTGGCCACGGTGGTTTTTAGAAATTAACATAATTCCCTTATTAAAATTTAAATTGATTAAAGTTATATGTGAAAAATTATTACTGTCAACTTATAAACAATAAATTATCTACCACTTGAGCCAAAGCCCCCTGAATTGCGACCAGTTTCTTCTGCATAAAATTCTTCTGTGTTGTTCCAAACTATCTGAGGTACAGGAGTAATGAGGATTTGCGCGATTCTATCTCCTCTTTTTATCTCATATGAATGATTACTTAGATTAATTAGGCAAACTTTAACTTCACCTCGATAATCAGAGTCTATAGTGCCTGGAGAATTTAAGATAGTGATTCCATCTTTTGCAGCAAGTCCAGAACGCGGGCGTACTTGCCCTTCAAAACCGTTTGGTATTGCAATCACAATGCCAGTTGGAATAAGTAACCTTTCAAGTGGATTTAAAATAACAGAGGTGTCCAATGCAGCATAAAGATCCATGCCAGCACTCTGCATAGTTGCATAATAGGGAAGAGGCAAGCTTTCTCCATGTGATAACTTTTTTATTTCTACTTTAATTTTATCTCTTTGCATTTTTATTCACCAGTTATGAAAATTTGATTGTAGCATGTAAATTATGCCTGTAAAAGATAAGAAAACTACTTGACAAATTTTTCAGCTTCCTTATTATGAAAATAGGAGTATTTATCCTTGTTTTCGATCTGCGCGGGTTCAATAACAAAATTCAGCAAAAAACTCAGATATTTGTTGGCAAATTACATAAAAATTATAGCGGCTGCGTGTCTTTTTTATTTTTTCTACATTCAGCCAAAACGCGCTTATTTTAAGCGTTAGCACATTATTACAGCGCCAACTTAAATTATTAAAACTCGCTGTACGGGGGTTCTTTTGCCTTTTTTATAATTAGTAAATTTATTAATATTTTGGATTGGTTAGGAGTCCTATAGAGATGTCATTCCAGCACTTGATGCTGGAATCCAGCCCTTCTGCAACCTCATCGAAAACGTTGTACCACTTTCTATGCTAGTTTGCTTGTAAGCAACTTGGATCCCAGTGTCTGGGCACTGGAATGACACTACAGAGGCTATTTGGATGACAGAAAAGAGTACCGGGACAAGAGGGAGCTACTTGAATTCACGCTATAAAGTGAACCGGTTTGGTGTGCTGATTTTGTTTGCAGTTTCATAGTACGAATTTTTTACTTCGGTAGTTTTTTTTGTTGTCATTATAATAATTAAGAATAGTTGAGGCCAATTAATATGAAAGCTTTTACAAAAAATTTTAAAGGTAAGGAAAGAAAGCTAGAAGAGTTCAATGAGAAAGTTGAAGACATATCAGCTGTAGCTCAAGATAAGTTTGCACATGAACTTGAAAATATCGCATATGAAAGTGTGCAGAAATTTCGCAGTCTACTTGCTAAAGAGATAAACTCCACTTTCAATAACATTCATTCTCAGAATGTCAATCTACTAAAAATCCGGCTTAGTAAACTTGATCAATAAAAAAGGAGAAACAGCGTTAATACGTTCTCTTCTCAATATACTTGTACGATAGAGTTGCTGCTGCAATTTAATATTAAGTGATAACTAAAATAAGTAAGATTTTTATGGATAAGTCTTACTTATTTTAGCTATATATAGAAAAGGAGGGTTGTTATGTCAACAAGACTAAAGTATCCAATCATAAATATACAACGTAAGTCTAAGCCTAAAATCTTTTCCAGTAACTTTAGGAGAGGTTAAATCTTTTTTTACGAATTGAAAATGATCAAGATGATAAGTTGTTTTCAAGTTTTATTTTTATGGCAACTGATTATGCTCAGTGGCATATGGAAAAGTCTCTAGTAAAGCAAACGTGGCAAGTTTCATATGAAGGTTATATACCTCGTAGAATCTATTTAAGCTATGGTCCTGTGAATAAAATAATATTGGCTACTGATAAGAATAGAAAACTTATACCAATTCCCGCTATACAAGCAACGAATAGACAATAATGGAAAAAAAGCCATACTGGAGTAAGTAAAATAGCGAGGTTTAGATGGCATTAAGATCAAAATTATTGGATGAAAAAGTGGTGGAATCAGCAAAAGAGATGCTGAAGAAAGTAAGAAATAATGCGTATGTTGCAAAAAAACTAAATGCTGTAATTGCAGCAAAAAAGCACAGTATAACAGCTGTAGCAAAAATATGTTGCATTTCGAGAAAGGCAATTACTACATGGATAAAGCACATAAAATTTGGAAGAGAAGAAAAATTATTTTCTCCACCTCAACGCCGTAGAAAAACTATATTGAACCAAAGTCAACTTGAACAAATTGAGGTGTGGATAGAGGAAAATCCCAATATTACTATTAGAGAAATGAGAATAAGAATCCAAGAAAGATTTGGTTTGAATATCAGCAAATCCACAATACATCGTAATATGCAAAGAATGAAATTCTCATATATCACACCAAGACCAGTTCATAGTGGACAGGATAAAAATAAGCAAGAGGAGTTTAAAAAAAAAACCTCAATGAAACTATTGTCATGCATTCTGAAAAAGAGCTATTTTTCTTCGATGAATCACGGTTTGGTACACATTCAAAAGTTGGACATGGGTGGTTTAAAAAAGGCAGTAGGACACAGGTTAAGGTAAAATTAGGTAGGGAAAATTTTTATCTCTATAGTGCAGTTAATCCCAGAAATGGAGAGAATTTTAGCTTATTTGCACCAAACGTCAACACTGCTTGTATAAATATATTCCTTGAACAGATGTCGCAATATTTAGGAATACGAAAGGCTTTTCTCGTGATGGATTGCGCTAGTTGGCATAAGTCAAAAAGTTTAAAGATACCTAAAAATATCGAAATTATATACCTACCACCATACTCACCTGACCTCAATCCTGTTGAGAGGTTTTGGTTATATATAAAACAGAACATTTTGCGCAATAAAATCTACGATACAATTGTTCTGCTTGAGAGCGCTTTGTGTAAATTTATTACCTCTCTTTCCCCTTCCACGGTTAAACAACTCTGCAATGCTTCTTATTTGGTTCATTAATAATGAGAGTTGGTATTAGTTATTATTTTAGTGACGTAGGGAGCTATATTGAATTTTCAATTATTTGAGCATAATAAGAGCTGATTTTGTATATGAAGCTGGTTATGATAGTGTTCCTGAGCAAATAAAGCTAGGCATTATGCAGCATGTTTCTGCTCTTTATAAAAATCGTGAATCAGAAGTAAGTAGCCACTTATCTGAAGTGAAGAAGGTATATTCTCCATTTCGCGAACCAAAGGTTGTTTTGTAGTTCCTGTTTGTCATTCGATAGCAGATACAACAGATCCAAGTAGCCCCTTCGGTGTCATTCCAGTGCTGACTGTACAAAAATTGTAACTTAATTCCATAAGAGCCTGTTCATAATCTTTTGAGGAGCAAGGCAGTAAAAGCTAGAACGACCATTTGTAGTCTAGTATTGAGTTTACGCTCGCAATTTTTCCATAACCGTCTACACTTTTCCAGCCAAGCAAAAGAACGCTCTACAACCCACCTTTTTGGCAATACAACAAAGGTATGTAATTCACTTCGTTTTATTACTTCAACGGTTGCACCAATAGTCGTTTTTATTTGAGTTGCAAAATTTTCTCCTGTATAACCTGCATCAACTAGTATATTTTGAACTTCGGAAAGATTTTTTCTTGCGTTACAAATCATCTCTACAGCAGCAGTACGATCTCCGATATTAGCTGTAGTAATATAAATTGCATGTGGCAAACCTTGCGTATCTACTGCAATATGACGCTTTATTCCTGAAATTTTCTTGCCGGCATCATAACCTTTTTCTTCAGCAATATCGGTGTTTTTTACACTTTGAGCATCAATGATGCAGAAGCTTGTTTTTGTATTCCGACCACTGTTGAAACGAACCTCTCCAACTAATTTTTTTTAAGACAATTTCTAGAACACTTTCTCTATCTTCATTCGGTTTTTTACTCCATCTCTTGAAGTAATCGTAACAATTGCGCCATTTTGGAAACTCTTTTGGTAGCATTCGCCACTGACAGCCACTTTTTAGCACATAAAGTACACCGCAAAATAACTCATATAAATCCAGTTTTCTTGGTTTTGTTTTTTTTCTACAGGATTCTAGATCTGGTAATATAATCTCAAATCTTTCCCGACTTATATCACTTGGGTATACACTCCTCATATATCCTAACTTATATACATTATCTCTTAGTTTATTCCTTTCTTGAGATCATGTACAGGTTCTAAGGGAAGGTGTCATCCCAATGCTTCTGTACGAATATTGTAACTTACGTTCTTAAGGAAAGGTGTTATCCCAGTACTGGTATTCAGGAAAATTGATTGTAAATGAGCAAACATTTTCAATAAAATGACCAACAAGAAGAATAGTTAATTCATTTAGATAAAACTGGATTCCAGTACTGGAATGACACCAAAGGGGCCACTGGAGTAACAACCTCTATTATATCTGCAAATCGCAAGGATTAATTATGGAAAAAATTCAAGTTATAAATGAGTTGTATAATACTATTTATGCGGCATTAAAAGCAAACTCTGATTTAAAAAAATATGTTACTAATACCAACTCTCATTATTAATGAACCAAATAAGAAGCATTGCAGAGTTGTTTAACCGTGGAAGGGGAAAGAGAGGTAATAAATTTACACAAAGCGCTCTCAAGCAGAACAATTGTATCGTAGATTTTATTGCGCAAAATGTTCTGTTTTATATATAACCAAAACCTCTCAACAGGATTGAGGTCAGGTGAGTATGGTGGTAGGTATATAATTTCGATATTTTTAGGTATCTTTAAACTTTTTGACTTATGCCAACTAGCGCAATCCATCACGAGAAAAGCCTTTCGTATTCCTAAATATTGCGACATCTGTTCAAGGAATATATTTATACAAGCAGTGTTGACGTTTGGTGCAAATAAGCTAAAATTCTCTCCATTTCTGGGATTAACTGCACTATAGAGATAAAAATTTTCCCTACCTAATTTTACCTTAACCTGTGTCCTACTGCCTTTTTTAAACCACCCATGTCCAACTTTTGAATGTGTACCAAACCGTGATTCATCGAAGAAAAATAGCTCTTTTTCAGAATGCATGACAATAGTTTCATTGAGGTTTTTTTTTAAACTCCTCTTGCTTATTTTTATCCTGTCCACTATGAACTGGTCTTGGTGTGATATATGAGAATTTCATTCTTTGCATATTACGATGTATTGTGGATTTGCTGATATTCAAACCAAATCTTTCTTGGATTCTTATTCTCATTTCTCTAATAGTAATATTGGGGTTTTCCTCCATCCACACCTCAATTTGTTCAAGTTGACTTTGGTTCAATATAGTTTTTCTACGGCGTTGAGGTGGAGAAAATAATTTTTCTTCTCTTCCAAATTTTATGTGCTTTATCCATGTAGTAATTGCCTTTCTCGAAATGCAACATATTTTTGCTACAGCTGTTATACTGTGCTTTTTTGCTGCAATTACAGCATTTAGTTTTTTTGCAACATACGCATTATTTCTTACTTTCTTCAGCATCTCTTTTGCTGATTCCACCACTTTTTCATCCAATAATTTTGATCTTAATGCCATCTAAACCTCGCTATTTTACTTACTCCAGTATGGCTTTTTTTCCATTATTGTCTATTCGTTGCTTGTATAGCGGGAATTGGTATAACATTTATGATTACCTACCTAAGCAAGTTACTATTCCTTATCTGAGATTGCGAATAGTAAATTATATTAACCTGCATATGCTATCTAACTTTGCTACAAAAGTAAGATTTTCATGCGACATATATACTTATCATATAAGCAGCATGCTTGCTGCTATAAAGCATGTTAGCTTGGTGATAAAGAGCATTAGTAGTGAGACCATTTTGGAAAGTAATTGTGCTATGAATCAGCATGATGAAGTTTTACATTCAACAATTAATTTTGATATTTTAATACAAGGAGGTAGCGATGAGCAAATTACAGCTGAAAATTAAAGGTCATGACAATAATTTTGTTGTGCTGAATAATATACGAAACTTAAGGTTTACTTTGCGTAATAACAAAGAAGAGATGAAAGATATTTCCTCTTTTGGCTGGAGAAAAGTGCTTGATTGTGCTGGGAGTAGAAAGATTACAATAAAAATTAATGGCATTTTAAATTCAGTATTGGCTGATGAATTATTGCGTAATTCTGCAATGTTAAATTCTAATAATGATTATGAGATTAGCTTTAATGCTAAGGAGAAGATAAAACTCAGGTGTTCGGTTGAATTATATGAGAGATATTACGATCCTGCCACTTTTGACAGCTTTACTGTAGTTTTAGCCAGTGCTGAAGTTGTAAACACTTTTCATTAGTGTTAATTTAATTTTTTCATATACAATGATAGCAGGTGAGTAAATTAAAAAAAATTTATGAACGATGAGGATCTTTTCGAAGAAGGCGATGATAATGTTGAAGAGAATAGCGATGACAGAAGAGAAAGGAATTTGAAGAATGAAAATCAGCTGGAAGAGCAGTGCAAAGAGTATTTAAAACCTTTTGAGGATATTTTAAGTCAAATTGATGAAGGAGTTGATAATTTAGATAGCTACGAGAGGACTATGCAAGTAAAGCGAAGCATAGATAGGCTGATAGAAACCTTGTATAGCCAAGCAGCATCTGAGGATATTGATACAGAGCTTGAAACCACAAAGCACACTCGTGATAAGACAGAATCCAAGAAAAGAGTTATGGAAAAGAGAAGAAAACAATTGATAGAAGAGATCTTAAGTGCTCAACAACAAAAGGAGCTAATGAATAATAGGCAAAAACATGAAGCAGTAAGTGATGGGGATGTTCAGAAGGCGAAAGCACGAATGAAATCTTCAATTAGGGGAGTGTTGTTTTCAGTTATTGCTCATAGAATGGATCCAAGAAGGAGGGCAGGGGAGACTGCTGATGACAATGAAAGGCAAGCTCGTATACATGGTAGGGAAGCAGTTGGTGGAGCTTTAGGTGCACTTCTGAAAGCATTTTTAACTGCAGTTACTGCCGTTGTACGCGAAATTGCTAAACCACTTCAACATATGAATACACAAGAGACGTCTTTTGCAAAACAAGTTGAAGAAAGCAGAAACCAGGATTCACAAAAAGGTCGATCTGTGTAGGTCGGGAGTGTTAAATAAACTGTGTCAAGCCGCATTTTTAGTTCAACTCAATTTTCAGTCTGTTGGGAAAGAAAATGTCAAGCTGAGACATAGTTAATGCCCAATTAGGCAAAGCTGTAGTCCACTTTTGCTCTACCTTTTTTATAGCACAATATACCTGTTTGTACAAGGCATTTGTATTAGTAAATGAGCCCTTAGTTTTAGTAAATTTCCTAATTTGTCTATGCAATCCCTCAATTGGATTGGTGGTGTAAATCAGCTTCCTAACTGGTCCAGAATACTTAAAATAACCAGACAAATTTTCCCAATTGTTTTGCCATGATTTTGTAACCAAGGGATATTTTTCACTCCATTTTTCTTCCAGCTCAAGCAAATAATTCTCAGCAATCTCTTTACTTGAAGCACGATATATTTTTTTCAAATCATTTATGAAAACTTTTACATCTTTGCTAGATACATACTTCAGTGAATTCCTTATCTGATGCACTATGCATAGCTGTACTTCTGCTTTAGGAAATACACTATTTATAGCGGTAGGAAAGCTTTTTAGCCCATCAATACAGGCAATTAGAATATCTTCTACTCCTCTTTCTTTGAGGTCATTTAGTACTCCCAACCAGAAGTTAGCTCCTTCACTTTCAGCCAAATAAAAACCTAATACTTCTTTTCTGCCATTTTGATTTATGCCCAATATATTATACATACATTTACTTATGCAATGTCCGTCCTCCTTGACCTTAAAAAACATGCCATCCATAAATACTATTGGATACACTGATTGCAGTGGGCGGCTGCGCCATTCATTGATTACTGGTAGCAGTTTATCGGTAATACTAGATATCTCTGCTGCTGATATTTTGTGGTCATATATTTCCTCAACATGTGAAGCTATATCTCTGTATCCCATGCCACTGGCATATGTGCTTAAGACCTTTGCTTCAAGTTCTGGATGTAGGCTTGTTTGCCTTTTTTTGACTATTTGTGGTTCAAAGCTTCCCTCCCTATCTCTTGGTGTTAGCAGCTCAAATGAGCCTGCACTCGTGCGTAAAGTTTTTGCGTTTCTCCCATTTCTTCGGTTATTTTCTTCACTTTCAGCTGACATGTAGCTTTCTATTTCACCTTCCAGACTTGCCTCTAGCAACCTTTTTATAAACGGTGTTAATGCTCCATCTCTTCCTGTCAATGGTCTTCCTTCTCGTATAGATGACAGGATATTTGTTTCTAATTCTTTATAATCTACCAAACCAGTAGTTCTATTTGCTTGACTCATATCAAACCTCCATTTTTTATATCAATTTATTACTTTTTTTTCGGTTTGACACACTTTTTTGAACGTTCCCTGTAGGTCAAAGTATAATTTCAAAAAAATTTTTGAAATTATACGTACTAAACAATATCTACTCAACGCAAATTACAACAAACGCAGTAGCATAATCTTGATCATCACTCAGAGAAAGGTGAATCTTATAGTCTTTTGAGATAAAATCCTTTCTGACAGCAAGACATGGCTTGCCTTTCACATCACTGTATATTTCTATATCTTTCATTATAATTCCCTGGCTGAATCCAATGCCTAGCGCTTTAACAAAAGCTTCCTTTGCAGCAAAGCGCTTAGCAAAATACTTTGCTTGCATTTCGTGACTATTATACTTTCTACTTAGCTCCATTTCTTTTTTGGTATAGACTTTGTTGAGAAATTTCCCCCCGTATTTTTGTAATATTCTCAATATCCTTGGTATATATACTATATCAGTGCCAATACCGTATATCACTTTGCGCTAAAACGATTTATTGCTTCTTCAATTTGCATTTCCTCTACCTCGCCAGTTGCTCTATTTTTTACTTCAACTATATTCTCACTTACTGCTTTCTTTCCAACAATTATTTGCCATGGCAAGCCTATCAGGTCCATTCTAGCAAACTTTACTCCTATACTTTCCTCCCTATCATCATAAAGCACTTCATCGCTTTTCAAAGCTTTGTATATTTTATTCGCAACCTCTGGTACTTTTGTTTGTAAATTGATCAAACCAACTTTAAAAGGAGCTACTGCCTCCGGCCAGATAATTCCTTTATCATCATGGAAAGCTTCTATTATTGCTCCAACAAGCCTTGAAACCCCAATGCCATACGAACCCATATGCATGTTAACATTTTTTCCATCTTGAGAAGTAACACTTGCCTTCATAGGTTTCGAATATTTATCACCAAAATAAAAAATGTGTCCTATTTCAATACCTTTACTAACATTTAACTGTTCTTGCGGTATAGGATAACTTTTAGGGTCATGCATATCGTCTGCAACTGCATATATGCTCTTCAGACTTTCAATATCTTCACTCTCTAGTAGTTCAGAAAATTTATTGTCATAATATAGAGTGCTTTCACCAGTGTTTGCCAATATATGAAACTCATGACTTAAATCTCCTCCAATTGGTCCTGTATCCGCTTTTACTCCAATTGGAGTAAGTCCCATTCGCTTGAAGATTTTTATGTAAGTTTTATACATCAAATTATATGAATTCAGTGCACCTTCATAATCTAAATCAAAACTATACGCATCTTTCATCAGAAATTCTCTGCCTCTCATAACACCATAACGAGGTCTTACTTCATCACGAAATTTCCACTGAATTTGATATAAACAAAGTGGCAAATCTTTGTAACTTTTTACTGTATTTCTAATCAAATCAGTCACCACCTCCTCATGTGTTGGACCAAAAAGCATATCGCTTTCATGCCTGTCTTTAATACGCAGCATTTCTTTGCCGTAATCATTGTAACGTCCTGACTCTCGCCAAATACTTGCTGGCTGCACACAAGGCATTAACACTTCAATCGCACCAATTTCATCTCTGATAATGTTTTCAATATTTCTAAGTACCAAAAGACCAAGCGGTAACCAAGAGTAAATGCCCGACGCTATTTGCTTGATTAAGCCCGCACGTAATAAATATTGATGAGAGATAGTTTCAGTGCCAGCTGGAGTTTCTTTTAAAGTTGGCAGGTAATATTGAGATAAACGCATTTGATAAATCTGATTGTACTAAGTAATCTTAATACAATCAGACCTGTAGGTAAACTTATTTTAAGAAGGGTGCACTACTGCTCTTACCTCGATCTATGACACTTTTAAGTTGACATGCGTGTGCTTTTTCACCAAAAAATTTAATCTTTTGACTAACCAAAGAAGATGGTTTTTGCACCTCATTATTCACTGGGTCAACATTATTTGCTTGTGCTCCAGGAGAAGCTTCAGATTTCGTTTGTAAACCAGCATTCTTAGGCGGTACCAGTGGCTTACCTGCTTTTGGCACAGAATGTAACGGAGATGTAGGTTTAGATTTTTCATTATCATCAGATTCATGACCACTGTCAGAACTATCCCTTCTTTTTTTATTGTCTAGTTGAGGGTTTAGAGGTGTTGAATATGTACTTTCATTATCGCTCCAATCTTGTTCAGACTCTTCACTACTGCTACTCGATACACTACTACTACGACTCCGTGGTGGTGAGATCATAGCTGACATTTTACTGAATGCCCCATCCAGGTTACTTGGCTGTTGTACGTTGCTCCCTTGCTTTCCATGAAGGCCTGCCCTTCGTTTCTGAAGTACTTTATTCAAATCAGCTATATGATCTTCTTTTTTTTCTTGTTGCCCACCTCCTTTATTGCTTGACTTCTTTGCTTCCTGTTCTTTTAACCTCTTCTTCTCAATCTTGTCACGCTCTTCCTTGCTCATGAGGTTTTTTCCTTTTTTTATTTCTTCAAACAAAGCATCAGTTTCTTTATGACCCCCAGGTTTACCTGCAAAAGAATCAGTTTTCTTTAGTGTCTTACTCTTCATCTCTGCAAACATACCAGCATCCGTTGCAGGCCCAGAAGGGAAATTATTCCCTAAAGATGGAGAAGGAGGTGGCAGAGGTAGTAGTGGTACAATGGGTATTCCAGACATTACTGGAAATGATGGTATAGGAGTATTGCTATGTTCAAGTTCTTTTGCTTTCTGTAAACCACTATCTTGTGATTGTTCTCTACCAGGATCAACTCCTTTCTCGCTGTTTATTGCAGAAACAAATGAATTAATAAGATATACAGCTAAGTTCAACACAACCAATGAAGAAACAGAAGCAATGACTATGAAAAGTACTGGAGCACTTAGTGTTGCTGAAATCGCAAGATAAGTATATATCCCAGCTGTAACACTAGATATACATAGCAATAAAGTAGCAATTGAATATTTTAAGGCAGTTGCCTTGCTTATGCCAATTGAAGTATTAACCAAAATGGGAGTATCGATTTTTTGTTCTGTTGCAAGTTGAGCAGGACCCTCAGATAGAACTGTTGTTGGTTTAGTGCTACTGCTATTTTCTGATGCAATACTACCAGAAGTTTTTTCATTTTTATCGTTACTTTCCGCTTGCCCACAATTTTTTACCCAATCTGCAGGTGGTAGAGGCGGGGGAGGTGGCGGAGCTGATAACAAACTGCTACTATTAGATGAAATTTCACCAGTCATTTTTCTTCCTTATTATTAATATAACACCAATAATACCTAAATTATTAGTATTTGTCAAAAATTTATGAATAAGTTAATACTAAGATAATATATAAAAAGAAAAGAGAGAGGAGAAGTCTTCTAAGAAGAAATAGAAGTGTCTTAAACCTCAAGACCTTCCTTCATCACTTTGTTATTACAGCACATCATCGATGTTTTGGTATAGAGTAATCAGAATCATAAAAATAGCTGATACTCAGCTATTTTTATGATAACCTCTCTTAAACAATTGATATTTTACAGTTTTTTTGGTAAAATAATAGCTTAAGGCTTAGAATAAAAGTTTATGAGTGAAGCACAAGGTCCAAATATTGCAGAATGGCAGGCACAGCAGCAACACCAGGAAGCCGCTAGTGAGAAAAGTGGTTTCGGTCTTGGTCATAGTGACTCTGTTTCAACAATTGTGGATGGGATGAAGTGGATGTTCAACTTTCATGAAGGAGCAATTGCTGCTTATAGTAATGTGTTTGAAGGTTTGGTAAGTGGTAGCAGTTTAGTAACGTTATTTGGGAAATCAGGTAATATGTTTGGCATAAAACTTTTTGAAAGCCTTGCTGAATATTTTTCAGGTGGTGGTGGAGAAGATATGCCATCAGAAGGAATGGGTATGGATCAAGGTGATGGAGGCCCTCATCCGGATGATTATCCCCACTCTAACAATGAAATAGCTCAAAGTGCTGATGGTTTGCATGATATGCATGATGCAGGTGATCATCATGGCCAATCTTTTTCACCTGGTCCTTCACCATCTATTGGTGATGATCATGAGCTTGGTTACTAAATAACTAAGAGGATTTTATTGTAATTAGTGAAAAAAGTTTCAGTTTTAGGGTCAACAGGAAGCATTGGAAAAAAGACTGTAGATTTGCTCTTAAAGAGAAAGGAAGAATGTCAGGTGGAAGCACTAAGTGCCAATTCTAACTTTGCTCTGCTAGCACAACAGGCAAATCTACTTAATGCAAAATATGTTGCCATTTCTGATGAAAGGTTCTACAAAGATTTAAAAGAAAATCTACTTGGTACAAGCGTTAAAGTAGAAGTTGGCGCTCCAGGTCTAGCAAATGTTGCTTCTCTACCTGTTGATCTCTCAGTTGTTGCAGTAGTTGGCATCGCAGGCCTTGAGCCAGTTATAAAGGTTATAGAAAGTGGTACTAAAGTTATTGCCCTAGCAAATAAAGAAAGCATTGTTTGTGGTGGCAAGTTACTGCTTGAAAAAGCTAAAGAAAGGAGCGTACAAATAATTCCCATCGACTCTGAACACAACGCAATTTTTCAAGTTTTGCAAAATGATGATAAATGTGTAGAAAAGATTATACTCACTGCCTCTGGTGGACCATTTTTAAATTATAGCCTTGAACAATTAAAAAATATTACAGTAAATCAGGCACTAAGTCACCCTACTTGGAAAATGGGAAAGAAAATCTCAGTCGATAGTGCAACAATGATGAATAAAGCACTAGAAATAATAGAAGCACATCATTTGTTCAATATCAGCCCAAATAGAATTGAAGCAGTAGTGCACCCTGAATCGATAGTACATGGAGTTGTAGTTTACCAGGATGGGTTTAGCTTTGCTGTGCTTGCAGAAACTGATATGGAAATTCCCATTGCATATGCTTTGTCTTGGCCAAAAAGATCAACTTTGAATTACAAGTTAGACTTAACAAAACAAAAAAAATTGACCTTTCAAGAACCAGATCATAAACGTTTTCCTGCACTAAAGCTCAGTATGGAAGTGTTAAATTCCTCTTCTCCACATACAAATAGTATTGTTTTGAACGCTGCAAATGAGATAGCTGTCAATGAATTCTTGAAATCACGAATCGGTTTTTTAGAAATATTAGAGGTGATAAAATCAACAATAGAAAATTTTGACAAGTACTCTGATATTAACTCACTATCTGGTATAATCAACATTAACTTTGAAAGCCGTATTATTGCCAATAAAATTATTGAAAGCAAAGTTTTTGCTTGTAGCTAAAATTAATCCTAATCACTTAGGTATCCGTTCAGCAACGTGATAAAGGTAGACAAGAAAAGACAACGAAATAGGTGTCATTCAAGTACCCCATTTCATACTCCTGTCATCCCAGTACCTTGCCTTTTTGTCATCCTAACTGGGATCCAGATTCCATAATGTCATTCCAGTGCTTGACACTGGGATCCAGAAAAATTTACAAAGCTTATGCTAAGTTCAATGAGATTAAATGAAAAACTGGATTCCAGCATCAAGTGCTGGAATGACACCTTACCTGAACAGATACAGTATGTTCGCAACCACTAACCTGAGAGGAGTTTACATCATTAAGAATTGTATTTGCTCTATACAGAAAACCACACCCTATTGCAAAAAAAAAGCAACGAAGTTACAGCAAGTGAAACTGGGTTATAAACTGTGAAACATAGACCAGCAGCAAGTACTCCATATAACAAAAAAGCACAAGCACACTTGGGAGTGTTAAATAAACTGTGTCAAGCCGCATTTTTAGTTCAACTCAATTTTCAGTCTGTTGGGAAAGAAAATGTCAAGCTGAGACATAGTTAATGCCCAATTAGGCAAAGCTGTAGTCCACTTTTGCTCTACCTTTTTTATAGCACAATATACCTGTTTGTACAAGGCATTTGTATTAGTAAATGAGCCCTTAGTTTTAGTAAATTTCCTAATTTGTCTATGCAATCCCTCAATTGGATTGGTGGTGTAAATCAGCTTCCTAACTGGTCCAGAATACTTAAAATAACCAGACAAATTTTCCCAATTGTTTTGCCATGATTTTGTAACCAAGGGATATTTTTCACTCCATTTTTCTTCCAGCTCAAGCAAATAATTCTCAGCAATCTCTTTACTTGAAGCACGATATATTTTTTTCAAATCATTTATGAAAACTTTTACATCTTTGCTAGATACATACTTCAGTGAATTCCTTATCTGATGCACTATGCATAGCTGTACTTCTGCTTTAGGAAATACACTATTTATAGCGGTAGGAAAGCTTTTTAGCCCATCAATACAGGCAATTAGAATATCTTCTACTCCTCTTTCTTTGAGGTCATTTAGTACTCCCAACCAGAAGTTAGCTCCTTCACTTTCAGCCAAATAAAAACCTAATACTTCTTTTCTGCCATTTTGATTTATGCCCAATATATTATACATACATTTACTTATGCAATGTCCGTCCTCCTTGACCTTAAAAAACATGCCATCCATAAATACTATTGGATACACTGATTGCAGTGGGCGGCTGCGCCATTCATTGATTACTGGTAGCAGTTTATCGGTAATACTAGATATCTCTGCTGCTGATATTTTGTGGTCATATATTTCCTCAACATGTGAAGCTATATCTCTGTATCCCATGCCACTGGCATATGTGCTTAAGACCTTTGCTTCAAGTTCTGGATGTAGGCTTGTTTGCCTTTTTTTGACTATTTGTGGTTCAAAGCTTCCCTCCCTATCTCTTGGTGTTAGCAGCTCAAATGAGCCTGCACTCGTGCGTAAAGTTTTTGCGTTTCTCCCATTTCTTCGGTTATTTTCTTCACTTTCAGCTGACATGTAGCTTTCTATTTCACCTTCCAGACTTGCCTCTAGCAACCTTTTTATAAACGGTGTTAATGCTCCATCTCTTCCTGTCAATGGTCTTCCTTCTCGTATAGATGACAGGATATTTGTTTCTAATTCTTTATAATCTACCAAACCAGTAGTTCTATTTGCTTGACTCATATCAAACCTCCATTTTTTATATCAATTTATTACTTTTTTTTTCGGTTTGACACACTTTTTTGAACGTTCCCGCACACCTTAGTTTGTTTCCTTTTTTGAGCAACTGCTTCTACCTTTAGGAACTCTGATTCTATTGCTTTCTTGACATGTCCTGCAATACAATCTTTGGGATTTTTACCTTTATAATTTTCAATATTAGTTTTTATATCTGGATGTGTAAGTAATATTTCTACCATATCTATACTTCCCATCTCGCAAGCAATGTGTAAAGCTGTATTTTTTTTCTTCTTGCCGGTCTCAATTTCCTCCTCTACACGAGCATAATTTTGAGGTATAAATCCTTTATTAACAGGTTGTAAATTGTCAAAGTATATGCAGTGAAGATATGGACTCCTATCTACTACTTCTCTCTCCTCAAATTTGTAAACTGGATAACCATCATGTTCCTTTGGTCTTCTCTCCATAACAGCTTGCTTGCTTTTAATATTTACATCAATTTTTTATGCTCTACAAGCAACTTATACCAATTCCCGCTATACAAGCAACGAATAGACAATAATGGAAAAAAAGCCATACTGGAGTAAGTAAAATAGCGAGGTTTAGATGGCATTAAGATCAAAATTATTGGATGAAAAAGTGGTGGAATCAGCAAAAGAGATGCTGAAGAAAGTAAGAAATAATGCGTATGTTGCAAAAAAACTAAATGCTGTAATTGCAGCAAAAAAGCACAGTATAACAGCTGTAGCAAAAATATGTTGCATTTCGAGAAAGGCAATTACTACATGGATAAAGCACATAAAATTTGGAAGAGAAGAAAAATTATTTTCTCCACCTCAACGCCGTAGAAAAACTATATTGAACCAAAGTCAACTTGAACAAATTGAGGTGTGGATGGAGGAAAACCCCAATATTACTATTAGAGAAATGAGAATAAGAATCCAAGAAAGATTTGGTTTGAATATCAGCAAATCCACAATACATCGTAATATGCAAAGAATGAAATTCTCATATATCACACCAAGACCAGTTCATAGTGGACAGGATAAAAATAAGCAAGAGGAGTTTAAAAAAAAACCTCAATGAAACTATTGTCATGCATTCTGAAAAAGAGCTATTTTTCTTCGATGAATCACGGTTTGGTACACATTCAAAAGTTGGACATGGGTGGTTTAAAAAAGGCAGTAGGACACAGGTTAAGGTAAAATTAGGTAGGGAAAATTTTTATCTCTATAGTGCAGTTAATCCCAGAAATGGAGAGAATTTTAGCTTATTTGCACCAAACGTCAACACTGCTTGTATAAATATATTCCTTGAACAGATGTCGCAATATTTAGGAATACGAAAGGCTTTTCTCGTGATGGATTGCGCTAGTTGGCATAAGTCAAAAAGTTTAAAGATACCTAAAAATATCGAAATTATATACCTACCACCATACTCACCTGACCTCAATCCTGTTGAGAGGTTTTGGTTATATATAAAACAGAACATTTTGCGCAATAAAATCTACGATACAATTGTTCTGCTTGAGAGCGCTTTGTGTAAATTTATTACCTCTCTTTCCCCTTCCACGGTTAAACAACTCTGCAATGCTTCTTATTTGGTTCATTAATAATGAGAGTTGGTATTAGCCATAAGCTCTAAATATTGATGTTCGTCGTTATTACTAGTAACAAAAGCTGAAATAATGCACATCAAAGGTGTCATTCCATCTTCAAAAGCATTAACATTCGCTCCTTCTTTCAATGCTTGTTGAAAATGATTCCAGGCTTCCTCAGGTGTTATTCTTTCACCACTAGCATTTTGAAATTCAATAGCTTTAAACAACTTTTTTGTTGCCTCACTTGTACTAAACATTTTACCTCCTATAATTAAAACTTTGATAAATTATACACAGAAAAAGTTAAAATATCAACTATTAAACTAATGATCCAGAATATATTCCTTCGTTAACGGAGATTGGGCATTTTCAAATATTTCTTGAGTACTTCCGGATTCAACAATCTTGCCATTGCAAAAGAAAACTATGCTGTCAGATAATTTTTTAGCTTGCTTCATCGAATGAGTTACCATAATTATGGTGAACCTCAATTTCAATTCTTGTATAAGATTTTCGATTGCATTGGTTGCCATTGGATCAAGAGCAGAGCATGGTTCATCCATTAATAAAATAGTTGGCTTTACTGCAATTGCACGAGCAATGCATAATCTTTGTTGCTGGCCACCAGATAAATTTAGTGCACTATCTTGCAATCTATCTTTCAACTCTTCCCATAAACCAACCTTAGTTAAACTACTTTCTACTATTTCATTCAATTTTTGCTTATTTTTCACCATGCCATGCAATTTAGGCCCATAAGCAACATTATCATATATTGACTTTGGAAAAGGATTGGGTTTTTGAAATACCATACCAACTTTTGCTCTGAGCAATACAACATCCATATCACGTGAATATATATTACCCAGCCCATCGATTACCAGCTCACCGGTCGCTTTACATCCATGTACGTAATCATTCATACGATTAAAACAACGCAAGAATGTTGATTTACCGCACCCAGAAGGTCCGATAAAAGTTGTGACTTTCTTTTTGCAAATATTCAAATTTATATCGAATAAAACTTGTTTAGAGCCATACCAAAGATTTAAATTTTTAACGAAAGCGTATTTATCATTCATACTAAATCCTGCATTGAATAAAGTCCTGGTATTTCCTTTTTATTCTCGCACAACCATATTGCTGCTTGAACCGCCCCTCTAGCAAACGTTGTGCGATCAATTGCTTTGTGATTTAATTCTACTCGTTCATCGGAATTGACAAACATGACACTGTGATCTCCTATTACTCCACCTCCACGAGATACTGCAAAGCCTATTTTCCCTTTCCCTCTTATATTTGAATTAGTATGTGAATATTGATTGAGCTCAAAATCCACTTTTGCAGCGTTAGCAACTGCTTTACCAAACTCTATAGCTGTTCCAGATGGTGAATCCTTTTTTAAGTTGTGATGCATTTCCCAAATTTCAACGTCATACTCATTACCTAAAAGCTTGGCAGCTTCTTTTACCAACTTCAGCAACACATTAACTCCTATACTCATATTTGCTGACCATAATATTGGAACTTTAGCAGCGTACTCTTTTAAATTTAGACCTTCTATTCCAGTTGTGCCACTAACTAGCGGTTTTTTAAATTTCACGGCCGCCTTAAGACAGTCTAGCATACATTCTTTAGTTGTAAAATCTATTACAACGTCAGATGACTCAAATATGCCACTAATAGAACTTGTAACTTCAATTCCTAAACTGGAACTATGGCCTACAATAGGTCCAATATCTAAACCTATATACTCACTGCCCAAGCGAGCAACAGCACCTGCTATTTCCACTTTGGTATTCGTAATTAATTCATTGAGTATTTTCTTACCCATTCTGCCTAAGCAGCCTATTACTCCAACTTTGATTTTCATAAAGCTTATATTAGGCCCTTTTTCGAGCTTTGTCATCTTTATAAGCTTAGCATATTTAGCCTTACACTGATAAAACTATAGCTATACATCGATGAATCTATTGAAAATTGATACGAGGAAGATACTAATTGTAATACCAATTCCCGCTATACAAGCAACGAATAGACAATAATGGAAAAAAAGCCATACTGGAGTAAGTAAAATAGCGAGGTTTAGATGGCATTAAGATCAAAATTATTGGATGAAAAAGTGGTGGAATCAGCAAAAGAGATGCTGAAGAAAGTAAGAAATAATGCGTATGTTGCAAAAAAACTAAATGCTGTAATTGCAGCAAAAAAGCACAGTATAACAGCTGTAGCAAAAATATGTTGCATTTCGAGAAAGGCAATTACTACATGGATAAAGCACATAAAATTTGGAAGAGAAGAAAAATTATTTTCTCCACCTCAACGCCGTAGAAAAACTATATTGAACCAAAGTCAACTTGAACAAATTGAGGTGTGGATAGAGGAAAACCCCAATATTACTATTAGAGAAATGAGAATAAGAATCCAAGAAAGATTTGGTTTGAATATCAGCAAATCCACAATACATCGTAATATGCAAAGAATGAAATTCTCATATATCACACCAAGACCAGTTCATAGTGGACAGGATAAAAATAAGCAAGAGGAGTTTAAAAAAAAACCTCAATGAAACTATTGTCATGCATTCTGAAAAAGAGCTATTTTTCTTCGATGAATCACGGTTTGGTACACATTCAAAAGTTGGACATGGGTGGTTTAAAAAAGGCAGTAGGACACAGGTTAAGGTAAAATTAGGTAGGGAAAATTTTTATCTCTATAGTGCAGTTAATCCCAGAAATGGAGAGAATTTTAGCTTATTTGCACCAAACGTCAACACTGCTTGTATAAATATATTCCTTGAACAGATGTCGCAATATTTAGGAATACGAAAGGCTTTTCTCGTGATGGATTGCGCTAGTTGGCATAAGTCAAAAAGTTTAAAGATACCTAAAAATATCGAAATTATATACCTACCACCATACTCACCTGACCTCAATCCTGTTGAGAGGTTTTGGTTATATATAAAACAGAACATTTTGCGCAATAAAATCTACGATACAATTGTTCTGCTTGAGAGCGCTTTGTGTAAATTTATTACCTCTCTTTCCCCTTCCACGGTTAAACAACTCTGCAATGCTTCTTATTTGGTTCATTAATAATGAGAGTTGGTATAAACAACCAATTCCAACCTGATGAAACTTTTTTTGTAATCCATGAGATTCCTGTATGATCAGCAATCCACTTAAAAAGGTTTTTTATTTTTTTTAACATATTTACTCCTTAAATTAATAAGGATTTAATTATTACATATAAAGTTTAATTTGTCAATTTTCTCTTATGGAGAAAACTTATAAAGAAAAAAAGAGCACCTCTCCAGGTGCTCTTTTATGAAGGGTTTGGTTTGCTAATAACCGTTTCCTACTTTGCTCGGATTAGAGATATAATGTATTTGTGCTTCTGGTTCTCCAGTTATTGAGCGAGGTTGTGCCTTTAACACATTACAAAAGTCCTCCTTTCGTGCATCATGAAAATCATCATCTAATTCCTCTTCTGCATCATAAAACTTTTCTGATTCAGTAGTCACTTCCTCATTGTTAACTATTCGAGCCGTATTACCTTTTGATTGATCATTTACATGCTTCTTATCATCTAAAGGTTTCTCTGGTGATGTATTTTCTTGAGTAGTATTTGCTTTACTGCTAAACAACCAATTCCACCTGATGAAATTTTTCTTGCAATCCATGAAATTCCTGTATGATCAGCAATCCACTTAAAAAACTTTTTTATGCTTTTCCACATATTTTACTCCTTAAATTAATAATAATTTAATTATTATATAAAAAGTATAGTATGTCAATTATTTTATAAAATAGTATAAAATATTAGTACTTATTTGCAATTTTCAACAATTTAATAGCACTGGTGTTTACAACTTCCCCGCCTACACGCTTAGTGACAAAAAATCTAACATAAGGTTTGTTTGTATAAGGGTCTCTCAATATTCTCATTCCTCTGTTATCTACGATCTTATAAGCTTGTTTGAAATCTGCTACTGCAATCATTGTAGGTGGCATATCAGCAGATTGATATACCGGTATTCCCATCAAAGTATCTGGAGTTTCAAGCGATAAACTCGGCTGCCAAAGATATTGACCTGTATCAGATTTTAGTAGCCTCACTTCCTTTAACGTACTCCTGTTCATCAAAAATGATGCATTTTTAGAGTAATGTTCATTTAGAGAGTAGTACAATATCATTATGGCGTCGCTGTCTAGCTTATCAGCTTTAATTTGCTCTATCTTATTATGACCATTTCCATTTTCGTAAGTTAAAATTCCTTTAGGCTGAAAAGTGCCATCACCTTTAATAAAGGCTTCATTCTCCTTCTTATTGAAAGTTTCGGCAACCTTTTCTACAAGCCAATTTTCAACATTGACAAATGCATCATCGAGCAATTTTTGTGATATTTGCGGTTGAGCATAGAGCTCATAAGTTGTGATGGAAATCTTTTGAATTTTAGGTGTACTTGTGTCTTGTGCAAAATCATACTTGGATTTATAGCCACCATCTTCGTCGTCTACCACTTCACCACTCCAACCTGCACCAGCACGGTCACAATCCTCTATAATATAATCCAATGTTTCAGTAGAGATTCTTTGACTAGAACATATCTGCCGCATTGGAGATGAATCAGTTATACGCTTGTTTATGCGTTTTACAATATGAGGAGTAACTAAATACCCTCCAATATCATTGTCATCTCCACTTAGGGTTTTGTGTGATAACCTGTTTTCCATTCCTTTGCGAATATAATCAGAAAAATATTTATCACCTGTATTAAAATCTGTGCTAATCTCTGGGCGTTGAGCTGAGGTTTCAATAAAATCTAAGCGCTCTTTACAATTATCAATATTACTATTTATCTTGCATAGCTGCTCAGGTCCTTTGCTTTCGATTTCTTTTAGTTTGCGATCATTTATTAATTTAAATTGCTCCCATGATGAAGCAAGTTCATTAACACGGTGAGCGATATCAGTAAGTGACATAATAGCCTCCTTTAAAAATAAAATTAGAATAGTTATTGTAATTTGAAGGTAATCTTTATCAGTAATCTCAGTACCTTTTTGTTGTCATGCAACCTGCATTCAGAAAAAAGACCAGTGAATGGCAGCTTATACCAACTCTCATTATTAATGAACCAAATAAGAAGCATTGCAGAGTTGTTTAACCGTGGAAGGGGAAAGAGAGGTAATAAATTTACACAAAGCGCTCTCAAGCAGAACAATTGTATCGTAGATTTTATTGCGCAAAATGTTCTGTTTTATATATAACCAAAACCTCTCAACAGGATTGAGGTCAGGTGAGTATGGTGGTAGGTATATAATTTCGATATTTTTAGGTATCTTTAAACTTTTTGACTTATGCCAACTAGCGCAATCCATCACGAGAAAAGCCTTTCGTATTCCTAAATATTGCGACATCTGTTCAAGGAATATATTTATACAAGCAGTGTTGACGTTTGGTGCAAATAAGCTAAAATTCTCTCCATTTCTGGGATTAACTGCACTATAGAGATAAAAATTTTCCCTACCTAATTTTACCTTAACCTGTGTCCTACTGCCTTTTTTAAACCACCCATGTCCAACTTTTGAATGTGTACCAAACCGTGATTCATCGAAGAAAAATAGCTCTTTTTCAGAATGCATGACAATAGTTTCATTGAGGTTTTTTTTTAAACTCCTCTTGCTTATTTTTATCCTGTCCACTATGAACTGGTCTTGGTGTGATATATGAGAATTTCATTCTTTGCATATTACGATGTATTGTGGATTTGCTGATATTCAAACCAAATCTTTCTTGGATTCTTATTCTCATTTCTCTAATAGTAATATTGGGGTTTTCCTCTATCCACACCTCAATTTGTTCAAGTTGACTTTGGTTCAATATAGTTTTTCTACGGCATTGAGGTGGAGAAAATAATTTTTCTTCTCTTCCAAATTTTATGTGCTTTATCCATGTAGTAATTGCCTTTCTCGAAATGCAACATATTTTTGCTACAGCTGTTATACTGTGCTTTTTTGCTGCAATTACAGCATTTAGTTTTTTTGCAACATACGCATTATTTCTTACTTTCTTCAGCATCTCTTTTGCTGATTCCACCACTTTTTCATCCAATAATTTTGATCTTAATGCCATCTAAACCTCGCTATTTTACTTACTCCAGTATGGCTTTTTTTCCATTATTGTCTATTCGTTGCTTGTATAGCGGGAATTGGTATTAGTATAACTCAAACGCTTTGTTTACAATATGGATCCCAGTGCTGGGAGGCGCCCTCATGGTAAACAACGTTCATACAACTGTATACGTATAATGCTCGTACCTGCCATTCACCGGTCTTTTTTCTGGATTCTAGCATTGGCTTCATGGTAGATACAAATGAACGTAAGCTACTTAATAACGAGAGAAAAATGATACTGATTACTTGTTGAAGTAAAAAAAGCAGTGTAGTATTACACCACGCTAAGTATTATACTTAATCGTCAGTACTATACAGCATCCACTTTTTTGTGTCAAGCACTTTTTTTTTCACTGAGTATCTATTCAGGAGAATGTGCAAATAAAGTACGTAGCTATTTGCCAAAACAATAAATGGTATCCTGTGCTGGGATCCATTTTTCTATCATCACCAGAAACGTTGATTACTTTTATACCTGTAAATTTAACTGGATCCCAGTGTCAGGGCACTGGGATGACAGAAGAAAAAGGCCTGTATTGGCTACTTCGATGACACTCACAGCCCTGTCATTCCAGCGCGTGACGCTGGAATCCAGAAAAAAAAGAAAAATGGTCAAGTACTGGGATGACATCCATTTAGTTGTCTTTTCTCGTCTACCTTGTTTTTCCACCATGTTGAACAGATACATACTGTTTGTTGCTTTTATTCTATGGTACCTTATCTACCTTGCCGCTCTCCTGCTTCAATCAGCAAGAGATTTCCATATTAATTCTGCACTACTTGCGGGATTGTCACTTTTTGTGATGGGTCTGCCAATTACGATATAGTCAGCTCCTGAATTTATTGCTTTTTTTGGTGTTGCTGTCCTTTTTTGGTCATCATAACCTGGGTCCATACGAACTCCTGGAGTAATAATTTTAAAATCCCTACCACATTCTTTGCGCACCTCTTGAGCTTCTAGCGCAGAGCAAACTATTCCATGCAGTCCAACCTTTTTTGCAAGCTTTGCCAACAAAATTACCTGTGATTTTGTTTCTCTTGCTACTCCAAGCTCGCTTAGATCTTCATTGCTCATGCTAGTTAGTACTGTTACTCCGATTAGCTTTATTTTAGTGCCTTGTACTATATTTAGTGCTTCTTCAAGCATTTTTGTTCCACCACTGATGTGCAGTGTTAGCATTTCAACATTTAGAATTTTTATTGCTTCAACTGTTCTAGCTACAGTGTTTGGAATATCATGAAATTTCAGATCTAAAAAAATTGGTACATTGCATTTTGCAACTTCTTTAACTCCAGAAGGGCCGTGTGCAGAAAAAAATTCTAACCCAAGTTTTACCATACCAACCTTGTCACGCAGAGCACTAGCTAAAGATACGGCTTTATTTAAATCTTGTGTATCTAGTGCGCATATTATTGGGTTCATTATCTTGTATAATTTTTTTTATAATAAGGCTAACTATTACATCGTACAAGCTCTTCATTTAAGATTTTGAAAACACTCTGTTCACATAATAGAGATAAAGGTTTAGGTTCAAGTTGCTCTGCGTTAGCGTCTCGTTTTAAGAGTAAATTTTTTAAACTTCTCACCTTATTATCACAATCTTCTCTTATTCTATCTAACTCAGAAAACTGATCTTCAATTAAGCCATTTGCCTTATCTAACTCTTCAGACTTCTTGTTTAATTCTTTAGATAAATATTTATTTTTTTTTGTAATCTCTCTAATTCTGTACCACTGTTCACTCAATTCCTTATTTAATGCATCTTTTTCTCTATGCAATTCTTCTATTTTGCTGCTTAACATCAATTTATCTTTAAATTCTTTTTTTATTTTCTTACATGATTCTTCTTTTTCTCGTAACTGTTCACATAAACACAAAACTTTACGATATAATTCTTTTTGCCCTGTATTCAACTCACCTATTTTCCTTTCTATTTTTCTTGATTCATTTGTCATTTCAGATCTAAAGTTACTTTCTTCTTCCAATCTTTCTCTTAAAGATTTCTTTTCTTCAAGAAGAGACTCTCTATCAACTTCTAACTCACTTACTTTATTACTGAACTTTTCTAATTCCTCGTATAAATTGTACTTTTCTTGAGTCAATTTATGCAATTTATTCTTCAAAGTTTCTATTTCCTCGTTTGCAATTTCGCTTTTTAACTCTTGCTCTCTTTGATCAAATTTATTCTCCATTTTCCTATTGTAATACCAACTCTCATTATTAATGAACCAAATAAGAAGCATTGCAGAGTTGTTTAACCGTGGAAGGGGAAAGAGAGGTAATAAATTTACACAAAGCGCTCTCAAGCAGAACAATTGTATCGTAGATTTTATTGCGCAAAATGTTCTGTTTTATATATAACCAAAACCTCTCAACAGGATTGAGGTCAGGTGAGTATGGTGGTAGGTATATAATTTCGATATTTTTAGGTATCTTTAAACTTTTTGACTTATGCCAACTAGCGCAATCCATCACGAGAAAAGCCTTTCGTATTCCTAAATATTGCGACATCTGTTCAAGGAATATATTTATACAAGCAGTGTTGACGTTTGGTGCAAATAAGCTAAAATTCTCTCCATTTCTGGGATTAACTGCACTATAGAGATAAAAATTTTCCCTACCTAATTTTACCTTAACCTGTGTCCTACTGCCTTTTTTAAACCACCCATGTCCAACTTTTGAATGTGTACCAAACCGTGATTCATCGAAGAAAAATAGCTCTTTTTCAGAATGCATGACAATAGTTTCATTGAGGTTTTTTTTTAAACTCCTCTTGCTTATTTTTATCCTGTCCACTATGAACTGGTCTTGGTGTGATATATGAGAATTTCATTCTTTGCATATTACGATGTATTGTGGATTTGCTGATATTCAAACCAAATCTTTCTTGGATTCTTATTCTCATTTCTCTAATAGTAATATTGGGGTTTTCCTCTATCCACACCTCAATTTGTTCAAGTTGACTTTGGTTCAATATAGTTTTTCTACGGCGTTGAGGTGGAGAAAATAATTTTTCTTCTCTTCCAAATTTTATGTGCTTTATCCATGTAGTAATTGCCTTTCTCGAAATGCAACATATTTTTGCTACAGCTGTTATACTGTGCTTTTTTGCTGCAATTACAGCATTTAGTTTTTTTGCAACATACGCATTATTTCTTACTTTCTTCAGCATCTCTTTTGCTGATTCCACCACTTTTTCATCCAATAATTTTGATCTTAATGCCATCTAAACCTCGCTATTTTACTTACTCCAGTATGGCTTTTTTTCCATTATTGTCTATTCGTTGCTTGTATAGCGGGAATTGGTATAATATTGGGATTTTCCTCTATCCACACCTCAATTTGTTCAAGTTGACTTTGGTTCAATATAGTTTTTCTACGGCGTTGAGGTGGAGAAAATAATTTTTCTTCTCTTCCAAATTTTATGTGCTTTATCCATGTAGTAATTGCCTTTCTCGAAATGCAACATATTTTTGCTACAGCTGTTATACTGTGCTTTTTTGCTGCAATTACAGCATTTAGTTTTTTTGCAACATACGCATTATTTCTTACTTTCTTCAGCATCTCTTTTGCTGATTCCACCACTTTTTCATCCAATAATTTTGATCTTAATGCCATCTAAACCTCGCTATTTTACTTACTCCAGTATGGCTTTTTTTCCATTATTGTCTATTCGTTGCTTGTATAGCGGGAATTGGTATAACAAGATAAGGCGTATTAGCCTTATTAAACATATTTTTCATTATGACCTCACTAAAATTATTATCTAGTGTCGCATAAAAAAGTATGCCAGCTCCTTTTTACAATAAAGGTAGCAAAGACCACTAAAAGCTACAAATTATGCCTTTCTATGTAGTCTTTAAACTCGCTCCTACTGGGACCTGCACCTAATTCACTGTAACATATCAGAAAACATCATCTCTATCTTTCTCTGGTTACACACTGAATTTTTTTCAGTATAATGGCTATGCTATTGATTTTTAGCTTGATCTTACTCAACTAAAGCTAAATTATTAGAAGTTACCTGATTTGTTTGAGCATTAGCAATTTGAGTATTTTGTTGTCTGCATTGAGTATAACAGATAGCATCTGCAGCTGCAACAGCGGCTTCAACGCAAGCAGCTCCGGCGATGGAAGCGATTTCCTTGTTGTAACCTGTGTTAAAGCCTTCACTGTAACCTTTTTTATAGCCCTCCATATAACCGTCTTCATAACTTTTTTGTTGTGCAAAAAACCCATAAGCGTATGTGAACAATACTCCTCCTGCAGCGTAAAATATACCCTGTATTCCAGATGTCTGGAACAAGCCTCACGCCATTCTTTATTTCTTGCACTATAGACATTGTTGTTAAGTTTTTTATGTTAAAATTATTGATATTCATTACTTTTTTGTAAAAAAATTAAGCTATATGCTTTATATCTTAACATTAATTTAGTTTTAAAAACAAATTAATATTTTAATATAAGGTTTATCTTTTGTAGAGAATTTGCTTTTTCTTGTTTTATATGAGCTTAGAAAATTTTTATTGATAAATGACTTTAGGTTTAAAATTGAGGAAGTGGTTGCTATATATATCAGCAAGTATGAGTTAAATTTATATTATGGACTTGAATAAATTTACAGAAAAAGCAAGAAGCCTAATTCAAAGTGCTCAAATGAAAGCATTGGGAACCGGGCATCAGATTTTTATGCCTGAACATTTACTTAAAGTAATGCTTGAAGATGAATCGAGTTTAGTTCAAGACTTGATAAGTGCCTGTGGTGGAAATGTGCAGAATATTTCTAATGCTGTTGATAGTGCAATTAAAAAATTTCCAGTAGTTGAAGGGCCAGGGAGTGGCGGCCTTCAGCTTTCAAGAGAGGTAGCAAAAGTTTTTGAGGATTCAATCGGTATTGCGAGGAGGAATAAAGATACATTTGTTACTGTTGAGCGTTTACTGCAGGGCCTTGCTGCACAAAAAGATGGTAAAATTCTTGCGGAGAATGGTGTTACACCGCAAAAATTGAACTCAGTTATTGCAGAAATGAGAAAAGGTAGCAGTGCAGACTCGCCAAATAGCGAGGAAAAATTAAATGTGGCAAAGAGATATACAAAAGATATTACAGAGCTTGCTATGCAAGGTAAGCTTGACCCTGTAATTGGTCGTGATGAAGAAATCAGAAGAACTATGCAGGTATCGCTTAGGCGAACAAAGAATAATCCGGTGCTGATAGGTGAACCTGGTGTTGGGAAAACTGCAATAGTTGAGGGGCTGGCAAACAGAATTGTTGCAAATGATGTACCACTTGGTTTGCACGATGCAAAAATTTTAGCTTTGGACCTTGGTGCATTAATTGCTGGAACAAAGTTTAGAGGGGAGTTTGAAGAAAGACTAAAAGCAGTGATCAATGAAATTTCAAAAGCAGAGGGGAAAGTTATCTTATTTATAGATGAGCTTCATACTTTAGTTGGAGCAGGAGCAACAAGTGGTGCAATGGATGCTTCAAATTTGCTAAAGCCTGCTCTTGCGCGTGGAGAAATTCGCTGTATAGGGGCTACAACTTTAGACGAATATCGTGAACATATAGAGAAAGACCCTGCGCTTGCGAGGCGTTTCCAGTCTGTGTTTATTTCTCAACCAACTGAGGCTGATACCATTTCAATATTAAGGGGTTTAAAGGAAAGATATGAGGTGCACCACGGTATTAGGATCACAGACGGTGCGATAATCGCTGCTGCAACGCTTTCTAATAGATATATAACAGATAGGTTTTTACCTGATAAAGCGATCGATTTAATTGATGAGGCAGCAAGTAGGGTTAGAATTGAAATGGACAGCAAGCCTGAGGTTGTTGATGAGCTTGAGAGAAAAATTATACAGCTAAAAATTGAGTCAGAAGCTTTGAAAAAAGAAAGTGATGAGAATTCTAAACAGCGCTTAAGGAAGATAAATGAGGAAATTGAAAGTCTAAATAGTAAATTTGCTGATTTAAACAGTAAATGGCAGATGGAAAAGAGTAAAATAGCTAAAATACAGGAAACTGCTGAAAAATTGGATAACGCGAGAAAGGAGCTGGAATTAGCTCAGCGCAATGGAAATTTAGGAAGGGCAGGGGAATTAATGTATGGTGTGATTCCTCAACTTGAAAATGAGTTGAAAAATCAGGAGAAAGTTACTGATAGCTTCCTAAAGAAAGAAGTTACCGAGAATGATATTGCAAATATTGTTTCGAAATGGACAGGCATTCCTGTTGATAATATGATGCACAGTGAAAAGGAAAAACTTCTCAATATGGAGAATGAAATAGGAAGAAGAGTAATAGGGCAGAAAGATGCAATTGAAGCGATAAGTAATGCAGTAAGGCGCTCTCGCTCTGGTGTTCAGGATACTAATCGACCTTTTGGTTCATTCTTATTTTTAGGTCCAACTGGAGTTGGGAAAACAGAGTTGGCAAAAGCTCTTGCTGAATTTCTGTTTGATGATCAAGGAGCACTTCTGCGCTTTGATATGTCAGAGTATATGGAAAAACACTCCGTTTCAAAGCTGATTGGTGCGCCTCCAGGATATGTTGGTTATGAACAAGGTGGTAGGTTAACTGAGGCAGTGAGGAGAAGACCATATCAGGTGATTTTGTTTGATGAGATAGAAAAGGCAAATCCAGATATATTTAATATATTGTTGCAGATCTTGGATGAGGGTAGACTTACCGATAGCCATGGTAAATTGATTGATTTTCGCAATACCATACTGATTCTAACTTCTAACCTTGGTGCTGAGGTGATGTTCAGAGGAACTGCTGAATCTGTAAAAGATGAGGTGATGAAAATAGTTAAGTCAGCATTTCGTCCAGAATTTTTAAATAGACTAGATGAAATTATTATATTCCACAGTTTAACCAAAGATGACATTTATAAAATTATAGATGTTCGATTCTCTTATTTACAAAAGATGCTTGCTAAGCGTAAACTGAGTATTAGTTTATTGCAAGAAGCTAAGGAGCTAATATCACGAACTGGCTATGACCCTGAATATGGAGCGCGTCCTTTGAAAAGGGTAATACAAGAATGCATTCAAAATAATCTAGCTAAGCTGATTTTATCAGGGGAAATAGTAGAAGGAGATGAGCTAATAGTGTATGCTTCTGGTAACGAAATCTTAGTTAAAAAGATCTAAATTCGCTGTATATTTTTGTTTTGAAAAATGTGTATAAATCATAATGTTAATGCTGAGTCTTTATTTAAGCTAGTTGATCAAGGGAATAAGAAAGAGAAAGAAAAAATTAAAGAGTTTATAAAATACTTTTACAATTTTGTCTATAATAGCGATCTAAAAGTCAACGATAAATTTCTTTTATACATTGCAGAAGATGCATACAACTTCATTCTTAAAAAAGAAAAAGAAGAAAGTAAATTGGCAGTAAGTAATGTAAATGATATTTCAGGAATAGAAGGCAATTTCACTATAATTAAAATCACAAATGATGACATGCCTTTTTTAGTGGATTCTGTAATTTCCACTATTAAATCACACGATTTAACTATATGCTATTATAGTAATAACATAATTAATGTTCAAAGAAAAAATAGCCTAATAGATAGGATTTGTTCCTTGAAAGAAAGTAATGAAATCAAAGAGTCAGTAATATATGTAATCATTAAAGGCATAAGTGATAGTTTTGTTGATACATTAGAAGAATCTCTACAAAAGACGCTGAAAGCAGTTAACTGCGTTGTAAAAGACTGGCAGTTGATGCTCAAGAAGCTTCTTGAGCATCCGGCATTGGATGTTGGAGGCAGAGATTTTCTAGCTTGGTTGAAAAATAACAATTTTGTATTTTTAGGTTATCAAGAATGCATTGCTAATAAAGATGGAAAGCTTGTTCTAAGTAATGGGGAAAATCTCGGTTTAATGAGAGCAAGTGAAGAGTATCAGAATTCATTGATTTTTTCTGAAAGTTTGAATTTTTTATACATACTAAGATCAGACCTAATCTCAATAGTTCATCGGCGTACTTATATAAATTGTATAGGAGTGAAAGAATTTAATGACCAGGGTAATGTGGTAAAGGAACGGCGTTTTTTCGGGTTATTTACTTCTATAGCAGAAGTGCAAGATATTCGAACTATTCCGGTAATAAAGGATAAGGTTACAACAATAGAAAAAAAGGCAGGATTTGTTCCTGATGGCCATAATAATAAAGCTTTAGTTTCCATTTTACAGGCATTTTCTTGTGATGAATTATTCCAATCAAATGAAGACGAGTTATTTGAAACTTGTACCTCGATCATGTCTCTTGCGATTAGACCAAGAGTCAAGTTATTTTTGAGAAAGGTAGGGAACTTTATTAGTTGCATAGTACTGATACCGATGCGTTATGCTAGTGCAAGGCTAATGTTTAAGATACGTGATATATTAAAAGATGAAACGAATGCGGAAAGTTCAGATATTTATAACAATCACATTATCAATGAATATGATTTGATGAAATTACATGTAGTACTAAAGGCCAAAAATGCTAGCGTTTTTGATGATCGTATAGAAAATAAATTAAGAAACATTACAGAAGAATGGGAAGATCGTTTTATAGACAATTTATATAATACTTTTAGCACCGTTGAGGACATATTCATCCGCTATTGTAAGGCGTTTCCGATAAGCTACCAAGAGAATTTTGAACCTCATGATGCATATTACGACATGAAAAAATTGGAGATAGTAAGGAAGAAAGAAGTAAGTGAGGTTGATTTGAGACTTACTTGTGACAATCTTAACTATCAGTTAAAAGTTTACACTCCAAGCAATGGTGGTCTTGAATTATCAAAGATATTGAAAATTACTAAGAATTTAGGAGCAAAAATTCTATCTCATAATGGTTATTACATAGAAATCAATGGTGGAATATGGATACACCACTTTGTGTTGTCAAGAGTCGATGAGTTAATAAGTGACATTACTCTGAAAGAGCAATTTGAAATAACGCTTGCAAAAGTGTTCAACAAGAAAATTAAAAATGACTATTTCAACAGTTTGATCATTATTGCTGGGCTCAAATGGAAGGAAGTGCTTCTTATTAGGGTGCTAAGTGCCTATCTAGAGCAGACGTTATTTAACTATAACCCAGAATATATCCAAAAAGTGGTCTCAGAGTACCCAAAAATAGTGAAATATCTGATACAGCTATTTCGTGCAAGATTCAATCCTAATATAGATATTGATAGAGCAGAAACTACTAACATTTTCCAGGAAAAAATTGAAGAACTACTAAAAGAGATCAGCAACGTTTCACATGATTACGTTTTGCGTTCGATATTTAACTTGATAATGGCAATTGTGAGAACCAGTTATTATCAAGATGATAAGCCATACTTATCTATCAAATTTGATTCAAGTAAAATAAATGGTTTACCTGACCCGCGCCCATACCGTGAATTGTATGTTTATTCAAACCTTTTTGAGGGAATACATCTAAGAGGAGGGAAGTTGGCTCGTGGTGGTTTGAGGTGGTCGGATAGGACGGAAGATTTTCGCACTGAAGTTTTGGGACTCATGAAAGCCCAGATGACAAAAAATGCGGTTATTGTACCTGTTGGTGCAAAGGGTGGGTTTGTAATTAAGCAAGTTTATAAAGACAAAGATACTTTAAGAGAGAAAGGTGTTGAGTGTTATAAGAATTTTATCAGAGGAATGCTTGATATTACTGATAATGTGGTTGATGGTAAAATAATTCCACCAAAGAATATCATTAGATATGACGAAGATGATCCATATTTGGTAGTTGCAGCAGATAAAGGTACTGCTTCATTTTCTGATTATGCCAACCAAATAGCCTCTGAATATAATTTTTGGCTTGGAGATGCATTTGCATCTGGTGGATCAGCAGGTTATGACCATAAAAAGATGGGTATTACAGCAAAAGGTGCGTGGATTGCAGCACAAAGGCATTTTTGGAGAATGAATAGGGATATTTGCCAGGATGCAACTGTAATTGGGATTGGAGATATGGCTGGCGATCTATTTGGAAACGGCATGCTGCTTTCAAAAAATATACATTTAATCGGCGCATTTAACCATATGCATATTTTTATTGACCCAAACCCTGATGCAGAAAAGAGTTTCGCAGAGCGTAAACGCCTTTTTGAGTTACCATTTTCAACTTGGATGGATTATAACAAAGATTTGATTTCTAAGGGTGGAGGAGTATTTGAGCGTAGCAGCAAGC
The DNA here is from genome assembly GCF_964028355.1 of Wolbachia endosymbiont (group B) of Gerris lacustris. Classification (NCBI taxonomy): domain Bacteria; kingdom Pseudomonadati; phylum Pseudomonadota; class Alphaproteobacteria; order Rickettsiales; family Anaplasmataceae; genus Wolbachia; species Wolbachia endosymbiont (group B) of Gerris lacustris. The sequence continues at coordinate 862,222 of NZ_OZ034761.1, forward strand.
AAGTAAATATTTCTCAAGAAATGAAAAAGTGCTTTGATATAACGGAAGATATGTTATCTCCAAATGACTTGATCCGATATCTGCTAAAAGCAAAAGTGGACTTCATATGGAATGGAGGAATTGGTACATTTGTCAAGGCAAAGAGTGAAAGCCATAGCATAGTTGGTGATAAAGCAAACGATGAGTTGAGAGTAAATGGTCAGGATATTAGAGCTTCTATGTTTATAGAGGGCGGCAATCTTGGTTGCACACAGCTTGGAAGGGTAGAGTATGCTAAAATAGGTGGGTATATCAATGCAGATTTTGTTGATAATTCAGCAGGAGTAATATGTTCTGACCTTGAAGTTAATATCAAAATTGCTTTTATGAAAGGAAGGAAAATTTCCTTAGAAAAAAGGAATGAAATACTGGCTAGCATGATAGATGAAGTTGCATTTAAGGTACTTGAAAACCATAATAGGATTGAAACAAAAGCATTGCTCCTTGAGTGCTTGCAAGCTAAAGAAAGATTGGAACAGCACCATAGATTATTACTCAATTTAGAGAAATCTGGTTTATTAAATCGAGATGTAGAATTTCTTCCAGATGAAGAAGAGGTAGCGAGAATGTTAGAAGGCTTCAGTTCTCCTCAGCTTTCTGTTCTGATGTCTTATTCAAGAACAGCAATAAAAAATGAAATTATATACTCTGAGCTACCTGAAAAAGATTTCTTGTGCCGTGATTACTTACTAAATTACTTTCCACAAAAGATGGTAACAGAGTTCAAGGATTCCATATTGAAACACCAACTTCGCAGGGAAATTATTTCCACTTGCATTGCAAATGATGTAATAAATAGGATGGGCTGTATATTTATTAATAATTTGGTTGAGAGTACTGGCATTAAAGTATATGAAGCAGTTAACATATATATTGTTATTAATCACCTATATAATTTAAATAGCCTTTGGCAGGGAATTGATGAATTAGATGGAAAAATTGATGCAGATTCGTACTTGCAAGTAGTGAGAAGCGTGCAAAAATTTATTGGTAGAGTATCATTTTGGTTAGTAAAAAATCTTGGTGAGCTTAATCTTGCAGAGCTAGATGATATTACAAAATTTAGGGGTACAATTGAAACTTTAGGCCATGATATTTTAGATGATCGCCTATTAAAGATCTATAATCATGGATTAACCTCTTTGATAGAGCTTAACATAAATAAAGATCTAGCAAAAAGAGTTGCTGATCTACGTATTCTTATTTATGCGCTGGACGTTATATCTATTGCTGAACAGACATCTTTATCTATTTTTGAAGCTGGTAGAATATACTTTGAATTAAAGTCGCTACTAAAATTCTATATGATTAGAACATTTGCTGTCAAGATGAAAAGCCATTCTTCCTATTGGGATCGCAGCTTAATAAATGACTTATTGGATGATTTAAGCAATTATCATCATAAGCTAGCCGTTAAAGTTATAAAAGCTGCTGATAATCATGTACAAACTTGGGTTCTTAATGATAAGGATGATATAGAACGTTACAATAGTTTTTTAGATGAGATGGTTGCTTCTAAACTTGATTTGAGTAAATTAATACTCATAATCAGGAGAGTTAAAGTACTTGCTTCATAGGAAAATGTTTAATATAGGTCTTTCAGAAATTTTAGTTGTAGCTTTAGTGAGTATAATTGTTCTTGATAAAAGTAAAGTACCTGTATTTCTTAATCTTATTAAAAATATATATAGGTATTTTGTGGTTGTAAAATCAAGAGTTAGGAAATTGTTGAAGGATACTGGAATTAAAGAATTATATGAAGAGCATAACGTTAAAAAAGTCAATTACATAATTGGTGAAGATGGCAAGCTTTATCCTACTTACAATGTAGATAATACAAAAAATGACAGCAAAAATCCTAGTAGTAGATGATATACCATCTAATGTTAAGCTTTTGGAGGCTCAGCTAAAAGCAGAATACTATACAGTTATTGTAGCTCATGATGGCGAGGAGGCGATAGATTTAGTAGCGGAACAGCAGCCAGATATTATCTTACTTGATGTCATGATGCCAAAAATGAGTGGTTTTGAGGTTTGTAAGCAGCTAAAGAATGATCCCTTAACGACTTATATTCCAATAATTATGGTAACTGCGCTGCATGACACTCATGATAGAGTGCAAGGAATTAATGCTGGTGCGGATGACTTTCTAACTAAGCCGATAGATGAAACTGCTTTATCTGCAAGAATTAAGTCTCTTGTACGCTTAAAGATGATAATAGATGAGTTGTGCTTGAGAGGAGAAACTAATGCTGAGATTGGTGGAGTAGCAGAAAGCAGTATTATGGATTATTCTAATCAGATTTTTGATGCTAACATACTTGTTGTAGATGAAGACACCTTTCAAGCAGAGCAGATACATAATGTTCTAAAGCAACGCTTCAGATCAATTAAAATACTGCACGATCCAAAAGAAGCATTGAAGGTTGGTATTAAGGATAATTACGACCTGATTATTTCTGACATGCAATTTTCAAAAACTGACGGCCTACGTTTGTGTTCTAAGTTTCGTAGTAAAGTAGAAACACGTTATACACCAATTCTGATCCTTTCTGAAGATTATGATAAAAGCAATTTAGTAAAGGCACTTGATGTAGGTGCTAATGATTATTTAACAGTACCTTTAGATGAGAGTGAATTAATAGCTAGGGTTAATTCGCAAGTGAAACGCAAAAGATATCAAGATGCCTTGAGAATGAATTTATTTAATAATGTGGAGATGTCTATAAAGGATCCATTAACTAACTGTTATAATAGAAGATATTTTGATGCACACTTAAGAAATATTGTTAAGGATTCTTTGGAAAAAGATAGAAGTTTATCTCTTATGATACTTGATATAGATTATTTTAAGATGGTGAATGATAACTTTGGGCATAATGCTGGAGATGAACTTTTAAAGGAAATACAGAAAAGAATTTCTGAAAATATCAGAGTGACAGATTTACTAGCTAGGTTTGGTGGTGAGGAATTTGTTGTTGTAATGCCAGATACCAATGTATCAGGTGCGTGTACTATTGCAGAGAGAATAAGAAAAATTATTGCCAAAGAACCTTTTATACTTGTGGGTAAAAATACAACCCATAATGTAACTGTGAGCATTGGAATTTCAGCAATGCAAAGATCTGACCTTGATGATGTTAAAAAATTTATAGTACGTGCTGACAAATATTTATATAAAGCAAAAAACAGTGGTAGAAATAGAGTGGTTACTGGTTGAAGTTCTTTCAAATAGGTAGTAACTAAGATTCAAATGATAGCATAAAATTTCTCAACTCTGGAAATTTTGCATTTAACTGCAGAAATAGATATTTATTTAAAAAATACCCTGTAATTTTTAGTCCTAGTCTGAATTCTTGATATGAGTAGCTGTTTTGTAGGTTGTTATTGTATACATCATGCAACATCTGTGGAAAAGGTAGTAGTTTATCTGCATAACAGTCACCTACTTTTTTTGACACTGCTCTACCAGTTTTTGGAGAAATAAATTGTAGATTTTCTTTCACACCTGTTACAGCACATTTTGATAGGTCTAACTTAAATCCAAGTTGCGCAAGAAGGAGAAGCTCTAAGTTAAGGTAATGACTTTGCCAAGATTGGCTATTGTGTTTTATTACATCGATGAAGTGTCTAAAATTATCATACAACTTGATACAGGCTTCACTTTCTGGAAGCACTTTTTCTAATATAGACGAGAAAGAAACAATAGCAATGCTTTTTAACCTATCTTGAAAGAAATGATGAAATGGAGATTCAATCAATTCGCACTTTAAAAAACCTAGATTTTCAGGTAGCTTAGCACTCCATTCTGCATGTAATAGATTACTTATTTGAAACTTATAATTGCTATTGTTTGTTAACCTAGTTAATCCTCTGCACTTTCCATGATTTTTTGTGAATAGAGAAAGAATTAAATTTTTATCACCGTATTTTTTAGCAGCTATAATAACACCTTCATCTTTCCATCTCATTTAGGGTATATTGACCGTATGATATTATAGAGATAGTAAAATTAGTGTAGCAAATTTGAGTTTAAGTCAACTGAAATATATTGACTTTATGTGCAATATTAGCTTTAAACCAGTAAAACAAGCTGCTCAACATATGCGCCCTCTCTATTTTAATTATATTCTTCTTTTGTCTCTATGTTATTTTTTGCTTTTTTCAATGAAAGCCCAAACGGATGATTCGTCAGTTATTCCTATACCACAAAGAAAAAAAGAATTAGTTGAGGTAGTACAACCGAGGCAAATTATTGAAATACAGGAAATTGATGAGGGTATTCCAATTCCCAAAAGAAAAAAGGGTGTAGAAAGAAAGCTAAGAGAAGACATCAAAGAGGTGAAAAATGAAATAAGAGATAAGAAAAACATTGAGAACAAAGATGATGAATTGGTTGTAACAGAAATTATTAATTCTATAAGGGATAAACTGACAGAGTGTTGGAGCATTCCTGAGGGCATAGTTTATAAAGAAAATTTTAGTATAAAAATTAACTTATTATTATCCAGTAAAGGCGAGATCGTTGTAGCCAACGTAGCAGATAGTAGTTCTTATCAAAATAATCCTCTTTTTAGATCAGCAGCAGATAATGCAATGCGTGCAGTGTATAAATGTAGCCCGCTAATTGGCTTACCTGCTGAGCAGCATCACATTTGGCGTGAAGTCACGTTAGATTTTATTCTAAATAGGTGAATTTACGTTACCTAAATTAGTTACTTGTGATGAAAAATGGATCAGCAAATTTTCAATCAACAACAGCTAAAGACCTTTTTGCAACGTTGATTTCTCTTATATCTGTAACTTCATCATTCTGATTAAACGAAATTTGCAGAGACTTACTACTGTACTTCCTTTTTCCCAAGAAGTTAGCTTGTTTAATTTTATATGAGACATAGTACCAAATATTTTCGTCGAACTTTGATACTAATGTTGGCGATCCTAAAGTATGAACCACTTTTTCTCTATCATCACCTACTTTTATTTTGCTCCACAGTTCAACATTAATACCAGGAACTCCGTGATTATAGATAGTGTGCATGCAGCCTACTGAAAACAGTAAAACTGAAAATATTAATACTCGCATTTTGTCAATTAATTATTTGAAATCATGATACACTGATAAACTATCTGTCGTCAAATTTCAAAAAAGTTAAATTGACTGATTCTCAATATCATTTAATATAATATTTACTTCAAAATAATTAGGTATCTTATGTCATTGCTAGAAGCAGATCCAATATACAAGCCTTTTAATTATCCTTGGGCATATGATGCGTGGTTGCAGCAACAAAGGATACACTGGATACCTGAAGAAGTTCCGCTTGCTGATGATGTGAAAGATTGGAAAACTAAACTTTCGAATGTAGAGAAAAATTTATTGACCCAGATTTTTAGGTTTTTTACTCAAGCAGATATTGAAGTAAATAACTGCTATATGAGGCATTATTCAAATATATTTAAGCCAACAGAAATATGTATGATGCTTGCAAGCTTTTCCAATATGGAGACTATACACATTGCAGCCTATTCATACCTTCTAGATACGATTGGCATGCCAGAAAGTGAATATCAAGCATTCTTAAAATATGATGCTATGAGAAAGAAGTATGAATACATGTTAGAATTTGAGGAAAGTAAAAAGCACGATAAAAAACATGTTGCTAAAACTTTAGCAGTATTTGGTGCCTTCACTGAAGGGTTGCAGTTATTTGCATCATTTGCAATTTTGCTCAATTTTCAACGTTTTGGAAAAATGAAAGGTATGGGGCAAATAATTGCTTGGTCAGCACGTGACGAAACCTTGCACACCAATTCAATTATCAATTTGTTCAATACGTTTATTAAAGAGAATAATGAAATTTGGAATGATGAGTTCAAAGAAGAATTATATTCTGTATGTCGCACTATTGTTGAACTTGAAGATGAATTTATAAGTCTTGCTTTTGATTTAGGAGATGTTGAAGGGCTATCTGCAGAGGAAGTGCGCAATTATATACGTTACATAGCAAACAGAAGGTTAACGCAATTAGGTCTTAAATCTATATATAATGTTAAAGATAACCCTATTCCGTGGCTTGATGAAATACTAAATGGCGTGGAACATACAAATTTCTTTGAAAATAGAGTAACAGAGTATAGCCGTGCAGCAACTCAAGGCACTTGGGAGGAAGCTTTTGCTAAAAACGATACAAAAAGTGAAGAGCAGTAACTTCACCCTTTTTTATCGTTTCAACGGAAGCTTGCGCTCAATTGACTTCTCTCGTGCCTTTATTCGCCTTCTAGAGCTCATTTGCGCCTGCACAGGTTCTGTCGCATCTATAAATCAATCCACTTTTTCACAAAATATTTTCAACAAAAACGTAAGTCAATTAGTATCACAAAAGTTTTAATTATTTACTTTTCCAAAAAACATAAAAAAGATCGTATATTTGTGAGAACAAGCTGCGTAAAAATAAGGTTATAAAAATAGAATTTTGAAATCCTTGGAAAAAAGTTACACAAAACAGTTCGTATGTAGATTTAGCGAAAGTAAGGCAATATAGCTGATTTTAGCGTATGGTAGAATCGCCATATAAAAAAGTTCATATGTATCACTTGGTAGACCAATGCATCCCAAGAAAAACACTTCTCACTTTTCTTGGTTTTGACCACTGGAAATGGTTATATTACTTAATTTATTAGCGATATATAATATTAAATTAATATTAATTCATTCAACAATAAGTATTAAGATAAACTTATAAAAACAGAATTTAAAACAAATAAAACATCATGTATCGAGCATATTTAAGAGGCTCTTATTGAAAGTTATTGGAAGAATTTTCTACAATATTACTGGCCCTTTAATTTAACCAACAAGTAACAAAAACTTTTATAGGGATCACAGCAAGTAATCCTTTTGTACCTTTTAGTGGACTTATTTATTAATATTAAATTTTGCATTTCTTATAATATTATTCACAGTTTCAATATCATCATTAAAAGAGCAATATGCATTTTCTACTGAAGTTTTACCATCAACGAAGTAGTTATAAGGATTTGTCATACGTGAATGAATGTCAAAGAAAACGCACTTGCCATCAATCATACCTCTGTATATATATGTATCATAAGCAGTACCTGCTGCACCTTCACCTGCATAAAGATATATAAAGTGATACCCATCTATCAATATTTTATCTGGTAAAACTTTTTCCTTACTGTTAAAACTCATGAATGTTGGGTAACTACTATAACATGTTTCTTCTAAAACATCACCCTTGCTAATTAGCACATCCCCTCTTATACAGTAGTGGTAGATATCAGACTTATCAATTTCGAATGAGACAACTTTTCTTGAGTCTTTTATGAGAGAGTCATTTTTGTAATGAGCTATCAGGGCAGTATTGTCATCATCTATAATCATATTACTAGGTAGTGGTAGCTGCAAACCACTGTCTTGATCGTAAAACATATCTGTTTTTTCCTGTGCAAGAAGCTGCAAATAAAAAAAAAGAACGAAGATCAAAATTCTAAATAAAGAAATACTATACATCTGCAAAACTAAAGTTAAAGAAAAATCTCTTTCTAATCATACAGGTTACTTTAATTCTCTTCTACTCTATTTACTGATATGCGTTGAACCTATAGTTTGAAAAAATTTAAACCAAATTCCAAAAATGTGTATAGCTAATAAAAGACCTTATATAAGCCTATTAAGAGCCTTTTACTGAAAACCACTTTAGGTTAGAAAATTTTTCTAAAATAGTGATTGACAGGTTACAAAGGTGGAGTATGATGTTGAAATTAGTATAGAGTTTATAAATTATTATAGCTCTATATCTTAATATGGTTTTGTTTGTGAGGTAAGAATTATGGACTGTGATGAACTCAGAAAAGCTGTTTTCTCTATTATTAAAGATGATGATCCTTATAAAGAATCTAAACAACTTCAATTGAAAAATTGGTGCGGTGCATTTTTGGAAATATTTGACAGTTGGGGTGAAAAAAAACTTCCGTTCTTTTTGGATATATTATCAAATGAAGAATGTTGGGAAAAAACTGATACAATACATGGTATCAAACTCAATAGAAGAGTAGTGGCTAAAAAGATGATAGAACCAAAAAGTTCTAAGGGTATAAGTAATCCACTAGATGACTTTGATCGTTACCAGGTTGCATGTTGGTGTTGCTTAGAAGAAGACATAATCTCTCTATTTGAACATTTTAAACGGGAAGATGAAATAAATGAGGGAGATTCAGATGCATTAAAAAAGTTAGTCAAATCAGTAAGTGGGAGTTGGTATACGGACACAATGATGCAATTTTGGTCACATTTCGTTAGTGGATATATTTCAGAGTTAGATCTAAAAGATCAGCATCCGTATGTGTTTGGTTTAAACCGTGCAGCGATGAGCTCAGATAGAAGACGTGTAGAAGCAGTAGAGTTCTTTTGGGATAAGATAAAATCATTACCTGAAAGTGAGTTAAGTGCTCAGGAAAAAGATGAAGTTTTCATGAAAATTGCAGTGCATGCAGCACACGATAATGGATATCCTGATGTGTTTGAATTTTGTTTAAGTAAGATAAGTCCTGATAAATATCCAGAGCTTTTGAAAAGAGATTTGGAGAAAAATCGTTATTATGGTTCTTTAGGTAGAATGTTAGAAATGTCTAACTTTGATCAATTTCAAAGATTATTCGACTGCTTAAAGCCAAGTGATGTGGTCGTAGATCGTTATTATTGTACCTGGTTAAGAAATATAAAAATTGGAGGTTATTCAGGACAATACTTAAATGCAGGTGTGAAGCTTTTGATGCATATGTTGATGAAAGATGGGCTTGATAGTCATCGTACCTCAGCATTAAATGAAGAAATGATGAACAATTCTACCTTTCAAGGGAAGTTGTTATTACCCTTAGTTGAAAAAGGCTGTATGCAATCATTATGGACAATATTAGATAAAGCTAATTCTAATCAAATCAAGGAATTTATGTTTTCTAGAAAAGCAGATTATATACGTTCTCTTTTAGAACAAAGAGATGATAATTTATTAAATAAATTTTTAGCCTATGGTGAGTCTATAGAGAAAAATCTTGATCAGGATAGTGTAAGTGCTGATTTGGCTGAAGTTAAGTTAAGTAAAGTACATGATCAATCTGATGTGGGGTTAGGTGATCATTAAAACATTATATGTCTAAAAGGAGGGTTATATGCCTAAAAGAAAGCAAGGAGAAACACAAGATGGAGGAGTACAGGATTTTGAGTTAATACAGCTACTTATTCAAGAGGTATATTCTGGTAAGGGGGCTAGTGCAAGTGTTGCGCAAAGGGGCAAGTTTGAGTCTTTTGAGGCAAGGTTTCAATCATATATTGACCAAATTCCATCATATTTACATTCAGTAAGCAAAGAAGGTTTTTTCCCTCATTTTTTCTTAGGAAGCTTTTCTATCTTGCCGGATACACAAATTGCAGAAAAATTAGGTGTTAAAAAAGTTTACTTTCGTTTTGACACTGCAAAAACATTAAAAGTAGTAGTTGTTAAAAATAGCCAAATTAGAAGTGATGCGGATGCTATTCAAGGTATAGGGCTATTTTCTATTTCAGAGGATGTTAATTCTCGCCATCAATTTACTTCTGGTGAATTGGAATATATATTAAGAGAAAATTCACATCCCGATATCGAAAGAGAAAACAAGATCGGTAAGGTTCGAGGTATTAAAGATAGAGTTAAAGGTACGGTAAAATCTAAGTTAGTGCAAATCAATAAAAGTGAAAAGAGTATTTCTGTTGAAACACAAGACAAAGAAATAGTTGACTCTGCTGCTAGTCACAGATTTCATGAAATAAAAAAAGAGGAAGGAATATGGAAAGATCTAAATGATAATACAAAAAGCAAGCCTGAAGATTATATAGCTGAGTTAACTGATTCTGATGCAAGTAAAGTTGAAGAATTTTCCAAGAAAGTCATTGATAGAATCAGTAAAGTTCACTCAAAACACAAGGGCTCGTTTGTTTATGCTGATCAAGCAAGAGAAGCAGCACATCATGGGTTTGTAGCAGGAGCTTTAGTAAATTTTCGCTATAGACATAATCTTAGGGTTTACTTAGAGCAATTTGCAGGAAGAGGTTATGCTGATATTGTTCTAGTGCCTCGTGGTAAGGATAGGTCATTAAACGCTGTTCCCATTATTATTGAATTAAAAGCAGGAACAGGTACTCGTACAACACCAGATGATGCATTAGAGCAAGCAAAAGATTATGCAAAAGGTTTTCAGCCAAACACAATGCGTGTTTTAACCGTTTCAGATAATGTGTTATGTGTAGGGTTAAATTTGGATTCAGCTGAAGGTGAAAAGTTTTCAATGCATATATCTCCACCTGCTGACAGGAAGCCTGCACGACCTACGATACAGAAACTTCTAGAAGTAACTTCAAGTTGGAGTGGTGAAGAAAGTGCGATCGCTGATCTTAAAAAGGAAATAAAGCAGCCACTAGAACGTATTTATCACACATTTCCTGGTACGCCAGAGAAAGGAGGTAATTACTTCAGTAGATTCATGTTAGGGCAACTTCTTCTTGCTAATGAGTTCAAAAGAGTAGATCTAAAGAGATTTATATTTTTATACGATGAATACTCACTCGATTCTACCACAAAATCCGGAAAGCCTGTAACAACTTTTACGTTGGTTAGAGGAGGTCGTAATGAAGAGGTATTTATTTTTCATATTAGAGAAGGAGGAAGAGGGGATCGTAGCAGTAAAAAGATACTTATGCCTGATCGCTTAACAGAACAAAGCAAAATCACAGAGGTGTATATAAGTTTAAGTGAGCAAAAGAAGTCAGATTTTTTTAACATAGAGGAAGTTAATAGGTATGACTCCTTGAGTGAATATAAAAAAGGAAAAGATTTTTTCAAAGGAAAATTAAAAGAAGTTCCCTATCTTAATGGATTGAGAGAAGCATTTGATGAAGCGTTCAAGTCTCAAATTACTCCTGCAGTAGGTAAGGTTCTATCAGTAGATAAATATGATTCACTAACAAAGAAAGTTGGAGAAGGGATGTTTTCTTTTAAGGATTTTATTGGTGAAGAGGCTCATTTTCAAGGAGTGTTACATGGGGCGTTTAGTTATTATAGTGATTTAAAATTAAAAGAATCTCCTAAGAACCTGTACATGATCTCAAGAAAGGAATAAACTAAGAGATAATGTATATAAGTTAGGATATATGAGGAGTGTATACCCAAGTGATATAAGTCGGGAAAGATTTGAGATTATATTACCAGATCTAGAATCCTGTAGAAAAAAAACAAAACCAAGAAAACTGGATTTATATGAGTTATTTTGCGGTGTACTTTATGTGCTAAAAAGTGGCTGTCAGTGGCGAATGCTACCAAAAGAGTTTCCAAAATGGCGCAATTGTTACGATTACTTCAAGAGATGGAGTAAAAAACCGAATGAAGATAGAGAAAGTGTTCTAGAAATTGTCTTAAAAAAAATTAGTTGGAGAGGTTCGTTTCAACAGTGGTCGGAATACAAAAACAAGCTTCTGCATCATTGATGCTCAAAGTGTAAAAAACACCGATATTGCTGAAGAAAAAGGTTATGATGCCGGCAAGAAAATTTCAGGAATAAAGCGTCATATTGCAGTAGATACGCAAGGTTTGCCACATGCAATTTATATTACTACAGCTAATATCGGAGATCGTACTGCTGCTGTAGAGATGATTTGTAACGCAAGAAAAAATCTTTCCGAAGTTCAAAATATACTAGTTGATGCAGGTTATACAGGAGAAAATTTTGCAACTCAAATAAAAACGACTATTGGTGCAACCGTTGAAGTAATAAAACGAAGTGAATTACATACCTTTGTTGTATTGCCAAAAAGGTGGGTTGTAGAGCGTTCTTTTGCTTGGCTGGAAAAGTGTAGACGGTTATGGAAAAATTGCGAGCGTAAACTCAATACTAGCCTACAAATGGTCGTTCTAGCTTTTACTGCCTTGCTCCTCAAAAGATTATGAACAGGCTCTAAAAAGGTTGCTAGAGGCAAGTCTGGAAGGTGAAATAGAAAGCTACATGTCAGCTGAAAGTGAAGAAAATAACCGAAGAAATGGGAGAAACGCAAAAACTTTACGCACGAGTGCAGGCTCATTTGAGCTGCTAATACCAACTCTCATTATTAATGAACCAAATAAGAAGCATTGCAGAGTTGTTTAACCGTGGAAGGGGAAAGAGAGGTAATAAATTTACACAAAGCGCTCTCAAGCAGAACAATTGTATCGTAGATTTTATTGCGCAAAATGTTCTGTTTTATATATAATACCAACTCTCATTATTAATGAACCAAATAAGAAGCATTGCAGAGTTGTTTAACCGTGGAAGGGGAAAGAGAGGTAATAAATTTACACAAAGCGCTCTCAAGCAGAACAATTGTATCGTAGATTTTATTGCGCAAAATGTTCTGTTTTATATATAACCAAAACCTCTCAACAGGATTGAGGTCAGGTGAGTATGGTGGTAGGTATATAATTTCGATATTTTTAGGTATCTTTAAACTTTTTGACTTATGCCAACTAGCGCAATCCATCACGAGAAAAGCCTTTCGTATTCCTAAATATTGCGACATCTGTTCAAGGAATATATTTATACAAGCAGTGTTGACGTTTGGTGCAAATAAGCTAAAATTCTCTCCATTTCTGGGATTAACTGCACTATAGAGATAAAAATTTTCCCTACCTAATTTTACCTTAACCTGTGTCCTACTGCCTTTTTTAAACCACCCATGTCCAACTTTTGAATGTGTACCAAACCGTGATTCATCGAAGAAAAATAGCTCTTTTTCAGAATGCATGACAATAGTTTCATTGAGGTTTTTTTTTAAACTCCTCTTGCTTATTTTTATCCTGTCCACTATGAACTGGTCTTGGTGTGATATATGAGAATTTCATTCTTTGCATATTACGATGTATTGTGGATTTGCTGATATTCAAACCAAATCTTTCTTGGATTCTTATTCTCATTTCTCTAATAGTAATATTGGGGTTTTCCTCTATCCACACCTCAATTTGTTCAAGTTGACTTTGGTTCAATATAGTTTTTCTACGGCGTTGAGGTGGAGAAAATAATTTTTCTTCTCTTCCAAATTTTATGTGCTTTATCCATGTAGTAATTGCCTTTCTCGAAATGCAACATATTTTTGCTACAGCTGTTATACTGTGCTTTTTTGCTGCAATTACAGCATTTAGTTTTTTTGCAACATACGCATTATTTCTTACTTTCTTCAGCATCTCTTTTGCTGATTCCACCACTTTTTCATCCAATAATTTTGATCTTAATGCCATCTAAACCTCGCTATTTTACTTACTCCAGTATGGCTTTTTTTCCATTATTGTCTATTCGTTGCTTGTATAGCGGGAATTGGTATTACTGCAGGAGTAGATGTCCAAAAAGATCGTCTAGAGGTGGAAGTTGTAGCATGGGGAAAAAGTCGTGAAAGTTGGTCAATAGACTACCGAGTATTTGAAGGAGATACAGGAAGTAGAGAAGTATGGAAAAAGCTTTCGGAGCTCCTCAATCATCATTTTATTGGTGAAAATGGGCTTGAATATATGATAAGTATGATGGCGGTTGATGCAGGGTATGCAACGCAGGAAGTTTACAACTGGGTGAGAAGTCATCAAGGGTCTGGAAGAGTAATGGCAGTGAAAGGTGTAAATAAAGCACTAGTGCCGCTGAGCAGCCCAAGTAGAGTAGATATAACAGTTGGAGGGCAAAAGCTGAAAAGAGGAATAAAGCTCTGGCCAGTCGGAGTATCGATATTAAAGTCAGAGCTTTTTCAATTACTTAATATTTTAAAAGAAGGTGAAGAAACACCGCCAGGGTATTGTCATTTTCCCGAGTATGCACCTGAGTATTTTAAGCAGCTAACGGCAGAGCAATTAGTCAGCAAAGTAGTAAAAGGATATACCAAACAAGAGTGGCAAAAGGTAAGAGAAAGAAATGAAGTACTAGATTGCCGAATTTATGCAAGAGCAGCATCGATAGCACTGGGAATAGACAGATGGCCAGAGAGTAAATGGAATAGTTTAAGTGAAAAACCGGAAAGTAAAAAATCAAAGAAAATAGTCAAAAGCAAATGGATCAGCAAGTAATAAATGTATAACGAAGATTATTTAATTCAAGTCGAAGAAGCGATAAAGAAGCTGCAAAACGGAGAGCGAGTAGTATCAATTGCATATGGTGATCATGTGGTAATACCAATTCCCGCTATACAAGCAACGAATAGACAATAATGGAAAAAAAGCCATACTGGAGTAAGTAAAATAGCGAGGTTTAGATGGCATTAAGATCAAAATTATTGGATGAAAAAGTGGTGGAATCAGCAAAAGAGATGCTGAAGAAAGTAAGAAATAATGCGTATGTTGCAAAAAAACTAAATGCTGTAATTGCAGCAAAAAAGCACAGTATAACAGCTGTAGCAAAAATATGTTGCATTTCGAGAAAGGCAATTACTACATGGATAAAGCACATAAAATTTGGAAGAGAAGAAAAATTATTTTCTCCACCTCAACGCCGTAGAAAAACTATATTGAACCAAAGTCAACTTGAACAAATTGAGGTGTGGATAGAGGAAAACCCCAATATTACTATTAGAGAAATGAGAATAAGAATCCAAGAAAGATTTGGTTTGAATATCAGCAAATCCACAATACATCGTAATATGCAAAGAATGAAATTCTCATATATCACACCAAGACCAGTTCATAGTGGACAGGATAAAAATAAGCAAGAGGAGTTTAAAAAAAAACCTCAATGAAACTATTGTCATGCATTCTGAAAAAGAGCTATTTTTCTTCGATGAATCACGGTTTGGTACACATTCAAAAGTTGGACATGGGTGGTTTAAAAAAGGCAGTAGGACACAGGTTAAGGTAAAATTAGGTAGGGAAAATTTTTATCTCTATAGTGCAGTTAATCCCAGAAATGGAGAGAATTTTAGCTTATTTGCACCAAACGTCAACACTGCTTGTATAAATATATTCCTTGAACAGATGTCGCAATATTTAGGAATACGAAAGGCTTTTCTCGTGATGGATTGCGCTAGTTGGCATAAGTCAAAAAGTTTAAAGATACCTAAAAATATCGAAATTATATACCTACCACCATACTCACCTGACCTCAATCCTGTTGAGAGGTTTTGGTTATATATAAAACAGAACATTTTGCGCAATAAAATCTACGATACAATTGTTCTGCTTGAGAGCGCTTTGTGTAAATTTATTACCTCTCTTTCCCCTTCCACGGTTAAACAACTCTGCAATGCTTCTTATTTGGTTCATTAATAATGAGAGTTGGTATAAGATATGCAGAAGTAGATATAAATGATTTACTAAACTTAAGACAACGAATTAAAGCTGAGCTAAAGATTGCTGGAGTGGAGCCAAAGAGGAAAATTATTTTTTTAACGAGTAAAGGAATTTTATAAATGCTACTAAAAACCTTCAAACAATTATTCAACAAGCCAAAAATCAAAAGTTCAGCCTGGGATGCAGCAGGCTCAGGAAGAAGATTTTTTCACTTTCAACCAGAGTTAGGAAGTATAAACAATTTGCTGTCTCAAAGCCTTGAAACTTTACGTAGTAGATCACGTGATATGGTGAGAAAAAATCCTTACGCTGCAAATATAATTGATACGATAGTAAGTAACTCTATTGGAACAGGAATAAAACCACAATCAAAAGCAAGAGATGGAGAATTTCGAAAGAAGGTGCAAGAATTATGGCTAAGATGGACAGATGAAGCAGACAGTAGTGGAGTAAGTGATTTTTATGGATTACAAGCTCTAGTATGCAGAAGTATGATAGAGGGAGGAGAATGTTTTGTACGTTTAAGAACGAGAAAGCTGGAAGATAGATTTTCTGTACCACTACAACTGCAAGTACTTGAGTCTGAACATTTAGACAATAAAACAAATCAAACTTTAGCAAATGGTAATGTAATAAGAAACGGGATTGAGTTTAACAAGCTTGGGCAAAGAGAAGCATATTACTTATTTAGAGAACATCCAGGCGAAGGCTCATTTGGAGAATCAGTAAGAGTACCAGCAAATGATGTTTTACATATTTATAGACCACTAAGACCTGAGCAAATTAGAGGAGAGCCATGGCTTTCGAGTATACTGCTAAAGCTCTATGAACTTGATCAATATGATGATGCAGAATTAGTACGAAAAAAGACTGCAGCAATGTTTGCGGGATTTATTACGAGACTTGATCCAGAAGCAAATATCATGGGAGAAGGTGAAGCAAGTGAGCAAGGAGTAGCACTATCTGGCCTGGAACCTGGAACAATGCAGCTTTTAGACCCAGGAGAGGACATAAAATTTTCAGAGCCATCAGATGTTGGAGGAAGTTATGAAGCGTTTATGAGACAGCAACTGAGGGCAATAGCAATAGGTACAGGAATAACATATGAGCAGCTAACAGGAGATTTAACAAGCGTTAATTATTCATCGATTCGGGCAGGGTTGATAGAGTTTCGCAGAAGGTGCGCAATGTTACAGCATAACGTGATAGTGTTCCAGTTTTGTAGACCTATTTGGAATAGATGGCTAGAATTAGCAGTGCTTTGTGGAGAACTGAGTATAGATGAAAAAGTAGTAAAAGCAGCGAAAGAAGAAGTAAAATGGATACCACAGGGATTTGATTGGGTGGATCCACTGAAAGACCAGCAATCGCAGCAAATGGCAGTAAGGAATGGATTTAAGAGTCGATCGGAAGTAGTATCAGAAATGGGTTACGATGTTGAAGAAATAGATCAAGAAATAGCAGAAGATCAAAAACGTGCAAATAGTCTCAACTTAATGTTTGACTCTGATTGTAAAGGATTATGATGCTCTTAGGAAAACCATTAATGCTTGAACCAAGGAGTTTTGAGCTATTGTCATTAAACAATCAAAAACATCCCACGTTTAAAAACATAAAGTACTCCATCAAAAGTAACGTAGAAAGAACTGCAATTATAGCAATACATGGAATCTTGACTAAAAAACCAGGTGCGTTTGATGAAATGCTCGGGATGACATCATATGAGCAAATAGAAGAACAAATCAAACAAGCATTAGCAGATAGTAGCATAGAGACAATTATGCTGGAAATAGATAGCCCCGGAGGAGAGGTAAACGGTATATTTGACCTAGCTGACTTTATTTATGAATCAAGAGCAAAAAAGAGGATAATAGCGATAGCAAATGATGATGCATACTCTGCTGCATATGCTATAGCTTCAAGCGCTGAGAAGGTATTTGTGAGCAGAACTTCTGGTGTTGGCAGTATTGGAGTAATAGCAAGTCATATAGATCAAAGTAGATTTGATGAAAAGCAAGGTATTAAGTACACCACAATCTTTGCTGGTAGTCGAAAGAATGATTTAAACCCACATGAGCCAATGACGTCTGAAAGTCTGGGAAGCTTACAAAAAGAAGTAGACCGACTATATGAAATGTTTTTGCAGCTAATAGCAAGGAACAGAGGTCTTTCAATTGAAAAGATTCGATCAACAGAGGCAGGGCTATATTTTGGGGAGAAAGCAGTAGAAATAGGCCTTGCAGACGGAATGACAATTCTTTCATCTATTAATAAAAACAGGAGTATTGCTATGAATGAACAAACTACAAATGACCTAGAAACTGATAATTTAACCAAGTATCGTACTGAAGTTCTTGAATTAATACGTTTATGTAATTTATCGAAGATGCCAGAAAAGATAGGAGAATTTATTGAGCAAAGTGTAAGTGTTGAGCAAGCTAGGGAAGTTTTAATGGAATTACTTGCAGAGAGAACAAAAAAGACAGAGATACTGAGTGCAATACCACAGAATTCAGGAGAAGAATTGATGATGCAGGTAGCGAAAAGTCGTAGGAGTTAAAGTATTTTTATAACCGCCGTATATAGCATTGATAAAAGCGGCGGTAAGCAGTTAAGGAGAGAAATTTATGAGTTGTATAAGCGAACAAAATAATCTGGGTGACTTATTAAAGTATGAGGCATCAAGTCTATATTCAAGAGATCAGATAACAGTAGCAAAAGGGCAGAACCTAAAGCTTGGTACAGTAGTGGCTCTCGATAAAGATAGCATGGTTAAGATAATAAATCCAACTGCCACAGATGGTACACAAACAGCGATAGGTGCAGTAGTAAGTGATGTAAATGCGACAGAAAATGCTAAAGCAGTAATTATTACTCGTTGTGCAATACTAGCAGATCATGCGGTTGTGTGGCCAGCAAATATCACTGAAGAGCAGAAAGCTGCAGCAATAAAGCAACTTGAAGCACGAGGGATCATTGTCCGCAAGGGAATTTAACTAAAATTAATAGGAAAAAAAGGAGAGAAAAAATGCAAAATCCATTTACAAATACAGCATTTAGCATGACGGCACTAACAAATGCGATAAATATATTGCCGATAAATTATGGACGAGTTGAAAATCTAAATTTGTTTCCAAGTAGGTCAGTAAGATTTAGACATATTACCATAGAAGAACACAACGGAGTATTAATACCAACTCTCATTATTAATGAACCAAATAAGAAGCATTGCAGAGTTGTTTAACCGTGGAAGGGGAAAGAGAGGTAATAAATTTACACAAAGCGCTCTCAAGCAGAACAATTGTATCGTAGATTTTATTGCGCAAAATGTTCTGTTTTATATATAACCAAAACCTCTCAACAGGATTGAGGTCAGGTGAGTATGGTGGTAGGTATATAATTTCGATATTTTTAGGTATCTTTAAACTTTTTGACTTATGCCAACTAGCGCAATCCATCACGAGAAAAGCCTTTCGTATTCCTAAATATTGCGACATCTGTTCAAGGAATATATTTATACAAGCAGTGTTGACGTTTGGTGCAAATAAGCTAAAATTCTCTCCATT
Source organism: Wolbachia endosymbiont (group B) of Gerris lacustris (assembly GCF_964028355.1). NCBI lineage: Bacteria > Pseudomonadati > Pseudomonadota > Alphaproteobacteria > Rickettsiales > Anaplasmataceae > Wolbachia > Wolbachia endosymbiont (group B) of Gerris lacustris. Next base: position 881,174 of record NZ_OZ034761.1, read on the forward strand.
TCTGGGATTAACTGCACTATAGAGATAAAAATTTTCCCTACCTAATTTTACCTTAACCTGTGTCCTACTGCCTTTTTTAAACCACCCATGTCCAACTTTTGAATGTGTACCAAACCGTGATTCATCGAAGAAAAATAGCTCTTTTTCAGAATGCATGACAATAGTTTCATTGAGGTTTTTTTTTAAACTCCTCTTGCTTATTTTTATCCTGTCCACTATGAACTGGTCTTGGTGTGATATATGAGAATTTCATTCTTTGCATATTACGATGTATTGTGGATTTGCTGATATTCAAACCAAATCTTTCTTGGATTCTTATTCTCATTTCTCTAATAGTAATATTGGGGTTTTCCTCTATCCACACCTCAATTTGTTCAAGTTGACTTTGGTTCAATATAGTTTTTCTACGGCGTTGAGGTGGAGAAAATAATTTTTCTTCTCTTCCAAATTTTATGTGCTTTATCCATGTAGTAATTGCCTTTCTCGAAATGCAACATATTTTTGCTACAGCTGTTATACTGTGCTTTTTTGCTGCAATTACAGCATTTAGTTTTTTTGCAACATACGCATTATTTCTTACTTTCTTCAGCATCTCTTTTGCTGATTCCACCACTTTTTCATCCAATAATTTTGATCTTAATGCCATCTAAACCTCGCTATTTTACTTACTCCAGTATGGCTTTTTTTCCATTATTGTCTATTCGTTGCTTGTATAGCGGGAATTGGTATAAGTTTATTACCAACGCAAGTACCAGGGGCGCCAGCAACAGTAGGAAAAAGAGGAAAAAGAAAGGTAAGAACATTTACGATTCCACATATTCCGCATGATGATGTAGTGTTACCAGAGGAAGTACAGGGAATAAGGGCATTTGGATCAGAAAGTGAACTTAAAGCGCTAGCAGACGTAATAACTGACCATTTACAGCTAATGAGAAACAAACATGCAATAACATTAGAGCATTTGCGAATGGGAGCGCTGAAGGGAATAATTTTAGATGCTGATGGGTCAGAATTATTAAATCTGTACAACGAATTTGAAATAACACCAAAAGTAGTAAATTTTGCCCTTGGAACAGCAACAACTGATGTAAAACGTAAGTGTCTGGAAGTATTGCGGCATATAGAAGATAACCTAAGTGGTGAATATATGACTGGAATTGGGAGTGTTAAATAAACTGTGTCAAGCCGCATTTTTAGTTCAACTCAATTTTCAGTCTGTTGGGAAAGAAAATGTCAAGCTGAGACATAGTTAATGCCCAATTAGGCAAAGCTGTAGTCCACTTTTGCTCTACCTTTTTTATAGCACAATATACCTGTTTGTACAAGGCATTTGTATTAGTAAATGAGCCCTTAGTTTTAGTAAATTTCCTAATTTGTCTATGCAATCCCTCAATTGGATTGGTGGTGTAAATCAGCTTCCTAACTGGTCCAGAATACTTAAAATAACCAGACAAATTTTCCCAATTGTTTTGCCATGATTTTGTAACCAAGGGATATTTTTCACTCCATTTTTCTTCCAGCTCAAGCAAATAATTCTCAGCAATCTCTTTACTTGAAGCACGATATATTTTTTTCAAATCATTTATGAAGGGAACGTTCAAAAAAGTGTGTCAAACCGCATTTTCAATTCAACTCAATTTTTAACCTGCCAGGAAAAAAGATATCAAGTTGAGACATAGTTAAAGCCCAGTTAGGCAAAGCAGTAATCCACTTTTGCTCTACCTTTTTTATAGCACAATATACCTGTTTGTACAAGGCATTTGTACTGGTAAATGAACCTTTAGTTTTAGTAAATTTTCTGATCTGTCTATGCAACCCCTCAATTGGATTGGTGGTGTAAATCATCTTCCTAACTGGCCCAGAATACTTAAAATAACTAGATAAATTTTCCCAATTGTTTTGCCACGATTTTGTAACTAAGGGATATTTTTCACTCCATTTTTCTTCCAGCTCAAGCAAATAATTCTCAGCGATTTCTTTACTTGAAGCACGATATATTTTTTTCAAATCATTCATGAAAACTTTTACATCTTTGCTAGATACATATTTCAGTGAATTCCTTATCTGATGCACTATACATAGCTGTACTTCTGCTTTAGGAAATACACTATTTATAGCTGTAGGAAAGCTTTTTAGTCCATCAATGCAGGCAATTAAAATATCTTCTACTCCTCTTTCTTTGAGGTCATTTAGAACTCCCAACCAGAAGTTAGCTCCCTCACTTTCAGCCAAATAAAAACCTAATACTTCTTTTCTGCCATTTTGATTTATACCCAATATATTATACATGCATTTACTTACGCAATGTCCGTCCTCCTTGACCTTAAAAAACATGCCATCCATGAACACTATTGGATACACTGATTGCAGTGGACGGCTGCGCCATTCATTGATTATTGGTAGCAATTTATCAGTAATACTGGATATCTCTGCTGCTGATATTTTATGGTCATATATTTCCTCAACGTGTGAAGCTATGTCTCTGTATCCCATGCCACTGGCGTATGTACTTAAGACCTTTGCTTCAAGTTCTGGATGTAGGCTCGTTTGCCTTTTTTTGACTATTTGCGGTTCAAAGTTTCCCTCCCTATCTCTTGGTGTTAGCAGCTCAAATGAACCTGCACTCGTGCGTAAAGTTTTTGCATTTCTCCCATTTCTTCGGTTATTTTCTTCACTTTTAGCTGACATGTGGCTTTCTATTTCACCTTCCAGACTTGCCTCTAGCAACCTTTTTATAAACGGTGTTAATGCTCCATCTCTTCCTGTCAATGGTCTTCCTTCTCGTATAGATGACAGGATATTTGTTTCTAATTCTTTATAATCTACCAACCCATTAGTTCTATTTGCTTGACTCATATCAAACCTCCATTTTTTATATCAATTTATTACTTTTTTTTCGGTTTGACACACTTTTTTGAACGTTCCCAATGTGAACATAAATAAGACAATGGAATTTGTTGGATCATCGTATTCGAGTACGGAGTATGGGGGAGCAGGATTATTTGTGGGAACTCCTGATAACACTAATTCTAATAAATCAAGTATTTCAAAAATAGTATGGAAAAATGTTTACCAATACATGAGTTCTGATAGCAAGTTAGCCGGATTTGGTAATGTGGAGATTCCAGCAGGAAAAACAGTTGCAATATTACTTTACACATCATCTTATCTGTATTCCAGAACACAAGTTAGTCAAGGTATGCTTGCATCAAATTATGTACACAACTATGGTCAATTTATTCAGTGGGGGATTTATAACATACGTAGCAATTTTCTCACCACAGGGCTTGAGGTAGATGTGGAAAGGACGCTCAGGGCTTGGCAATGTCCAGGGTTAGAACGAACTGATCAAATATGGCAATGAGGAGGAATTTGTGACTATTTATATACGTTTTGAAAACCACAAGCAGATTGAAACAACAACACTTGAAAACAAGCCAACTGGAAATGATTGGTATGAAGCACCAAAGAATTTTGACTGGCAAAAAAGTTATTGTTTAACAGAAGGAGAGAAAATTGTTGAAAGGAATAAGGAAGATATTGAGCTGGAGTTATTGGAAAATGCGAAACTTTCTGCACTTCGTTTTTATTTTAATAACTATACTAACGAATACGCTGGAAATTCTCACCAAAAAGCTAAATCGTATCAAATACAAGAAAAAGCCGCAAAAAGCATTCTAGCAGCACCAGAGTCTATAAGTAAAAAGGATACAGAAATTATAGAACCATTAGCAAAAGTCCGTGGTATTACAGTTATTGAAATGGCAAGAATAATTGAAGAAAAAGCAAAAAAAGCAGTAAAAGAAATAATTAAATGTGAAGAGTTGGAAGACATTACCAAGAAGAAAATTGCAGAAGCCAAAAGTAAAAATGAGCTACAGACTTTGCTAGATGATTTCAGGAAAAAAATACAAAGAAATGGCTGAAGAATTTTTACATGGCGTAAATGTTATTGAGGTAACCTCAGGAGCAAAGACAGTACGTACAGCTAAATCATCAGTGATAGGTGTAATTGGTACTGCACCTGAAGCAGATGAGCAAAAATTTCCGCTAAATAAACCAGTGTTAGTTGCAGGAAGCTTAAAGGAAGCAGCAAAGCTCGGAAAGAGTGGCAGTTTACCTTCTGCAATAAATGGAATATTTTCCCAGATTGGTGCAACAGTAGTAGTTATTCGAGTTAAAGAAAGTGAAAACAGCGATCCAAAGCTCAAAGAAAGTGAAACTATTCAAAGTATAATCGGTGGAGTTGATAAAGAGACTGGAGAATATCAAGGGATAGAGGCATTTCTCAGCAGTGAAAGTATAGTTCATGTTGCTCCAAGAATATTAATTGCATCTCAATTTACTCATCAATTACCAGAAGATGGCAAAAATCCAGTGGTTGCAGCATTAATTTCTATAGCAGAAAAATTAAGAGCTATAATAGTAGCAGATGGACCAAATACTAATGATGAAGAAGCAATTAAATGGAGAAAAAGTGTAGGCAGCTCAAGAGTTTACGTAGTTGATCCTTGGGTTAAGGTATTTATTGAAGGAAAAGAAGAAATCTTGCCATCGAGTCCATTTGTAGCTGGGTTAATAGCTAAGATAGACAGCGAGCAAGGATTTTGGCATTCGCCTTCAAATAAAGAGATAAATAGTATTGTTGGAACAAGCAGGCCTATTGATTTTACGCTCGGTAATACAAATTGTAGAGCAAACCATTTAAATGAAAATGAAGTAACAACGATAATTCATCAAAATAGCTATAGGCTTTGGGGAAATAGAACATGTTCAAACGATTCGAAATGGGCTTTTCTATCAGTAAGGCGCACTGCAGATTTAATTAACGATAGTTTACTTCGAGCTCATCTCTGGGCAGTTGATCGCAATATCACAAAAACTTATATAGATGATGTGATTGAGGGGGTGAATTCTTACCTTGCAAGTTTAAAAGCGCAAGGAGCAATTATCAGTGGAAAATGTTATGCAACTCCCGAACTCAATACACCGGCAAATATTGCAAGCGGAAAAGTGTCTTTTGATTTTGAGTTTACACCGCCATATCCAGCTGAGCAAATAATATTCAGATCCCATCTTGTAAATAATAGTGTAATAAGTTAGGAGAAAGCGAAGTGTTACCCAAAATACTGAGAAATTTTAACGTATTTGTAGATGGTCGTGGTTATGCAGGAAAAATTGATGAAATAACGCTACCAAAGCTTACCATAAAAACAGAGGAGTACCGTGCTGGTGGTATGGATATTCCAATAAATATTGACATGGGCATGGAAAAGCTTGAAGCAGATTTCACTTTTGCTGAATACGATACAGAGCTCTTTCGGCTATTTGGGTTGATAAATGGAAATTCGGTATCTTTGACGCTCAGAGGTGGAATGCAAGGTAGTGGAAGTAATGATATTGGAGCAGTAATAATCAATTTAAGAGGCATTTTTAAAGAATTTGATTTTGGTAACTGGAAACCTGCTGAGAAAGCAACGCTGAAATGTACTGTAGCTGCCCATTACTATAAACTTACTATAGGCGGTAATGAGCTGATAGAAATCGATGCTGAAAATATGATAAGAAAGATAAATGGTGTTGATCAAATGGCCTTGCTACAAACGATTCTAGGGATCTAATATGGTTGACAAAATTACATAAAAATGTTAAAATATAAGAAATTGTAGGTATATAGTTAATATGGATTCTAAAGCTCATACAAATTCCATAGAGCAGCTAACTGGTTTACTTGTTAGTGTAGCACAATCTCAAGACAAGTCCGTTTTAAAGTTATTAACTGAATTAATGGAAGAAGAAATTGAAGATATGGAATTATCTAAGATTGCTGACGAACGCTATAAAGAAAAGAGGGTTAAACATCAAGATGCCTTCTGGGATTAAGCCTTACAATATAGACTATTCAGAATCTGTTATAAAGAAAGACATTCCGGCTCTTCCAGCAAAAGTAAAGTTAATGATTAAGAAGGCAATAATGGAGCGTCTAACAGCTGATCCAATTGGACTTGGAAAGCCATTAAAGCACAACTTAAGCGGGCAACGTAGTCTACGTGTAAGTACCTACCGTATACTTTATTACATAGATGCGCCAGAGCATACAGTAGTTATTACTTCAATTGAACATAGGAAAGATTCTTATCAAAGCTAATCCTATTTATAGCACCATAGTTATAACAAAGAAATTAGTTATGTAAAAGCCGATATAGATTTTTATTAATTAGCTTTTTAAGGAGGAACATGCAAGCTATAACACTTAATAACCCAATAACAGTTGATGGAATTTCTGTCTCAGAACTTACTGTTAGACGTCCAAAAGTTAGAGACTATCTTGCAATTGAACGCTTAAATGGTAGTGACCTTAGTAAAGAAGTAACTTTGACTGCCAATTTGACATCAGTTGCAAAAGAAGCAATTGAAGAGTTAGATATTGCTGATTATGTGAAAATTCAAGAGGTATTAAAGGATTTTTTTTCACCGATTATCCAAAAAACTTGAGATTAGAAGTATTAATGTTCAGCTCTATTGTAGGAGGCGGGGTTGAACAAATACTTGATATGGAGATTAATGAATTTATCTTATGGCATAAAGCAGCGAGGAAGGTACAATGTCAACGTTATCTATAAAAATTGGAGCAGTCCTAGATGGCAGTTTCAGTACTGTAATAAAAGGAAGTAGCAGTCAACTTACTCATCTTGGTGAGAATATAAGAAAGCTTGACTCATCTTTAAAATCAGTATCAAAGTTTAAGCAGTTAGGTCATGATGTTTTGACTAGCAAGAGGTCATGGAAAGGCTTTGAAGATCAAGTAAAATCTTTAGCTAAACAAATGAAGGCAATAGAGAAACCGAGCAAAACTTTAAAAGCAGAATTTGACAAGGCCAAAACCTCCGCAATAAAAGCAAAAGAAGCATATTTGAAAAAGAGAGATGCTTTGCATTCATTTAATGAAGAAGTAAGAAAAAGTGGAAGAAATATTAAGTACTTATACCAATTCCCGCTATACAAGCAACGAATAGACAATAATGGAAAAAAAGCCATACTGGAGTAAGTAAAATAGCGAGGTTTAGATGGCATTAAGATCAAAATTATTGGATGAAAAAGTGGTGGAATCAGCAAAAGAGATGCTGAAGAAAGTAAGAAATAATGCGTATGTTGCAAAAAAACTAAATGCTGTAATTGCAGCAAAAAAGCACAGTATAACAGCTGTAGCAAAAATATGTTGCATTTCGAGAAAGGCAATTACTACATGGATAAAGCACATAAAATTTGGAAGAGAAGAAAAATTATTTTCTCCACCTCAACGCCGTAGAAAAACTATATTGAACCAAAGTCAACTTGAACAAATTGAGGTGTGGATAGAGGAAAATCCCAATATTACTATTAGAGAAATGAGAATAAGAATCCAAGAAAGATTTGGTTTGAATATCAGCAAATCCACAATACATCGTAATATGCAAAGAATGAAATTCTCATATATCACACCAAGACCAGTTCATAGTGGACAGGATAAAAATAAGCAAGAGGAGTTTAAAAAAAAACCTCAATGAAACTATTGTCATGCATTCTGAAAAAGAGCTATTTTTCTTCGATGAATCACGGTTTGGTACACATTCAAAAGTTGGACATGGGTGGTTTAAAAAAGGCAGTAGGACACAGGTTAAGGTAAAATTAGGTAGGGAAAATTTTTATCTCTATAGTGCAGTTAATCCCAGAAATGGAGAGAATTTTAGCTTATTTGCACCAAACGTCAACACTGCTTGTATAAATATATTCCTTGAACAGATGTCGCAATATTTAGGAATACGAAAGGCTTTTCTCGTGATGGATTGCGCTAGTTGGCATAAGTCAAAAAGTTTAAAGATACCTAAAAATATCGAAATTATATACCTACCACCATACTCACCTGACCTCAATCCTGTTGAGAGGTTTTGGTTATATATAAAACAGAACATTTTGCGCAATAAAATCTACGATACAATTGTTCTGCTTGAGAGCGCTTTGTGTAATTTTATTACCTCTCTTTCCCCTTCCACGGTTAAACAACTCTGCAATGCTTCTTATTTGGTTCATTAATAATGAGAGTTGGTATTAGTAAGTGACCAACATAAACTTGGCTCTTCTATTGAAGTATTAAAAGGTAAGTATGGTAAGCTTGGATCTGCAATACGTAGTCACCAAAGTTTTTTAGCAAGCAAAGCACATTTTAAGTCACAAATTATAGAGACTATTGGGCTAGGGCTAACGCTTGCAGCTCCAGTTAAAGTTGCAATTGACTTTGAAAGTGCTATGGCTGATGTTACAAAAGTGGTAGATTTTAAAAAAGGAACGGATGAAGCAACTAAATTTGCAAAGAAGTTAAAAGAGATGTCACGTACTATACCATTATCAGCCGCAGAACTGGCACAAATAGCTGCAAGTGGTGGTCAACTTGGTATCAAGAAAGAAGATCTTTTTATGTTTACAGAAACAGTGGCAAAAATGTCTACAGCATTTGATATGTCTGCAGAGCAAGCAGGTGATTCTATAGCTAAACTCTCTAACGTTTATGGAATTGATGTTAGTAAAATGGAATACGTTGGTAATGTAATCAATCACTTATCAGATAACACTGCTGCCAAAGCAAAAGATATGGTTGAAGCTCTAGCAATAGTTGGTGGTACTGCAAAACAATTTGGTCTTGACATCAAGGAAACAAGTAGTTTAGTAAATGCCTTCGTTAGTTTAGGTAAACAACCAGCAAAAGCTGCAACTGCTATAAATGCTCTACTTAGTAAACTTCAGACTGCTGAAGAACAAGGAGGGGATTTTAAAGCAGCATTAGAGCAAATGGGAATAACTGCAGAAGAAATAGTACAAAGAATAAGCGAAAACGGCGAAGAAGTATTACTCTATTTTTTTCAAACTCTAAAGAAAATGGATAACCAGGAACGTTCTACAATCCTTATGAAACTTTTCGGTCAGGAATATCAAGATGATATTGCATTATTAGCTGGAAGTTTTAATAAGTATGAGGATGCAATAAAGTTATTGGCTAATACAGAAAAGTACAAGAGCTCTCTACAAGAAGAATTCAAAAATCGTGCAGACACTACAGCTAATAAATTACGACTTCTTCGAAATGCAATAGCTGAAGTTGGTATGAACCTGGGCTCAGTGATGTTGCCTACTTTAAAATCTATAGCTGAATTTTTACAAGAAAAAACTAGATATATAGCAGAGTTTGCAGAAAAATATCCAACTTTAACCACGGCAATCATGGGTACTGTAGCATCCTTGATAAGTTTAAAAATTGTAGCAGTAGGACTAGGATACGGATTTACATTGCTAGGAAGTACGATTTTTAGTCTGAAAGCAAACCTACTTGGAGTATTTTCATTTTTATCAGCTATAGTTTTTCCTGCAGTAGTAACAGGACTAAGAGCAATAACACTCGCTAACCCTATAGGACTTTTAGTTGCTGGACTTGTTACTGGTGCAGCTCTTGTTATAGCTAACTGGCAAAAGGTGAAAGACTTTTTCTCTAGCTTGTGGAAATCACTCATTGAACCTATAGGAAAAGCTTTTTCATGGATAGGGGAAAGTGTATTTGGAAAAGTATTGGAAAATAGCCCACTGAAAGAATTTGAAAAAAGAAAAACTGAAATAAAAGCAGTCCATACTCCCATAAAGAGTAATATTCTCAACAGTGGAAATCCTGTGCCAGGTAACAGTATAATTAAAGAATTTTCAAAGAGAAATAAAAATAGCTTCAGAGTCAAAAGCCTTATTGAGGAGACAGAGAGCGATAAGATATTTGCAGATTTTGCAAGGAGTAAGTTTGAAAATAAAGAACAAAATAAAACTCAGAACATCACTAATAATTACACTATCAGCATTAAAGCAGAACCTAACCAAGATGTTCGTAGTCTTGCAGATGAAGTAATAAAAAGGATAAGAGAAAAGTCACGTGATGTTTTATTTGATACGGTAGAGACAGTGTGACCCGGAAGTCATGAAATTGTGATGGTTAAATTCCATCCGCCATAACATCTGGCTGAAATTGTAATCCACATTTTAGGAAATTGGCAAACACCTAAGGTGCGAGCATGGGCTAAAAGGGAGTAATGTTAAACCTTATAATAAATTCTCCCAAGAAGAGTCAGGTAAGGTTACGAAAGAAACTTATGTTTGAATTGTCGTTACTGTGAATATGTGAAATAAGGTTGGTACACATAGACCAAAAGGTATGGAGAATAAGGATGATTAGAATTGGTTCGTTTAATCAAGATGTTTCCGATCTCCCGGCAAAAAATAAGAACCTAAATCTGACGCGAAACGGTTTCATGGAACGGAGTAACCACATAGAAGCTCTTATTATACTTTGTAATAAGCAAGTAGCCAACTGCAAGCTTCTATGTTGGAAGGATTGTCTAAAAAGCTAATGCCTAAAGTAATGCTTAGGATACGCAGACGTGGACACTGTAACTTGGAAGGTAAAGTTATGAATAGTAGTGAATATGTTATGAGCCAACAAAAAGTTAGGTATGAATGGAATGAAGTTCCTTGGCGCAAGCTAGAAAAGTCTTCATTTAAGCTACAAAAACGAATTTACCGAGCTTCTAAATGTAATGATATCAAAAAGATGCATGAGCTTCAGAGATTATTACAAAAATCGACAAGTGCTAGGATGATCGCTGTGAGAAAGGTAACTCAGGACAATAGAGGAAAAAGAACTGCAGGTATTGATGGAAAAGCTAACCTTAATCAAAAAGAAAGATTGCAATTGGCAAAATCCTTAGATATAAGGGAGAGGGCAAAGCCATCAAGGCGCATTTGGATTCCAAAGCTTGGAAAAAGTGAAAAACGTCCATTAGGGATACCAACAATAACAGATCGAGCAAAACAAACACTTGTTAAGATGATGCTAGAACCAGAATGGGAAGCAAAGTTTGAGCCCAACATTTATGGTTTTAGACCTGGTAGATCATGTCATGATGCCATTGAAGCTATATTTCAAGCACTCATCAAGAAAACAGTATTTGTTTTAGATGCTGATATTTCTGGGTGTTTTGATAATATAAATCATCATATACTGTTAGAAAAACTCAATACCACACCAACTTTAAGGAGGATAGTAAAAGGATGGTTGAAAGCAGGTGTGATGGAAAATAGGATATTTCAACCATCTAGAAGCGGTACAATCCAAGGAGGGACAATTTCTCCATTACTGGCATGTATTGCTCTACATGGGTTAGAAAATTATCTGAAAGAAATAATGGCAGAGGAGCTAATTAGCTACAGGAAAACGAAACCTGGCAGAACATGTAGGGAAAATGCGAAAAGATCACTCAGCGTAATCACTTATGCAGACGATTTTGTAGTACTTCATGAAAGTGAGGAAATTGTTTTGAAAGCAAAAACTCTGATTGAAGAATGGTTAAAAACTATTGGATTGGAGTTGAACCCTTCAAAAACAAGAATTTCTCATACTCAAAAATTCCTGAAAGGAATAAAACCAGGTTTCAATTTTCTTGGTTTTACAATACGGCAATATCCAACAAAACACAATAAGATGTCATACAAGTCTATCATCAAACCAAGTCGTAACTCTATAGAACAACACTCATTGGTCATTAAAAGTAAGCTAAAGAAAATGCGTGGTGAATCACAAGAAGCAGTAATAAGTCACCTTAATCCAATTATTCGAGGATGGTGTCAATACTACGCTTCGGTGGTATCATCTAAAGCCTTTGGTGCAATGGATAATACAATGTTTAGAAAACTTTGGAAATGGGCAATGTTTAAACACCAAAACAAAGGAAGATGTTGGATCAAAAGAAAATACTTCAAGAAGTATGGTAACGATAAATGGCGATATATGACAAGTAACGGAATGCGTCTTATTAAACACGGAGATCATGACATTAAACGACATGTCAAAGTGATTGGAGCCAAATCTCCATATGATGGAGACTGGACTTATTGGGGAAAGCGTATGAGTAAAATACTTGATAAATCACCACAAACAATAAAACTTCTGAAGATGCAACAAGGTAAGTGTGATTGTTGTCAACTTTGGTTTAAGAATGGTGATATCTTAGAGCCTGTTCATAATCTTTTGAGGAGCAAGGCAGTAAAAGCTAGAACGACCATTTGTAGTCTAGTATTGAGTTTACGCTCGCAATTTTTCCATAACCGTCTACACTTTTCCAGCCAAGCAAAAGAACGCTCTACAACCCACCTTTTTGGCAATACAACAAAGGTATGTAATTCACTTCGTTTTATTACTTCAACGGTTGCACCAATAGTCGTTTTTATTTGAGTTGCAAAATTTTCTCCTGTATAACCTGCATCAACTAGTATATTTTGAACTTCGGAAAGATTTTTTCTTGCGTTACAAATCATCTCTACAGCAGCAGTACGATCTCCGATATTAGCTGTAGTAATATAAATTGCATGTGGCAAACCTTGCGTATCTACTGCAATATGACGCTTTATTCCTGAAATTTTCTTGCCGGCATCATAACCTTTTTCTTCAGCAATATCGGTGTTTTTTACACTTTGAGCATCAATGATGCAGAAGCTTGTTTTTGTATTCCGACCACTGTTGAAACGAACCTCTCCAACTAATTTTTTTTAAGACAATTTCTAGAACACTTTCTCTATCTTCATTCGGTTTTTTACTCCATCTCTTGAAGTAATCGTAACAATTGCGCCATTTTGGAAACTCTTTTGGTAGCATTCGCCACTGACAGCCACTTTTTAGCACATAAAGTACACCGCAAAATAACTCATATAAATCCAGTTTTCTTGGTTTTGTTTTTTTTCTACAGGATTCTAGATCTGGTAATATAATCTCAAATCTTTCCCGACTTATATCACTTGGGTATACACTCCTCATATATCCTAACTTATATACATTATCTCTTAGTTTATTCCTTTCTTGAGATCATGTACAGGTTCTTAGAAATACATCATAAGGACCAAAATAAGCAAAATAATACAATCACAAACTTATCTATGCTACATGGACATTGTCACGATAATTTACACAGAAGTATGCATGAAAAGCACCAAGCTAGAGAGAAGCCGTATGAAGCGAAAGTTTCACGTACGGTTTTGAAGTCGAGTGAGGAGGGGCAACCTTCTTCACTTAGATAACTACAGAGTATTTTGTCTTCCAATACAGGCAATCTTGACGTTCTTCCATGGCATTTCTTCTGTTTTTGAGGGAACGTTCAAAAAAGTGTGTCAAACCGCATTTTCAATTCAACTCAATTTTTAATCTGCCAGGAAAAAAGATATCAAGTTGAGACATAGTTAAAGCCCAGTTAGGCAAAGCAGTAATCCACTTTTGCTCTACCTTTTTTATAGCACAATATACCTGTTTGTACAAGGCATTTGTACTGGTAAATGAACCTTTAGTTTTAGTAAATTTTCTGATCTGTCTATGCAACCCCTCAATTGGATTGGTGGTGTAAATCATCTTCCTAACTGGCCCAGAATACTTAAAATAACTAGATAAATTTTCCCAATTGTTTTGCCACGATTTTGTAACTAAGGGATATTTTTCACTCCATTTTTCTTCCAGCTCAAGCAAATAATTCTCAGCGATTTCTTTACTTGAAGCACGATATATTTTTTTCAAATCATTCATGAAAACTTTTACATCTTTGCTAGATACATATTTCAGTGAATTCCTTATCTGATGCACTATACATAGCTGTACTTCTGCTTTAGGAAATACACTATTTATAGCTGTAGGAAAGCTTTTTAGTCCATCAATGCAGGCAATTAAAATATCTTCTACTCCTCTTTCTTTGAGGTCATTTAGAACTCCCAACCAGAAGTTAGCTCCCTCACTTTCAGCCAAATAAAAACCTAATACTTCTTTTCTGCCATTTTGATTTATACCCAATATATTATACATGCATTTACTTACGCAATGTCCGTCCTCCTTGACCTTAAAAAACATGCCATCCATGAACACTATTGGATACACTGATTGCAGTGGACGGCTGCGCCATTCATTGATTATTGGTAGCAATTTATCAGTAATACTGGATATCTCTGCTGCTGATATTTTATGGTCATATATTTCCTCAACGTGTGAAGCTATGTCTCTGTATCCCATGCCACTGGCGTATGTACTTAAGACCTTTGCTTCAAGTTCTGGATGTAGGCTCGTTTGCCTTTTTTTGACTATTTGCGGTTCAAAGTTTCCCTCCCTATCTCTTGGTGTTAGCAGCTCAAATGAACCTGCACTCGTGCGTAAAGTTTTTGCATTTCTCCCATTTCTTCGGTTATTTTCTTCACTTTTAGCTGACATGTGGCTTTCTATTTCACCTTCCAGACTTGCCTCTAGCAACCTTTTTATAAACGGTGTTAATGCTCCATCTCTTCCTGTCAATGGTCTTCCTTCTCGTATAGATGACAGGATATTTGTTTCTAATTCTTTATAATCTACCAACCCATTAGTTCTATTTGCTTGACTCATATCAAACCTCCATTTTTTATATCAATTTATTACTTTTTTTTCGGTTTGACACACTTTTTTGAACGTTCCCGTATTAAACTGAAGGATCAAAAACAGTGTTTGCAAATGGGTTTGGAGTGGGAAGAGTTGGTGATATGGTTTCTTGTGGTTCCAAGGTGATCAGTGGTAGCAGTAACATTTTTTCAGGATAAAATATGCTATACTTATCAAAAATAAAGTTATGAATATGGATATAACTACTAGCCTATTAGGAGACATTAGTAATTTAATAGATAGAGCAAAAAATCATCTTTCTGTTCAATTCAATTCTACTCTAGTATTGTTAAACTGGGAAATTGGCTCTAGAATTGATCAAGATATTCTAAAGCACAAACGTGCAGATTATGGGAAGCAAATCATCTCCCAACTTGCAAAAGAACTTCAGATTAAATATGGACGTGGTTTTGATAGAGCGTCATTATTTCGTATGGTGCAATTTTCTAAATTCTTTTCTGATCAAGAAATTGTCGCGACACTGTCACAACAATTGAGTTGGTCACATTTTGTAGAAATTATTGCAATTTCTGATGAGCTGAAGCGTAATTATTATATAGAAATGTGTCGTATTGAAAGGTGGAGTGTTAGGGCACTACGTAGTAAAATCGATACTATGTTGTATGAACGTACAGCACTAGCAAAAAAACCTGAAGATTTCATAAGAAGGAGTATAAAAAATTTACGTGAAGAAAATATGTTAGCACCAGAATTCATTTTTCATGACCCATACTTCCTTAGAACCTGTACATGATCTCAAGAAAGGAATAAACTAAGAGATAATGTATATAAGTTAGGATATATGAGGAGTGTATACCCAAGTGATATAAGTCGGGAAAGATTTGAGATTATATTACCAGATCTAGAATCCTGTAGAAAAAAAACAAAACCAAGAAAACTGGATTTATATGAGTTATTTTGCGGTGTACTTTATGTGCTAAAAAGTGGCTGTCAGTGGCGAATGCTACCAAAAGAGTTTCCAAAATGGCGCAATTGTTACGATTACTTCAAGAGATGGAGTAAAAAACCGAATGAAGATAGAGAAAGTGTTCTAGAAATTGTCTTAAAAAAAATTAGTTGGAGAGGTTCGTTTCAACAGTGGTCGGAATACAAAAACAAGCTTCTGCATCATTGATGCTCAAAGTGTAAAAAACACCGATATTGCTGAAGAAAAAGGTTATGATGCCGGCAAGAAAATTTCAGGAATAAAGCGTCATATTGCAGTAGATACGCAAGGTTTGCCACATGCAATTTATATTACTACAGCTAATATCGGAGATCGTACTGCTGCTGTAGAGATGATTTGTAACGCAAGAAAAAATCTTTCCGAAGTTCAAAATATACTAGTTGATGCAGGTTATACAGGAGAAAATTTTGCAACTCAAATAAAAACGACTATTGGTGCAACCGTTGAAGTAATAAAACGAAGTGAATTACATACCTTTGTTGTATTGCCAAAAAGGTGGGTTGTAGAGCGTTCTTTTGCTTGGCTGGAAAAGTGTAGACGGTTATGGAAAAATTGCGAGCGTAAACTCAATACTAGACTACAAATGGTCGTTCTAGCTTTTACTGCCTTGCTCCTCAAAAGATTATGAACAGGCTCTTAGCTTCATGGAATTGCCATCAAGTTATAGTGAGACTGATCTAGAAAATACAATCTTGGATGAATTGACAAAGTTTTTACAAGAGTTTGGAAATGATTTTTGTTTTGTAACACGTCAAAAAAGGATGAGTACTAAAACAACTGAAAGGTATTTGGACCTGCTATTTTTTCACAGAGGATTAAAACGCCTTATAGCAATAGAACTAAAAATAGGTCGCTTTGAACCAGCTTATAAAGGACAGATGGAATGGTATTTAAATTGGTTAGATAAAAATGAACGAAAAGCAGGTGAAGAAAAACCGTTAGGGATTATTTTATGTGCTGATAAGGATCAAGAGGATATAGAATATCTTGAACTCGAAGGCTCTAATATTCATGTTGCACAGTATTTAACACAGCTTCCTTCTAAAGAAATTCTTGAAAAGAAGTTGAGAAAGGCTATTGCTATAGCACGTGAAAAACATGCAAGTATTAAGTCAGAGCCATGAAAAATATATGAGAGGAATGGATGCTAAAACAGGAAAGACGTTAGAAGGAATAGAGCACTTAAAGCAGTCGATAATTGATATACTGACCACTCCTATTAACAGTAGAATAATGAGGAGAGATTATGGCTCAAGATTATTTGAATTAGTGGATAAGCCAGTTAATCGTGATTTAACACTAGAAATTTACGCAGCAACTGCAGAAGCTTTGGAAAAATGGGAAAAGAGATTTAAGTTAGAAAAAGTAAAAGTTGAAGGAGTAAAAGAAGGAAAAATAACTATTTCACTTGAAGGAATTTATCTGGCAAACGGGAAAAACATTCATTTTGATGGAATTGTAGTGTAAATATGCAGCAGCCAAATATTATCGAACCACTGAACTTTGAGGAAATCTTTTCGAGAATGAAGGAAGAGTTAGTGCGTAGAGATGAAAGTTTTACAGCATTAGTAGAAAGTGACCCAGCGATAAAGATTCTGGAGATAGCAGCATGGCGAGAACTTTTGCTCAGACAAAGGATAAACGAAGCTGTAAAGGGTAATTTACTGAAATTTGCAACGGGAGAAGATCTTGATAATTTGGCTGAGTTTTATGGAGTAGAGAGGCAGAAAGAAGAAGATGATGAACGATTTAGAAAAAGAATTAAAGCAAAGATAGCAGGTTGGTCAACAGGAGGAAGTAAGGAATATTATAAATATCATGCACTGTCAGCAGATAGTAGAGTAAAAGATGCACTAGTGGAATCAACTATACCAGGGAAAGTACAAATTTCAATCTTATCAACACAATTATCCACAACTGGCATAGCGTTAGAAGAGCTACTTAAAATTGTAAAAAAGCAGGTTACTAGAGATGATATAAGGGTTTTAACAGATACAATAACAGTAATTGGTTGCAATATTACGGAAATAGATATTCACAGCAGAATGAGCATAAGTCCTGTAATATCAGAGGAAGAAATCAAGAAGCAGTTTATTAAGAAGTTTGAATTAGCAAAAAGATTAGGGTGGAGTGTAACAAGATCTTGGATAATAGCGAATTTATTTGTAGATGGTGTAGAAAACGTAGAATTAATCGAGCCAAAAGAGGATGTTGTGGTTCTGGGAAATGAATGTGCAAATTTGAGAAATTTAAAGATTGAGTAATGTTATTGCCACCAAATGCAACAAAACAGGAGAAAGCGCTAGTAGATGCGATAGATTACAAAGTTGATCCAAGTTGCATCAGAGGGTTTAAGTTTAGTCTTAAAGAAGAAACATTGCCGTGGATAATAGAAGAATATGGTTTAGAAGAGATACTGCGTTGGGTAAAAGATAGAAGAAAAGCTGTAGTAGAAGGAGTAAAATTTCAAAGGCTGAGAGGAACACCTGCATCACTTAAAATAGCACTAAAATGGGCGAATATAGAAGACATTACGATTATCGAGGAGCCACCTGGTAATACCAACTCTCATTATTAATGAACCAAATAAGAAGCATTGCAGAGTTGTTTAACCGTGGAAGGGGAAAGAGAGGTAATAAATTTACACAAAGCGCTCTCAAGCAGAACAATTGTATCGTAGATTTTATTGCGCAAAATGTTCTGTTTTATATATAACCAAAACCTCTCAACAGGATTGAGGTCAGGTGAGTATGGTGGTAGGTATATAATTTCGATATTTTTAGGTATCTTTAAACTTTTTGACTTATGCCAACTAGCGCAATCCATCACGAGAAAAGCCTTTCGTATTCCTAAATATTGCGACATCTGTTCAAGGAATATATTTATACAAGCAGTGTTGACGTTTGGTGCAAATAAGCTAAAATTCTCTCCATTTCTGGGATTAACTGCACTATAGAGATAAAAATTTTCCCTACCTAATTTTACCTTAACCTGTGTCCTACTGCCTTTTTTAAACCACCCATGTCCAACTTTTGAATGTGTACCAAACCGTGATTCATCGAAGAAAAATAGCTCTTTTTCAGAATGCATGACAATAGTTTCATTGAGGTTTTTTTTTAAACTCCTCTTGCTTATTTTTATCCTGTCCACTATGAACTGGTCTTGGTGTGATATATGAGAATTTCATTCTTTGCATATTACGATGTATTGTGGATTTGCTGATATTCAAACCAAATCTTTCTTGGATTCTTATTCTCATTTCTCTAATAGTAATATTGGGATTTTCCTCTATCCACACCTCAATTTGTTCAAGTTGACTTTGGTTCAATATAGTTTTTCTACGGCGTTGAGGTGGAGAAAATAATTTTTCTTCTCTTCCAAATTTTATGTGCTTTATCCATGTAGTAATTGCCTTTCTCGAAATGCAACATATTTTTGCTACAGCTGTTATACTGTGCTTTTTTGCTGCAATTACAGCATTTAGTTTTTTTGCAACATACGCATTATTTCTTACTTTCTTCAGCATCTCTTTTGCTGATTCCACCACTTTTTCATCCAATAATTTTGATCTTAATGCCATCTAAACCTCGCTATTTTACTTACTCCAGTATGGCTTTTTTTCCATTATTGTCTATTCGTTGCTTGTATAGCGGGAATTGGTATAAGCACTTCTTTGAGCTGCAGATAGGAATAAAAGATGTTCCAAATAACTTTTTTGTAGATGCGGTTGTAGAACTTGCAAAACTATCATTACCAGCAAGATCGCGGCTAATGAGGATTTTTAACGATTATTATAATGCGCAGAGATTTATATTGGATGAGAGTTTATTTGGAGATCTTCTTTCTGACTATTCAGGGGTAAAAATAGAAAAAGATGGACCGGTGTTATCGTTTGGAAGAGTAAATTTCTTCAGGTTTAGTGTTACGTCAATTAAGGTTATAGAGAGTTATCTACGCAACCATTATGAACAAACATTTAGTAATGACATATATCGATTAGATGTAGCAGTACTTGGAGAAACAGAGCCTCATACGAAGGATTACAAAGGCATCTATGAAAGAAATCATCAGTGGTATAACTTAAAAGCACTACATCCATTACCACAGAGCTTATTGCCAGAAATAAAGTTTGCAAAAGCACAGATAGTCTTATCAGACAGTTGGAATTTAGGAGAAATAAACGCATGTTTTCCAGTTGGTAGTGTAGAGGAAAGAGGAAATAAATTTGTATTGGGAAGCGATACACTTTCAGGGCAACGTTGGAATTTAAAACACAAACCAATTTTAGAAAGATTCAGTATTATCCATCGTTACAAAGTAGAAAATTATACAGATCAGAAGGTCAGAAAATATGTTTTAGCAGAACACAACGTTTACTATAAAAATGACTCAGATTCAGAGCAAAAAGACTCAATACACGAGTTAGAAAAGCACATTTTAGTATTTTACCCGGGAGTACTGAAGTGGCACGAACATCGACATTTGCACAGAAGTTGGAAAAATAGTCAAGTAATATCTCTAATAAGTTAAATACTTATATTTAGATCCTCATATATTATATTAATAATAGGTAAAAGTGTATGAAATAAAAAGAAAAAGACTTGCTTTCTCATGCTAAAAAGGACATGACTTGAATAGCAGCAGGTAAATATAAGAAATTTATCTGGCGCTAGAAAAGCTAATTTTGTGAGGTATGAAATGAGTTTTAGCAAGAGTAAGTTTTTTAAAGAAGTATCAAGTAACGGGTTTAAAAACATTAATAAAAGAAATGAAGAAGGAGAGACGATATTACACCAAGCAGTAGAAATCTCTGATTACAAAACAGTGAGATTATTAATAAAAAAAGGGGCAGAGGTAAATGCAAGAGATAAAAATGGTTATACACCACTACACTGTGCAGTATTTGCAAAAAGCTTAGAAAATGTAAAAGTGCTGCTAAGGGAAGGAGCAGAAGTAAATGCCACTCAATACATCACCGGATGTACGCCATTGCACTCTGCGTGTAAAATGGGAGGAGCAGGAGTTGAAATAATAAAAGAGCTGGTAAAGGCAGGGGCTGAGGTTAATCAACTGAATAAATATGGCGCAACACCAATGTATTACATCTGGGAAAGTGAAAAGTATTGTTCATGGAATAGCGAAGAGAATGAAAAGGCGAGTAAGTTTCTGAGAGAACAAGGAGGAATAACAAAAAGTAGAGAACTGACGTGCTATGGAATAGAGGGGCTAGTGGGAGAAATAGCAGACATGTTGAATGGGAGCTACATGCCGGAGCTAAAAATAATAGAGATAGGAGAAATAAGGAAGAGAGACAAATCGCTAATAAAGAAAGAATGTCAAAATTTAGCAAGCAAGATAATGAGCCAAGTGAACGAAATGATAGATGAGGTGGTGAGAAAGAAGGCCTAAAAGAGGGGTTAAAATTTAAAGAAAAGGTGAGGTAGATTATGAGTAAAAAAGAAAAAGAGGAGTCACTATTAGAGAACTCAAGTAAAAATATTTATGAAAGAGACGAGAATGGAAGAACAGTTCTACATTATGCAGTAGACGCAAAAACAGTGAGGTTATTAATCGAAAAAGGAGCGAATGTGAATGCAGCAGATGTAGAAGGATACACAGCACTGCACTTAGCGGTAACGGAGAAATATCTAGAAACCGTGAGAGAATTAATAAAATCAGGAGGGAATGTAAATGCGAAAGAATATGAAAATAAATGCACTCCATTGCACTTTGCATGTATGGTGGGGAAAGTAGAAATAGTAAAAGAGTTAGTGGAAGCAGGAGCAGAAATAGAGCAAGAAGATAAGTTCGGAATGATAGCAATGGATTATGCGAAAAATAGTAAAGAGATAACCGAGGTATTAAAGAAAGAAACAGACAGGATTGAAAAGCTATTTATGAGAGGCTAAAAATATGGAGGAAGAAACAGAAAAGAAAGTAATGAATTTAGAGAAAAAAGCGTTGGCAGAACTGAGAAAAATATGGAAGAAGGTATATGGGGAAGAAGCGCCTAGATACTCAAAGAAATATCTGATACCGAGATTAGCTTATAGAATGCAGGAAAAAGCGTATGGAGAAATGTCAAGAAAGGGGACAAAAAGACTAGAGTATCTGGCAGATCGGCTAGAGAAGGGAAAGAGAATAAGTAGTGACAAACTGCCAGTAGAAGGAACAGAGCTAATATTAGAAAGAGGGGAAGAGACACATGCGGTAATGGTAACAGATAAGGGTTTAATCTACAGAGAAGAATTTTATACGTCATTATCAGCAGTAGCCGGAAAAATAATGGGAATGAGTTACAACGGACCGTTATTGTTTGGAATGCGTGATAAAAATGGGAGCTGAAGAGGAGAAAATGCTAAAAGAAATAAGGTGTGCGATATATACTAGGAAGTCAAATGAAGATGGTCTAGAGCAGAAATTCAACAGCTTGGACGCGCAACGAGTAGCATGTGAAAAATACATAAAGAGCAGAGAAGGCTGGGTAGCATTGGCCAAAAGGTACGATGATGGCGGCTATTCAGGAAAAAACTTAGAAAGACCAGCAATAAAGGAGTTATTTGAAGATGTAAAGGCAGGAGAAGTGGACTGTGTGGTAGTATATACGTTAGACAGGTTATCAAGGGAAACAAAAGACAGCATCGAAGTAACGTCATTTTTTAGAAGACATAGAGTAAATTTTGTAGCAGTAACGCAGATATTTGACAATAATACGCCAATGGGAAAATTCGTACAAACGGTATTATCAGGTGCAGCACAACTAGAAAGAGAAATGATAGTGGAGAGAGTAAAAAATAAAATAGCAACATCAAAAGAACAAGGTTTATGGATGGGTGGAACTTTGCCGCTGGGATATGATGTAAAAGATAAAGAATTAATAATAAATGAGAAAGAAGCGAAGATAGTAGAGCACATATTTGAAAGATATTTGGAGCTGAAGTCAATGGCAGAGTTGGCAAGGGAGCTAAATAGTCAAGGTTACAGAACAAAATCAGATATCTTTAAAAAGGCTACGGTGAGAAGAATAATAACAAATCCAATATATATGGGAAAAATACGGCATTATGAGAAAGAGTATGAGGGAAAGCATGAAGCAATAATAGAAGAAGAAAAATGGCAAAAAGCGCAGGAATTGATAAAGAATCAGCCATATAGAAAAGCAAAATATGAGGAAGCACTGCTAAAGGGAATAATCAAGTGCAAAAGCTGTGGTGTAAATATGACACTGACATACGCAAAAAAAGAGAATAAAAGGTACCGATATTACGTGTGCAATAACCATTTAAGGGGAAAAGGTTGTGAATCAGAAAAACGAAATGTAATAGCCGGAGAAGTCGAAAAAGAAGTAATGAGAAAGACAGAGCAGCTATATGAAAATGGGAAAGAAAAGACCGAAGAAAAATGGAAAAATTTAAGTTTTGGAAAGCAGAAAGAAGTAGTGAAAAAGTTAATAAAAGGAGTAATGGTGAGAGAGGATGGAATAGAGGTGAGTTCTGAATCAGAGGAAAAATTTATACCAATAAAGAAGAAAGGAAATAAATGCACGGTAGTAGAACCAGAAGGTAAAACAAACAATGCATTACTGAAAGCAGTGGTAAGAGCCCATTCCTGGAAACGGCAACTAGAAGAGGGAAAATATAGAAGTGTGAAAGAGCTGAGTGCCAAAATTAATATAGGTACAAGACGTATACAACAAATTTTAAGATTAAATTATTTAGCACCAAAAATTAAAGAAGATATAGTACATGGGAGGCAGCCAAGAGATTTGAAGTTAGTTGATTTAAGAGAAATACCGATGCTGTGGAGTGAGCAAGTGGAGAAATTTTATGGATTAGCATCGTAACGTTTATAAAAACAACAATATGAAAAAAACATCGAATATGTGCCAGAAAATTAAAAAAGGTTATTGCAAAAGGAGCTACTACAAAGGGCCACACAAAAAGATGTTGAAATTGATATAGAAGAGCAAATAAATGTTACAAAATCAATTATGTAAAAAAATCAATATAAGTGATGAAGATTTTAGCATATTGGATACAACAGTGATAGAAAATGTATCCAATTTTAGCTGCATATTTTAATGGTAGATCTGGAGGAAAATTCTTTAAACATCAAAAAAGGCAATACTCTAAACTTCAGCACACAACTCCAGGAAATAGTACATGTCGAGCAATCTATAGCCCCTTTTGAATCTGAGAGTGTACTTGAAAATCCATAAACATTAAGTAAACTTATTTAAATAAAATAGTTTCTTTTTCAACTTACTAAATAAACTTCTCCCATCATTGCTGTGTAACAAATCATATACAAAGCTATGGTCTACTTACAAGCAGTGCCTTCTGTTGATGAGATGCTTTTTCTATCTTTAACTCATCCATACTACAGCTTGGCAAGCTTGAATAGCATAAGGAATCTTTTTGTTCTTGCGTTTGTTTTGCCAAGGCCTTATTTCTATAAAGTAGGGGTTGAAAATGATCATGGCCTCCATTTACCATATGTAAGACACTATTGTGACTATAATCTATCTTACCTGCTTTTGATCCTGAGCTATCTATTAACTGATGCAAGAACGGATCTTGTTGCTTATCAATAGTGTGCAATGGGTTACTTTCTGCAACATGCAATTTCACACCATACTTATCACAAAGTATTCTGCCCTCGATATCGGAACGTCCCCAAAATTCATTCTTTCCAATGCTACTGATATACTGGTTACACGTAATTCCACGATTTACGAACTCACCTTCAACCTCATCAAAGTCATTGCCAATTTTACTTATAAACCACTCTGGAGGATTGTCTTGTGCAAATCTCTTACACTCATTCCTTAACTGCTTTACAGTAACTTTGATTCCCTTCTGTTGTTCCAGACTTTGCCTGAATGAATCAAAAAAACAGCTTCCATTATTGATTGCGTGCCCTAAATAGAAGTCATCAGGTATGTTTGATTTTTGCTCTTTATCACCTTGTTTTTCTGCCTTTTCAATAATTTCTTCCTCTAAACCAAAAATTTTACTCCAGTTGTATTTACCTTCTAACCCCAATTTTTTACTTTCCTTTTCTGCTGCTTTAGCTAAGTCTGTTTTAGAAATATCCCCTTTTTCTTCATAGAACCTAGATAAAATTTTAAAGATATCTATCAGGTAAGTTTTTACGTCAAAATTCTTCTCCTTTTTTACAATATTAGACTCAATATTGCGTAAATCTTGTAATAACTTATGCCTTCTAGCAATTTCCTCCATAGAATCCCTTCTTAACTCTTCACGTTCTGTCCATTTGTTGTTAGACTCGCTTATTACTTCAGGATGCATTAATTTTCCAGACCTTTCAAAATATCCCTGTTCAATAGCATAGTAGACATCATAATCACCAAGTGCACAATCCTCGCCTAATTCTTCTTCATGACCTTTGAATTTTTCCAATACTTCTTCTTTATTACTCACTTCTACTATAATTTTGCTTTTATCTTGTACGTCAGGATACAGTTTAACGTCTATCTTTCCCAAACTAGTATAGAAAGTCAGTACTATATTGCCCGTAAGATTAGTATAATTTCTTATCCCATCTTCCGTTATAATTTCTACCTCACTTTCACCGATTGCTATTACATCTCTTCTAGATTCTATACTTCCATGAGTTAAATTTGCTTCATTTATGATTTTCGCAACCTCAACTACACTATTTTCTGAATATTCCAAATAGAGAATAGAGTTATCCACTTTTACATTTTTCACCTTGCCAGTAGTTGCACTTTTAACAATTTCCATAAATTTCAAACTACGCTTTGCATAACTTTCATAGGCTTTTACCATATTAGCTTTGTGGCTTTTAAACTCTTCTAGTTCATCAATGACAAGGATGCTGCTTATGGTATGTAGTACTACTCCTTTTGATACTAAGTTACATACTATACGACTAGCAACCTCTACATCACTTGCAATTCTAGAGTTCTTTTTTAATTCACTAATTTTTCTTATTACACAATCTGCAAAGCCATATTTACTCTCATATTTCTTGTCATATAAACTTCCTGACACAGCAAAGTTCAGCATTACTCCTGCTTCTATAGCTCTTTTTACAACTTGCTCTAACTCGTTCATGTTTTCGGTTGCATTGGCCATATCTAAAAAAGCTTTCAATTCCTCCCGTTGGTTTAATATTAAAATGTTCCATAAAGCGGAATCTTTAGGTAAATGTTCTTTGTCCTTCCATCCTTTGTAATCAATTGCTCCTGCTTCTAACAGCAACCTTTCTGCTTCTTTAAAACGAATCTTATCACCATAACAAACATCTCTAATCTTTTGAAAAATACGAGACTTTCCTTTACAATCACGAAGATTTAAAATCTCTTTAAGACCTTCATTTCCTCTATGCTGATTTAAAAACTCTCTTAGTTGGTTAGTGCCAAGGCTATGACCGCAAATATTTTCTAAATGGCTTTTTGCTCTCATTTGCTCCTGAGTTAAAAAGATTTGTTCTAAAATATTCACTTCAAAAGGTTTTTTGTTAATAACTACAATATCTAGAGGAGTTTTTCCTTGTTTGTCAGGTTGATTACGTGCTCCTTTGTTCAGAAGTAAAGGTATATTTAAAGTATTATAATAAGCAGCATAGTGCAAAGGTGTTTGTCCTTCACTGTTAACTATGTTAGGGTCAGCTCCAGCTTTTAAAAGTAAAGTTATAAATGCTCCAACTGCCCAGGCCATATCTTTTTCTACTGCCAAATGCTCCATACTTTGTATTGCATGCAGTATTGTCAACTTGGACTTTCCTCTTTGAAGATTGAGAACGACCCTTAGATCATCATTACTTTTGTTATCTTGTAAAAAATTCTCAAACTTTGTAATGTTAGAAAATGGAAAGTCTTTTAGGAGACTTAACAACGCCTTATTCAAATTTTTTTGGCCCTCTTTTAAGTCAGGTGCACCTGAAGACCACTCAGATATTAAATTATTGAATTCTTCCCTTTTTATAATAGAGATCAAAGAGCTGTTATCACTAAGCAGCAATGAGTATTTAAGTGATTCATATCCATCATCCACTTGCTCTTCTTTCTGTTTCGCTTCTCTCTTCTCCAAATTCTCTATATCACCATCTTTAATGAGTGCAATTAAATACTTCAAAAATTCAACATTTCTATTTTCCAGTAAGGGACATGCTCCATTCTTCATAAGAATCGAGATCATTTTTGTATTTCGACCAGCTAAGTATAATGGAGTCCTACCTTTCTCATCTACTGCATTAAGATCAGGCCCATTGTTTATTAGGTGCTCTACTATTTTTGTTTTGTTACCCAAGATAGCATGATGCAAAGGAGTACTTCCATCATTATACTTCTTCCTAACACTTGCCCCATTTTTTATCAGGACCTCTACCATTCGTGTATTTCCATGTAAGATAGCATAATATAATGGATCACGATTGTATATATCCATTCCATTAACATCAGCCCCTTTTTGTATAAGAGCCTCCACTATTCGTTTATTGTTTTTCAAAACAGCAAGCTGTAATAGGCCAGATGTATCTACTTGTTTTAACTTCTCTTCTATTTCCCCAACTACATTACTATCATTTAAACCAACGTTAGCATCAATAAAAGCTAGTATTTCTTCCAAATTGTCAAAATTCATAACTCTACCTCGATTTAAAACCTCATGTTTTATTGTTATATACTTGACATAAAAAAACAAGAGCTATGTAACATTTGCTCTTAAGATGTTATCGATTTCTGGTAAACTTTGTCCCTCTACTTCATATTCACTTAGCTTAGTACTAGGCTTTAATACTGCATATGTCATGCCACCAGCAATGGCTCCAACTATCAATGCAGCAATAACTAATATTGATAAACTAACATGAGTAACAATACATCCCATAGTTACTGTCAACATGGCTATTACACCTACAGAGAAACTAGTCTTTATTGCTTTTGAAGTTTCAGAATGCTTCTTTTCTTGAAAATTAAGATACTCAACTATATTTTTGTGGCCGTTTCTATCAGCTAAATCCAGGGGGGTATTACAATCAACGTCCTTTACGTCAATAGTAGCCTTTTTTTCCTCTACAAGATATTGAACTATGTCTGAGCGACCCATTCTAGCAGCTTCATGCAACGCAGTACTGCCATTTTTGCTTTTTGCTTCAATGTTAGCCCCTTTTTTTAACAGAGCTTGAACTACTTCTAAGTGACCAGTTTCAGCAGCAATATGCAAAGCAGTACATCCTTCGTTGTTTCGTGTGTCAAAACTAGCACCCTTTTCTAACAGAAATTGAACTACTTCCAAATGACCAAATCCAGCAGCAATATGCAAAGCAGTATCTCTATAACTGTAACTGTTTTGTGCATTAATATTAGCCACTTTGCCTAATAAAGCTTGAACTACTTCTAAGTTGCCACCTTTAGCAGCACAATGCAAAGTAGTATCAAGGTTTATCATTAACGCGGTAACGTTAGCCCCTTTTTCTAATAGAAGTTGAACTACTTCTAAATTGCCACCGCTAGCAGCATAATGCAAAGGAGTTCCATCATCATAATCCTTTTGGTTGACATCGATTTCTTTTTCATCTATAAAATACTGAGCTACTTCTAAGTGGCCAGTTTCAGCAGCAATATGCAAAGCAGTGGAACCTTCCTCATTTTGTGCCTCAACATCAACCCCTTTTTCTAATAGAACTTGAACTATGTCTAAGTGACCCCCTCTAGCAGCATAATGCAAAGCAGTACATCCTCCGCTACCTAGTTCCTCAACACTAGCTCCTTTTTCTAACAGAAATTGAACTACTTCTAAGTGGCAATCTTTAGCAGCTATATGTAAAGGAGTATCATCATCATCGTTCTTTTGGTTAACATTGATTCCTTTTTCATTTATAAAGTACTCAACTACTGCTAAGCAACCCTTTTCAGTAGCACAATGGAGAGAAGTACAGCCTTCGCTATTTCGTTTTTCAACACTAGCTCCTTTATTTAATAGAGCTTGAACTATTTCTAAGTGACCTCCTCTAGCAGCATAATGCAAAGCAGTACATCCTTCGCTGCCTGGTTCCTCAACACTAGCCCCTTTTTCTAACAGAAATTGAACTACTTCTAAGTGGCCATCTTCAGCAGCTATATGCAAAGGAGTGTCATTATCATCGTTCTTTTGGTTAATATTGATTCTTTTTTCATTTATAAAGTACTTAACTACTGCTAAGCAACCATTTTCAGTAGCACAATGAAGAGCAGTGCAGCCTTCGCTATTTTGTTCTCCAACACTAGCTCCTTTATCTAACAGAGCTTGAACTATTTCTAAGTGGCCTTCTTGAGCAGCTATATGTAAAGCAGTATCGCCATTATCGTTTTGTGCCTCAACATCAGCACCTTTGTTTAGTAAAGCTTGAACTGCTTCTAAGTTGTCATCTTTAGCAGCACAATGTAACTCAGTATTACCATTACTTTCGTGTACATTAGGATACATAATTCACCTCACTCTAAAAATCCATGTTTTGATTATTATACACTTGATATAATTAGCAAGAGTTTTATGTATTTTTTAGAACAGCAAATTTGTTGTATATAGGTGTAGAAAAATATCTTTTATTTCAAATTGGATAGAAAACATTCAACTTAGTGTCATAAGGATTTCAATTATTTACTCCTTCAAAAAAGGTCATACGTTTGCGAGGACAAGCCACGTAAAATAAGGTTATAAAAATAGAAGCTTGAAATCTTTGCAACAAAGTTATGCAAAATAGTTCGTATGTGGATGTGGATGAAATAGGCTAGTGTGGCTAGCTTTAGCGTATAGCAAAATCATTATAAAAAAAGTTCGTATGGATCACTTGGTAGACCATGCCATCCCAAGAAAAACACTTCTCACCACCCTTGATTTTGAGTGCTGAAAACGGTTATCTTACCTGAGATCTTAATAATATATTTTGCTAAATTAATATTAGTTTACTTATGGAAGAATTAGGCAAACTTATGATAAAAACAAAATTTGAAAGCAAACAAAAGATCCTGTATTGAGCCTGTTAAGAGCCTTTTAACGAAAATCACTTTGAGTTAGAAAATTTTCTAAAATAGTGATTGACAGGTTTTAAAGGTGGAGTAATATGTCTAAAGTGTAATGGAGGCTAATTCATTATGATACTTGATAAGGTGCAATATTTTTTCATTTATTTATCAAAGAGGGGTTAATTATGGATCGTAGAGACATTGCAGAAGTTTTGTTTTCATCTATTAAGGAAGATGATCCCTACAGGGCATCTAAGCTTATTCAAATTGAACGTTGGTGCTATGCAAGTTGGAAGATACATGCAGGGTATGGTGAAATAAGAAATAATTTTCTTGCACGAGTGTTATCTAGTGAAGATTGCTGGGAGAAAGTTAATAATTTACATGGAGTTAAGCTCAATGGACAAATGGTAGGTAAAAAATTAATTGCGCCGAGTTCAGATAGTAACCCCAATCCATTTGGCACTGCAAGGTACAAGATTGCATGTGATTGTTGCCTAGAAGAAGATATACGAGCTATATTTGAGGAAAGAAAAGAGGAATTATTAGCTCAAGGTAGAAGTAGCTTACTAGAGTATAAACACTTAGTTAAGTGCTGTGGAGAAGGTCCTTTAGCGCAGTTTTGGTCACATTTCATTAGCGGATATCTCGATAAGTTGGATTTAAGAGGCCGTCATCCATATGAGTATGGGCTTTACTGTGCTATAGATTGGAAACGGGCAGAGGCAGTGGAATTCTTTTGGAATAAGATAAAATCATTACCTGAAAACGAAATGAGTGCGCAAAAAAAAGATGAGATCTTGATGAAAAATGCAATATATGCAGCAGGACCTGGCTGTGGAGTTTGTCCAGATATGTTTGAGTTTCTCTTTAATCAGATAAATCCTGACAAATATCCAGAGCTTTTAAAAAGAGATTTAGAGAAAAATGGTCATTATGGTTCTTTAAATAGAATGATAGATATGCTTAGCTTTGATAAATTTCAGAAGTTATTTGATTATTTGCAACCAGGTAGTATTTCAGAAAATAGTTATCATACCCGTTTGTACTCTATAAGAATACAAGACTATTCAGGATATTATGTAGATGCAGCTAAAAAGCTTTTCATGCACATATGGATAAAGGAAGGGTTTGATAGCCATCGTGCACTTGTGATAAATGAAGAAGTAATGGATTCATCTTTTTCTCATACAAATCTATTAGTACGTTGGGTGAAGAAGAGTACTATGGAACCGGTATGGGCGGTGCTAGATAAGCTGGACTCTAATCAAATAAAAGAATTCATGAGTTGCAAACAAGCAGATTACATACGTTCTATATTAGAGCAAGGAGATCAGAATTTGTTAAATAGATTCTTAGCCTATGGTAAGTCTGCTGATGAAAAACTAGATCAAAAAAACATACCTGGCCCAAGTGGTGATTTAGCTGAGGTAGAGATTAGTAAACAATCTTATGTGGGGTTAAGTGATCATTAAAAATATTATATGTCTAAAAGGAGGGTTATATGCCTAAAAGAAAACAAGGAGAAGTTGATAATCAAGGAGTGCAAGATTTTGAATTAATAGAGCTGTTAATTCGAGAGACAGCGGGAGTTAGTCAACCTGGCCCAAGTACTTCAGCTCCAAAAGGGAGTGATTTTGAATCTTTCCAAGCAAGGTTTCAATCATATATAGACCAGATTCCATCGTATTTACATTCAGTAGGTAAAGAAGGATTTTTCCCTCATTTCTTTTTGGGAAGCTTTTCTACTTTGATAGACACAGAAATTGCAACAAAGCTGAATATTGAGAAAATATATTTTAGTTTTGATGGTGCAAGGACTCTAAAAGTAGCTGTTATTAAAAAGGGAGAAATCAAAAGCCCAGAAGATGCTGCTGATAAAGTAAAGCTCTTTGTTATTGCAGAATCTGGTAGTAAAAATAAGGAGTTTAGTCATGGTGAGCTAGAAGAAATATTAAGTCAAATGAACGCTCCAGGAAAGACTCAGTATGTCAGTAATGCTAAGAGTGAGCTTGAGGTTAAGCTGGTAGAAATTTCTAAAAATGCTGATAACGAAATGACTGTCGAAATAAAAAATAAAAAGTTGGATAAGAATGACAAACGCCTTCAATTTACAGAGATAAAAAAAGAAAAATGGAATAAACCAGAGAATGACATAGCTAAGCTTACTAATTCTGATAAAAAAGAGGTGGAAAAATCTTTGGACAAAGTTCTTAAAAAAGTTAGTAAAATCCACTCTGAATATAAGGGTTCGCTTATCTATGCTGATAAAGCAAGAGAAGCAGCACATCATGGGTTTATGGCAGGTGCTTTAGTGAATTTCCGCTATAGACATAATCTTAGGGTTTACTTAGAGCAATTTGCAGGAAGAGGTTATGCTGATATTGTTCTAGTACCTCGTGGTAAGGACAGATCATTGAATGCTATTCCTATTATTATAGAACTGAAAGCTGCCACTAAAGAAGAGTTAAAAGAAGGTAAAATAGGAGAAAAGAGTAGAACTACACCAACCGCTGCTTTAAAGCAAGCTGAGGATTATACAAAAGGTTTTCAACCAAATGTAATGAGAGTTTAACTACTGCAGATGATATTCTGTGTGTTGGTGTAAATCTTGACCATCCATCTCCTATTTCAGATATTATGGATAAGTCACGTAATCAAAAAATCACTCCTCTTTTTAGTGGTATGTTGGAATCTATTGATGAGCGAAATAATGGTGAGATTACACAAGAACAATTAAAAACACAGATTCAAGAGAATATAGAACGTATCTATCATACATTTCCTGGTACAGGAGAAAAGGGAGATAATCATTATTTTAGCAGGTTTTTGCTGGGACAATCATTATTGTTAAATGAAGTTAAGGGTTTAAACAGTGATTTTGAAAAACAAGTTTTTATTTACGGTGAAAATATACCTACCGAAGCTCAACCTGAACCTAAATCTCAACGTCTTAAAGATCAGAAAAGTAAAGGACAAGGTGCTGGACAGCCATCTAAGTTAGACCAAAGCCACGGAGTTACGACAATGGTCTTTATTCCAGAAAATGATAAAAAATCAGTTTATGTAATGAATATTGTTGAAGCTGATGGAAGAGCTGAGGTGGTAAGTAAAGGAATTCCTCTTGACAAACTTAAGCAAGAAATAGGAAACAGAAAAATAGTTGAACTAAATCTTAATTTTAATATTAAAAAACAAAAGTCAGATTTTAAAGAATATTTTAGTATGGAAGTTGGTGAGCCTATCTCTCTAGAACAGTACAGTAATAAAAAGACTGATAAGTTTAAAGGTAATTTTGAGAATGTTCCTTATCCCGATGAGTTAAAAAGAACATTTGATGAAGCTCTAGGCTCTCAACGTCCTTCTACGCCAGATCAGACTCTCTCGATAGATAAGTACAATAAATTATTAAAAACAATTGGAAAAGGAACGTTTCCTTTAAAACCTCTGATTGAAAAGGAAGCACACTTTCAGGCAGTGCTACATGGAGCATTTAGCCACTATAGTGATATAAAGTTAGGAGAATCACAAGAAAACAGAGCATTAGTATTAACAGAGTTTCAAACTGGTAGGGGAAAACGTATTGATATGGTCGTGCATGGTATTAAGTTTGCAGATCAAGCTAGCAGTGCTACAGAATACGATCCAGTAGGATTAGAACTTAAAGGACCAAGGGAGGGTAAGACAGCTGATGCATTGGTAAAGGAGGCAAATGATCAGATAAATACAGAGTATGTAAAAGGTGTAACTTACAAAACACTTACAGATGGAAAAGAAGTGGCCTTTATGGGTGTTGTGTTTGATAAAGGTGCAAATAGTGCAGATTCTCTTATTTTAATGAGCAAAGATGAGTTTGCTTCTGTTAAAGTAATTCATAGCTCTATCTTTAGTTTTAGTCAGCAACAATGTTCTAAAGGAAGGAAACAGCGCAGTACAGGTATGGCCTGTATAGATTCACGTGATGAAGAAGAGATTACAAAGGAAGAAAAAGAAAGATTTATTAAAGAGTTGTTTGGTATTGAAGCTTATGACACAAAAATTATAACTATAGATTCTCCTCAAGTGAGGATTGATGGTGGTAAAATGAGTGTAAAATTCAAAGACAATGACGGTAATGATAAAGAATTAATAATAGATGATACTGCAAGTATTAAGAGTATAGAAAATTATATACTGGATGAGAAAAATCTTGAGATAAAGTTAAAAGTAAGCAGCGATAAAGAGTATGCTATAATAGAAGAAATTAAAGAGCAAGGTAGCGAATATTATTTAAAAATTGATGATTATAGAATAAAGTTAGACAGTATATTTCAGAATGGAAAAGAAGTAATCTTTGATAAATTACATCAACTATCAACTGATAAGCAGTTATTAGAGAATAAAAAATACATTGAAGATATAGGTGATGTTCAAACTAATCAAGATTACAACAATATTGTAGAGGAAATTAAACAAAACTTGTTAGCAAAAGGAGTTAGGGAAGATACTTTCGACAGGTTTAAAAGTCATTTTGATGATCTTGGTGAAAAAGTTTTTGCAGATTATATTAGTGATGTAGAAAAAAATCTTAATGAAAAAGGAATTGCATTTGATCGTGATAAATTTGATTCAGCGAAAATAAAAGGAGCAAAAGGTGGAAAGTTTTTTTCCATGATGGCCATATATGACTTGCTTGATAGTATAGGTGATACAGCAACACTTGGACGACATGATAATAATGCTTTAAAGCAAGTATTTGGTATCAATGGTATACTAGATGCTATGGATGATGTTAGGACGAGTGCAAGTATTTCTCCTAGAGCCTGTTCATAATCTTTTGAGGAGCAAGGCAGTAAAAGCTAGAACGACCATTTGTAGTCTAGTATTGAGTTTACGCTCGCAATTTTTCCATAACCGTCTACACTTTTCCAGCCAAGCAAAAGAACGCTCTACAACCCACCTTTTTGGCAATACAACAAAGGTATGTAATTCACTTCGTTTTATTACTTCAACGGTTGCACCAATAGTCGTTTTTATTTGAGTTGCAAAATTTTCTCCTGTATAACCTGCATCAACTAGTATATTTTGAACTTCGGAAAGATTTTTTCTTGCGTTACAAATCATCTCTACAGCAGCAGTACGATCTCCGATATTAGCTGTAGTAATATAAATTGCATGTGGCAAACCTTGCGTATCTACTGCAATATGACGCTTTATTCCTGAAATTTTCTTGCCGGCATCATAACCTTTTTCTTCAGCAATATCGGTGTTTTTTACACTTTGAGCATCAATGATGCAGAAGCTTGTTTTTGTATTCCGACCACTGTTGAAACGAACCTCTCCAACTAATTTTTTTTAAGACAATTTCTAGAACACTTTCTCTATCTTCATTCGGTTTTTTACTCCATCTCTTGAAGTAATCGTAACAATTGCGCCATTTTGGAAACTCTTTTGGTAGCATTCGCCACTGACAGCCACTTTTTAGCACATAAAGTACACCGCAAAATAACTCATATAAATCCAGTTTTCTTGGTTTTGTTTTTTTTCTACAGGATTCTAGATCTGGTAATATAATCTCAAATCTTTCCCGACTTATATCACTTGGGTATACACTCCTCATATATCCTAACTTATATACATTATCTCTTAGTTTATTCCTTTCTTGAGATCATGTACAGGTTCTAAGAAATAATGCGTATGTTGCAAAAAAACTAAATGCTGTAATTGCAGCAAAAAAGCACAGTATAACAGCTGTAGCAAAAATATGTTGCATTTCGAGAAAGGCAATTACTACATGGATAAAGCACATAAAATTTGGAAGAGAAGAAAAATTATTTTCTCCACCTCAACGCCGTAGAAAAACTATATTGAACCAAAGTCAACTTGAACAAATTGAGGTGTGGATAGAGGAAAATCCCAATATTACTATTAGAGAAATGAGAATAAGAATCCAAGAAAGATTTGGTTTGAATATCAGCAAATCCACAATACATCGTAATATGCAAAGAATGAAATTCTCATATATCACACCAAGACCAGTTCATAGTGGACAGGATAAAAATAAGCAAGAGGAGTTTAAAAAAAAACCTCAATGAAACTATTGTCATGCATTCTGAAAAAGAGCTATTTTTCTTCGATGAATCACGGTTTGGTACACATTCAAAAGTTGGACATGGGTGGTTTAAAAAAGGCAGTAGGACACAGGTTAAGGTAAAATTAGGTAGGGAAATTTTTATCTCTATAGTGCAGTTAATCCCAGAAATGGAGAGAATTTTAGCTTATTTGCACCAAACGTCAACACTGCTTGTATAAATATATTCCTTGAACAGATGTCGCAATATTTAGGAATACGAAAGGCTTTTCTCGTGATGGATTGCGCTAGTTGGCATAAGTCAAAAAGTTTAAAGATACCTAAAAATATCGAAATTATATACCTACCACCATACTCACCTGACCTCAATCCTGTTGAGAGGTTTTGGTTATATATAAAACAGAACATTTTGCGCAATAAAATCTACGATACAATTGTTCTGCTTGAGAGCGCTTTGTGTAAATTTATTACCTCTATTTCCCCTTCCACGGTTAAACAACTCTGCAATGCTTCTTATTTGGTTCATTAATAATGAGAGTTGGTATTAGTAGAGAAATTATACAAAATAGTGAAAAAAAGTTAAAAGCATTTATACAAGCAAGTATTCTAGATCAAGAATTGACTAATACTTATCAAGTTGCAAAAGATATTGCCAATAACAGTAATTTTGACATACCAGTATCTCAAGTAGAAGTCATTAAAAATCACATGGGAGTACCTAATGAAAAAGTGATAATTGCTGGTATGTACTCAGATCAGGTAATTGTTGATTTTAGCTATAATAATTCTGACGTTACAAATAGTTATCAGAAATACCTTAATAACGGACGGGGTTATGGTTATGATGACTACGTGATGCTATGTAATTACTACCAGGATATTACAATAGAAGGAGAGAAACGGCAACACCATTATATTATCAAACTACCAGATACATTAAATAGCAAAATTTCATCGTTACCAATAA
The DNA here is from genome assembly GCF_964028355.1 of Wolbachia endosymbiont (group B) of Gerris lacustris. Taxonomy (NCBI): domain Bacteria; kingdom Pseudomonadati; phylum Pseudomonadota; class Alphaproteobacteria; order Rickettsiales; family Anaplasmataceae; genus Wolbachia; species Wolbachia endosymbiont (group B) of Gerris lacustris. Next base: position 917,680 of record NZ_OZ034761.1, read on the forward strand.
GGCTCAATCTAAAAATAAAAAACAAAGCAGTACCTTATCAAAGTATACCTTATAATATTGTTGATTTTGCTGAATTAAATGTAATGGATGTTGATAGTATAAGCATACAAGAAGGTAAAAGGAGTTATATAAATGCATGTTACAGCAAATCAATCTCTGACCTTACAGAGGATAGCTTAGAGATAAAAGATATTACAATACTTGATAGCAAAGGTAACAAATGGTCTTTGTCTATTGGTTTAGTTGATTATTTTCAAAGCCCAGAACATCAATAAATTGTATTACAAATAAACAATGAGCTTTATAAAATTGATAGTACAAACTTAAGGCTTGATCATGTAGAAATGAACCCTAACTCTTTCAGATACTATCGTCCAGAAGAACAAGGGTTACAGATTTATCATAATCAACCTGTTAATAACCATGATGTTGGTTTAGTTGATTTAAAAGATAAGTCTATATTAGATTTCAATATGAAAGTTATCAATGATAATCTATTACTATCACATAAAAATAATACTCTTGTAAAAGTAGAAAATTGGAATACCTATCAACCAGGAAGGGAGATGATGTTTGCTTTTAATGATACAACAGTTGCTAATGCGAAATGCATATTTTCTGCTTGTAATTCGAAAGATGTTATAGAGGACTTTAATAAGGAGAAAGTAACTTTATTAAAGGAGCACATGTTTGATGCTATAGTGCAAAACAATATTAATGAAGCTAAAGGTTTAATTAGAAAAATTGAAAGTATTAATACTGAAAGTAAGCATGAATTAACACCTTTATATGTGGCTATTCAAGAAGGTAGATTAGACATAGTAGAAATTCTTTTTGAGAGAAAGCACTTTAGTGTTAAAGATAAAGACATCTATGGTTGTAACCCTCTGCACTGGGCTGCTCAGCAAGGCAATTTGAATATAGCTAAGTTTCTTGTTGAGAGAGGTGCTGACATTGGAGCTAAAGATAAAAATGGTAGAACATCTCTTCGTATAGCTGCTTGCAATGGTAGCTTAGATATTGTCAAATTCTTCCTTGATAAGAATGCTAGTATTGAAGCTAAAAGTAACGACCCATATAAGATGATGGGGATAGTTAAAAGTGCAAAAAAGGAAATTATAAATCAAGCAGATACTTCATCTAACGTAAGAAGATGGGCAGAGTTTTTTGTAGAGGAGTTAAGATATTCAATAAGAAGTGTAACAAAAGAGAAGCTAAAGGATGGCATGTTGCGTAATAGGTATAGTTCAGTTAATGAACTTGCTAATGAAATTTATAAATCAGATGGAAAGCTGTTTGATGATATAATTAAAGGAGTTATAAATGAGGTGTATGGGAGAGTAGATACGAAAGAAATATTAAGTTATGTACGCAGTCATAATAATGTTGATCAGAGTATATCAGGTTATGTAGCTGTGTTTGATGCAATGCAAAGGAATGGTGATTTAAATAATAGTGCAATATTTAAGTTAGCTTACTCTATTAAAGAGGCAACGAGTTTTGATAAATATTCTAGTCTCGATTCAGAAAAAAGATCTGATCTTAAAAGGCTAAAAAGTAAATTACCAGAGTCAGTAAAGAATATAGTATTTGCGTCAAAAGTATGCATTAAAAATATTGATCATAATGAATATTTATATGCTGCTAGTAATTATTTGAGTTATGATGATGATAGAAGGAGAGTATTTACTTGGATTCCAAAAGATGAAAAGGATGATAAATTTAGATGGGAAATTAAACTTGATGGTGATGATTATTCTATAATGAATGTTGAATTTAATGAATATTTATACGGTGCTGTTGATTATTTTAATTATGATAACGAGAGGAGGAAAGTGTTTACTTGGATTCCGGGGGGCAGAGTTGGACGAGATACATGGAAGATAGAACCTATTGGTAGCAGCTGTTATATAATGAATGTTGAACTTAACGAATATTTATATGCTGCTGTTGATCATTTTAATTATGATGACGAGAGGAGGAGAGTATTTACTTGGATTCCAAAGAATTCAAAGAGTGATCAATTTAAATGGAATATTGAAGATTGTGGGCATGCTGTGAAAAGAAGGGATATCTCTAGTTCACATACTGATCTCAACTCAGATACGACAAGATCTTCAAGAAAAGCAGAACTAGATAAAGAATTGTTGAGTGCTACAAAGATTGGAAATCTTAGTGAAGTGAAAAATCTTGTTAATCAAGGGGCTAGCGTTGATGCTGAAGATAAAGATGGTAATACCCCTTTTCATAACGCTGCATTGAAAGGGTATTTGACTATAGCTCAGTATCTTGTTGAGAAAGGTGTTGATGTCAATGCTTCTAATGAAGATGGTTGGACACCTATGCATGGATCTGCATTGAAAGGTCATTTAGAGGTTGTAAGGTTCTTGATAGAAAAAGGTGCAAATATTAGTGCTGAGAACATTTTTGGTGAGAAACCTATACATTGTGCTGCAAAGAGAAACAATAAAGATATCATAGAAGTTCTTCTCAGAAAAGGGGCAAGTATCAATGATGCTGATAAAAATGGTAGAACACCTCTATATTTTGCCTCTTGGAACGGTTACTTAGGTTTAGTAGAATATTTTGTACGTGATAAAAAGGCAAATATAAACATCAAGGATAAGTATGGAAAAACACCACTAGACGTTGCTATTGATAGGAACCATATCAGTGTTATAGGATATTTAAGTAAAAAACAATTGGAATTATGTAAGGAGCTATTGGTTGTAGTACAAAGTGGTGATCTTAGTAAAGTTCAAGACCTTGTAAATCAAGGTGCTAGTTTAGATATTCAAAGTGAGGATGGTTTGACGCTGTTACATTTTGCTTTTATTAATAATCGTTTAGATATAGCAGGGTATCTTATAAAAGAAGGAGTTGATATTAATGTTAGGGATAATGATGGTGCTACTTGTCTACATTATGTTTCAAGATTTGGTCGCTTGAATGCAGTGAAGTATCTGATAAGTAAAGGCGCTGATATCGATGCTGAAGATAGTAATGATAGAACTCCTCTAGATGTTGCAGACTCAAGTATAATCAAGATTTTGAGGCAGGCACACTTAGATAAAGAATTATTAATAACTGTACAAAGTAGTGATCTTGAGAGGATAAAAAGTCTTATTGCTCAGGGGGTGAGCAAGGATGAGCATGGTGCATACTATTTTGCTTGGATCGGTAACTTAGGTACAGTCAAGTTTATTGTTGAGAACGAGGGTGGTGTTAATGTTACTGATAAATATGGCTGCACACTACTACACTGGGCTGCACGGGGAGGACATTTAGAGATTGTAAAGTTTTTATTAGAAAAGGGAGCTAATATCAATGCTAAAGATATACTTGGCAGGACTCCTATTCACTTTGCTGTTATGAATAATCACGTGAATATTACAGAGTTTCTTCTGAACCAGGGAGTAAGCGTTGATGAAACTGATAAAAATGGTTCGACCCCTTTACACTATGCTGCTGAGTTTAGTGAATTAGATAGTGCTACGTTTCTCATTGAGAAAGGAGCCAATATTAATACTGCAGACAACTCTGGTAAAAAACCTATTCATGTTGCTAGTGAGAACAATAATAAAAATATTATAGAGCTTTTCCTAAGCAAAGGAGTAAGCGTTGATAATGCTGATAAAGATGGTTGGACATCACTACACTATGCTGCACGGAGAGGATGTTTAGGAGCTACTGAGTTTCTCATTGAGAAAGGAGCTGATACTAAAGCGAAAGACAAAAATGGTCAAGTACCTCTGTGCGTAGCTGCTCAATATAATAAGTCGGATATAATTGACTTTCTACTAAATAGAGGTGCTACTATTGAAGCAAGTGACTTTAATGATGGTCCAATACTGAAGTTAGCCTATTGTATAAAGGAAGTTATGGAGAAGATAAATAATAAAGAACAAATATCTCACTTTGAAGAATTAAAAAATAAATTACCGGAATCAATAAAAAATGCAGTGTTTTCATCAAAAGTATGTATTAAAAATCTTTATCAAAATGAGTATTTATATGCTGCTAGTAGTGATTTTAATTATGATGACAAGAGAAGAAGAGTGTTTACTTGGATTCCAGGGGATAAAAAGGATGGCGAATTAAAATGGAAGATAGAGCCTTATGGTGATAGTTATTCTATAATGAATGTTGAATTTAATGAATATTTATATGCTGCTAGTGATGATTTAAATTATGATAAAGATAGGCGAAGGGTATTTACTTGGGTTCCAGGAGGAAAAGATGAACAAAGTCTGTGGAGAGTTGAACCTTATGGTGATGATATTTATATAATGAATGTGAAATCTAAAGAGTATTTGTATGCTGCTGATTATGCTAAATATGATGATAATAGGCGAAGAGTATTTACTTGGATTCCAGGAGAGTATATTAGACAAGGTACTTGGAAGATTGAAAATTGTGGGTCTATTCACAAGAAACGTGATATACAAGAATTAGATGGTAAAGCAGGTTCTGATTCCCTAGAAGCTATAAGGGCTAGAAACAAGTCAGACTCTCAGCTCTTAGAGCCTGTTCATAATCTTTTGAGGAGCAAGGCAGTAAAAGCTAGAACGACCATTTGTAGGCTAGTATTGAGTTTACGCTCGCAATTTTTCCATAACCGTCTACACTTTTCCAGCCAAGCAAAAGAACGCTCTACAACCCACCTTTTTGGCAATACAACAAAGGTATGTAATTCACTTCGTTTTATTACTTCAACGGTTGCGGGAACGTTCAAAAAAGTGTGTCAAACCGCATTTTCAATTCAACTCAATTTTTAACCTGCCAGGAAAAAAGATATCAAGTTGAGACATAGTTAAAGCCCAGTTAGGCAAAGCAGTAATCCACTTTTGCTCTACCTTTTTTATAGCACAATATACCTGTTTGTACAAGGCATTTGTACTGGTAAATGAACCTTTAGTTTTAGTAAATTTTCTGATCTGTCTATGCAACCCCTCAATTGGATTGGTGGTGTAAATCATCTTCCTAACTGGCCCAGAATACTTAAAATAACTAGATAAATTTTCCCAATTGTTTTGCCACGATTTTGTAACTAAGGGATATTTTTCACTCCATTTTTCTTCCAGCTCAAGCAAATAATTCTCAGCGATTTCTTTACTTGAAGCACGATATATTTTTTTCAAATCATTCATGAAAACTTTTACATCTTTGCTAGATACATATTTCAGTGAATTCCTTATCTGATGCACTATACATAGCTGTACTTCTGCTTTAGGAAATACACTATTTATAGCTGTAGGAAAGCTTTTTAGTCCATCAATGCAGGCAATTAAAATATCTTCTACTCCTCTTTCTTTGAGGTCATTTAGAACTCCCAACCAGAAGTTAGCTCCCTCACTTTCAGCCAAATAAAAACCTAATACTTCTTTTCTGCCATTTTGATTTATACCCAATATATTATACATGCATTTACTTACGCAATGTCCGTCCTCCTTGACCTTAAAAAACATGCCATCCATGAACACTATTGGATACACTGATTGCAGTGGACGGCTGCGCCATTCATTGATTATTGGTAGCAATTTATCAGTAATACTGGATATCTCTGCTGCTGATATTTTATGGTCATATATTTCCTCAACGTGTGAAGCTATGTCTCTGTATCCCATGCCACTGGCGTATGTACTTAAGACCTTTGCTTCAAGTTCTGGATGTAGGCTCGTTTGCCTTTTTTTGACTATTTGCGGTTCAAAGTTTCCCTCCCTATCTCTTGGTGTTAGCAGCTCAAATGAACCTGCACTCGTGCGTAAAGTTTTTGCATTTCTCCCATTTCTTCGGTTATTTTCTTCACTTTTAGCTGACATGTGGCTTTCTATTTCACCTTCCAGACTTGCCTCTAGCAACCTTTTTATAAACGGTGTTAATGCTCCATCTCTTCCTGTCAATGGTCTTCCTTCTCGTATAGATGACAGGATATTTGTTTCTAATTCTTTATAATCTACCAACCCATTAGTTCTATTTGCTTGACTCATATCAAACCTCCATTTTTTATATCAATTTATTACTTTTTTTTCGGTTTGACACACTTTTTTGAACGTTCCCACGGTTGCACCAATAGTCGTTTTTATTTGAGTTGCAAAATTTTCTCCTGTATAACCTGCATCAACTAGTATATTTTGAACTTCGGAAAGATTTTTTCTTGCGTTACAAATCATCTCTACAGCAGCAGTACGATCTCCGATATTAGCTGTAGTAATATAAATTGCATGTGGCAAACCTTGCGTATCTACTGCAATATGACGCTTTATTCCTGAAATTTTCTTGCCGGCATCATAACCTTTTTCTTCAGCAATATCGGTGTTTTTTACACTTTGAGCATCAATGATGCAGAAGCTTGTTTTTGTATTCCGACCACTGTTGAAACGAACCTCTCCAACTAATTTTTTTTAAGACAATTTCTAGAACACTTTCTCTATCTTCATTCGGTTTTTTACTCCATCTCTTGAAGTAATCGTAACAATTGCGCCATTTTGGAAACTCTTTTGGTAGCATTCGCCACTGACAGCCACTTTTTAGCACATAAAGTACACCGCAAAATAACTCATATAAATCCAGTTTTCTTGGTTTTGTTTTTTTTCTACAGGATTCTAGATCTGGTAATATAATCTCAAATCTTTCCCGACTTATATCACTTGGGTATACACTCCTCATATATCCTAACTTATATACATTATCTCTTAGTTTATTCCTTTCTTGAGATCATGTACAGGTTCTTAGTGTTACCAGGAAGGTTAGGTGATCACTTGCTAGATGGCTCTAATCAAACTGGAGTTGGGGAGTTTGTGAATCAAGTAGCTAATACTAAAGGTAATAAGGAAAAACCTTTACAACGCAGACGCCGTCATCATCATGGTTACTTATCACGTAAACCTCTTGCTATAAATTCAAATAATCAACCTGAGGTAGCAGCAAGTAGTGGTACAAGACCATCTTCATGGATAAATAATTGTATTTCTTGGGCGAAAAAATTAGCAGCCAGCACTTTCTCTATAATTCCTGCATTACCCTCTCAATACAACGTTGCAGACAAGAATAATGTAAAAAGTGATAATAAAAACATACCACAAAGTACAGCATCTGTTGGTTGGAATAAATTCCTAAATAATGAAAATATTGCTCTTGCGAGTTGTGTTGCCGATGCGTTAGATAATACTCCAAGTAGACGCTATCAAGGTTTAATGAGTAAAGGAGTAGAAGTTGTGCCAAGCAGCAGAGTTGCAGTTGAATTTGCTCTTAAAAAATTTAATTCATTTGTAGAAGATAAAATAAGAAACCTAGAATCAAAAGAACAAGCTAGAATACGTGTTGAACTTAAAGATGCGTATCCAGAAATAATAGCAAGCTTGGAAAGAGGAGTTGAATTTAGTGGTAATGTTGGGTTAGATAAAGTTTTAGAAAAGTCCAAGAAGCGCTTTTGTACAAATGTCCTACAAAAGGATAAAGTATCAACTTGTCTTTCTGGTGTGAGAGTAACCAAGCTTGAAAATAATTTGAGTAGGTAAATGAGAATATGAAAGATATAATATGCCAAATAGTGGAAAGTTTACAATAGAATTTAAAGTGGGGGTGGTAGGTCCCAGTATCAAGTTTGATGGTTCTAATACTAAAATGGATGAAGTAGACATTAAATGCTAAGTGGTTAATGTGTCTTCCATATTGAATTTACAGCACGTAGCTTTGGTATAGAAGTTTGGGTAACGTTATGATAGTAGTTTATATAATTCTATGTGCAATCTTTATAGCCATTTTAGACAGTTCACTAGATTCTTAATTAGGGGATATTTCTAACTTAGAGAAGGTTTTCATAAATGTTTAAGTGAATAAGTAGGGATTATGTTTTTTTCTTAAGTTGCAAAATTTCAGAATGAGAGAGACCGGTAATTTGAGTTATAACATCTATAGAGACACCGGCCTTGAGTGAGTTTTTGGCAACTTCAATTTTACCTTCAATTTTACCTTCAATTTTACCTTCAATTTTACCTTGTTCATGGCCGATTTGTATGCCTTCATGTTTAGCATCATCGAGTTTTTGAGCAAGAACAGCCTGTTCATCACGAATACGCTTTATCTCTTGTTCATAAGCAATAAATTCTTTTTCTGACCAGTTGAACCTATTTAGTTCTTCATATGCTCTTTTAATTATTAGATCACTTCCTATTATTCTCTCTAGCTCTTCTTCACTAGTTTCGTCTGCATATCTGAAAAAGTATACCCATTTTTCAACTATACTTGAAAGCTGATCTTCTTTGGTTTTTGGAAATTTAGGCAACTCAATAAATATAAAGTAAAAATCTTTTAGATCATGTTCATTAGTATCTTCATCGCGAATAGTATGCTTTGATTTGTACTCAGACTTATCAGGAAATAAAATACAATCTGCTATAGCAATAAAGATAATTTCCTTAAGGTCATGATATTGATCACCCTTACTAGCTTGTCTTGAGTAAGCTTTAGCTGCGTAATATTGGGCACGTTTTTCAAAGCCTTTGGTTTTAGCGACCTGCATTTCGACTATGACTTGCAGCCCATTTTCATCTCTACAAAGAACATCGACAATGCTTTGTTTTTTAGAGGCAATATCAGGGTCTTGAATAGTACTTAAAAACTCTATATCCTTTATTGCACTTTTGCCGGTGAAGCCAAGAATATCATTAAGAAAGTGAATAAGGATATCTTTATTTTTTTCAGTGCCAAAGATGCGCTTGAACGATATATCATTCTTTGGATCGAGAAACTTCGAAAGAGCCATGAGAAAGTAAGATAAAAAGCATTGATAATTATACACAATTGTGAAGAAATATTCAACTAAAATTAAACTACAGGAGGGCTTGCCATAAAATTTCGTCCTGGGTTTTTTACAATTATTTCTGTTTTGAAATTAGTGAAGATGCCTAATAGAGATTGATTTTTATTAACATTAAAGCTATATCTTCATCAGACTGAGAGTTGGAAATATGGCAATAATTCTTTTAGACACAAAAACTATAAATCGTATAGCAGCGGGAGAGGTAATAGAAAGGCCAGCGAGTGTAGTAAAGGAATTAGTAGAAAATGCAATAGATGCTGGAAGTTCAGAGATAGAGATCAAAATAGAAAGTGGTGGACGTAACCTTATAACTGTGACAGATGATGGAAATGGAATAGAAAAGGACGACTTAGAACTAGCACTTATGAGGCATGCCACTTCAAAATTAAGTGATAGTGAGTTAATAGAGATCAGACATCTTGGCTTTAGAGGAGAGGCTCTGCCTTCAATTGCAGCAGTAAGCAGAATGAAATTATCATCCAAGGCAAGTGGGGCAAAGGAAGCATGGTCTATAAGATATGAGGGAGGAGAAAAAATAAGAGAGATTACCCCTTGTTCTTTGTTGCAAGGTACATATATTGAAATTCGTGACTTATTTTTTGCCACACCAAATAGACTAAAGTTTCTAAAAACCGAAAGGGCAGAAACACAAAGTATTGTTGATATTGTGAATAACTTAGCGATGATTAATTATAGTATTGGGTTTACTCTCACTTCCGGTAATAAAAAGCTCTTAAAATATGTTAAGCAAACTTCATTATTTAACAGATTATGTGAAACAGAAGAAGAATTTCAAAGCAATTCGTTGGAAGTTAAAGAGGAAGAAGAAGGCATCAAACTTAAGGGACACATCTGTAAACCTAATGTCAATCGAGGCAATTCAACTCAGATCTATACGTTTGTTAATAGAAGGCCAATAAAAGACAATCTACTTGTTGGTGCAATTCGATACGCATATCAAGATTTGATTCCAGTTGGGAGGTATCCTTTTGCAGTGTTGCATTTAGAAGTACCATATGACCAAGTAGATGTAAATGTGCATCCAAATAAATCGGAAGTAAGATTTCAGAATAAAAGGCTAATATATGAAATAGTGAGAAGAGGGATAATAAAAACACTATCAACGAGATTTGCAGCGGGTGATCAAGGTATTGAAGAGGAGCTAATTTTTAATGATAGTAAAAGCCAAGAGCAGGTTGATAGTCAAGAGAAAAAAGATCAAAAAGAGTTTTATGAAAAGAGACCAAGTCTTTTAGAAAATCGTCTAATGAAAGAATTCAATGCACCAGATGAAAGAAGGCAAAGCTTACCAGAAACGTTTAAATATGGAGAATCTCCACCCCAAAAGGGAACGATGGTTTTAGAAAGGAAGCAAATTGATTTAATAGAGGATTATCCTCTGGGATATGCACGCTGTCAGGTCTACAATACTTACATTATTGCTGAGGCTAAAGGCAAATTAATTATAGTAGACCAGCACGCAGCTCATGAGAGGTTGATCTATGAGTGCTTAAAACAAAAATCAAGCATAAAAAGGCAAAAGCTTCTTCTTCCTGAAATAGTCGAGATTAAAAACCAAGCAGGAATGGAGATGGTTGAAATGTATAAAGATAAGCTTTTCGAAATGGGTTTTGGTATTGAAATAGAATCAGAAGATAAAGTAAGGGTAAAAGAAATACCTGCAATTTTAGGAACAATAAGTGTGAAAGAGATGGTGATGAATATAGTTGATAGATTAGTGGAGATAGGAGATACGCTACCTATAGAAGAAAAAGTGAACAAGATATTAGCTACCATCGCGTGTCATGGGTCAATTAGAGCTGGAAGGGAAATGAAGTTGGAGGAGATGAATGAGTTGATGAGACAAATGGAGGAAACACCTTATGCTGGGCAATGCAATCACGGAAGACCAACGTATATAGAAATGAAACTAAGTGATATAGAAAAATTGTTTGAAAGGAGATGAGTTCAGTTTGTCAAAAAGGTTCTCAATTAAGCATACGTAACAGCTCTTCTGGTTATGGAGTATAAAATGTGAAAAAAGAGAATAATTACTCTAATTTTTTATATTATAAAGTAGTAGGACAGAAAGTAAGAAGTTGTAGGATAGCGAAGGGGTATACTCAAAAAGATTTAGCAAAAAAAATCGGAACAACATATCAGGTAATACTGCAATATGAAAAAGGAACACGCAGAATTTCAATTAAGAAGTTATATGAATTAGCAGAAGCATTATCAACAACTGCTAGAGATCTAGCTTGCGGACAAGAAGTATCAAATGAGGAAAAGTACGAGGGAGAAGAGGTATTAAATCTAGTAAGAAGACATAAAGAGATTAAGGACCAAGAATTACGAGAAACGTTTTATTTATTAACTAAATTCATCCGTATTAGTGAGGAAGAAAGTGGAAAGGCAGTAAAAGTAGAGGTGGCAAAGGGTTTAGTTAAGGAAGGAGTTTCTGCTCATGTTATCTCTCAAACGACCAGTTTATCTATTGATGAATATGATAATGATGAGAAAAAAATTTCCATTCCGTATAAAGTAGGTCAAAGAATAAAAGAATGGAGGTTGAGAAGAGGATACACTCAAGAAGATTTAGCAAGTAAAGTGGGTATAATAAATCAAAGAATATATGAATATGAACAAGGACGAGCTGGTGTTTCACTTGAAATGTTAGATGAAATAGCAAAGGTACTATTAATTAATATTACAGATCTGCTTCCAGAAACAAGAGAAAATGAGAATAGTGAAGCAGAGCTATCAAGGTTAATAGAGGGAACGTTCAAAAAAGTGTGTCAAACCGAAAAAAAAGTAATAAATTGATATAAAAAATGGAGGTTTGATATGAGTCAAGCAAATAGAACTAATGGGTTGGTAGATTATAAAGAATTAGAAACAAATATCCTGTCATCTATACGAGAAGGAAGACCATTGACAGGAAGAGATGGAGCATTAACACCGTTTATAAAAAGGTTGCTAGAGGCAAGTCTGGAAGGTGAAATAGAAAGCCACATGTCAGCTAAAAGTGAAGAAAATAACCGAAGAAATGGGAGAAATGCAAAAACTTTACGCACGAGTGCAGGTTCATTTGAGCTGCTAACACCAAGAGATAGGGAGGGAAACTTTGAACCGCAAATAGTCAAAAAAAGGCAAACGAGCCTACATCCAGAACTTGAAGCAAAGGTCTTAAGTACATACGCCAGTGGCATGGGATACAGAGACATAGCTTCACACGTTGAGGAAATATATGACCATAAAATATCAGCAGCAGAGATATCCAGTATTACTGATAAATTGCTACCAATAATCAATGAATGGCGCAGCCGTCCACTGCAATCAGTGTATCCAATAGTGTTCATGGATGGCATGTTTTTTAAGGTCAAGGAGGACGGACATTGCGTAAGTAAATGCATGTATAATATATTGGGTATAAATCAAAATGGCAGAAAAGAAGTATTAGGTTTTTATTTGGCTGAAAGTGAGGGAGCTAACTTCTGGTTGGGAGTTCTAAATGACCTCAAAGAAAGAGGAGTAGAAGATATTTTAATTGCCTGCATTGATGGACTAAAAAGCTTTCCTACAGCTATAAATAGTGTATTTCCTAAAGCAGAAGTACAGCTATGTATAGTGCATCAGATAAGGAATTCACTGAAATATGTATCTAGCAAAGATGTAAAAGTTTTCATGAATGATTTGAAAAAAATATATCGTGCTTCAAGTAAAGAAATCGCTGAGAATTATTTGCTTGAGCTGGAAGAAAAATGGAGTGAAAAATATCCCTTAGTTACAAAATCGTGGCAAAACAATTGGGAAAATTTATCTAGTTATTTTAAGTATTCTGGGCCAGTTAGGAAGATGATTTACACCACCAATCCAATTGAGGGGTTGCATAGACAGATCAGAAAATTTACTAAAACTAAAGGTTCATTTACCAGTACAAATGCCTTGTACAAACAGGTATATTGTGCTATAAAAAAGGTAGAGCAAAAGTGGATTACTGCTTTGCCTAACTGGGCTTTAACTATGTCTCAACTTGATATCTTTTTTCCTGGCAGGTTAAAAATTGAGTTGAATTGAAAATGCGGTTTGACACACTTTTTTGAACGTTCCCCTGACAGCCACTTTTTAGCACATAAAGTACACCGCAAAGTAACTCATATAAATCCAGTTTTCTTGGTTTTGTTTTTTTTCTACAGGATTCTAGATCTGGTAATATAATCTCAAATCTTTCCCGACTTATATCACTTGGGTATACACTCCTCATATATCCTAACTTATATACATTATCTCTTAGTTTATTCCTTTCTTGAGATCATGTACAGGTTCTAACAGAGTCTCGTGGTAAGAAGGTATTAAAAGGGTTATTGCCAGAATATGATGGCATAGTTGTAAGCGATAGATACGCTGTATACAATTACTTCAATCGTGAAAATAGACAAATATGTTGGGCACATTTGGCAAGAGATTTTGAGAGATTTGTCCATAGTAAAAATGTTGAAGTGAGCAAAATTGGCCATGCACTAAAATCGCTCAGCAATAAGGTGTTTGTTGTAGATAAGGCAAAAAAACAAAATTTGATAGATAATTTGAGATTTTATCGACTGATGAGAAAAATCCGGAAAAGGGTAAAACATTTTTTGCGTAAAATGACGAGGGTTGTAAATAGCACTCAAGCTTCAAGAATGGCCGCTAAGATGTTACGGTCTGAGGATATGATGTGGAAGTTTTTGAGAAAACCTGAAGTGATAGACACAACAAACAACCTTGCAGAACGGCAAATTAGACGCTACGTAATCTATCGTAAAAACAGCTTTTTCACCTGGTCAGAGCGTGGAGAAAGGTTCGTGGAAAGAATGTTGTCGATATTTTTGACATCACGTCTGAATGGCCAGAACCCCTTTCAAAAATTACAGAATTTAGTTGCTACTCCTGCTTAATATTAAGAGATCCGTGAACGGTTACATGTGTTAGAGTTATGAATCGAGGAAACTATGAGGTCCTTTCTGCCTGTAACTGCTTGATTTCATCAGGAGGAAGACCTGTAGTTTGTGATATGATGTCAATAGAAATACCAGCCTTAAGTAGGTTTTTAGCCACTTCAATTTCTCTTTCTTTTCTGCCTTTTTCATGGCCGATGAGGATGCCTCTTTCATGACCTAATCTAAGACCCTCATCAAATTTTTCAGCAAAAGCAGCAATCTCATCCATTATACGTTTTTTCCTTTGCTCATATGCTAGTAATTCTTCTTCTGACCAATTAAACTTATTCATCTCTTCATAAGCTCGTTTTATTATTACGTCACTACCAACTATCTTATCTAGATCCTCTTCCCTTGTTTCTCCTGCATAGCGAAAAAAGTAACACCATTTTTCTACTATATTTTCTAGTTGGTCTTCTTTTGTCTTTGTAAATTTTGGCAGTTCTATGAATACGAAGTAAAAATCCTTTAAGTCGTGTTTAAAGCTATTTTGATCTAAAATGACATGATTAGATTTATACTCAGCTTTATCTGGAAAAATAATACAATCAGCAACGGCTATGAAGATAATTTCCTTGAGATTATGATAATTATCACCTTGATCTGCTTGACTTGAGTAGGCTTTGGCAGCATAATATTGAGCACGCTTTTCGAAGCCTTTGGTCTTAGTGAACTGCACTTCTATAATATATCTTGAACCTTGAGAGTCTTTACAAAGAACATCGACAATACTCTGCTTTTTAGCGGCAATTTCAGGGTCTAAAATGGTAGATAAGAATTCAACATCGTGAATAGCAGCTAAACCAGTAAAGCCTAAAATATCGTTCAAGAAATGAATGAGGATATCTTTATTCTTTTCAGTACCAAATATTCTTTTAAAGGCAATAATCATTGCGCGCATCAAGAAATTTAGATAAAGCCATAAGAAATTAACAAGAAAAGCATTAATAATTATACACAATTGTGAAGAAATATTCAATCCTTTTCTGTGCCCTTTTATCAACCTTTTACCTTATACCAACTCTCATTATTAATGAACCAAATAAGAAGCATTGCAGAGTTGTTTAACCGTGGAAGGGGAAAGAGAGGTAATAAATTTACACAAAGCGCTCTCAAGCAGAACAATTGTATCGTAGATTTTATTGCGCAAAATGTTCTGTTTTATATATAACCAAAACCTCTCAACAGGATTGAGGTCAGGTGAGTATGGTGGTAGGTATATAATTTCGATATTTTTAGGTATCTTTAAACTTTTTGACTTATGCCAACTAGCGCAATCCATCACGAGAAAAGCCTTTCGTATTCCTAAATATTGCGACATCTGTTCAAGGAATATATTTATACAAGCAGTGTTGACGTTTGGTGCAAATAAGCTAAAATTCTCTCCATTTCTGGGATTAACTGCACTATAGAGATAAAAATTTTCCCTACCTAATTTTACCTTAACCTGTGTCCTACTGCCTTTTTTAAACCACCCATGTCCAACTTTTGAATGTGTACCAAACCGTGATTCATCGAAGAAAAATAGCTCTTTTTCAGAATGCATGACAATAGTTTCATTGAGGTTTTTTTTTAAACTCCTCTTGCTTATTTTTATCCTGTCCACTATGAACTGGTCTTGGTGTGATATATGAGAATTTCATTCTTTGCATATTACGATGTATTGTGGATTTGCTGATATTCAAACCAAATCTTTCTTGGATTCTTATTCTCATTTCTCTAATAGTAATATTGGGGTTTTCCTCCATCCACACCTCAATTTGTTCAAGTTGACTTTGGTTCAATATAGTTTTTCTACGGCATTGAGGTGGAGAAAATAATTTTTCTTCTCTTCCAAATTTTATGTGCTTTATCCATGTAGTAATTGCCTTTCTCGAAATGCAACATATTTTTGCTACAGCTGTTATACTGTGCTTTTTTGCTGCAATTACAGCATTTAGTTTTTTTGCAACATACGCATTATTTCTTACTTTCTTCAGCATCTCTTTTGCTGATTCCACCACTTTTTCATCCAATAATTTTGATCTTAATGCCATCTAAACCTCGCTATTTTACTTACTCCAGTATGGCTTTTTTTCCATTATTGTCTATTCGTTGCTTGTATAGCGGGAATTGGTATTAGAACCTGTACATGATCTCAAGAAAGGAATAAACTAAGAGATAATGTATATAAGTTAGGATATATGAGGAGTGTATACCCAAGTGATATAAGTCGGGAAAGATTTGAGATTATATTACCAGATCTAGAATCCTGTAGAAAAAAAACAAAACCAAGAAAACTGGATTTATATGAGTTATTTTGCGGTGTACTTTATGTGCTAAAAAGTGGCTGTCAGTGGCGAATGCTACCAAAAGAGTTTCCAAAATGGCGCAATTGTTACGATTACTTCAAGAGATGGAGTAAAAAACCGAATGAAGATAGAGAAAGTGTTCTAGAAATTGTCTTAAAAAAAATTAGTTGGAGAGGTTCGTTTCAACAGTGGTCGGAATACAAAAACAAGCTTCTGCATCATTGATGCTCAAAGTGTAAAAAGCACCGATATTGCTGAAGAAAAAGGTTATGATGCCGGCAAGAAAATTTCAGGAATAAAGCGTCATATTGCAGTAGATACGCAAGGTTTGCCACATGCAATTTATATTACTACAGCTAATATCGGAGATCGTACTGCTGCTGTAGAGATGATTTGTAACGCAAGAAAAAATCTTTCCGAAGTTCAAAATATACTAGTTGATGCAGGTTATACAGGAGAAAATTTTGCAACTCAAATAAAAACGACTATTGGTGCAACCGTTGAAGTAATAAAACGAAGTGAATTACATACCTTTGTTGTATTGCCAAAAAGGTGGGTTGTAGAGCGTTCTTTTGCTTGGCTGGAAAAGTGTAGACGGTTATGGAAAAATTGCGAGCGTAAACTCAATACTAGCCTACAAATGGTCGTTCTAGCTTTTACTGCCTTGCTCCTCAAAAGATTATGAACAGGCTCTTAGAGATGAGCTTGAAAGAACAAAAACTCAACTTAGAAAAAAAGAGCAAGAGTTGGGTAGGGTTGTAAGTGAAAGAAACACTAACAAAATTTCACAGTTAGAAAGGAATTTTAGGCAAGAGAGATCAGAACTTCAAGCTCAAAATCAAGACTTAAAGAACAAAAACAGAAAACTTTCAGAAGCAAACATTTATAATAGAAGGCAAAGTAACTATTCCTCTGCCTCTTTTGTGTTATCTGGAGCGTTTGCTGTTGGTTCATGTTTAACAGTATCGAATTTAGAAATATGTATTTCACTTGCTGTAGCTGCATCTGTTTGCATTGCAATTGGGTGCTACTGTTCATATAAAGCAAGTTCAATACTGAGTGATGTGACAAGCACTGAATTTGGTAATGTTATCAGTTTAAGATAGAGTTAAGGTTTTTACTTCTTCTCTAAACTCTACTGAAAGTTTTATACATCCTGAAAATACCTTGATAATTCGAGTGAATGTGAACCTGAGTGGTTTCAAGACTTAAATAGTTGTTGTAAACTTGCTTTTATTATCTTTTAGTTTAAGAAATTAAAAATTTAACGATTAGAGTTATAATTACAGACCACAATAAAAAATAGACTTTTCCATTTGATCTATTTTTAACTTGTAATTTTTTATCAGCTATTAGGTTTAATTTTTCTATAAGGCTAAATATTCCCTGAATTGCTTTTATGGGATAAGAGCTTTTAATTTTTTCCCTATACCCTATTTTACTTTCATGTTGATTGTTTATCCATGTTTCAACTACTTTCCACATATTGATTTCTGGATAGACTTTCCTACATGTTCCTTCTAATAAAATCATAGTTTTCTGCAGCAATAACAATTGTGTTTGAACTTTCATATCAAAATCACCAGTTATTTTTAGTAGCTGAGTAAGTAATCGAGCAAATGAAATCTTCTGTATAGGCTGTCCAACAATGGGTTCACCTATTGCTCTGCAAGCTGTAACAAAATTTCTATGCTGTGATGGAACATAACCGGCTCTAAAGTGCATTTTTGCAACGTGATCATAATCCCTATTTAAAAAGCCTTTGAGTATCTCTATAACGTAATAGCATGTCTCACGATCTATTCTACCCATGATTCCACAATCCAGGGCAATAATATTGTTATTACTATCGATCATTAAATTTCCAGGATGCATATCAGCATGAAAAAAACAATCCCTATACACCTGATTACAAAACGATTCTATAAGATTGATAGCTATTTGCTTACGATTATTTAGCTTTTCAACTTCGTATATTGGTATAGCTTCCATCCATTCTAGTGTTAAAACCTTTTTTGAAGTTCTATTCCAATCTACTTCAGGTACGTAAAAACCTCTGTCATGTTTGGTATTTTTCTTCAGTTCCGAAGAGTGGGCAGCTTCAAAACGTAGATCTAACTCTAGTCGACAAATTTCAGCAAAAGTTTTGACTAACTCAACTGGCTTCAATCTTTTTGATTGTTCACTAAATTTTTCTGCAATTTCTGCCAGCCAAGAAAGCATCTTTATATCTCTTAAGAATATTTTTTCAATATTTGGCCTTAAAACCTTTACAGCAACTTCCTTACCTTCAGTTGTAACCGCTTTATGCACCTGAGAAATTGATGCTGCTGCAATTGGCTTTTCAGAAAAGCTTGAAAAAATGTCACTTAATTTACAATTAAACTCACTTTCTATAGTTTTAACTGCTATTTTATATGAAAATGATGGCAATCTATCACATATCAATAGCAAGTTATTTGTTATGTCCTCATTTAAAATATCAGTGCGTGATGAAATGGATTGCCCAAATTTAATGAACACCGGACCTAATCTTTCAAGAGCACGCTTTAGTTTATGACCTTGTATTTTATTTATTGATTTTTTTGATGGTGGAAGTAAATAAGGTAACACATTGTAGCGTGTTAGCACTGTAGTTATTTGCAGAAGACGTAGAATATTTTGAATCATTTCGCTGCGTAACTGCCAAATATTTCATTTATCTCCATAATTTCATCAGGTTTACCTTGATAATAGATAGTATTATTTATGCAAATTATGTAATCTGAGGATGGTAGAGCAGAGTTAAGGTCATGAGAAGTCATGAGAATCGACACTGATCGTTCTTCTGCGATTTTATTTATAATATCATAAAATTTAGCTCGTGCGTTAATATCCATTGCACTGACTGGCTCATCTAAAATGATCAAATCAGATTCTGAAATTAAACAGCGTGCAAGCAGCAGTAATTGTGTTTGTCCTGCAGAGATTTCTAATACTTGATTTTTTAGAATGTTACCGATACCAACCAATTCTATTGCTTCTGTAACAATGGGTTGATTTTTCTTCAATTTCTTCGAGGAGCTATTGAAAAGGAAAGACTCAACTGTTATTGGCATCAAATTACCAATACTAAAATTTTGTGGCATATAGCTAATTTTTATATTGTCAGCGAATACAATACTGCCAATAAAACCTTTATTTATACCAGCAACTGCTTTCACTAAAGAGGTTTTACCTCCGCCATTTGGACCAAGTATTGTAACTATATCTCCTCTTTGTACTGATATGTTGATATTATCAAGAACTTTTTTATTACCGTATGAAAGAGTAAGGTTTTCTATTTTTAGAATGCAGTTATTGACACTACTTAATTTTTTGGCAAAAATTGACTTCTTCTCAACATTTATATGAGACATTTACTGTTTTTTTTTCTATTACTTTCATTTACATTATACTACAATAGTGCCTTTTCATCCAATTTAAAAATTGTAGCTACAATCAAACCTATACACTCACTTGTAGCTTCTGTTACAGATGGAATTTCAAAGCCAGAACTACTAATGTACGAAGTAGTGTCTGAACATAACTACATGCTCAGGCCTTCAGACGCAAGTAAATTAGAATCTAGTAATATTATATTTTATATCGATGATTCTTTGGAAACATTCATTAAAACTTTTGCTAAAGAAAATAAGAAGTTAATACCGCTATCAAGTGCAATCGATCTACTTCCTGCTCGACCACATTCATTTTCTAGTCACATTCAAGATGAAAAAGATTTGCATATTTGGCTGAGTCCTGAAAATGCAAAAAGTATGATACTTTCTATCAGTGCAACATTATCTAATATAGATAAAGAAAATGCCTATCGATACAATACTAACGCAGAGGAGGCTATAAGAAAGATAGACCAAGAAGTAGAAAAAATTACGAAAGAATTGGATGAGTTAAAAAATCAAAAATACATAGTTACTCACGATGCTTATCAATATTTCGAAAAATATTTTGATTTAAGTTACCCAAGCGCCATTCTTTCTATAGAAGAAGATTCTTACATAGGTATGAAGAGTTTAATGAAATTAAAAAAGGTAATGAAAGAGGAAAACGTTAAATGTATTGTTTCTCATTCACGAGAGGATAGCATAAAGCCTAATGTCTTTTCTAGTGACGTAAAAATGGTGATTCTTGATCCTATTGGATCAGATGTAGAGCCTGGAAAGGATGCATATCTAGATATAATCAGCAGCATTGCACAAAATTTCAAGTCTTGTTTCACTGAGTAATGAGTTCTTTTATCTATTCAGATAGCATTGCAAACTTAGTGCTTTCTATTCCAATCACAACTATACCGACATTATCTACCAGAAGTATATCATCCCAGTCTGGGATTCAGTTAAGTTGGTAAGCATAAAAATATTATGTTAGAGCGCAACGTTCTTGATGAGATTACGGCAAGCCAGTGTCAGCTATTTGAATGACACTAATCCTTGCTCTACTGGATCTATATTTTTTCCTAGATCCCAGTGCCGAGCACCGGGATAACACCGTCTGCTTGATTTTTATCTACTAATATGTGATAATGTAGGCTTCAGAGCGTTTTCTGTGTTTTGTACTTTATGTTATTGATTATTCAACAACCTTTATTAATTTCAGTTTCTCTTGCCTTAATATTGCTTAGCTCTATCGTTATAGTGTAACTTGGTTATAAATTGTATATAACAATAAACTTACTTTAATTTTTCTTCTTTGAATAATACGTGTCTTCTGACGACTGGGTCATACTTCCTAAACTCGAGCTTCTTGGGAAGGTTCTTAGGATTACGTTTTTTTACACAAAAATAGCCTGTTAGTTTCTCTTCTCCAGTTTTTGTTGTTTTAGTTGCAGTGCTAACTAGCTTGACAAGCAAAGAAGCATTTTTTTTCGCCATAATTGTAGTGATATAATAAATTCTATGCAAGTTTATTACGCAAAACACTGAAAGTCAACCCAATAATGCAGATCGCAAAATTCTTGACAATCAATAATATATTAAGTAGTATAAAAACATTTCAGAATGAAAAGCAGACGGTAAATAAGTGGCGAGTAATGGCAAAAGGTTATTGTTGATAGAAAGTACTACCTGTTCTAACGAGGTAAGGGTTGCCTTACTAGTTAATGGTAAGGTTGTAGAGTTTGAACAAGAATTCAAGGAAAAAAGACAATTAAGAGGTAATGTGTACGTTGCTTATATAAAGCGTATAGAACCTGCTTTGCAGGCCGTGTTCATTGAGTATGGAAAAAATAAGCAAGGTTTTTTGTCTTTTTCTGAGATATCTCTAGACTACTTTAATATTCCAGAAAAAGAAAAAGAAGCTCTCCTTGAAGGCTATTCAAGTGGTAATTGCACAGAAGAAGGCCTAAATTCTACAGCTAGTAGTGAGTCCAGCAGTGGTTTTGTGAGGGAGGTACCTTTACATAGAAAATATAAGTTACAAGATGTGATTTCAGTAAATCAAAAGATACTGGTTCAACTAACTAAAGAAGAACGAGGAAATAAAGGAGCTTCATTTACAACATACGTAACTTTAGTTGGTAGATACTGTGTTTTCATGCCCAATTCCATGAGTAGGGGTGGAGTATCTCGCAGAATTGAAGATACCAACGTTAGAAAACAGTTAAAGGATATATTAAATTCAATAAATTTACCAAAAAGCTCAGGTTTAATAGTAAGAACTGTTGGTGCAGGAAAAAGTAAGAAAGAAATTGAGCAAGATTACAATAATTTGACCTCATTATGGCAAAATATCCAAAAGAATGCCTTTTCTGTAAATGATTCGTCATTAATTTACAACGAAGTAGATGTGATTATGAGATCTGTGCGTGACTTTTGTAGTAATGATACAGAAATTATAGTATCTGATAGAGAAGTTTGTGAAGCGGTAAGAAAATACACTAAAAATATGTTACAAGGAAAATTGCGTCCTAGATTATATAGAGGCTCTGTTCCAATCTTTACTTACTATAGAGTCGAAGATCAAATTTCTGAGTTATATAGCAATAGAGTAGAATTGCCATCTGGTGGATCTTTGGTAATAACCTTAACTGAGGCATTTGTTTCAATAGACGTAAATTCAGGGAAAATGACAGGAGAAGATAACATAGAAGAAACAGCTTATAGAACTAATATGGAGGCAGTATCTGAAATATCAAGGCAAGCGAATCTCAGGGGCTTATCAGGGTTAATAGTTGTTGATTTTATTGACATGTTGAAACTTGAGTATTGTAAAAATGTTGAATTTGCTATCAAGCAGGCGTTTAAAGATGATAAAGCTAAAGTTCAATTTAGCTTTATCAATGACTTTGGTTTAATGGTCTTTTCAAGACAAAGAATTAAACCAAATATACAGGAAATTAATACTACAGAGTGCTTACGCTGTAAAGGCATTGGAAGAGTGAAATCAAACGAAGTGATTGTTGCATCGATACTAAGGGATTTGCAACATATTGCTAATAAAAATCAAAATAAGTCCTTTGATTTAATAGCACGCAGTGCAGTTATAGCGCACATTTTTAATAATAAGCGTGATATAGTTTCTACAATCGAAAAAGAGTTCAATATTACATTGAATGTTAGTATTGATAATAATTTAGATGTAGATACATTTATTTTAAAGCAAGGAGATCATGTTAATTTTAATGATTATAAGCCATTGCAGAATTCTGGATATAAAATTGTGAATAACAGTAATAAAGAAGCTGCTGATAATCTACAAGGCAATTTTTGGTTAACTAAATGGCTTTCGCGCCTTTTGAGCTCTAACAACTAAACGGGACTTGTAATTAACGAGTTTTATACTTATATATTTTACATCAGATAATATTTAAAAGGGAGTATTCATTATGGGAAGAGCAATAGGTATAGACCTCGGAACAACCAATTCTTGTGTTGCGGTAAGGCAGGGTAAGGATACAAAAGTAATAGAAAATAAAGAAGGAGCAAGAACTACTTCATCTATAGTTGCATTTACTTCATCAGGAGAAAAATTGATTGGTGCTCCAGCAAAAAGGCAAGCAACTACTAATGCAAGTAATACTTTTTTTGCAACTAAGAGATTGATAGGTCGCCAATATAGCGATCCTGAAATGAAGAATCTAGGTGTACCATATAAGGTATTTGCAGCAAAAAATGGCGATGCATGGATTAAAACAACTGATAGTAAAGAATACTCTCCTAGTCAGATTGGTGCATTTATACTACAAAACCTGAAAGAAGCAGCTGAGGCTTATCTTGGGGAGGAAGTAAAGGATGCTGTGATAACAGTGCCGGCGTACTTCAATGACTCTCAACGTCAAGCAACAAAAGATGCAGGAAAAATTGCTGGATTAAATGTCCTCAGAATAATTAACGAACCAACTGCTGCAGCACTTGCTTATGGTCTTGATAAAAAGCACGGACACACAATAGTAGTGTATGATCTTGGTGGTGGTACATTTGATATTTCAGTTCTTGAAATAGGTGACGGAGTTTTTGAAGTAAAGGCTACAAATGGTGATACTCACCTTGGAGGGGAAGACTTCGATAATGCAGTAGTAAATTATTTACTGGGTGAATTCAAGAAAAGTAATGGCATTGATTTGAAAAACGATCCAATGGCTATGCAAAGAATCAAAGAAGCTGCAGAAAAAGCAAAGGTAGAATTGTCAAGTGCAATGGAAACAGAAGTAAATCTACCGTTTGTTACAGCTGATGCAAGTGGCCCAAAACACTTAAATATGAAGCTAACAAGAGCAAAGCTTGAAAGCTTAGTGAATGATTTAATTGAAAGGACTATAATTCCTTGCAAAAAAGCTCTTGAGGATGCTGGTTTATCTGCTAGTCAAATTGGTGAAGTAGTTCTTGTTGGTGGCATGACTCGTATGCCAAAAGTCATAGAGAAAGTTAAAGAATTCTTTGGCAAAGATCCACACAGAGGGGTTAACCCTGATGAAGTTGTAGCAATTGGAGCTGCAATACAGGCGGGAATCATTCAAGGTGATGTAAGAGATGTGTTACTACTTGACGTAACTCCACTTTCTCTTGGTATTGAAACTCTAGGGGGAGTGTTCACTCCACTTATTGAACGTAATACTACTATTCCTACTAAAAAATCTCAGGTATTTTCAACTGCAGATGATAACCAAACAGCTGTTACAATTAAGGTGCATCAAGGTGAAAGAAAATTGGCGATTGATAATAAACTGCTTGGTCAGTTTAGTTTAGAAGGAATACCACCTGCTCCTCGCGGGGTTCCTCAAATTGAGGTGACATTTGATATAGATGCAAATGGAATAGCGCATGTTTCTGCAAAGGATAAAGCTACTGGAAAAGAGCAAAAAATACGTATTCAGTCTTCAGGTGGTTTATCGGAGGATGAAATAAATCGGATGGTGAGAGAAGCTGAGGAAAAAGCACAAGAAGATGAAAAGCGTAAGAAATTTATTGAAGTGAAGAATCAAGCGGATAGTTTAGTTCATTCTACAGAAAAATCTCTGACAGAATATGGTAATAAAATTTCTCCAGAAGATAAATCTGCTATTGAAAATGCAGTTAATGAGTTAAAGGAAGTGAGTAAATCTGACAACATTGATGATGCTGATTCAATACAACAGAAAGTTACTAACCTCTCTCAGTTATCTATGAAACTTGGAGAAGCTATGTATAAGGAATCTCAACAACAACAAGGTGGAGAAAGCTCATCCACAACAAATAATGAGGAAGAAAAAGTAGTAGATTCTGATTATCAAGACATGGATAATAAAGAAGAGAATAAGTAATTCGATTGTCATCCCAGTGCCCAGATACTGTGGGATGACAAGAGGAGCGTATTGTTGCTTAAAGGAACTATTGTGGATATTATTAAGACAATAGAAGAAAAATTACGCGGTTCAATAGGTGTAATTGATATTAATATTATCGATGAATCAGCAAAGCATGTAGATCATTATTTTGCTTCTTCTTCGACACTACCTTCACATATCAAATTAGTATTAATATCTAACGACTTTTCTGGAATGAGCTCTTTAAAGAGGCATAAATTGATCTATGAATTATTAAAGAGTGAAATAGAACGAGTACATGCGATTTCTCTTAACTTATATACGCAAAGTGAATATAATTTAAAAAATAAATAGTAGAAACGTGAGAGAAGAGTCTTTATTAGTTAAAGCAGGAAGAAAATTTAATGATTATAAAGGATCGATGAACCCACCAGTTTATCATTCTTCTACCATATTATTTCCTACTTACAAGGATTACTTAAGTGCAGCGAATGGGGAGAGTATATATGATGTGATCAATGATGGTGTTGCAAGGGATTACAGCTATAGTAATGTTGGTACGCCTACTGTTCATTATTTTTCAAATGCACTGGCTGAAATTGAGGGTAGGGGACAAGCACTCATCTATCCTTCTGGATTATTTGCACTTACTTTTGCTATTTTGACTTTCACTAAAGCAGGTTCGCATGTTCTGATACAAGATAATAGTTATTATAGGCTAAAGAGATTTGCCGAAAATGAACTACCAAAAAGAGGAGTAGAAGTAACTTTTTATGATCCGACACAGGATATAACTAGTTTAATTCAGAATAACACTTCACTCATCATGATTGAGACTCCTGGTTCTGTAACGTTTGAGATTTCAAATATAGAGCATATAGTAAAAATTGCTAAGGAACACAGAATCGTAACCGTTTGTGACAATTCATGGGCCACTCCTTTATTATTTAAGCCGCTCGATTATGGAGTTGATGTTGCACTATATGCAGTGACAAAGTATCTAGCCGGTCACTCAGATCTAGTGATGGGAGCTATGGTTGCTGAAGGTGAAACTTTTAAATTGCTTTATGAGAGCTATAAAAATTATGGAGTTACTGTTCAATCACATGACTGTTATCTTGCGCATAGAGGATTTAGAACATTACACATACGCATGAAGAAGCATCAGAGCACAGCAATGGAGGTGGCAAGGTGGCTGGAAGAACATCCAAAAATCAAAAAAGTCTTGTATCCTGCACTTTCCTCCCATCCTCAACATGAACTATGGAAAAGTTACTTCAAAGGGGCAAGTAGCACATTTAGTATAGTACTTGATAGAGAATATTCATGTGAAGAACTAGGCTGCATGGTTGATCATATGAAAGTTTTCGGCATCGGTGCTTCTTGGGGAGGATGTGACAGTTTGATATTACCAATAGACCGTAGATCTATGTCAAGATCTGTAATGAATTCAGATTATGGTGGAAGTTTTGTGCGAATATTTTGCGGACTAGAAGATCCTGAAGATTTGATTTTTGACTTGAATACTGCATTAATAAGACTGCCATGTTCAAGTGTTAAAGATGATTGTGAGACTGAAAGAGCTACTGCATAACATTGTAAATGCTGACTTTGATATTGAAATCAAAGGCGTCACATGTAATCCTAAGAGAGTTAAAGAAGGTTATCTTTTTGTTTGTGTGTCAGAAAGGAGTAAAGAACACGCAACATGTCTTCCTAATGGATGTGTACACAACTGTGTAGACGTTGTAATACAAGGGGCCAAGAAAGATGTCATCCCAGTGCTCAAACACTGGGATCCAGAAAATTTAATTGTAAACAAGCATACTAGACAATTGTATAATGAAAACTGGATTCCAGTGTCTGCTACTCAAATGACAGGTACTCCAAGTTTTGCAGTGCTTTACCACTCGGACCCTCAAGGAATATACAGTGAAATAGTCAGCAGGTTTTATCAATTCAAACAACCTAAATATGTTGCTGCTGTAACTGGTACGAATGGTAAAACTTCAGTGGTGGAATTTTGTCGCCAGATTTGGCAAGATAATGCAGCGTCTATAGGAACACTGGGAACATGTGTCAATAATAATAGAAAAGATAATAGCCTTACAACGCCAAGTGCAGATGATCTTTATTCCACATTGCGTGACATAAATAATAAGAACGTAGAACACTTAGCATTAGAAGCTTCAAGCCATGGAATCGATCAATACAGAATCCATGGACTCAGGTTCAATGCTGCAGCTTTTACTAATTTCTCTCAAGATCATTTGGACTATCACAAAAGTATCGATGAGTATTTTGAGGCTAAGAAAAGGTTGTTTTATGAGGTATTGCCAAAAGAAAAAACAGCGATTTTAAATGCAGATATAGGCGAATACGGAGAGTTGCTTAACATATCTGAAAAGCGTGGCAACAAAGTTATAACCTATGGAAAAAAAAGCTCTGACATTACTTTATTAAAGCAGATACCCACTGCCAGTGGTCAACACCTGACAATTAAAATCGGTGATGAAATTTATAACTCATTTTTTCCGATTCTTGGGCGATTTCAAGCATATAATTTGTTGTGTGCAATAGGTATAGTTATTTCATCTGGTGTGGACTGTCAAAGAATGTGTATAGATAAACTTATTTCTCCACCGGGAAGAATGGAAAAAGTGAACACTTTTGCATTTGTCGATTACGCTCATACTCCAAGTGCACTCAAACAAGCTCTGTTGTCTTTAAAATGGCACTTCAATAAAAAAATAATTCTAGTTTTTGGTTGTGGTGGAAATCGTGATCAGGCAAAACGCGCAGAAATGGGTAAGGTGGCACAAATGTATGCAGACAAAGTGATAGTCACAGATGACAATTCTCGTGATGAAGATTCGGGGGAAATTCGCCATGATATTTTGCTACATTGCCCTAATTCACTGGAGATAGGAGATAGAAAAGAAGCTATAGAGAGAGGTGTAAACATAGCTCATGATGAAAATATGATTCTGCTAGTTGCAGGAAAGGGACATGAAAGATTCCAAATAATAGAAAACCAAGCCCTTGAATTTAGTGATGTTGAAGTTATTAGAAAGAGCCAAAAACTTGCTACTGCTGTTTTACTCTCTCCTTCATCCAACGCCTGAATGGCTTTTTTCCTTAAGTCATAACTGTACGCTGCTGGCATTTTTACTTTCTTGTTACACTAAATCACTATCTTATCTCGTTCCTACTATTATGAGAAGAGCTATACAAGGATATGAAAGTGGAGATTGTGGTTACAAGATTAGTAAGAGAATATAGAAAAATTAAGGATGAAACTTTGCGTGATATAGTTCATTTAGTGATAAAGGCTCTTACAGGTATAGTAGCGCTTCATAAGTAATACCAACTCTCATTATTAATGAACCAAATAAGAAGCATTGCAGAGTTGTTTAACCGTGGAAGGGGAAAGAGAGGTAATAAATTTACACAAAGCGCTCTCAAGCAGAACAATTGTATCGTAGATTTTATTGCGCAAAATGTTCTGTTTTATATATAACCAAAACCTCTCAACAGGATTGAGGTCAGGTGAGTATGGTGGTAGGTATATAATTTCGATATTTTTAGGTATCTTTAAACTTTTTGACTTATGCCAACTAGCGCAATCCATCACGAGAAAAGCCTTTCGTATTCCTAAATATTGCGACATCTGTTCAAGGAATATATTTATACAAGCAGTGTTGACGTTTGGTGCAAATAAGCTAAAATTCTCTCCATTTCTGGGATTAACTGCACTATAGAGATAAAAATTTTCCCTACCTAATTTTACCTTAACCTGTGTCCTACTGCCTTTTTTAAACCACCCATGTCCAACTTTTGAATGTGTACCAAACCGTGATTCATCGAAGAAAAATAGCTCTTTTTCAGAATGCATGACAATAGTTTCATTGAGGTTTTTTTTTAAACTCCTCTTGCTTATTTTTATCCTGTCCACTATGAACTGGTCTTGGTGTGATATATGAGAATTTCATTCTTTGCATATTACGATGTATTGTGGATTTGCTGATATTCAAACCAAATCTTTCTTGGATTCTTATTCTCATTTCTCTAATAGTAATATTGGGGTTTTCCTCCATCCACACCTCAATTTGTTCAAGTTGACTTTGGTTCAATATAGTTTTTCTACGGCATTGAGGTGGAGAAAATAATTTTTCTTCTCTTCCAAATTTTATGTGCTTTATCCATGTAGTAATTGCCTTTCTCGAAATGCAACATATTTTTGCTACAGCTGTTATACTGTGCTTTTTTGCTGCAATTACAGCATTTAGTTTTTTTGCAACATACGCATTATTTCTTACTTTCTTCAGCATCTCTTTTGCTGATTCCACCACTTTTTCATCCAATAATTTTGATCTTAATGCCATCTAAACCTCGCTATTTTACTTACTCCAGTATGGCTTTTTTTCCATTATTGTCTATTCGTTGCTTGTATAGCGGGAATTGGTATAAGAATATTTTTACAAAGAATTTAATAATCACAATTTAGGCAATGATGAAAGTTCTTTAAGAAAAAAGTTTAATACTATCAAGAAAAGTTTGCATAGACATAGCAATATAATACATAATAATCAAAATATCTAGAATTCTGTCAATTTACTTGCACAATCAAGAATTTCAGAACTTGGAAATTGATTTTTAAACCAAGTGTACTGACGCTTTGCGTAATGCCTTGTGTTTGTTTGAGCAATCTGTACTGCTTCGTCTAAAGTAATCTTACATTGTAAGTATTTTATAATTTCTGGCACTCCATGTGCTTTCATAGCTGGCAAATGTGGAGATGGGTTCATGCTAAGTAGGTTTTTTACTTCATCAATTGCTCCATTTTCAACCATTTCAATAAAACGGGAATTTATTTTTCGGTATATATCCTCACGTTTAGGTAGAATTGTATATACCTTAAAATTACTGAACAAAGGAGGCTGTCTATTTTCTTGCCATACAAAGATTGTCTTGCCAGTTTCAGTGATAACTTCAAGTGCTCTTGAGAGGCGATGTGAGTCATTAATAAATATTTTACCTTGAATCCTTGGATCTTTGCTTAGCACTAATTTGTAGAATTCCTCTTTACTTAAATTTTTTCTAAGTTCATTTACGTTTTCTCTTACTTCCTGGCTTATTTGTGGAATCGATGATAATCCCTTGATTAAGCTGTTAATGTAAAGCCCACTTCCTCCAGTGATGATGGGTATTCGTGAATTTTTCAGCGCGTTGTTAACTTCCCTCTTTAAATCCTCTAGCCATAAACCTACGGAATAATTTTCTCTTGCTGAAACATAACCGTATAGCTTATAAAATTTTTCTTGTCTTGGCGGCTGAGCAGTAATTATGGGAATCTCTTTGTATACCTGCTTTGAGTCACAGTTTATTATGCTAATGTTTTTATGCTTTTTGACCAGATTATCACATAATTTTGATTTACCTGAAGCCGTAATTCCTGTAATAATTACTATATTATCTTTCATTTATATTAATTTAATTAATCTATGATAGGGTGTAGTAAAAATTTGGATTCTACAATCTAAAATTTGGAGATTTTTATGGCAGAAAATGATAATGATAACTCATTTACTAAGCGTTTTACAAACAGAACTTCTAATGAGACAAAGGGAGGTTTTTCTAGTAAGTATTCATCTCAAAACACCAAAGAACATGCACTAGGAGCAAAAGGAAAAATTTCTGAATTGGCAAACAAAAAAGCTGAAGCCAAGGAAGCTTTTTCTGAAAGTGGCGGCATAAAGAGTAAAAGCAGAACTATCAATGAAAGATCCTTTGCCGATGCAACAAGAAGAAGTAGATCAGATCTCATATACTTAGTTCGTGGTAAAGATCGTGGAAGGTCAGCTTGGCACTATGTATTAGTTGATAAAGAAAAAAGAGAAATGTTTCTAGCGAAAAGCAGAACTGGCTCTATAGATGTTGCAGATTATGGAGAGATTTTATGTTCAGGATGGGGAGACGATCCGCCACAAACGATAGTTGATAAAGTTAATGAGGAGTTTGGGTTGTAGCGGATTTGTTGTAAAAACGAGCAGTTGCTGATAAAATTTACTGTAAGCATGCAACACTAGCCATTTCGGTATCTTAATTGCTATCATATAGCGAGATAATCAGGGATATTGTAAACATAAGCTTAGCTATATGATATTTGAAGTAATAAACGCAATACAAAATAATTTGTTAGCGTGCTTTCCAACAGAAACAGTATATGCTCTTGCTTGTAATGCGCTAGATCACGAATCTATAGAAAAAATATACCGGATAAAGAAGCGTTCTCAAAACAAGCCACTCTCTATATTTGTTAGTGATGTTGATAATTTGACAAATATAGCAAAGGTAAAAGAAGAATATATCAATTTAATAAACTACTTTTCTCCTGGACCAATGACCTATATTTTACCACTTAAAAATAATAACATATTACCAAATGAATTCTTTAAAGGTAGTATAGGCATAAGAATTCCTGATCATCCTATTGCGATTTCGATATTAAATGAACTGAAAACTCCAATAGTTGCAACTAGTATTAATATTTCAGGAAAAAAAAGTATATGCAAAGCAAGCGATATACCTCAGTCTATTAAGCAACACTTATCTGCAGTTGTTGAAGATGATGAACTAGTTTCTGGTATAGAATCTACTATTATTGACTTAACTGGAGATAAGATTAAGGTTTTAAGGAAAGGCAAAATTTCATTACAAACAATAAATAACGCATTTTTAAACCAAGATCTATAGGAGAAAGAATGAAAAAGGTGATAGGCCACAACCAAGCAAAAAAAAAGATAATGAACAATTTATCTGTTCAATCTTGGCTGATCTGTGGTAAAAAAGGTATAGGAAAAGCGACATTCGCAAAATCCTTTTCTAATTGGTTTCTTGTCAAAAATTATGATGAAGTAGCATTAGACTTACGAATTGTTGAAGGTGATACAATAGGAGTAGAAAAGGTGAGAGAAATGAAAGACTTTCTTCACTTAAGTCCTATTCAATCAGAATATAAAATAGCTATAATAGATAGCTTAGAGGCAATGACTAATAATGCTAAAAATGCAATATTGAAAATATTAGAGGAGCCGCCAAAAAATTCCAAAATACTTATAATTAGCCATAAGCCATATGATATACAAACTACTATTAGGTGTAGGTGTTTTCAGCTAAATTTACTTCCATTAACTTACGATGAAACAAAGCAAGTTGTTTCATCTCAATGTAAATTTGACGATAAAATATTTGATGAAGTCATTACTTTATTTCCTGGAACGCCAGGGGTGATAATTGATGTAATAAACAGTGGTGTTTATGAGTCATATAAATATTTTTATACATTTTTCCGTAATCTAAATAATTCCGATATAATTAACAAAATAATTAATAGTGAAATTGAGCTAGAACTAGCATCACATATCATTCAAACCTCCATTTTAGAAAGTATAAAGAAAGAAGTAAATAATGTTGAAATTTTGCTAAGTCAGTGGAAAGAAATAGATGAACTTTTCGTTACTGCAAAGCAATTTCGCTTAGATAAAAAACACGTTTTAGCTAATGTAGTTAACATCATGACACAAAAATATAATACTTTTAACATAAATTCATGATAAAATCCTGATAATTTAATACTTAAAGTATATAACTTGACTGATAATAAATTAACCGTATGGCAATCAATAGAAGTTTTAACAAAAACCATATTGAACATGCAGAAAGAATTGAGTTTAATCAAGAATATAGCTTCAGATCAAGACGTCACTTTAGAGCCTGTTCATAATCTTTTGAGGAGCAAGGCAGTAAAAGCTAGAACGACCATTTGTAGTCTAGTATTGAGTTTACGCTCGCAATTTTTCCATAACCGTCTACACTTTTCCAGCCAAGCAAAAGAACGCTCTACAACCCACCTTTTTGGCAATACAACAAAGGTATGTAATTCACTTCGTTTTATTACTTCAACGGTTGCACCAATAGTCGTTTTTATTTGAGTTGCAAAATTTTCTCCTGTATAACCTGCATCAACTAGTATATTTTGAACTTCGGAAAGATTTTTTCTTGCGTTACAAATCATCTCTACAGCAGCAGTACGATCTCCGATATTAGCTGTAGTAATATAAATTGCATGTGGCAAACCTTGCGTATCTACTGCAATATGACGCTTTATTCCTGAAATTTTCTTGCCGGCATCATAACCTTTTTCTTCAGCAATATCGGTGTTTTTTACACTTTGAGCATCAATGATGCAGAAGCTTGTTTTTGTATTCCGACCACTGTTGAAACGAACCTCTCCAACTAATTTTTTTTAAGACAATTTCTAGAACACTTTCTCTATCTTCATTCGGTTTTTTACTCCATCTCTTGAAGTAATCGTAACAATTGCGCCATTTTGGAAACTCTTTTGGTAGCATTCGCCACTGACAGCCACTTTTTAGCACATAAAGTACACCGCAAAATAACTCATATAAATCCAGTTTTCTTGGTTTTGTTTTTTTTCTACAGGATTCTAGATCTGGTAATATAATCTCAAATCTTTCCCGACTTATATCACTTGGGTATACACTCCTCATATATCCTAACTTATATACATTATCTCTTAGTTTATTCCTTTCTTGAGATCATGTACAGGTTCTTAGAAAAAGGGAAGGAGCTGTCAAGTGGTATCTATGAAGCAAATTTTAAGCTCAATAAGGCAATCAATATAGCTACTTTGCCAAAAATTGGCTATCGCATGCTCAGTGGCGAGTTAGTCATACTTAATCATATTACGAAAGAAGAAGTAAAGATTCCTAGAGATTTTCATTATCTTAAAGTTATTAAACTCAATCATGATGACTATAAACTAACGTTTTGTAATTTTTTAGGTAATGAGTTTTTTGAATATAAAAAGTATGATCCACAATATTCTGGTCTTTCAGATGAATATAAATTCGTGGATTTTAGTAGTGTAAAAAAGACTCATAATCTAAGACTTAAGGAGTATGTTGATCATGTACCTAAGTTTTTTGCTACAGAAGGTCCTATTGAGTCTGGATCTGAAAACCATGTAATTGATCTATTTGAGCTAGTCATACCAATTCCCGCTATACAAGCAACGAATAGACAATAATGGAAAAAAAGCCATACTGGAGTAAGTAAAATAGCGAGGTTTAGATGGCATTAAGATCAAAATTATTGGATGAAAAAGTGGTGGAATCAGCAAAAGAGATGTTGAAGAAAGTAAGAAATAATGCGTATGTTGCAAAAAAACTAAATGCTGTAATTGCAGCAAAAAAGCACAGTATAACAGCTGTAGCAAAAATATGTTGCATTTCGAGAAAGGCAATTACTACATGGATAAAGCACATAAAATTTGGAAGAGAAGAAAAATTATTTTCTCCACCTCAACGCCGTAGAAAAACTATATTGAACCAAAGTCAACTTGAACAAATTGAGGTGTGGATAGAGGAAAACCCCAATATTACTATCAGAGAAATGAGAATAAGAATCCAAGAAAGATTTGGTTTGAATATCAGCAAATCCACAATACATCGTAATATGCAAAGAATGAAATTCTCATATATCACACCAAGACCAGTTCATAGTGGACAGGATAAAAATAAGCAAGAGGAGTTTAAAAAAAAACCTCAATGAAACTATTGTCATGCATTCTGAAAAAGAGCTATTTTTCTTCGATGAATCACGGTTTGGTACACATTCAAAAGTTGGACATGGGTGGTTTAAAAAAGGCAGTAGGACACAGGTTAAGGTAAAATTAGGTAGGGAAAATTTTTATCTCTATAGTGCAGTTAATCCCAGAAATGGAGAGAATTTTAGCTTATTTGCACCAAACGTCAACACTGCTTGTATAAATATATTCCTTGAACAGATGTCGCAATATTTAGGAATACGAAAGGCTTTTCTCGTGATGGATTGCGCTAGTTGGCATAAGTCAAAAAGTTTAAAGATACCTAAAAATATCGAAATTATATACCTACCACCATACTCACCTGACCTCAATCCTGTTGAGAGGTTTTGGTTATATATAAAACAGAACATTTTGCGCAATAAAATCTACGATACAATTGTTCTGCTTGAGAGCGCTTTGTGTAAATTTATTACCTCTCTTTCCCCTTCCACGGTTAAACAACTCTGCAATGCTTCTTATTTGGTTCATTAATAATGAGAGTTGGTATCAGAGACGCTAAAGGCAAAGAAGTGGGAACACTTGCTGATGAATTTGGTTATTTTGATGATCAAAATAAATTACACTACTATAATTATCACAAAAGTGCAGAAAGTAATACTTATGATCCTGAAAGCTTCAGTTTAAAAATGATAAATTTAGATGTGAAGAAAATTGATAAATTTCATCTTATTGCAGAACAAGGTGATATAATCATTCATCCTATTTTGGAAAATTTAGACATATTTTAAAGTTTTTTTAGAGTTATTATAATTAGGTTATGGAAGTTGAATCAGTAAAAAACAAAAGTTATTTCAGGAAAGCAGTAGAATGGTATTGCCACAGATACCTGTTCTGCGTTGTAGAAAGATCTTGGATGGCGTTAATAGCGTTACTTCTCTTAGTATGTTTATTTTTATCATTACTAAACATATACCTATTACTTCCTGTTAAAAAAGATTTAAATTTTGTGAAGTACACGAACCACACAGAAGATGAGTTTTCTACAATACATAAACTTAGTTTTAGTGAAAAAGAAGATGAATACACTTCCATAGCAAGGTACTTGGTAAGTCAATACATTGAAGCATATGAGTCCTTTCAGACTGTTGAGCAAAAGTATCAAGAAAATTTTATAAAAAACAATTCTGTATATAAAATCTATCAAGACTTTCAGGAAAAAGTAAACAATGAAGCTATTTCATCCAAAAGAAAAATTACCAATACAAACGTAACAACACTATCTATTGACCGATCGACCAAGGACTTAGTTACATTCGCTGGAAATGCCACTGTAGTTTTTACAGCTGAGCAAAATAAGAAGATGAAAGACTATGCTGTGGAGGTTAGCTTTACTTTGTCAAATATGAAAG
The DNA here is from genome assembly GCF_964028355.1 of Wolbachia endosymbiont (group B) of Gerris lacustris. Lineage (NCBI taxonomy): Bacteria > Pseudomonadati > Pseudomonadota > Alphaproteobacteria > Rickettsiales > Anaplasmataceae > Wolbachia > Wolbachia endosymbiont (group B) of Gerris lacustris. Next base: position 953,593 of record NZ_OZ034761.1, read on the forward strand.
CAACTCTAGCTGGTATAATACCATTTAAATTTATTGTTAGCGGTTATAAATACAGGTGATTACATTTAAAATATTACTTGGTAGCTAAAAAAAATAACTAAAGTGCATACAGCAGTAACAATTGGAGGTAAAATTAGAAGCATTGGTGTCTTTTTAACAAAATAATTTCTAGAAGATTTTAAGAAAAAGGCATTGTAAATTATTGGTAAGAAGTATAGAGCGTTGAGTATAGTACTAACAATTAACACTAGAGTTACAAACACAGAAAGTATTACATTGCCAGAGTTGAAAACAGCTTGAAAAATGAGAAATTTACCCCAAAAAGTCGGAGCAGGCGGCACCCCTATCATAGACAATGCACCTATAGCAAATGCTGTCATGCTAATTGGCATACTGCATCCTATACCATAAATCTTATCTATATATTTCTCACCTGTTTTTGTTATTATTGCTCCGGCAATGAAAAACAAAGTGATTTTTGCAAATGCGTGGCAAACTAATTGAAAAATTGCAACCCTCATGCTGAACTCACTAAAAATTGAAGCAAATAATATAATATACGACAATTGAGAGATGGTAGAGTAAGCAAGCAATTTCTTTAATTCTTTTTGCTTTAATGCAATCAATGATGCAGTAATAATAGTAAATCCAGCAGCGTACGGAAGCCACCCTCCAGCAAACCAATTTTGCTGCACAAAACGTTGCATGTTATCGACGCCGAAAGTGTATAATATAACTTTTATGATGATGAAAACTCCGGATTTCACAACAGCAACAGCATGTAATAGTGCACTCACAGGAGTTGGTGCAACCATTGCTTTTGGTAACCAAAAATGCATTGGCATTAATGCAGCTTTTCCTATTCCATAAATCAGCATAGCAAAACACACTGCAATGAAAGTGATGAGTGAAGTATCAAATTTGAATATTCCACCACTTACAAAGTCTAAAGTATGAAATTCATTATATAAAAGGCCTATTGCAGGAAAAAATAATACCAAAGAGGAGAAAAATAGCACGCCAAAGTAATAGCGCCCTGCAATCATTGATTCATTTGTTGAGTTGTAAGTAACCAGAGGGTATGTACTAATAGTTAGAAGCTCATAAAAAACAAATGTAGTGAGCAAATCTCTAGAAAAAGCAATAAACATTGCACAGCTAATCGATATTGAAAAAAAGCATAGAAAACTTGAGCGATTGCTATCAGCATAGTTATTCTGCATATAACATATTGCATATATACTGGTTAGTATCCATAAAAACGATATTAATAAACTGAATATTACTCCGGTAGACTCTAGCTTTAAACTAATGTGCAAATTATTACCAAAATCCATGAGAATAAATTGAGAATGATCACCATATACCCAATATAAAGTGCATAGAGATGTATACGCAAATAGAAGCATAGAAGAAGCAACAGTAACGCTATTGTTCACTCTGGGCCATTTACTAGTAAAAAAAATAGCTAATGCACTTAAAAGTGGGATCAACGCAGTAATTAACAAATAATTCTCAGTAATAAAAAGTGGCAAGGAAAGAGATGTTAAAACAAAATCCATTAAGTAATTCATCTTTCTGTTTAGGTAAAGCTAAAATTATATTCAAGTTATAGAGAATTTGCTATTTTTTAGTTGTATATCGGAAGTGTTAAATAAACCATACGTATCAAGTTAAGAAAAAGTGGCATAAGGAAGAAAGGAAATAAGAAAAAACTATTTTATATATTAAGTAATAAAGTTAGTAATTTATAGATTTTTTTAAAAAATTATCTTATCCTAGATAAGAATTTCCTAAAAAAATAAATGTAACAAATAAAATGCCAATCTTAAATATTGCTATATTTCACGATAGCTCCTTAAACGCGTATGGTTTGTTGAACACTTCCAGCATTCCTAAAGACCACTACAGACTATATCTTTCTGTATAATTTTTAAATGCACCTCTATTGGAGTCAAAATGTAGCTTCACACTGCCAATTGGCCCGTTTCTTTGTTTTGCAATGATCAGCTCTGCAATATTTCTAATTTTCTCCATTTTCTCTTGCCACTCTCGATGTTTATTACTTCCTTCATTTGGTTGCTTTCTTAATTCATAATATTCTTCTCTATAGAGGAACATTACTATATCCGCATCCTGCTCTATGCTTCCTGAATCACGTAAATCAGAAAGTTGTGGTTTTTTATCATCCCTTTGCTCAACAGAACGAGAGAGCTGTGATAGTGCAACAATGGGAATGTTTAGTTCCTTTGCAATTGCTTTTAAACCCTGCGTCACTTCTGAGATTTCTTGCACTCTATTTTCACTACTCCTTTTTGTTGTTCCTCGAATTAATTGCAGATAATCGATAAATACCACCTCTACATTGTATAGTTGATATAGCAATCGTATTCTGGTACGAAGGGCACTAATTGATAGAGCAGGAGTGTCATCTATGATGAAAGGTAATTCGGATAGATCTGTACTAGCATTAATGAATTCATGTAATTCAAAATCACTAATTCTTCCAGTCATTGCCTTATAATAACCAATGCCTGAATCTATAGTAATCAATCTTGCGGTCAATTGCTCTGCTGACATTTCAAGTGAGAAAAACGCTACATAGTGTTGTTTATCTGTTCTTTTTTGCAAAATCTTACAAGCATTAAGTGCGATGTTCAGCGCCAATGCTGTCTTCCCCATTGAAGGTCTTGCAGCTATAATTAACAGATCAGATTTCTGCAAACCACCAAGAAGCTGGTTTAGATCTTGAAGTCCGGTTGTAATACCTAGCGACTCTGGGTTATTCTTCAGCTTGCTGATCTTCTCAACCACATCTTTAATTGAACTTGCAAGCTTTATGTATGTTTTCTCACCTTGCTTTTTTACTGCTAAGTTGAACAATTTTGTCATTGCTTGCTCAATTTGTACCTGTGCAGGATTTTCAATATCGTAGTTATAACTATCGTCAACTATCTCCTGACCGAGCTTGATTAAGCACCTTCTTAAATAAGTATCACGGATTATTCTAGTCAAGCTATAGATATCAAGTGCAATACTTGCCTTTGCTGCAAGCTTTGCTAGGTACTCAACTCCACCACATTCGGCAAATGCTTTATCATTTTCAAAAAACATCTTGAGGCTCAGTTCATTGGCAACTATGCCGTGTTTTCTGGTTTTAGATATCTGGGTAAAAATGCTTTGATGTAGTGGATCATAGAAATTATCTGCTGCAATTATATCTTCAACTGCATCACAAATTCTATTATCACGAATCATTGCACCAATGAGCATTTGCTCTGCTTCTAAATTATGTGGCAATTTACATATTTCTTCTCTTGAATCAATGAGGTTAACTAATTCATTCATTTTAAGTTTTCAGAGTAATGATTGATTATTGTAGAATATTCAGTCCTTACTTAAAAGATAAAAAATTTGACTAATCTTGTGTTGCTTATAGCATTAAAGTAGGCCCCTGTGGTGGAATGGTAGACACGGCAGACTCAAAATCTGTTGCTTGCAAAAGTATGCTGGTTCAAGTCCGGCCAGGGGCACTCAAACATTGGAAAGTGCTTTATGTTACAGAAGTTTTTTAATCGTTTATTTTCCATTTTTTCTTCTATAAATGCTATTCAAAAGGTGAAAAAGGATGATAATGGAATATGTTACGTAACGGGACTTAGACGCTATATCTCGGTATTGCTTGATTTAATTATTATCGTTTTATTTTTGCAATTTTGCGGTCAAGCCTTAAATCAACTCTTCATGAGCTCAGAGAGTAGTAAAATATTAAGTCAAATTGCAGCAAAATATCAGATGCAAGTGCCATTATCTGCAGAAGAAATAGCAATGCAGAGTAGACTCGTTAAGCTACTGATCCTAAATCAAATAGTCCAATTCATTATGCTTTTTAGTTATGTAGCATATATGTGGATAAGGTTTGCTGCCACGCCTGGAAAATTACTACTTGGACTCAGAGTTGTGAATGCACAAACTTTTGAAAAACCGACCCTAAGACAAGCGACAAAAAGGTTTTTTTCCTTTATATTGTCAACTGCACCATTATTCTTGGGTTTTATATGGGCAAGTTTCGACAAACGCTACCAAACTTGGCATGATAAGATCGCAGACACAGTGGTTGTCACAAATAAAAGTCTTAAGCGTGATAAAGTGAATTAAATTCGTTAAAAATAAGAAAATTTTAATAGTTTTATTGATAAATTTGATCAAATGCTTAATTAATGATATACTAAAATAGTAGGTAAAAATATGCCAAGTATTACTCATGATCAAAGTATGGATTCTACTAGCGATAGTATTGTATATATTGATCATAATGAAATAAAAGGGTGCGCAATTGAGGCGCTAGAACCATTTAAGAACGAATTAGAAGATCAAGGTTTTAACCTTAATGAGCTAGGAACTTCTGAGCTAATTAAAACGTGGAGTAATATAGAGCGTTTTAAAGACACTAAGTTAAATAACGATACTGATACCAATTCCCGCTATACAAGCAACGAATAGACAATAATGGAAAAAAAGCCATACTGGAGTAAGTAAAATAGCGAGGTTTAGATGGCATTAAGATCAAAATTATTGGATGAAAAAGTGGTGGAATCAGCAAAAGAGATGCTGAAGAAAGTAAGAAATAATGCGTATGTTGCAAAAAAACTAAATGCTGTAATTGCAGCAAAAAAGCACAGTATAACAGCTGTAGCAAAAATATGTTGCATTTCGAGAAAGGCAATTACTACATGGATAAAGCACATAAAATTTGGAAGAGAAGAAAAATTATTTTCTCCACCTCAATGCCGTAGAAAAACTATATTGAACCAAAGTCAACTTGAACAAATTGAGGTGTGGATGGAGGAAAACCCCAATATTACTATTAGAGAAATGAGAATAAGAATCCAAGAAAGATTTGGTTTGAATATCAGCAAATCCACAATACATCGTAATATGCAAAGAATGAAATTCTCATATATCACACCAAGACCAGTTCATAGTGGACAGGATAAAAATAAGCAAGAGGAGTTTAAAAAAAAACCTCAATGAAACTATTGTCATGCATTCTGAAAAAGAGCTATTTTTCTTCGATGAATCACGGTTTGGTACACATTCAAAAGTTGGACATGGGTGGTTTAAAAAAGGCAGTAGGACACAGGTTAAGGTAAAATTAGGTAGGGAAAATTTTTATCTCTATAGTGCAGTTAATCCCAGAAATGGAGAGAATTTTAGCTTATTTGCACCAAACGTCAACACTGCTTGTATAAATATATTCCTTGAACAGATGTCGCAATATTTAGGAATACGAAAGGCTTTTCTCGTGATGGATTGCGCTAGTTGGCATAAGTCAAAAAGTTTAAAGATACCTAAAAATATCGAAATTATATACCTACCACCATACTCACCTGACCTCAATCCTGTTGAGAGGTTTTGGTTATATATAAAACAGAACATTTTGCGCAATAAAATCTACGATACAATTGTTCTGCTTGAGAGCGCTTTGTGTAAATTTATTACCTCTCTTTCCCCTTCCACGGTTAAACAACTCTGCAATGCTTCTTATTTGGTTCATTAATAATGAGAGTTGGTATGAGTTAAAGGATGCTTCTGACTTTACTGATCTGATAACAGGAAAAATTGCAGGATTTGATGAAGAAAAATTACGAGAAATGTGTACCTTCAGCAAGATTTCCTATGGTAATGTGGACGAAAAACTAGAGAAAGATGGATACAAAACTAGAAGGCAGCTTGAAAAAGAAGGTTATAAAATTATAAAATTTTATGACAATGACCTCATTCAAGATCAATATTGCTCAGATGATGGTTATAAATTAAAATCACAAGATGTTGGCTATGCTTTGAAGGGTAACAACTCATACAATCGAGATGCTGGTTATATTTTTATTAAAGGTAATGAAGTAACTATAGCTTATCATGGTACTCGTGATTTAAATGATGTAAAGGAAGATCTTCGTGCATCTTTAGCTAATACCAACTCTCATTATTAATGAACCAAATAAGAAGCATTGCAGAGTTGTTTAACCGTGGAAGGGGAAAGAGAGGTAATAAATTTACACAAAGCGCTCTCAAGCAGAACAATTGTATCGTAGATTTTATTGCGCAAAATGTTCTGTTTTATATATAACCAAAACCTCTCAACAGGATTGAGGTCAGGTGAGTATGGTGGTAGGTATATAATTTCGATATTTTTAGGTATCTTTAAACTTTTTGACTTATGCCAACTAGCGCAATCCATCACGAGAAAAGCCTTTCGTATTCCTAAATATTGCGACATCTGTTCAAGGAATATATTTATACAAGCAGTGTTGACGTTTGGTGCAAATAAGCTAAAATTCTCTCCATTTCTGGGATTAACTGCACTATAGAGATAAAAATTTTCCCTACCTAATTTTACCTTAACCTGTGTCCTACTGCCTTTTTTAAACCACCCATGTCCAACTTTTGAATGTGTACCAAACCGTGATTCATCGAAGAAAAATAGCTCTTTTTCAGAATGCATGACAATAGTTTCATTGAGGTTTTTTTTTAAACTCCTCTTGCTTATTTTTATCCTGTCCACTATGAACTGGTCTTGGTGTGATATATGAGAATTTCATTCTTTGCATATTACGATGTATTGTGGATTTGCTGATATTCAAACCAAATCTTTCTTGGATTCTTATTCTCATTTCTCTGATAGTAATATTGGGGTTTTCCTCTATCCACACCTCAATTTGTTCAAGTTGACTTTGGTTCAATATAGTTTTTCTACGGCGTTGAGGTGGAGAAAATAATTTTTCTTTTCTTCCAAATTTTATGTGCTTTATCCATGTAGTAATTGCCTTTCTCGAAATGCAACATATTTTTGCTACAGCTGTTATACTGTGCTTTTTTGCTGCAATTACAGCATTTAGTTTTTTTGCAACATACGCATTATTTCTTACTTTCTTCAGCATCTCTTTTGCTGATTCCACCACTTTTTCATCCAATAATTTTGATCTTAATGCCATCTAAACCTCGCTATTTTACTTACTCCAGTATGGCTTTTTTTCCATTATTGTCTATTCGTTGCTTGTATAGCGGGAATTGGTATTAGCCCATCAATACAGGCAATTAGAATATCTTCTACTCCTCTTTCTTTGAGGTCATTTAGTACTCCCAACCAGAAGTTAGCTCCTTCACTTTCAGCCAAATAAAAACCTAATACTTCTTTTCTGCCATTTTGATTTATGCCCAATATATTATACATACATTTACTTATGCAATGTCCGTCCTCCTTGACCTTAAAAAACATGCCATCCATAAATACTATTGGATACACTGATTGCAGTGGGCGGCTGCGCCATTCATTGATTACTGGTAGCAGTTTATCGGTAATACTAGATATCTCTGCTGCTGATATTTTGTGGTCATATATTTCCTCAACATGTGAAGCTATATCTCTGTATCCCATGCCACTGGCATATGTGCTTAAGACCTTTGCTTCAAGTTCTGGATGTAGGCTTGTTTGCCTTTTTTTGACTATTTGTGGTTCAAAGCTTCCCTCCCTATCTCTTGGTGTTAGCAGCTCAAATGAGCCTGCACTCGTGCGTAAAGTTTTTGCGTTTCTCCCATTTCTTCGGTTATTTTCTTCACTTTCAGCTGACATGTAGCTTTCTATTTCACCTTCCAGACTTGCCTCTAGCAACCTTTTTATAAACGGTGTTAATGCTCCATCTCTTCCTGTCAATGGTCTTCCTTCTCGTATAGATGACAGGATATTTGTTTCTAATTCTTTATAATCTACCAAACCAGTAGTTCTATTTGCTTGACTCATATCAAACCTCCATTTTTTATATCAATTTATTACTTTTTTTTTCGGTTTGACACACTTTTTTGAACGTTCCCCCGCTGTTTCTTTTGCATCATCTACAGCACTTGCTGTTAGCGCAAGTCTAACAATTTTTCATTTAGCAATATGTATTTCACTTGCTGTAACTGCATTAACCTTTCTTGCAGTAGGATGCTACTGTTCTTATAAGGCAAATACCGCACTTAATAATGTTAAAATCGAAAATGATAGTTATAGAATAGCTGCTTGAGTATTAATTTAAATATTCTTTATTGCTAGTTATTATACCATCACTTTAATTTGGTTGTGTTTTACTAAAAAAACTTTAGATTTATTTTGTAATCGATACTTAAATATAATGACACAATATTGGAATTTATTGCAGAAAGGCCAAAAGGAAGGCTATAAAATTGCATATATTAATGCTCGTGTTATCGATCCCGAAACTAAGCTTGATATAAAAGGTTCATTATTGACTGAAGGGGATAAAATTGTTGACTTTGGTGAATCATTATTTTCAAATGGAGTTCCAAATGGGGTTGATGAAACAATAGACTGTAAAGGGTTTGTTCTAATGCCAGGCCTTATTGACATTCACGTACATTTTCGTGAACCAGGTCAAGAGCATAAAGAAACTATACATACAGGCAGTAAATCTGCAGCTTCGGGGGGCGTTACAACTGTAGTTTGCCAGCCAAACACTGTTCCAGCAATTGATAGTGTTGTCTTAGCTAAGTATTTGAAATATAGAGCATTTGAAACTTCGCATGTGAATGTTGAATTTTACGCCAAAATTACTACTTCGGAAGAAAAATTAACTGAAATGGCGCTTTTAAAGGAAGCAGGTGCAGTTGGGTTCACCGATGATGGTATGCCAGTTATGAATCCAATGATTATGAGACAGGCACTGCTTTATTCAAGTATGCTTGGTGTTCCTATTGCTCAACATGCAGAAGATTTAAATTTATCTGCTGGTGGCGCGATTAACGAGGGTAAGATTTCTGAAGAATTGGGAGTAAAGGGAATCTTGAGTGCGTCAGAGTCGGTTATGGTAACTCGTGATATACTGCTAATGAAGGACATAGAAAATGTACACTATCATATTTTACATGTTTCTTCAAAAGATTCACTTGATGCTATTAAACGTGCAAAAGGTTTGGGATTAAATGTTACATGTGAAGTAACTCCTCATCACTTTACTTTTACTGAAGATATAGTAAAGCAACATGGGGCAATCGCAAAAATGAATCCGCCACTACGTACTGAGGAAGATCGTTTAGCTATGGTTGAAGGTTTAAAGACAGGTGTGATTGATTGTATTGCAACCGATCATGCTCCGCATGATCTTAGTTCTAAAGATTTGCCACTTGAAAATGCTTTATTTGGTATTATTGGCCTTGAAACAATGCTGCCCATTTCACTTGAACTATATCACAGTGGACAAATGGGTCTACTTGATGTGCTTGCAAAATTGACATATAAGCCTGCAGATATCATACATGTACCACGTGGCCGCATACAGAAAAACCTTGCAGCCGACTTAATTTTAGTTGATTTGGATCATGAATGGGAAATTAAAATTGACAACTTTGCTAGTAAATCAAAGAATTCCCCTTTCGATGGACGCAAAGTGAAAGGGCGCGTAATACGTACCGTTGTATCTGGCAAAATTGTATATTTACAGAAGAGTTAGTTATCATACAGTTGCGCTCTGAATTGCAATCAATTGCAAAGATTTAATATAAGTAGTAAAATATGGCCACTGAATAAAAAATATATGCTAATTAGTACGACGTCGGAACTGGAAAATGCATGTGAAGGACTGATGGAAAAAGATCTAAAATTTATATCAGTTGACACGGAGTTCATTAGAAACAATTTAACCTACTACCCAAAATTATCGTTAATTCAAATTTCTTACGGAGAGAAGAGTTTTATTGTAGACGCATTAGTGCCAGAAATTGATTTATCATTCATTAAGAAAATAATGCTAAATCAGGGGATAATCAAAGTGTTTCATAGCTGCCGGCAGGATATAGAATCCTTACTCACTGTGTTTAAATATGTTCCTACTCCCATTTTTGATACCCAAGTTGCTGCTATGTTTTGCCATTATTATCATGACTTTATTGGTTATTCAAAAGTAGTAGAGCAATATCAAGGAATAGCACTGGATAAAATTAAAGCTAAAAATTCAGACTGGTTAAGAAGGCCGTTATCCGAGAATCAATTAGATTATGCAGTAAACGACGTGGTATACCTATATGACCTATACCAAATATTGTGCAATAAGCTTGAAGAAAACAATAGGATGGGTTGGTTTCAAGAAGAGATGGGGTCAGTAGCTGATATAAATAAGTATTTACATAGTCCAAAAGATGCATGGAGGAGGATCAAATTTAACTATGAAGCAAATCCAAGGTTGATGTTAACTGTTAAAGCAGTTAGTGAGTGGCAAGAGACCTTAGCACAGCGTTACAATATAAATCGTAATAAGGTAGTCAATAATGCCGTAATAACTGGTTTAATTGAAAAAAACGTGGAACATATTGATGACATTTTAGATGACCTTAAGAGAAATACAAAAAATATAAAAGAGGAAGATTTATTAGAATTTATAGATATTTTCAATGAGAATGAGAAGGAATTTGTGCAGCAAAATTATACTCTGTCAGATAATTATGATAAATCTGTATTTGATATACTCTCGATTATTTTGGAGAGCAAATGTAAGGAAAATAACATATCAAGAAAGTTAATTTCATCAAAAGATGAGTTGGCTGGCTCAATATCTGGGCAGATAGATAAACTATTCAAGGGATGGAGATATGATTTTTTCGGCAGATCAGTAGAATCGTTTTTGAATGCAGGCTCAAGGTTTGAAATTTTAATGGTAAAATCTGCTGATAGTATAGCTAAAATTCGGAGTAATATAGTAGAGAATAACCGTATCACGTGCTGAGGTCTAACGAGTCTATTATATCTTTCACTTGAGAAAAAACATTTGCGCTGGTATCGATGATAAAGTCGCTCATTTGCTTTTTTTCTTCAATAGGTAGCTGAATACTAGACATTAGATCCAGCTTTTTTTTATCCATATTACGCTCACTGATCCTTTGAGCTTGTACAGCCCTATCTGCATGGATAAAGACAATAAAATCGCAATATAAACGGAATCTAGTTTCCAGCAGGAGTGGAATGTCTAGAACTAGAAACTTTCCGTCGTTTTCTTTCTCCTGAGCAATAAAAATTTCTAATTCATTTCGCACAGCGGAATGCACTAAAGACTGAAATTGCTTCCAATTTTCATCATAAGCTAAAAAATATTTAGATAATACTGTTCTATCTATTTTTCCATTTACTATCACCCCAGGAAATTTTTCTTCTGCGTAACTTATTATGTTTTTGTTTACTTTATAAAGCTGGTGCACGACAGAGTCGGCATCAAACACAACGGCACCAAATTCTTTAAAGCAATTGGCTACAAAGCTCTTTCCAGCTGCAATTCCACCTGTTAAACCTATGATCATATAGCAAATTTCTTATAAAACTATATTTATAGCATCTCCTATGCCTATTTAAAACTGAATGCATATATAAAAAAGAAAAGCTATTATTTTTTTAGTAATTGAGTAAAATAGAGTGAAAGATTAAGAGGAAATGTTGAAAAATAAGATAAAAAAGATAGTGATTTCAGGGAAAAAAGTCTGGCCGATCATCGAGGGCGGCAAAGGCATTGCAATCAGTGATGGAAGATCAAGTGGGGCATTCGCTGCAGCAGATGCTGTTGGTACGTTTTCTGGTGCAAATGCTAAACTTATCGATGACAATGGCAAGCTGGTACCACTAATTTATAAAGGTAAAACAAGAAATGAAAAGCACGAAGAGTTAATTAAGTATAGTATTGAGGCTGGAGTTAGTCAAGCAAAAATAGCGAATGAAACATCAAAGGGCCGTGGAAGAATACATATGAACGTGCTTTGGGAAATGGGGGCAGCAGAACAAGTCCTTCATGGCATATTAGAAAAAGCAAAAGGCTTAGTTCATGGCATCACTTGCGGTGCTGGTATGCCTTACAGGCTTGGAGAAATTGCAGCTAAATATCAAGTTTATTACTACCCTATTATCTCATCGGCGCGCGCTTTTAAAGCGTTATGGAAACGTGCTTACCAAAAAATATCTTCTTTTTTACTTGGTGGAGTAATATATGAGGATCCGTGGCTTGCTGGTGGTCACAATGGCTTGAGTAATAGTGAAGACCCAGAATTACCGCAGGCTCCATTTGAAAGAGTTGCAGAGCTTAGATCTTTCATGAACGAGGTTGGTCTTGCTGAAACGCCAATTGTTATGGCAGGGGGAGTGTGGCATTTGAAGGATTGGGAACATTGGTTTGACAATTTACAAATCGGACCAATAGCTTTTCAGTTTGGCACTCGTCCACTTTTAACAAAAGAAAGTCCGATTTCTACGGAGTGGAAAAAGAAATTACTTACTTTAGAAGAAGGTGATGTATTTTTAAATAAATTTAGTCCAACAGGGTTCTACTCATCTGCAGTAAGAAACAGCTTCATACGTGAGCTACAGGAACGAAATTCACGTCAAATAAAATTTTCAGAAAGTGTGAGTGGAGAGTTTAATAATGAATTTGCAATGGGTAGCAGAGGTAGAAAGATTTACCTCACTGCAAAAGACAAAGAGCTAGCAAATGCATGGATTAAAGTAGGGTATACAGAGGTAATGAAAACTCCAGATACAACTGTTATTTTTGTGACACCAGGCAAATTTGCGGAGATAAGACAAGATCAAATTAATTGCATGGGATGTTTGAGTCACTGCTTATTTAGCAATTGGAAAGATCATGGTGACCATTCAACAGGGCAAAAACCAGATCCACGAAGCTTCTGTATACAAAAGACACTGCAAAACATTATACATAACGGTGATATTGAAAATGAACTTATGTTTTCTGGACACAATGTGTACAAATTTAAGCAAGACCCATTTTATGAGAATGGCAACGTACCAACAGTAAAGGAGCTGGTGGAAAGAATATTGACAGGTTTATGACTAACTTGACAAGAAGACATTATTCTATATAATTTATGGTAATAACTGTTTATTAATTTAATCTTAATTTGAGGAGAATATCTATGCGCGATAGTGTTTTAAAAAGGTATGCACTTGCCTATATAAGAGAAAATGGCAGTGACAAGAATGTTCAAGAATTTTTACGTTCTCATGGTATGCAAAATATTGAGAACTGGAGTGATAAAAATTTTGAAAATGCGTATAAGAGCTATAACCCAACTAATGAACACAATATAGGAAGTGATCGATGTGATAGTAGGCAACAACCTACAAGCCCTCAGGTTACACACGTACATGTACACAATAATAGAGGTTTAGATTTTTGGGATTATTTTCTACTTCGTAGCCTGTTTAGTGGTAATAACCTTGGTTCCGGTAGCAGTAACCAGCCAAGCAGAGAAGATAAGAAAAAAGACGCAGAAGACAACAGGAAATTATTAGCTTTAGGGATAGTAGCTGTAGTTGCATGTGTTGCTTTCCATGCTTTAATGTGTGTTTGGTACAACAGCAGCGAAAAAATGGCTAGAAAATCAGAAAAGGTAGATTACTTGGATAATAAACTTAAAATGTTCAGAAATATAGAATTTGCAGTTGGTGCAATTTCTTTAGCAGCTTTGATAGGTTGCGCTATTAACCCAGTCTTACCAGTTTGGGGTTTAGTCATTCTTGGCATTAATTCTCTTGTATGTCTTGCTGGTGGTGTGGCTTTTCATATGAAGCATGAGAAAGAGTCAGAAAATATTAAGAAAGCTGAAGAAGCGGTAGATTATTATCGTAAACGAGAACCTGGGTACAGCTCTAGAGATTCTTCTAATCTTGAACCACCACCTCGTTACTCTTCTCAAGATCCTAATACTGCTCCAACTGCTCCTCCTCAAGGTGTATTTGATAATTCTTATCCAGAACAACATTTTGGAGGTTATGGACAGCAAACTGCTTACTCTAAAGCGTAAATCACTTACAGGATACCGCTGCAACACGCAGCGGTATAATGGATTTTCAGATTGCTTGTCTGATAGGATATGTATTGATTTTTATTACTAGTGCAGATACGATAAAGCTTTAAGCACTACAAGATGGAGCAATTTGAGAGCTTTTACATCACTACGCCAATATATTACGTAAACGACAAGCCACACATCGGCCACGCATATACTTCTCTTATCTGTGATGTTACAGCTAGATTTATGAAATTAGCTGGAGAGAACGTCAAATTTACTACTGGTACAGACGAACATGGGCAAAAAATTGAAAAGGCAGCTAAAGCGAAGAGAATAGAGCCAAAAGAATTTACAGATGAAATAAGTGTTACGTTCAGAAAATTGGCTGAGCTAATGAACTTTGATTATGATGATTTTATTCGCACCACAGAAGAACGTCATGAAAAAGCAGTTATAGCTTTATGGAATAGGCTTGAAGAGAGAGGACAAATATATCTGGATTCTTACTCAGGTTGGTATTCAGTTCGTGACGAAGCGTTTTACCAAGAATCGGAGTTGATAGATGGCAGAGCACCAACAGGTGCTGAAGTTCAGTGGATAAAAGAAGAGAGCTACTTTTTTCGTTTGTCAAGTTGGCAAAATAAATTACTAGAGTTATATGAAAATCAGCCAAATTTTATCTTCCCTGAGAGCAGAAAAAATGAAGTGGTATCGTTTGTAAAATCAGGACTAACTGACCTTTCGATTTCTCGTACTAGTTTTAATTGGGGAATAAAAGTACCAGGGAATGACAAGCACGTAATTTATGTTTGGATAGATGCGCTCACTAACTATCTCACATCAATAGGCTTTCCTAATATAGAAGATGAGGAATATAAGAAGTTTTGGACAAACTCTTTTAACGTCCATGTGATCGGTAAAGACATATTGCGTTTTCACGCTATATACTGGCCAGCGATCCTTCTTGCAGCAGATTTATCACTGCCAAAGCAAATAGCAGTTCATGGTTGGTGGCTAAACGAGGGAGAAAAAATATCCAAATCCCTTGGTAACGTTATAGATCCAATTGGTCTTGCAGAAGAGTTTGGCGTTGATCAATTACGCTATTTTCTCCTTCGGGAAGCAAATTTTGGTCAAGATGGTAATTTCAGTAAGAAAAATATGATTAGCCGAATAAATTCAGAACTGGCAAACAATATAGGCAATTTAGTACAAAGAACAATTTCATTTTTGCACAAGCAATGTTCTGGAGTTGTACCAGTAGTTGATCGCAACTTGCTTAAAGATGATGAGAGTTTACCAAATTGCAAAGCCGTAATTGATCAAGTGATGAATCATCTATCAAAGTATGAATTTAACCAGATTATACTCCTGATTATCAATATTTCTTCCAAGGCCAATGCTTACATAGATAAAAGTGCACCCTGGACATTAAGCAAAACTGACAGAGAGCGTATGAATTTAGTAATTTACAAACTACTCGAATACATCAGGATAATTGGTATTTTATTGCAGCCAATTGTTCCAAAGTCAGCAGAAATGATGCTTGATCAATTGCAAATTCCAAAAGAACAACGTGATTTAAAATCTCTGTGTAATGCGTGCGTAGGCTTAGACATTACACTGCCCAAACCTACGCCAATTTTTTTGAGGATTGATAACCCTTAGTAAACCATTCCTAAACCAGGATGAACTGGTCGTTCTATAGTTAATTTACTGTTATCTAAGTGAAGAAGGTTGCCCCTCCTCACTCGACTTCAAAACCGTACGTGAAACTTTCGCTTCATACGGCTTCTCTCTAGCTTGGTGCTTTTCATGCATACTTCTGTGTAAATTATCGTGACAATGTCCATGTAGCATAGATAAGTTTGTGATTGTATTATTTTGCTTATTTTGGTCCTTATGATGTATTTCTAATACCAATTCCCGCTATACAAGCAACGAATAGACAATAATGGAAAAAAAGCCATACTGGAGTAAGTAAAATAGCGAGGTTTAGATGGCATTAAGATCAAAATTATTGGATGAAAAAGTGGTGGAATCAGCAAAAGAGATGCTGAAGAAAGTAAGAAATAATGCGTATGTTGCAAAAAAACTAAATGCTGTAATTGCAGCAAAAAAGCACAGTATAACAGCTGTAGCAAAAATATGTTGCATTTCGAGAAAGGCAATTACTACATGGATAAAGCACATAAAATTTGGAAGAGAAGAAAAATTATTTTCTCCACCTCAATGCCGTAGAAAAACTATATTGAACCAAAGTCAACTTGAACAAATTGAGGTGTGGATGGAGGAAAACCCCAATATTACTATTAGAGAAATGAGAATAAGAATCCAAGAAAGATTTGGTTTGAATATCAGCAAATCCACAATACATCGTAATATGCAAAGAATGAAATTCTCATATATCACACCAAGACCAGTTCATAGTGGACAGGATAAAAATAAGCAAGAGGAGTTTAAAAAAAAACCTCAATGAAACTATTGTCATGCATTCTGAAAAAGAGCTATTTTTCTTCGATGAATCACGGTTTGGTACACATTCAAAAGTTGGACATGGGTGGTTTAAAAAAGGCAGTAGGACACAGGTTAAGGTAAAATTAGGTAGGGAAAATTTTTATCTCTATAGTGCAGTTAATCCCAGAAATGGAGAGAATTTTAGCTTATTTGCACCAAACGTCAACACTGCTTGGGGAACGTTCAAAAAAGTGTGTCAAACCGAAAAAAAAGTAATAAATTGATATAAAAAATGGAGGTTTGATATGAGTCAAGCAAATAGAACTACTGGTTTGGTAGATTATAAAGAATTAGAAACAAATATCCTGTCATCTATACGAGAAGGAAGACCATTGACAGGAAGAGATGGAGCATTAACACCGTTTATAAAAAGGTTGCTAGAGGCAAGTCTGGAAGGTGAAATAGAAAGCTACATGTCAGCTGAAAGTGAAGAAAATAACCGAAGAAATGGGAGAAACGCAAAAACTTTACGCACGAGTGCAGGCTCATTTGAGCTGCTAATACCAACTCTCATTATTAATGAACCAAATAAGAAGCATTGCAGAGTTGTTTAACCGTGGAAGGGGAAAGAGAGGTAATAAATTTACACAAAGCGCTCTCAAGCAGAACAATTGTATCGTAGATTTTATTGCGCAAAATGTTCTGTTTTATATATAACCAAAACCTCTCAACAGGATTGAGGTCAGGTGAGTATGGTGGTAGGTATATAATTTCGATATTTTTAGGTATCTTTAAACTTTTTGACTTATGCCAACTAGCGCAATCCATCACGAGAAAAGCCTTTCGTATTCCTAAATATTGCGACATCTGTTCAAGGAATATATTTATACAAGCAGTGTTGACGTTTGGTGCAAATAAGCTAAAATTCTCTCCATTTCTGGGATTAACTGCACTATAGAGATAAAAATTTTCCCTACCTAATTTTACCTTAACCTGTGTCCTACTGCCTTTTTTAAACCACCCATGTCCAACTTTTGAATGTGTACCAAACCGTGATTCATCGAAGAAAAATAGCTCTTTTTCAGAATGCATGACAATAGTTTCATTGAGGTTTTTTTTTAAACTCCTCTTGCTTATTTTTATCCTGTCCACTATGAACTGGTCTTGGTGTGATATATGAGAATTTCATTCTTTGCATATTACGATGTATTGTGGATTTGCTGATATTCAAACCAAATCTTTCTTGGATTCTTATTCTCATTTCTCTAATAGTAATATTGGGGTTTTCCTCTATCCACACCTCAATTTGTTCAAGTTGACTTTGGTTCAATATAGTTTTTCTACGGCGTTGAGGTGGAGAAAATAATTTTTCTTCTCTTCCAAATTTTATGTGCTTTATCCATGTAGTAATTGCCTTTCTCGAAATGCAACATATTTTTGCTACAGCTGTTATACTGTGCTTTTTTGCTGCAATTACAGCATTTAGTTTTTTTGCAACATACGCATTATTTCTTACTTTCTTCAGCATCTCTTTTGCTGATTCCACCACTTTTTCATCCAATAATTTTGATCTTAATGCCATCTAAACCTCGCTATTTTACTTACTCCAGTATGGCTTTTTTTCCATTATTGTCTATTCGTTGCTTGTATAGCGGGAATTGGTATAAGTACTAAAGATGTAAGTAGCATAAGAGTAGCCAGAGAACTAGCTATAAAATAAAATTTATTATCTTTATTAAGTAAATTGCTCATCACCCATATACAAAGCTTCAGCAGTCTTGTATATATTGATTAAAATTGTCTTACCTATAGCTTATCTACTATATCCATAAGGCATAGCAATATTTTTCTAAAGGTGATAAACTAGTACTATTGATACTCGTATTCAAAACATATACAATCAATGTAAATCTATATCCACTACGTATTTCCCTTCTTCAGTTTTAGACTGCATCCACTCTATCGTTTCCACATTGCAAACTGCCTGCAAATCATCCTGCGCAGACTGATTTAACTTACTCTCTTCTGCATTTGCTTTTATCGTCAATTTTTTTATCAAGTGCTTAACTGATACGTTATTATCTGCTTTTATTTTTCTTACGAGGTTTAATATCTGCACGAAATTATCTCCCATTTCCTCTGAATATTTATCGTAGATAAGCTCTTCTTTGCTTGGCCAATTACTTTTATTGTGAACGGAGTTATAACTATACAACTGATGATATATTTCTTCTGTAATGTATGGCAAAAAGGGTGCAAATAACCGCAAAATAATATTGAGTACATATGCCAAACTCTGTTTCGCACTCATGTTTGCCTCGCTGTCCAATGCATCTCCATATGCACGTTTTTTAACTAACTCTAAGTAATTATCACAAAAATCTTTCCAAAAAAATTCTTCTATTGCGCTCAAAGCTTCGCAGTATTCAAACTGTAATAGGTTATTTGTTGCTCTTTCTATAACTTTGTATAACTTAGACAATATCCACTTATCCATCGTCTCACTGATGGAATTTATGCTCAATGCTTGATGTTTTTCCATAAACATGGAAACAAATTTGCTAGCATTCCAAAGTTTCGTAACAAGTCGTTTGCCAATTTTGAAGATATTTTCAGAGTAGACTGTGTCAACTCCAAGTCTTGAGTTTGCTGCCCAATAGCGTACTACGTCAGCTCCATAGGTTTCAAGCATTACATGAGGAGTGATGATATTACCTTTTGATTTACTCATCTTTTTTTTATCATCAGCCAAACACCAACCACTAATCATGATATTTTTCCACGGCAGTGAATCTGCATGATAATGTGCCTTCAAAATCGTATAAAAAGCCCAAGTTCTTATTATCTCATGGCTTTGGCTGCGCAGATCTGCAGGAAATATCTTATCATACCGATGGCTTGGTAAACCGAGCTCGCTTGTTACTGCCAGTGCATTTAGCTGAGGAGTGATTGCGCTTGTAGCCCAAGTATCCATCACATCTTGATCTGGAGTAATTTCCTCTTTGCTATAGCCTTTTGGCAAGCCTTTTAGTGGATCTATAGGTAAATCCTTTGCTTCAGCTAGAATGATTTTGCCTTCTTCTCCCTTACGTTTTGAGTACCACACTGGAAATGGCACACCAAAATAACGCTGTCTTGAGATGCACCAATCCCAACTTAGCCCTTCTATCCACACTTCCATGCGCTTACGCATAGATTCTGGATGCCAATTACATTCTCTTACTTTATCTAACATTTGAGCTTTTTGTTCTAAAATCTTGATAAACCACTGATAAGTAGGTAATATCTCGAGTGGCGCACCAGATCTTTCTGCACACTTTACGGAATGAGAAATGTTAGTACTTTCTATCAAAAGGCCCTTTTCACTCAAGATTTCAATTATTTTCTTTCTTGCTTCTTTAACCTTTAGTCCATGGATCCCAGTGTCAAGCACTGGGGGGTGTGTCTCCTCTATCATCTCATTAGCCCCTATAGTGTCATCCCAGTGCCCAGACACTGGGATCCATCCTTCTGTCCTTTTGTTACATGTTGGAATAGCACTATTACCAGCTTCTTCTGTCACCCAAGTAGCTGAAGCTTGCTTTTTTTCCTGGATTCCAGTGTCAAGCACTGGAATGACACCGTCACGGAGGTTCATCCTCCCATCCTGATCAATGATAATTGTCACCGGCAGATTATGCTTTTGCTGCCAATATACGTCGAGCTCATCACCAAATGTACAGCACATAACAAGTCCAGTGCCTTTATCTATTTTGACCTTATCATCAGCTATTATTGGAACGTTTGCCCCTGTGATTGCCACTATGGCTGTCTTCCCAATCAGCTGAGTATAGCGTTCATCCTTTGGATGACAAAAAACCGCAACGCATGCTGGAAGCAACTCAGGTCGTGTAGTTGCGATGTGAATCTGCTCATTTTTTTCAGTGGAAAAAACTATCGTGTTCAAAGATGACTCAAAGACTTTATCTTCTATTTCCGCTTGCGCAATTGCGGTTTTATCAACTGGATCCCAAAGAATAGGTTGCATTTTCCTGCATACATACCCTTTATTATATAGATCAACAAACGACATTTGAGAAAGTGCTACAGCTTCCTTGCTGATCGTGTGGTATTCCAAACTCCAATCATAACTAATGCCGACCGATTTAAACAATTCCTTGAATTCTTGTTTTGACTTTTCAATAACTTCATGGCACATCTCTATAAATTTTTCTCTGCCAACTTCTTTTGCGCGGGTTTTATAGATTTGCTCAACTAACCTTTCAGTGGGAAGCCCATTATCATCAAACCCAATTGGATAGAATACATCTTTTCCCAGCATACGCTGAAACCTTGCAATAAAATCTGCGTGGCAATAGCTGAATATATGACCAATGTGCAACTTTCCTGATATTGTTGGTGGGGGCGTATCTATAGTGAAAATGTTATCCTTTTCACCATTCCATTTATAAATTTTACTTCCTTCCCATAATATGTTGTATTTATTTTCAATTTCTCTAAAGCTATATTTTTCTTCTAACATAAATACTTCTTAAGTTTTAAGCTCTAAGTTAGCACAATTGAGTAAATGCAGCAATTTTAATGTCTGCTCTTTTAGTTTATGATACAAAATTTTCTTGATTTTATAATTTTAAATGTATTACATAATAAATTTTTAGTATTGAGGTTTGTTATGCCTGATTTTGAATTTTCTGATTTACAAGATCTTGTTAATGCTCTATACGATTCATACTATTTACCCTCCAATGGAAAAATAAAACTAGCAGAATTGCTTGAAGACGTGTTGGAACTAAAAGGTAAAAAAAGCCCGGAAGAGGCAATAGCTACATTAAAAAGCAAAATAAGAAATGAACTAGAAAATAAAGTATCAAATGAAATGAAACAAAAGATAGGTAAGCTTGAGCAGCTAGAGGCGGAAAATAAAGACTTACAAACTAAAAAGGATAAGGCTGAACGGTTAAATAGATCCTTAGAATATGCAAGGAAGACAGGTCAGAACGAAAATATAGAATTAAAAGCTGAAAAAAATAAACTAAATACTCAAATCCAGCATTCACAGCAAGAAAAGAAAATATTAGAAGTCAAAAATGAAGCAAATAAACAACTAAAAGAAAAAACAACATACATCGCTACTGCTAGTACTGGTCTTGCTGTTGGGTTAGTAGTGTATATTACACTTGAACATACAACTAAATTGGACATGTGGTTAATCGTTGTTATAGCAACAGTATCTGCATTCTTAGCTGGTAGTTTAATAATGAAACCTAGCTTTCAAGTAAATGGAACACAAGAACCACAAGGAGTAGCAAATGAGAGTTCAATAACTTGACATCTATCTTCTCATACTTGAAGCAAGTTATTTAAACCATAATACAAAGTAAGTATGGTAATTTTACACTAAAATTTTTAGTTTTATTTCTGTGGGTTAGTTGGTACGAGCCTTGCCTTTAAGAAGATGTAAAATCACAATTATTACGAATAACATTCCACCAATAACTGATATAGCTCCACCCGTAATAAAACAAGCACGTGCCAACATTGATGAAACACTTGGCAGATCTGCAACTTTTCTTAAGGCACCATATCCACCAAGCCAAACAAGTCCAGTAATGTGGAGAAAATGTCCCGAGCTATATGCATAAATCTGTAATCTTATACCAATTCCCGCTATACAAGCAACGAATAGACAATAATGGAAAAAAAGCCATACTGGAGTAAGTAAAATAGCGAGGTTTAGATGGCATTAAGATCAAAATTATTGGATGAAAAAGTGGTGGAATCAGCAAAAGAGATGCTGAAGAAAGTAAGAAATAATGCGTATGTTGCAAAAAAACTAAATGCTGTAATTGCAGCAAAAAAGCACAGTATAACAGCTGTAGCAAAAATATGTTGCATTTCGAGAAAGGCAATTACTACATGGATAAAGCACATAAAATTTGGAAGAGAAGAAAAATTATTTTCTCCACCTCAACGTCGTAGAAAAACTATATTGAACCAAAGTCAACTTGAACAAATTGAGGTGTGGATGGAGGAAAACCCCAATATTACTATTAGAGAAATGAGAATAAGAATCCAAGAAAGATTTGGTTTGAATATCAGCAAATCCACAATACATCGTAATATGCAAAGAATGAAATTCTCATATATCACACCAAGACCAGTTCATAGTGGACAGGATAAAAATAAGCAAGAGGAGTTTAAAAAAAAACCTCAATGAAACTATTGTCATGCATTCTGAAAAAGAGCTATTTTTCTTCGATGAATCACGGTTTGGTACACATTCAAAAGTTGGACATGGGTGGTTTAAAAAAGGCAGTAGGACACAGGTTAAGGTAAAATTAGGTAGGGAAAATTTTTATCTCTATAGTGCAGTTAATCCCAGAAATGGAGAGAATTTTAGCTTATTTGCACCAAACGTCAACACTGCTTGTATAAATATATTCCTTGAACAGATGTCGCAATATTTAGGAATACGAAAGGCTTTTCTCGTGATGGATTGCGCTAGTTGGCATAAGTCAAAAAGTTTAAAGATACCTAAAAATATCGAAATTATATACCTACCACCATACTCACCTGACCTCAATCCTGTTGAGAGGTTTTGGTTATATATAAAACAGAACATTTTGCGCAATAAAATCTACGATACAATTGTTCTGCTTGAGAGCGCTTTGTGTAAATTTATTACCTCTCTTTCCCCTTCCACGGTTAAACAACTCTGCAATGCTTCTTATTTGGTTCATTAATAATGAGAGTTGGTATAACTATTGAAGGAAATGTCACTATCCCTGCGCATTATCATGGTTCTGTAGTTGGTATTACTATAGCTTTTATGAATTTTGTCTACTGGCTGTTACCAAAATTGGGCTGTAAAGAAATAAAAAGCTCCATAGTAATACCAACTCTCATTATTAATGAACCAAATAAGAAGCATTGCAGAGTTGTTTAACCGTGGAAGGGGAAAGAGAGGTAATAAATTTACACAAAGCGCTCTCAAGCAGAACAATTGTATCGTAGATTTTATTGCGCAAAATGTTCTGTTTTATATATAACCAAAACCTCTCAACAGGATTGAGGTCAGGTGAGTATGGTGGTAGGTATATAATTTCGATATTTTTAGGTATCTTTAAACTTTTTGACTTATGCCAACTAGCGCAATCCATCACGAGAAAAGCCTTTCGTATTCCTAAATATTGCGACATCTGTTCAAGGAATATATTTATACAAGCAGTGTTGACGTTTGGTGCAAATAAGCTAAAATTCTCTCCATTTCTGGGATTAACTGCACTATAGAGATAAAAATTTTCCCTACCTAATTTTACCTTAACCTGTGTCCTACTGCCTTTTTTAAACCACCCATGTCCAACTTTTGAATGTGTACCAAACCGTGATTCATCGAAGAAAAATAGCTCTTTTTCAGAATGCATGACAATAGTTTCATTGAGGTTTTTTTTTAAACTCCTCTTGCTTATTTTTATCCTGTCCACTATGAACTGGTCTTGGTGTGATATATGAGAATTTCATTCTTTGCATATTACGATGTATTGTGGATTTGCTGATATTCAAACCAAATCTTTCTTGGATTCTTATTCTCATTTCTCTAATAGTAATATTGGGGTTTTCCTCCATCCACACCTCAATTTGTTCAAGTTGACTTTGGTTCAATATAGTTTTTCTACGGCATTGAGGTGGAGAAAATAATTTTTCTTCTCTTCCAAATTTTATGTGCTTTATCCATGTAGTAATTGCCTTTCTCGAAATGCAACATATTTTTGCTACAGCTGTTATACTGTGCTTTTTTGCTGCAATTACAGCATTTAGTTTTTTTGCAACATACGCATTATTTCTTACTTTCTTCAGCATCTCTTTTGCTGATTCCACCACTTTTTCATCCAATAATTTTGATCTTAATGCCATCTAAACCTCGCTATTTTACTTACTCCAGTATGGCTTTTTTTCCATTATTGTCTATTCGTTGCTTGTATAGCGGGAATTGGTATTAGCACTCCAAGCACACCTCCATAAATGAACAATACAAACGAATGAAGCAAATAATTACTGAGCAGAGTTTTTATATTGCGATACACTAATATTGTTAAAAAGCACGGCAGAACTGCTCCAGCAATTCTCATATGCCAGGTAAAAAACTGTATTAACTCAGTACTATCAACTGGATAGATAAAGTATATAAACGGTGCACCTACAGCCAAAATTGTGTTCATAAATAGTGGTAAAATGGTAATTTTATTTAGGCTAATATCACTAATTATCAAATAAACTAAAAACATTCCTTGAGCAAAGGCAAATTGCAGCAAGTGTCCGCCTCCCCAGAAGAGATATTCATAAAATAAATTCTTATCCAAGTGATATAGAGCTAGAGGCATGTTTTTATGTGCTAAAACAAAGCACAGAAATGATGATACAAGTATAATAACTAGTCCAATTTGCCCAACGGAGGCTTGTTTATTCGATATGTAGGTAAGAGCTGCATTTATCAATATGCTGGCAGCAAACAGACTGAGTCCAAACAAGAACAATTTGTTTTGTAATACGGGAATATAGTTACTTTTGATAACTTCAGTATTTGGAACAAATGCGGATATAAACATCAGCAACATGGAAAGGGTCGATAGAGCCCATAAAAAGTTGAGCCATTTACTGGTGTTTTCTAGATTTATGATAAAGAACAGAGATATTATGGAGCACATCCACACCAAAATTGATAAATTCACGTGTATCACCAGTGCATTATCAAAAATATATTGTGCAGAGGGAATTAGAGAGGAAATGAAAGGCAATCGTAAAAAAATAACAATTATTGATAGTAAACCAGAGCAAGCAAGGGCAAGTACTGCCAATAACATCCATTGCCTGCAAAGAGGAGCATTATTTTGTATGTTGAGCATGGTCTTTCTTGCTTTTGATTGCTATAATACAAGACAGTGTACATTTTTTAAAGTGATATGCGTAGCTCAAATGAATAACATCTCAACAATATCTTTTATCCTGAAAATGCTGCGTCCATTTCCATTTCATATTGGGGTAGTATTACTGACAGCGTTAGTCTGGGCTATCGATATTTCCTTTAATCCATACTTAATAAAAGTCATTATAGATCGTGTTTCAACATCAGATGCAAATGATCTTTTTCGTAATATAGCAACTCCTATCGTATTCTATGTACTAATATTATTTTCACTTGAGTGCTTTACTAGATTATACGGTTATTTTTTTGAAATTAAGATGATTCCTAATCTTCGTAAAAACATTGTTAAATCAAGTATTGACACATTATTAGATCAAGATAGTAGCTACTACCAAAATAACTTCTCTGGCAGCCTTGCTAACAAAGTCAATAATTTAACAAACTATATTCCTGATGTCGTGCAAATTGCGCTTGATAGACTTGTAGCTCGCGCATTAGCACTTGGTATCGGAATTTATTTTTTGTGGCAAGTGAATATTTACTTTGCCTTGTTAATGTTAACTTGGTCAGCATTATTTGTTTTGTCTTCTCTCTTACTTGCAGGAAAGATAGCGTATCTTGCAGATGCGTGGTCAGAGCTCGGTTCAAGCATTACTGGTAAAATGGTAGATGTATTCTCAAATATCATGTCTGTAAGGTTATTTGCCAGCAAAGACCAAGAAAAATTATCCTTGCGATCCACTCATAGTGAAGCTGTTAAAGCAGAGCAAAAACTTCAGTGGTTATACATGTGGATTTTCATTTTCTATGGCTTCTCATTTGCGATCATGCAAATACTTAATTTATATCTCTTGGTTAAAGGAAGAGAACAAGAGTTAATTACTACTGGAGATTTTGCTTTTGTTATGACTATTAATATAGCAATAGCTAATTTTTTTTGGATGATAGCCAAAAACTTCTCACAATTTTCTAAATCGTGGGGAAGGATTACTCAGGCTTTGAGGACGATTACCTCAATTCCCAAAATCCAAGATCAGCCAAATGCTGTAGATCTAGTCATTAAAAAAGGGGAAATTAGTTTTGATAAAGTTCATTTTCGTTATAAAGATGAAGAGCCAATATTTGAAAACAAATCCATGATAATTGAGTCTGGTCAAAGAGTAGGACTTGTTGGTTATTCAGGTGGTGGTAAATCAACATTTGTAAACCTAATCCTCCGGCTTTATGATATAAAATCTGGAAAAGTTTCAATTGACGGACAAGATATTCGAAATGTAACTCAGGATTCTCTGCACAAAAGTATTGGAATGATCCCACAAGATCCATCGCTTTTTCATAGGACTCTAATGGAAAATATTCGCTACGGTAAAGTAGATGCTAGTGATGATGAAGTAATAGAAGCTGCCAAACGTGCACATGCTCATGAATTCATTTCAAAATTGTTCCAAGGTTATGAGTCACTCGTTGGCGAAAGAGGTATCAAACTTTCGGGAGGACAGAGACAACGTATTGCAATTGCCAGAGCTATTTTAAAAAATGCTCCTATATTAATTCTTGATGAAGCAACTTCACAACTTGATTCTGTGACTGAAAGCGATATTCAAAAATCTCTGTGGGAGTTGATGCAAGGTAAAACTACAATAGTGATAGCCCATCGCCTATCTACACTTTTGCACATGGATCGTATTTTAGTATTTGATCAAGGTAAAGTTGTGGAAGATGGTACTCACCAAGAGCTTCTTGATGAAAATGGAATGTATAAAACTCTATGGGATGCACAAGTTGGCGGGTTTTTGCCGGATAAAAAGAAAAGTGAATGTATTCAGTGTGTTGAAGAACAACAATAAGAAATTTTTGTTTAGTAGTATTTATTACGCTCATAAAAATTAATTGTGTGGCCCACAAAGATAAGGATATCATCTTTCTCCTCACTTTTTATTTTTCATACCTCTTCTCTTCTACCTTTGTGTATTAAGCTATATGTAAACAGTGCTTCCGAATTCTTTATAATTAATCCATACTACCATACTCTGGGAGCATACATATTCATAAACCAGTGTTTCAACGTACAATGGGAACATTTTCGTTGTGATTTAGGTTTCTAGTATGTATATTAATAAATCTTGTTTTCACTAAATAATGAAAATAATAATTGTCATGATAATGTTATTGTATAGTAACTATACAATGGCAAACGGACGAATAAGTCTGGTAGATAAAAAATTATCTCAAGGATATGTAGCTCCAATACTTACAGAAAATAGCGTTATTTTACCAGACAAGCACGGTACCTTATATTCCTTTGATGTCGATAACCCAAGAGTTATAAATTGGAAATTATACCTCTCAAGTAGAAAAAAAATTGGTAATATGAGTCTATCGAGCTACAAAGAAAATGTTTTCTTTGTAGTGGATAACATTCTACACACAATAGACGCAAAGACAGGGGAGATTCAATGGGAAAAAGAATTAAGATCTCCGGTAAGAGGGAAAACAGTAGTAATAAACAATAAATTGGTAGTATTGACTATTGATAACTATCTGCATATGTTTGGTATAAAAGATGGCAGCCCCATTTGGGCTTATCAAAATGGTATCAATGAGGTTCGAGGTTTGTATTCCATATCACCAGCTATCTCTAATGATAAAATAATAGCACCATTTTCAAATGGTGAATTAATAGCTTTTAATGAAGAAGGTAAAAAATTGTGGAGCCAAAAATTGGCTACCAACCTTTTGGATACACAGCTTACAGATGTAACTACTACACCTAGAGTGCACGATAAAATTTTAATAGCTACAAGTAACTCTTATATTTACGGTATTGATGTAAAATCAGGAAATATTTTATGGTCAAAGCCACTACAAGTAAAAAGTGTATCAGACATTGAGTCATATTATAGTCCTCTTATTCCTGTAGAGAAACAAAAAGAAGGTGGAAGAATTTTTATAGTGACTAAAGATGATAAAATAATCGGCATCGATATACAAAGTGGAAAAACAGTTTGGACATCTGATTTTATAGAGAATGTGCAATTATTTGCTCCAATTATTTATGCCCATACGCTTTGGGTAACAAGTAATAAAGGTTCAATATTTGCTTTTCCTGGATCTGAAAGTACAGGAAGGGTAATTAAAATACCTGGTAATGTGTTTCATACTCCAGTGTTTACCCATGATAAAATATATGTAACAACTGAAGGAAATGGTGTTTATTCTTTAGAAAATAGGTTTGTTCTTTATGACTGATTATGATTTGATTGTTATAGGTGGTGGCCCAGGTGGTTACAAATGCGCTATTGCTGCTGCAAAACTTGAACTCAAAGTTGCTTGTATAGACAAAAATAGCATTTTTGGTGGTACCTGTTTGCGAGTTGGATGTATACCATCAAAAGCACTACTCCATTCCTCTTATCAGTATGCTCATACGAAAAACGATCTGTCAAAGCTTGGCATAAAAATTAAGGATGTAAGTTTCGATCTAAAAGAAATGCTAGGCTATAAAGACGCTAGAGTTCAGGAACTTGGAAAAGGCATAGAATATCTGTTTAACCTTTATAAAATCACTAAAATCAATGGACTTGGAAAAATTACTTCTTTTGACGAAGGTAATCTTGAAGTTTCAGTTGAAGGTAAGGTACTCAAGGCAAAAAATATAGTCATTGCAACGGGTTCTGATGTTATTTCTCTTCCAGAAATTGACATTGATGAGAAAAATATTATTTCATCGACTGGCGCATTATCTCTTACTGAAGTGCCAAAAAAGCTTGTTGTGATTGGAGCTGGGGCAATAGGGCTTGAAATGTCTTCTGTATGGAGCAGGTTAGGGTCTGAAGTCACTATAGTAGAGTTTTTTGATAGAATCGTTGCAGCAATGGACGGAGAATTAAGCAAGTCTCTGCTTTCTAGTCTACAAAAGCAGGGAATAAAGTTTTTACTTGGTACTAAAGTTGAAGAAATAAAACAAAGTAGTAACTCTTTAAATGTGAAAACTTGTTCTGTAAAAGATAACCAAACAAATACTATAGAGGCGGATAAGGTACTAGTTGCAGTAGGGCGTAAGCCATGCACTGAGGGTCTTGAAAAAATAGAAAAAGATAATCGCGGTTTCGTTCAAGTTAACAACAGATATGAAACTAATGTGAAAGGAATATTTGCTATTGGTGATGTGATTGGTGGAGCAATGCTTGCTCATAAAGCAGAGGAAGAAGGAGTGGCAGTTGCAGAGATAATAGCAGGACAGTCACCTCACGTTGATTATGAAATTATACCATCTGTCATTTACACTCACCCTGCGGTTTCTTCGATCGGTAAAGCCGAAGAGGAACTCAAAAATGCTGGCTATAAGTACAAAGTTGGTAAATGTCAATTTGCTGCAAACGGCAGAGCAAAAATCACTGATGATGCTGAAGGATTCGTGAAAGTTCTGACTTGTAGCAAAGCAGATACAATACTCGGTGTGCATATCATAGGAGCATATGCTGATACGCTAATCAACGAAGCAGCGGTTGCAATGGCATATGGCGCAGCAGCAGAGGATATATACAGAATTTGTCACTCTCATCCTGATATAAATGAAGCCTTTCGAGATGCATGCATCGATGCTTTCTTTAAAAAGTAACTGTGGACCTCGGTTCAATCATTGAAAAATGGTATGATTGGCTAAAGTACAACAGGTCTTACTCACCAAACACTTTGGAGTCATACATGAGGGACCTCAAGGATCTTATAAGTTTCCTAAATACTCACATTGGTGAAGAAGTAAATGTTGGCTCTCTGGAAAAATTAAGCATACCTGAACTGAGGAGTTGGTTTACCTCTCGTTATGCAAGAGGTGTAAATGCGAGATCTAACACTCGCGCATTATCAGTAATCAGAAATTTTTTCAAATATATAAAAAACAATTATGAAATAAATAATGAAGCGGTATTTTCTTTATCAAGGCCAATTCAGAGAAGAACTCTACCTAAAGCACTTTCAATACCTGATATAAAAACTTTAGTAGACTTTTTCTTACATAACCACTATTTACACGGGGCTCACTCTTCTTTGTCATCTCAGTGCTTGACACTGGGATCCAGAAAAAAAGAAGAATGGATCCCAGTGTCAAGCACTGAGATGACAGGAGGCAACGCAAAAACTTTAGTGAAAGAAACGGAATTATCTGACCTGGGCGAGCCTTGGGTGGTAAAAAGAGAAATTGCAATTATCGTTCTGCTATATGGTACGGGCTTAAGAATCACTGAAGCATTGAATCTTAAGGTTAGTGATATTAGCAATGAAAGTTTAATAGTAACAGGTAAGGGAGATAAACAAAGGCAGGTATTTATTCTTCCAGTAGTAAAAAAGTGTATACAAAAATATATAAAAGCTTGTCCCCACTTTGACGAAGCGGGACATCTTTTTGTGGGGGTAAGAGGAAAAAAATTGGGAAGAACTTATGTTGCTAATCGTTTGCAAAAAATAAGAAGATTTTTAAACTTACCAGAAATTTTATCTCCACATGCATTTCGCCATAGTTTTGCTACTCATTTGCTTAAGGAAGATATTGACATAAGATCAATACAACAGCTGCTTGGCCACTCAAGCCTTGAAACTACTCAAGTTTACACTCACCTAGATTATCAAGATGTCTTCAATATGTATAAAAACTTTCAGAAGAGTTTGAATAAAAAATCGAAATCTTAACTTCGTCTTAAATCGATAATATTGCCGAACTGAGTGCTTGCAACATCATTCAGTACTGTACTTGCTTTATATAAGCAATAGTGACCAGCAGAGAAGAAAGCAAAAACGTTTTGCAAAAGGTTATGAATGAAAGAGAATAGACAGCAGAATTTAAATTAGAAGCTATGTAAAGAAATAAGTCAAGCAAATAGCAAAAGATCTGGGACCATACACCTAGGCACTCAATTTTAATTTTTCACTCAAAACCAAGTTCACGACATCAGGGCTGGCTTTTCCCTTGGTGAATTTCATTGCTTCACCAATAAAGAAACCATACAATCTTGTTTTACCACTCTTGTATTCTTGAACTTTATCTTGGTTGTTATTGATGATTTTATCTATTACCTCTGAGATTTGACATTTGTCAGTTATTTGTTTGAGATCTTGCTCTTTTATAATAAGGGATGCAGGCTTTCCAGTTTCAAACATAATATCAAAAACTTGTTTACCAAGTTTAGCAGAGATCGTTCCATCAACGATAAAATCTAAGAGTTCGGACAAAGCATTTGCTTTGATTGGGGAGCTCACAATATCAATATTTGCTTTATTTAAACGACCGAAAAGCTCTACAGTCAACCAGGTGACCGCGAGCTTTGAATCATGCTTTTTTGCTAATTTTTCAAAATAATCGGCAATTTCTTTATCAGAAGTGATAACGTCTGCATCATATTTATTGATACCTAGTTCCTCTATGTATCGAAGTTTTTTTTGATCTGGCAACTCGGGTAAAGATGATTTAATAGAATCAATTTTGTCTTGGCTTATTTCAACAGGTAGCAAATCAGGTTCAGGGAAATATCTATAGTCACTTGAATCTTCTTTGCTTCTCATCACTTTTGTTTTTCCTAAAGTGACATCAAACAATAAGGTATCTTGACTTATTTCTCGTCCGCTTTCCAAAATTTTGATCTGCCTTTGTGCTTCATAATCTATAGCTTGTACAATATAACGTATTGAATTTAAGTTTTTTATTTCACAACGAGTGCCAAATGTGCTACTACCCTTTGGGCGAACAGAAACATTTGCATCACAGCGAAGTGACCCCTTTTCCATATCACCATCACATGAACCGATGTAACGCAAAATCTGCCTCAATTTTTTCATGAATTCTGCAGCTTCTGCAGATGAACGAAGATCTGGCTCTGAAACAATTTCCATTAAAGCAACACCTGCACGATTTAAATCCACATAAGTTTTGCTTTCCTCATGAACGCTCTTTCCTGCGTCTTGCTCTAAATGAATTCTCGCAATTCTTATTTCCTTTTCATTGTCATTGATAAATACTCTACCATTTTTAACTATTGGCTCAAAGAACTGGGTTATTTGATAACCTTGTGGTAAATCGGGATAAAAATAATTTTTCCGATCAAAGTAAGAACACTTATTAATTTCTGCAGAAAGTGCAAGACCGGTGCGTATTGCTTGCTCTATGCAGATATAATTTAATACTGGTAGTGTACCTGGCATTGCTGCATCAACTAAAGAAACTTGAGTATTGTGCTCAGTGCCAAATTCCGTTAGTGAACTAGAAAATAGCTTTGTCTTAGAAGAAACCTGAGCGTGTACCTCAAGTCCAATTACTGTCTCCCAGTTTTCTTTTGTCATGTATTTTATTCAATTAATAACTTTATATTCTGCAAACTAGCACAAAAAGTCAAATAAAACTCATTTAACCTATGATCCAAGAGCGGTGTATATCAATAATATAAGAGTTACTACAGTTTCTATTGACTAGGCTGTTATATAATAAAGTTAAGTGCTGCCAAAAAATATCTATAGTAGGCCAAAACATAATTTTGATGGCAACTGATTAGCTAACAAATTTATAAACATCAGTATATAGTTCATCAACGCCTGGCTCTTTACTATTTTTAGCAAAATCTTCTGACTTTTTTACTAAATCTCGTATTTCCTTATCAATAGCTTTGCATTCTTCATCAGAAGCGATTTTATTGTCTGTTATATACTGCTTTAAGGTGCTTATAGGATCATGATTTTGCTTCATATCTTCAACTTCTTCTTTTGAGCGATAAGTAGCAGGATCTGACATCGAATGGCCACGATATCTATATGTCTTCATTTCAAGCAAGAGAGGTCCTTTTCCCCCACGTACGTGCTCAGCTATTTCACTTGTTATCTCATAGACAGAGAAAAAATCCATTCCATCAACTTGTTTTCCAGGAATACCAAAACTCTCTCCTCTTTTATATAGTTCAGTTACTAAAGTTGATCTTTGCACAGAAGTTCCCATTGCGTATTCGTTATTTTCTATTATATAAACCACAGGTAACTTCCACAAAGATGCCATATTAAATGATTCATATACTTGTCCTTGATTTGCAGCACCGTCACCAAAATATGTGAATACAACGTTATCTTTTTTCTTGTATTTATTAGCAAATGCTATTCCTGTACCAATTGGGACTTGTGCACCTACTATTCCATGTCCACCAAAGAAATTTTTTTCAACATCAAATATGTGCATGGAGCCACCTTTACCTTTTGAACACCCTGTTTCTTTGCCGTTTAGTTCTGCCATCACAACATTCGGATCAGAATTACATGCAAGCATTAAGCCATGGTCTCTATAGCTTGTGATAAAAGCATCACCAGATTTTGATGCAGCTTGAGTCCCAACTGCAACTGCTTCTTGCCCTATTGATAAGTGACAGAATCCGCCTATTAATCCCATTCCGTATAATTGTCCTGCTTTTTCCTCAAATCTGCGTATGAGAAGCATTTTTCTGTAGAATCCAATCACCTGTTCTTTAGTGAAATTTTCTTCTTTCATATTGACTTTCTTTTATTAAATTGAGATCATACCAGAAATTTTTAACATTTTATAATACTATCTATATGGACTACTATCACTGGCTTGAAGCTTTTCACGTTATCTCTGTAATTATGTGGGTGGCAGGTATGCTCTATTTGCCAAGGCTTTATGTTTACCATGCATCTGTAAAACCAGGGTCAGAAAATGACAGCTTACTTCAAATAATGGAGAAGAGACTCCTTAGATATATCATAAACCCTGCAATGCTTTTCTCCCTTAGTTTTGGAATTATGCTAATGATTATTAGGGAAGCATATCGCGAAGGGTGGTTTCATGTAAAAGCGCTAGCATTATTCTTAATGTTTGCTATTCATGTCCTACTTGCAAAACATAGGAAAAATTTTGCAGTGGGCTTGAATAAGAAAACTCACGTTTATTTTCGTGTTTTAAACGAAGCAGTAACAGTGTTAATAATAATTATAGTTATTATGGTTATTGTAAAACCTTTTTGATTTTCTAGCCTAATGCTGAACCATTGAATGGAGTATAAGAATTGTTACTAAATAGTTTATTCTGATGTTCTATAGTCTAAGTAAAGTACTTAAGGTATAGATTCTTTGTTTTTGTGTGTTATCCTGGTTAACAAGAATTCGCAGTAGTATCATAATGAGTAAGTTAAAAAAGCTTAGTGCTGGACTTTCTTTGACAGGCCTGATTGGTAGTGATGATATAGATATGCAAAGGGCAGGAAATAGAAAGAAGAAATATCAATTTTTGGATAAGACGTTCGCATGGATTGATGCGATGATAAATTTTATTTTTAAACGTGAGAGTAATAACGTAAATGAAGTCCTAAAAGTCACATGGGGACCACTATTTTTTGGTTTAGTGGTGATATTCATCTTTTTTGGAATAGGTGGTATTTGGTCAGCTATAGCTCCAATTGACGGAGCAGTGCATGCAAGTGGAGAAGTTATTGTCTCTTCAAATAGAAAAATAGTGCAACACTTGGGTGGGGGAATAATAAGCAAAATTTTAGTAAAAGAAGGTCAAGCAGTTAAGAAAGATGAGCCTTTAGTTTTATTAAGTGATGTTAACGAAAAGGCAAATTTGAGTATAATTAAAGAAAAACTCTTATCGTTTTTGGCAACTGAAGCAAGACTTATTGCAATTAGGGGAGACTTAGATACGCTAGAATTTTCTGACGAGGTTAAAAAATTGTCGGACGATGAACTTGTAAGTAAAGCGATAAAGAATCAAGTAAAGTTATTCAACTCTCAGAGAAAGAGCATATTGGGAAAAACAGACATACTGCAACAACGTATAAAGCAGTTAAATGATGAATTAGCGGGGCTAAACTTTCAACTAAATGCAGCTCATAAGCAATATGACTTGATAACTGAGGAGCTGGAAACAAAAAGACAATTACTTAATAGTGGACATATAAGCAAACCACACATCTTAGCTTTAGAAAAACAGTTTGCTGAAATTGAGGGCAGAGTTGGGCATTATCGTTCTGCAATATCTCAAGTGCAGCAAAAAATTGGAGAAAATGAGTTAGAGATTATAAATGTGAAGAATGATGCTCAAGAAAGAGCAAATGCCGAACTTAAGGAAGTTAATACATCTATTGCAGACTTAAAAGAGAGGCTGATGGTTGCCGAAGATTCATTAGCACGTACAATAATTAAATCACCTCAAGATGGTATAGTTACAGATATAAGGTACCACACTGAAGGTGGTGTTATACAATCTGGAGTTCCAATCATGAGTATAGTACCATCAGATGATGATTTAATAATAGATGCTAAAGTTCTAACCAGAAACATAGAAGAGATACTGTCAGCAAAAAAGAAAGATAGCAATATAGTCTCTATCGACGGACTAGAAGGGCTGAAAGTTAAAGTAAGGCTGAGCGCTTATAGTGCACGTCGCTTAAGTTTAATTAACGGTATAGTAAATCATATTTCTCCTGATGCTCTTGATGATCCAAGAATGGGGCGTTATTATTCAGTGCGAGTAGTGATACCAAAATCAGAACTTGCTCAATTTAAAAACGTATACCTATATCCTGGTATGCCAGCAGAAGTGTACATAGTTACTCAATCCCGTACTCTTTTATCGTTCTTGTTTACGCCTATACTTGCAACATTCGACAGGTCTTTCATAGAGAGATAATTTATTTGGCTTTTCTAAAAAATTTGTTTACAGAGTTTGATATGCAAAAAAATTTACACACAAGTAGTGTATTATTTTATAATTATTTTCTATAATATGTAAATCTTTGATTTAAGATGCAAATGCTAACGTAAACATTAAAGGTTAATTAGTAAACTCAGCTGTATAATAGAATTAAAGGAATTAGTAAGATTTTTACCTTAATGAATTATAAATAGACAAACTTACCTAAAGTTTAATAGTGTCTGTTACTGCTTTTAGGTGTGAGGCTAGAGGGTTATTAGCAATAACAGACACTATTAAACTTATTATAGAATTTCCTTAAAGTAAATACTTAACTTAAAATATTATAATATTTTAAGTTAAAATAGATTCATGTAAATGCTTTTTCCTCAAGTTAGTATCGTATTATTATATTTATTAAATGCTAAAAAAAGATTAATCATCATTTACTTTTGATTCAATATTTAGCAAAACACTTGTGTATATCCTATAATCTCTGTTTGCATAGTAAGTTTATATATACTATTATATAGTTAGTTTTACAGCAAAAAATATGGTGAAGTTATTTGCACTGTTGATAATATTTTACTCAAATATATCTGTTGCCTCTGCTCCTACTTCCTGGCAATTTGGATTTCCTGCTCCTGCAACTGAAGTAATGGAGGCTGTAGTTAGGTCACATTCGTTTGTGATGCTTGTGATGGTTACAATAATGCTTTTTGTGTGGGCGCTGCTTGCTTATATAGCGTTTCGCTTTCGTAAAAGCAAAGTAACAAACATAAGTAAAACTACCCATAGTGTTCCTTTAGAAATTATTTGGTTTGTTATACCAACTATCATTGTTGGAATATTAGCCTTTGAAAACGCTAAATTACTGAAGCTACAGGAAGAAATACCGAAAGCTGACATAACACTAAAAGTTATTGGCCATCAATGGTATTGGAGCTACCAATATCCAGAATATCAAGGTGTGTCATTTGATAGTTATATCAAGGGAAAAGATGACTTTATTGAAGGGGATTTGAAGCTATTCTCTGTTGATAACAACATCATTTTACCCGTTAATACTAACGTTCGTTTACAAGTTACAGCAGGAGATGTGATACACAGTTGGGGAGTGCCGGCTTTTGGTGTAAAAATTGATGCGATACCAGGAAGGCTGAATGAGGCGTGGTTTAATGTCAAAAAGCCAGGTGTTTATTACGGGCAGTGCTACGAATTGTGTGGTCAAGGCCATGGATTTATGCCAATTGTTGTTGAAGCAGTAAGCAAAGAAGATTTTAATAAGTGGATCGAAAATAGAAAATTAGTGAGTTAAATTTGGAGTATAGATATGAGTGATGTACCAAAGGGCATAAAGCGTTGGTTGTTTTCCACTAATCATAAAGACATAGGGACACTGTACATTATTTTTTCCATATTAGCTGGAATTATTGGTGGATTATTATCGGTGATTATTCGTACTCAGCTAATGCACATTAATATACTTAACAATAATTATCAATTATATAACGTAATGGTTACAGGGCATGCGTTGATAATGGTGTTTTTTATGATAATGCCAGCCCTCATGGGAGGATTTGGTAACTGGTTTGTACCTCTCATGATTGGTGCACCAGATATGGCATTTCCTCGTATGAATAATTTAAGTTTTTGGTTATTAGTGTCATCTTTTATTTTGCTCATTCTCTCAGTGTTTATTGGTGAAGGTCCAGGTACAGGT
Source organism: Wolbachia endosymbiont (group B) of Gerris lacustris (assembly GCF_964028355.1). Lineage (NCBI taxonomy): Bacteria > Pseudomonadati > Pseudomonadota > Alphaproteobacteria > Rickettsiales > Anaplasmataceae > Wolbachia > Wolbachia endosymbiont (group B) of Gerris lacustris. The sequence continues at coordinate 991,222 of NZ_OZ034761.1, forward strand.
TGGACTTTATATCCACCTTTATCACAGGTAATATCCCATCCAAGTGCAGGAGTTGACCTTGCTATACTTGCACTTCATGTTGCTGGTATGTCGTCAATTGTTGGGGCGATCAACTTTATAGTTACTATATTTAACATGCGCGCAAAAGGAATGTCATTAACTAAGATGCCACTGTTTGTTTGGTCTGTCTTGTTAACAGCATTTATGTTGATTGTTGCCTTACCAGTGCTTGCCGGTGCTATAACTATGCTTCTTACTGATCGCAATATTGGTACTTCCTTTTTTGATCCTGCCGGTGGTGGTGACCCTGTGTTATTTCAACATTTATTTTGGTTTTTTGGTCATCCGGAGGTTTACGTAATTATTTTTCCTGCATTTGGCATCATAAGTCAGGTTGTATCAACTTTTTCTCACAGACCTGTATTTGGTTACATAGGAATGGTTTATGCAATGATAGGTATAGCAGTATTTGGCTTTATGGTTTGGGCTCACCATATGTTCACTGTTGGGCTTAGTGCTGACGCTGCTGCATTTTTTAGCACTACCACAATTTTTATCGGTGTTATAACTGGTGTAAAAGTCTTTAGCTGGATTGCAACTATGTGGGGCGGAGCAATTGAGTTTAAAACCCCTATGCTATTTGCGTTGGGTTTTATTTTCATGTTTGTTGGCGGTGGAATAACGGGAATAATTCTTTCTCATGGTGGAATAGATAAGCTCTTGCACGACACCTATTATGTCGTTGCTCACTTTCACTATGTCATGTCGCTTGCTGCATTATTTGGAGCTTTCGCCGGTTTTTATTATTGGATAGGTAAAATGTCAGGTAAGCAATATAACGAGTGTTTAGGAAAGATACACTTTTGGCTCACTTTTATTAGTACCAATGTCACTTTCTTACCCCAGCATTTCCTGGGATTAGCAGGTATGCCAAGGCGCATACCTGATTATCCCGACGCGTTTATCCCTTGGAATTATATATCCTCAATTGGCTCATATATGTCCTTTCTTTCAGTTATGTTTTTTGTATTTATAGTTATACATCTCTTTAAGTGGGGCAAAAAAACTGGAGATAATCCTTGGGAAGGTGACACTTTAGAATGGACGGTATCTTCACCACCGCCTTTTCATACTTTTGAAAAACCACCAGTGATAAAATAGAATGTACACAAGTGTTTTGCTAAATGTTGAATCAACAATACTGGATTTTTGGCATTTGCTGAAGCCAAGGATAATGTACCTTGTAGTGTTTACTGCAATTGCTGGAATGGTTGCTGCACCAGGTAGCATTCATCCTTTCCTTGCACTAATATCTCTTATGTGCATTGCTCTTGGTTCAGGATCTGCAGGTGCAATAAATATGTGGTATGACAGAGATATAGACTTGCTTATGGAGAGAACAAAAAACCGCCCTATACCTTCGGGTAGAGTTTCTGCAGAAAGCGCGCTTGAGTTTGGTATAACTCTTGGAATATTGTCAGTATTTATCATGGCAATAGCAGTGAACTATGTTTCTGCTGCTTTGCTTGCAATTAGCATATTATTTTATGTTTTTGTGTATACAATTTGGCTCAAAAGGCGTACTCCGCAGAATATTGTTATTGGTGGTGCAGCAGGTGCTTTTCCTCCAATGATTGGCTGGGCGGTTGTAACTGACTCTGTAAGCTGGGAAAGTTGTATTCTATTTTTAATAATTTTTATGTGGACTCCACCACATTTTTGGGCTCTATCCTTAAATAGATCTGAAGATTATACAAAAGCATCGATTCCAATGTTCAATATCGTTTATGGTCCAGAAAAAACGAGGAAATATATATTAATCTATAGCGTGTTACTCGTATTAACTAGCTTACTTCCAGCACTATTTTTGAAAAAGGCTCTATTTTACCTCAGTATGGCAATTATTGAAGGGTGTGTTTTTATTTGGTTTGCTGCATCCGTTATAAGGCTTAAGAGTCATAGCTCGCAGAAAAAAATGTTTTCTTATTCGATTTCTTATCTATTTTCTCTGTTTGCCAGCGTTATTTACTGCTCTATTGATTTGTTTTAACCATGAAAGAACATAAAAACTATCTTTTACTTTCTCTTCTAATAATGCTCGTTGTAGCACTTTTTTTTATTTCCATAATAAAATTTAAAGGTGCGGCTTAAATTGCCTCTATATCTATAAAAATTGTGATTTTATAGAAGCAACGATATACTTTATTAATTCACTACAGTTAAAGATGAAGAAAAAGGAAGTGACAATATACACAGATGGAGCATGCTCTGGTAACCCAGGGACAGGAGGGTGGGCAGCAATCATATTATTTCAAAATCATAGAAAGAACATCTGTGGTAGAGAAGAAAATACTACAAATAATAAAATGGAGTTAACAGCAGTGATCAATGGACTGAAGGTATTAAAATTTCCTTGTAATATCAGTTTGTATACGGATAGCCTCTATATTAAATGCGGTATAACAGAATGGATAAATAAGTGGAAAATGAACGGCTGGAAGACAAGTAATAAGAAGTCAGTAAAAAATATAGAATTATGGAAAGAATTAGACGATGTTGCTTTGCAACATGAGATTAACTGGAAGTGGGTGAAAGCGCATAATGGTGATAAATACAATGAAGAAGCCGACAGCTTAGCAAGAAAAGCAATAATCGATGCTTAAAAAAATAGCTCTATCATTTTCTATAATTTTATTATTTATATTCTGCTTCTTTATCCCTTTTAAAGGGGAAGGTCCTTTAGAAATCAATATTAGTTATATTAATTTTTATATAAAGAAAAAAATATTAAAGATATTTACCAATTCGGATGTCAGCATGGAGAGTACCTCGGTTATTTGGCAGAAAGATGGCAAGCTAGTCATTACAGATTTAAAAATAATAAATCCTGACTTTACCATAGAAGTTCCTGAGCTTTTCGTACACTTTAAGTTAAGTTCCAAAAAGTTCTCTCAGATTTTAGCTGATAATGTGCATGTATGTATCAAGAGAGAAGAAACTCATGTTAATCCGCAAAACTCATTAGACCTTCTGGATAATCATTATTTAAATAGTAACCGCCTTCCTTCGGTTTCATTCCAGCGCGTGACGCTGGAATCTAGAAAAAAAGAAACCTGGATCCCAGTGTCAAGCACTGGGATGACAGGGAAGAATTTCAAGATGACAGAAAGTAGTGCAAAAAATCCATTAAAAACAATAAGGGAATTTTTTTTTGGCTTAAATGCGGATTCAAAAATTGAATTTACTAACATCACTATTCATAAAGGCACAGAAGATGAATCTTTTATTGATAAATTATATATAAGAAAGGGGGAAGATTTTAATGTTTTAGATATTCATGTGAATACAAAAGATGGAAAAGGATTTTTGGATGATTTATCAATTACGATAAAAAATCGCAACAATTTGCTAAATGCGTACGGGACATTTTATGATCTAAAATTGGGACTATTGAGCGAGTTTTCTACATTAGTTAAAAGCTACAATTTGGACAAAAACATAGGATTCAAAGGAAGCTTCTCAGTGAAAATTAATAAAAAGGATGAAATTGTAGATGGAAATATATACGTATTGAATACAGAAAATTATTTGAACAAAAATTTGGCCTTAACTAATGTAAATATAAATTTAACATATAGTGATGGAATTGTTAGTGTAAAAAACTTCCATTTTAAGTTAAATGACACGTATCTCTCTTTAATAGGCAAGATGAACTTTAGTACAAGTCATGCTTTGCTTAGAATTAATATTAGTAAGTTTGCTGCAAAGGATTTATGTACTTATGTACCAGATGGTGTAGTAAATAGTAAATTTAAAAGCTGGTATTGTGATAATATTAATGGGGATATTTTAAATACTATTGTAAGTTTCAATGGCAAAATTAACAATTTGGTTAATGACGATCTGTCAGACATTGTAATTGTTGCTGATATAGAAAACGGTAGCGTAAAGTTTGATGAAGATTTTGAGCAAGTAAAGGAATTAAAGGGTGATTTAATCATCAAGAATAACAATCTCAAAATTATTGTAAATAGTGCCAAGTTCCAGAATTTCACTATTGATGGTGGCGAAATTGAGATGCAATCTCTCAATAAGGAAGATTCAGTTCTCATCATTAACGGTCGAGCTGTAAGTGATGCTTATGGGTTATATGAACCTATAAAATTTAAGCTGGATGATATGATTAAGATTACAAGGGACAGTATGGGTGGAATAGCAAAATCCGTATTCAGTTTTCGCATTTTTAATTTAAATGCTGATGATAAAAAAGTAGATTTCTCAGCAAATTTTCATTCTGAGGTTGACAACTTAGTTGCTTGTGAAGCAAGTCTTGGTAAGTATGACATTAAACTTAATTTTGGCGGAGACTTTATTAATTTAAGCGGCAATGGTATGGTGAATAATACACAGCTGCTATTTGACCTAAAAAGTAGCAATAAAAATAGAAATTTTACCTGGAATTTGACTGGAGACTTGCCTGCTCAAATACTTAATTTCGGTGATGGTTACATCAATGCAAATATAGAATCAGCGATAAATCAAGATAAGACTGGATATGTTAATGGTAATATAGATTTATCAGAGCTTGAGTTGCGTTCAAGCTACTTAGGGTGGAAAAATCATTTTGAAGATCACAATAAAGTTTTATTTTCTACAAGGCTAAAAGGAGCAGGTAAGTTACTAATAGACAAACTAGATGTTGTAGGAAATGATCTAGACATAAAATTTAGCGGAAGAGTAGAAAATGGAAATCTATATTTAAATTCTAGCAACTTTAAATTACCTGATAATAATTTTAGTATAGAAATTGAATCAGGTAAGGAGAAAAATGCCATAACTATTCACGGTGAGAAAATCAACTTAAGTGATGTGTTAGGTTTACTTGGCAAAGATAGTAATCGATTAAATAACAAAATAGAAGTTACTATGAATGTTGATAATATAATTATGAAAGAAGGAATTATCATAAAAGATGCTAAGCTAAATGTAACTTGTGCTAAAGGTGATTGTAGTGGAAGTCAATTCACAGGACAGTTTTTAGAAGATAACAGTAATATACTAGTAGAACATAGTGAAATAGGGCTTGAAATATATTCGGATAATTCAGGTATGCTTTTGCGTTCTTTAGGTATTGGTAAATCAGTTAAAAATGGCAAATTATCTCTTTATCTGTCTTCTAAGAGAGAAAATGGAGAACGTTATGGCATGTTATCTATCAGCAATTTCTATATCAAAGATGCTCCACTACTTACTACTTTATTATCAATGTCCTCACTGCCTGGCATTGTAAATGCCATCAAGAACGAAGGTGTGCATTTCTATAAGTGTAATGCACCTTTTTCATATAAAGATGGCACTGTTGAAATTGAAGAGACTTGGCTTGAAGGAGCAGAATTGGGAATTAGCACTAGTGGTAGGATCGATATTAAGGATTATAAATTCCAGGTTGAAGGACAAGTAATACCGGCATACTCAATTAACAAATCTTTGTTGAAAATCCCTATAATCGGAAAACTTCTGACTGGTGGAAAGAGTAGGGGGATTATTTCAATAGACTACAAAGCAAATGGTGATGATAAAAACAACAACGTATCTGTTAATCCTATCTCTTCTCTCACTCCAAGCTTATTTAAGAGGTTATTAGGAGTATTTGATCGTATTATGACAAAAAAAACTAATAAAAGCATTTTAAAGGATAGTGTGAAGAAAAAATTTAGCTCGACATGACCGGAGGGAAATTTGTTTGTTAATATTTAGTTAGATGGCAAATATTAGATACAACAAGCAGAGGAAGTTAGATAAAATAATTAAGGAAACAAGAATATAAAGGTTTAACTTGAAGTAACCGGATAAAATCTGAATTACACTTCCAAGTGCTGGTACCCACGAAAGCAATGCAACTGCACAAATCAGTAGGTGCCTTACAATTTTTGGTGTTTTGTCTTCATTCTCTAATTTGTGATGTGATCTTCTGATAAAAATTGTTATTCTACCTAAATACCAGTTAGCTATTCCACCAAGACTGGATCCTAATACTCCAAAAAGTAATATAAGTAGTTGATCGTAGTTTGACCTAAAGCATAACATAGTATAAAGTACAAAACCTTGATGTATGGGTAAGATAAGCGATGATACTAGGCTATCTGTGAACAACAGAAGATAATTTTCCATATGAATTTACCAAATTGTTGTACCATCTTCATTATCAGAAATTGTAACCCCCATTTGTTTTAGTTGCTCTCTTATTTTGTCTGCAGTATCGTAATCTTTATTTTGTTTTGCTACTTTTCTTAAGTCTATCAACCTTTCTATTTCTTGATGACTCACACCACTTACAAACCACTCTTGATAACTTGACTCAAGAAGACCAATAAATCGTGCACTCTTGATAAAACTCTCAGTTAATTTTAACTTCTCATTTTCATTATTAGTTTTGTTGATTTTTGTAGCCATTTCATGCAATATGGCTAAAGCTTCAGGAATGTTTAAATCGTTTTTCAAAGCCTCTATAAAATCTTTAGAGACTTCTGCATCACTTTCCTTAATACATGTACTACGTAATAACCGATAAAACTTGTTTAAAGTTTCTTGCGACTCAGAGATAACATTTTCTGTCCAATCAAGTGGTTTTCTATAGTGAGTTTTGAGCAGTGCATAACGTATTACTTCACCCCTGACTCCACTATCTAGCAAATCCCTTACTTTGACTATATTAAATAAGGATTTGCTCATTTTCTCTTCATTTACCGTAAGAAAACCGTTGTGTACCCAATATTTTGCAAACGTTGACCCAGCAAATGCAGATTTACTCTGCGCAATTTCATTCTCATGATGAGGAAATTGCAAATCTATACCTCCACCGTGAATGTCAAAATCTTTGCCGAGGTAAGCATACGACATTGCTGAACACTCTATATGCCATCCTGGCCTTCCCTCTCCCCATGGACTATTCCAGTAACTTGAAAGTTTGTAATCAGTTTCGTTTGCAGGTTTCCACAGTACAAAATCTCCTGGATGTCTTTTACTTTCATCAACTTCAACTCTACTTCCGTGATCCAATTCATCAATTTTTTTTCCTGATAATGCACCGTATTCAGGATAAGACTCTATACTAAAATATACATGCTTATTGGATTCATAGGCATGACCAGATTGCAGCAAAGACTCAATTAACTTGATAATATTATCTATGTTTTTCGTTGCTTTTGGTTCATATGTTGGTTCTGCACAATTTATGCTTCTCATGTCTTCATGAAAAGCCTTGGTGTAATATGTGCTGATGCTTTCTATATTACCACTCTTCTCATTTGCTGCATTGACTATTTTATCATCAATGTCAGTTATATTACGCACATAAGTAACTTTGCCATAACAAAATTTAAGCAGTCGAAATAACACATCGTAAACAACAATAGAACGTGCATTACCTATATGTGCCGTATCGTATACCGTTGGTCCGCAAACGTACATTTTTATATGATCTTTATCGATTGGTGTAAAGGACTCTTTTTTTTTTGTTAAAGTGTTGTAAAGCCTAACCATATACAAAACTTTTTAGAAAAGAAAATGCTCCAAGTATAAGTTGTGGTCCTTTAACTATTACAACAATGGTAAGTAATATTCCACACAAAGATAATAAGACTCCCAGTATAGAGAGAAGCCCATCCCTACTCATAAGACCAAGTGAGATGAGAGTTGTGCCAATTGCAGGAATGAAATTAGTAAGAGGTAATGGAAGAGCTATTGATAACGCACAAAGTAGCATTATAAAAGCTAAAATTTTTTCACCAGGCCCGTAAAAAATGAAAGACATTCTCGGTTTCATGAACTTTTCTATTTTTTTTAATATAGGTGAAGTTTTTTCTACCACAAGAGCTAATGTTGAACGTTGAAAAGATTTTCTTTCTAGCCAATTAGGCATCCAAGGAGAATCAAACCCAAATAGAAGCTGCAGTGCAAATAAGATTAAAGGTATAGAAAGAATAGTTGTATAGCCAGGTGGAACAGGTATCGGTACTGACAGCGGCAAGGAGAATATTATTATTAGAATACCAAAACCACGCTCATGTAAAGCTGTCTTAATATCGAACAATGTTACCTTATCACTACCATTGTTGTTAGTATCTGCAATCTCTTTTAGAATATCAGAGGCCAATTTTTTATCTTCAGTCAAATTCTCACTTTTTTGCATAATTGCTCTTTGATAACACTATACCTTCTAACTAACATAGTTAGTGCTATATTTCAATGTTCATTATTCATTCACATTAAAGATTAACCTTGTGTTAAGGTGTTGTAAACACGTGTAAAGTTTTTAGGGGAGAGTGCTTCTATTACAAGCTTGCTTTATCTATGATACCAAGCGAAATGGAGATTATGCTTAATTTTTTAATTCATCAGGTTTTTTAAACAAATGACACGCACTAAAGTGCGTGTCATGAAACATAAGGACGCTAACGATCTGGTTCGTTAGATGATAGTTTTTCTGAATCCTTAAGTTCTTGTTTAAGGTTTTTAATGCCTTTTCCTAAATCACCCATAACTTGTGGTAACCTACCTGCACCAAACAGAACTAAGATTATTATTAAAACTAGAAACAGTTGCCATGGTCCTAAACTCATTTGTACCTCCATTGAACTTTTAAATATTAAACCTGACTGAAGCCAAGTAACACATGAATTATATCACCTTTATTTAATTATAGGTCAAAATTTTCGATCTATTTTATAACAGTTTCAGATTAGCTTGAAAAGGATGTGCTACTAGGTTTCGTTTAGCTGTAGAGTAAGAGGAAGCTCATTGAAAAAATTTGCTAACGTATCATCTTTAGGTTTGTTGTATATGTAGCTAGGAACTCCTGATTGAATAATTTTACCATTTTTCATCACGTAAATAAAGTCTGCAACTTTCAACGCTTCTTGTGGGTCATGAGTTACCATGAGTACAGGAATATTTTTACTTCTAAAAAGTGACAATATATGGTGCCTTATTCGGTATTTGAGCAGTATATCTAAATTAGAAAATGGTTCATCGAGCAAAACAACATCAGGATTTTGCGCCATTACTCTTGCTATTGCAACTAATTGTTGCTGTCCTCCTGATAAAGCATGAGGGTACATGTTTTCATATTTTTCTATATTAAATAGCTTCAAGATTTCCAATGCAGTAAGGTATTTTTCTTTCTTAGAAGTACTGCAAATAGCAAAAGTTATATTTTCTATTACTGTTTTATGAGGAAATAATGCAGAATGCTGAAAAATCAATCCGATATTTCTACGCTCTATAGCAATTGACACTTTGTTACTTGCAACTAATTTATCATTTATAACAATGGTTCCAGATTTTGGATTTTCTATTCCTGCGATTAATTTTAAAATTGTTGACTTGCCACAGCCAGAATGTCCTAGTAAACAGGCAATACTTCCTTTCTTTACCTTAATGTTTATATCGTTTAAAGCAAAGCCATCTTGATTATTATAAAAATAACTAATATTGTTAACTAGCATTAACCTTTCAATTGGAACCGTGTTATTAAATATAACAGTATTACAGTCAAGAAATACAGAAATATTTTTTATTATTGTGAATTAATTGTACAGGGTGCCTAGAAAAATGCGAGACTTTTTGCTATAATTTTGCATAAACAGCAGAAGACGCGGGACTATAGCTCAGTAGGATAGAGCGTTGGATTCCTAATCCGAAGGCCGTGCGTTCGAATCGCACTAGTCCCATTTAACCTTAGTCAAGTGAAAGAAAATACTACAGATTTGTAACGTTGCTCTAGAAGCTAGAGTTTTAATCTACAACATTTGCGTGATTGGGTTTACAGGCTCAACCTTATTTTCTCTCATTTCCCTGTAACTTGGAAGTGTAAAATTTTTTACATGTAATCCAGTTGCCATTACAACTAAAATAGCTAAGACACTGCAAACTAACGCACCAGCTACGGATGGAACTATCACAGCAGCAGCAATAAATAATCCTGTAATAACAACTCCAACAACATCAATGCTTAATGAGGTGTAGAAACTTCCCTTACTTTCTTTGTATTTAGTTTCTTTTTTATGTTGTGGAGAAAATTGAGCATCTACAAAGCCGTTAGCTTTCTTATCATTATTTGGTGTGACAGTTGGGCCAACCCTTGTTGATATAGGCGTTTCATTTTTATTATTATTACCACTAGTACTAACTGGAGGCACTGTTGCTACAGGTCTATTATCAATGTTCCCATTACTTTTGCTAGGTTCTATTCTAATTTCCTTTACATTAGACGTTTTCTGTTTTTCTTGTTTCTTTTCTATTGATGATTCAAGCAATTTAATTATTGCAATATTTGAGTAGTATTTACGATGATCAGAGTTGTTGGGATCTCCTTTAAATTCAGAATCTATTTTAAGTTCTTTTCCAAGTGATGACTGACTTTCTTTAATTATTATCAAAAGATTTCTTATACTAGCTTGCGGTATACCCTGCATATGCTTTAAAAGTAAACTAACTTTTGGTGGATCACCATCTATAGAGGCATCACTCAGAGCCTGAACTTTCTCTTCTTCAGTAAATCTCTTGTTGTTCAAGAGTATCTTCATAATTTCAGTGCTTTCATTGTGAGGAGCTGTGTTGAGAACATCTAGTATTTTCGTATGATCTATGTAATCTAACAATATCTCAAACTCTTGAACTTTGCCTGCATTAATGGTGGTCAACAAAGCATTCGATTTTCTTTCTTGATCAAACTCACCGCTATCCATAAATATCTTTATAACGTTAGGTTGTCCACCTAACACAGCGTAATCCAATACAGTTTTAGAAGTAGTATCTCCAATATCAATTTTAATATTTGACTTTGCAAGCAATTCAACAATTTTTAGAAATGTATCATAATCATTTAAAACACTGCTTTTCCCTGAGCGTAGAACATCCATAAACAAATCACAAATCTTTGCATCTGTTGGCCCACTTTGTTTTAGCTTCTCACCAAATCCCTGAGCAGTTATATCAGGGTTATTAATTACAAATTCCTTTACATCTTCATAAGTTAAATTACCTATCATATTCAAATCTTACCCTCATTGCTATACGCTTATTATATCAACTTTTTCATTATCAATCAAGTAATCTTGCAGTCTCAAATGGCATGATATATATTGTATGCTTTATTTATGACTCTCGAGTAAATGATGGAAGATTTAGCCTATAAGTTAGTGAAAGTAACCGAAGCTGCAGCACTTGCTGCACATAAATTGGTAGGTTTAGGTGATGAAAAAAAGGCCGATCAGGTTGCAGTTGACGCAATGCGTATGGTGCTAAACTCCATGGAAATAAATGGTACTATTGTAATTGGCGAGGGGGAGAGAGATGAAGCACCAATGCTATATATCGGAGAAAAAGTTGGCACAGGAAGTGGCCTTGAGATTGACATCGCTGTTGATCCACTTGAGGGCACTACGATTTGTGCTCATTACAAATCAGGAGCAATGTCCGTTCTTGCTGCAACGAAAAAAGGTAATTTTTTACATGCACCTGATGTTTATATGGAAAAGATAGCAGTGGGAAAAAATCTCCCAGAAGGTGTAGTTTCACTGAAAAATAGTGTTGAAGGGAATTTGGGCAATTTAGCTAAGGCAAAAGGATGTAAAGTAAGTGATCTTATAGTAACTGTACTTAAACGTGAAAGACATGATGAGTTAATAGCAAAAATTAGGAAATTGGGTGCAAAGATTAAATTAATAGATGATGGCGATGTTGCAGCCGTAGTTTCGCTAATAAATGGCAATCACGATATGTATATTGGAATAGGTGGAGCTCCAGAAGGAGTTCTTGCAGCAGCAGCGCTACGCTCAATCGGTGGGCAGATAGAAGGAAGGTTAATATTTGACACGGATCAATTAAAAGAAAGAGCAAAAAATTTGAATATCACTGACCCAGAAAAAGTCTACACCGTGAAAGACATGGCAAGAAGTGAATCAGTGTTTATTGCAACTGGAGTAACAAATGGAGAACTTGTGGATGGAATAAAATTTGATCAAGATACCTGCTTAATCCATTCATTAATAATATTACCTGGTAAAGTAGTAAAAATACAAACGAAATCAATATCTTGAACATTTATTATATACTAATTATATAATTTTGCAGAAGCTATCTATAGTTGTCCTATAAAAAATGAGTTTATATATTAATTTTAGCTTTACAGCATTTGGCATTAAGTTATAATTAAGCTTACTTATATATAAGAGGTGTGAAATGTTTGGTTGGATTCCTAATTTCTTAAATATTTCCAGTAATGAGGAGAAAAACTCATTGCCTGAAGAAAATAATCATTCTTTCTCTAACAGCACAGAAAGTTTATTAGTCCAATCTACTAAAAAAAATCCTCAACTTGATGATCAAAGTAGAACTGACCCATCTCTTCAAACAAATCTTCAATTTAGTGAGGATGATGTAAAAAACGTGCTCCAAGACTTCAAAAAATTGGATTATAATGATAGTAAGTGTTTTAACAAAATAGCAGAGAAGTATAAAAAAGAGAGAGGCCTTTTTGACTATGTAGTGTTAAGCAAGCGAAGGGAGATAATCAATATATTAGATAATAAGCTTCCTGATCTCAAAAGACAAGAAGAGTTTAGAAAAAGATTGGGTGAGTATATTTATTCTAGGATTAAAGATGGAATGAGTTATGGAGAAAAGCTCCAAAGTACACTTCAGTTTCTTAAAGGTAGGGCAGAAGAAGTATTATCAGATTTTAAAAATTTGAGATTCGATTTTAAGGATAATAAATGTGAAGACCCTAATGATTATGTAAATTATAATAGTGGCCGGCCGGCAGATCCATTTGATAAAATAGCAAATTATTATCGAAAAAAAAGGGATATTTTTCTTTTTAACTGTGCGATATTGAGTCAGCAAAAAGAAATAATGAATATATTAGATAAGAAGTTTACTAATGAAGATCAGAAAAAGAATTTTGAAAATAGGTTAGGTAGATATCTTATTCGAATTGAAGAAGGGATGAATGATGCAAAAGAATTTCTAAAAGAAGATGGTCTAGTAGGCTTTTTTGATGGACGTTATTGGTCAGGCGAAAATCAAGAATTTAATCATTATGATAATCTTAGTGTAAATATTATTAAACCTGAAAAGAGTTTAGAAACAAGCCATCTTTTCACTAACAAAATTGAAAGGATGGAAAGAAATAAAAATGGGGTAAAAAGAGCAAAAATATACAGCGATGGTAAACTAATTGTAACGATTGAAAAGAATGACAAGCAACAAAGAAATTACCGCTTTGCAAAAGATGCAACATGCAATATGAAAATTAGGTGGAGTGCAGAAGATGAGAAAGGTAATTCTGTTAACTGCTTTATTAGTTTAAATGTAAATCCTAGTGACATTGAGATTGATCAGGTAACTATTAATGGTGAAAATGTTCAAGTAGAGGAAATTTTAGAATTAGCTAGGCAAAATAAGGATGTGATTATGGAAGATAAAGCTTTACATGAATTTTTAGAAGGATATCTGCAGCAAGATGTACAATCACAGGAAGAGATAATAAAGAGATGTGATGAAACTCCTGGAACTAAACTTGATAATCTGGAGATAGAGCAGTTCTCTTTCTCTCCTTTATCTGAAGAGGAGATAGAGGAAGAAGAGAGAAGAGAATATGAAAATTCATGGGCTGCATCAGGAAGGTGTTAGACTAATTAGACATTAAACCTAAAGTGCATTATATCACCATCTTGCACTATATAGTTTCTGCCTTCGAAGCGAATTTTTCCTGCGTCTTTACAAGCCGGTTCACTTCCATACTTTATGTAGTCTGCAAAGCTTATGGTTTCTGCTTTTATGAAGCCTTTCTCAAAATCAGTGTGGATTACACCTGCTGCCTTATCAGCTGTTGATCCTATTTTTACTGGCCATGCCCGTGCTTCTTTGGGGCCCACAGTAAAGAAAGTTATCATACTCAGCACTTCATACATAATACGCGCTACTCCATCAAGTCCTGATTCTTGCAAGCCAAATTCTAATAAAAAATTCTGTTTTTCCTCTTCACTATCAAGATTTGCAATATCTGCTTCAAGTTTTGCTGAAATGCAATAAAATTTACTTTTATTTTCTTCCGCCATTTTTTTTACCCTTTTAGATAGTTCATTACCAGTTATGATATGCGTATCTTCAACATTGCAGACGTACATAACAGGCTTTGTTGTTAGCAATTGAAGTGACTTCATTTCATCTTCATCAATATGCTCTAAACTTCTTGCAGGCTTGCCAAGTTTTAAAGTAGCTAAAACTTCTTGCATCAACTCAAGCTGCTTCTTTAGCTCTTTACCACCTTGCTTTGCTTTTTTTTCAAGTTGCGGTAGCCTTTTTTCTATGCTGTCAATATCAGCTAGGATTAATTCCATTTCCACTATTTCAGCATCTGATATTGGATCTACAGTACTGTGTACGTGACTGATATCATCATCTGTAAAGCATCTGAGCAGATGAACAATAGCATCAACTTCTCTGATATGACTTAAAAATTTGTTTCCGAGTCCTTCACCTTTGCTTGCACCCTTAACCAGGCCTGCAATATCTACAATTTCTAATTGGTTGTAAATTGTTTTCTCTGAGTTGGCAATTGCTGCAATTTGTTTCAAACGCTGATCTCGTATTGGCACTTTGCCAACATTTGGCTCAATTGTGCAGAAAGGATAGTTTGCAGCTTCAGCTGCACTTGACTCTGTGAGCGCATTAAATAAGGTTGATTTTCCTATATTCGGCAGTCCAACTATGCCACAGTTAAAGCTCATATTCGCTATCTTAAAGCCGTAATTATTGCATAATTTAAAAATTTTTGCTATACTTAATTAGTTACTGATTAATAAGTTTTTTAATATAGAGTGCATCAGATACGCAATTCATTGAAGTATGTGGCTAGCAAAGATACAAAGAGCTTTTTAAGTGATTTAAAGAAGGTATATCAAGCACCAAGCAAGGAAATTGCTGAGAATTATCTACTAGAACTAGATGAAAAATGGGGTGCAAAGTACCCTATGGTTATAAAATCGTGGCAGAATAACTGAGAAAATTTGTCTAGTTATTTCAAGTATTCTGATCCAGTGAGGAGAGTAATTTACACCACTAATCCCATAGAGGGGTTACACAGGCAAATTAGCCAAGACCAAAGACCAGCATAAATGCCTTGTACAAACTGATATATTGTGCTATATAAAAGGTGGAAGAAAAGTGGACGGTGCCCTTACGTGATTGGGCATTAACTATCTCTCAGCTTGACATTTTCTTTCTAGATTGAAAATTGATTTGAGCTGAAAATGTGGTGTGACACAGTGTATTTAACCATACGCGTCAAGTTAAGGAAATAAAGGTATGAAAGAGATAGTGTAATAGTTTAGACTTGATCTGACAGTCATGAATTATCTGACAGAAGAATCGACGAAGTCAAAACCGATATCAGAATCTGTTTTAATGTTATCAATATTTTTTTGGTAAGCAATATGCATACTATCAAAAAAGGTCTGCATAGGAGTCTTACCATAGCAATACTTACCGGAATGAGGTCTAGTTCTGTTGTAAGAATGCAACCAATGATCGACATCTAACTGAAGCTCCTCCAAAGTACTATAAATCTTTTTCCTGAAGATAATATTGTAACATTCATCTTGCATAGTTCTATGAAACCTTTCACATATACCATTAGTCTGTGGAGAGTAAGCTTTGGTTCTAGAATGATCAATATTTTCTACTCCCAAATATAACTGGTAATACCAACTCTCATTATTAATGAACCAAATAAGAAGCATTGCAGAGTTGTTTAACCGTGGAAGGGGAAAGAGAGGTAATAAAATTACACAAAGCGCTCTCAAGCAGAACAATTGTATCGTAGATTTTATTGCGCAAAATGTTCTGTTTTATATATAACCAAAACCTCTCAACAGGATTGAGGTCAGGTGAGTATGGTGGTAGGTATATAATTTCGATATTTTTAGGTATCTTTAAACTTTTTGACTTATGCCAACTAGCGCAATCCATCACGAGAAAAGCCTTTCGTATTCCTAAATATTGCGACATCTGTTCAAGGAATATATTTATACAAGCAGTGTTGACGTTTGGTGCAAATAAGCTAAAATTCTCTCCATTTCTGGGATTAACTGCACTATAGAGATAAAAATTTTCCCTACCTAATTTTACCTTAACCTGTGTCCTACTGCCTTTTTTAAACCACCCATGTCCAACTTTTGAATGTGTACCAAACCGTGATTCATCGAAGAAAAATAGCTCTTTTTCAGAATGCATGACAATAGTTTCATTGAGGTTTTTTTTTAAACTCCTCTTGCTTATTTTTATCCTGTCCACTATGAACTGGTCTTGGTGTGATATATGAGAATTTCATTCTTTGCATATTACGATGTATTGTGGATTTGCTGATATTCAAACCAAATCTTTCTTGGATTCTTATTCTCATTTCTCTAATAGTAATATTGGGGTTTTCCTCCATCCACACCTCAATTTGTTCAAGTTGACTTTGGTTCAATATAGTTTTTCTACGGCATTGAGGTGGAGAAAATAATTTTTCTTCTCTTCCAAATTTTATGTGCTTTATCCATGTAGTAATTGCCTTTCTCGAAATGCAACATATTTTTGCTACAGCTGTTATACTGTGCTTTTTTGCTGCAATTACAGCATTTAGTTTTTTTGCAACATACGCATTATTTCTTACTTTCTTCAGCATCTCTTTTGCTGATTCCACCACTTTTTCATCCAATAATTTTGATCTTAATGCCATCTAAACCTCGCTATTTTACTTACTCCAGTATGGCTTTTTTTCCATTATTGTCTATTCGTTGCTTGTATAGCGGGAATTGGTATAAGCATGATTTCCTGGCTTGCCACAATACTCTGTACCACGATCAGTTAAAATGCGTAGCAATGGAACTTTCTGTTCGTCAAAAAATGGTATAACTCTATCATTGAGAAGATCTGCAGCTGTGATAGCAGTTTTCTCCGTATAAAGTTTAGCAAAGGCCACTCTAGAGTAGGTAGCAATAAAAGTTTGTTGATAAATTCTTCCAATACCTTTGATATTGCCTACATAATAGGTATCTTGACTACCTAAATATCCAGGGTGTTGTGTCTCAATTTCGCCATTGGCTTCTTTTTGTTCCTTAGTTTTTTCTAAAGCAGCAACTTGCTCCTCTGTCAAAATGATACCATCTTGTACCACCTTCGCTTCCAGTGCTTTCAATCTCTTTTTAAAATTTTCGAGGTCGTTTCTTTGCCATATTGACCTTATCCCGCTAGCAGATATTAGAATTCCTTTTTTCTTTAACTCATTAGCTGCTCTTTCTTGTCCATATGCTGGAAACTCTACTGCTATTTTAACTACTGCTTCTTCTGTATCCTTTGGTACTCTATTGGCAAGTAATGGTTTGCTTTTGTTTATCTCATATAATGCTTTTTCCCCTCCCGTTTCATACAGCTCTTTGAAGCGGTAAAATGTATCCCTTGAATATCCCATTACTTTACACGCCTGTGATACATTTCCTAATTGCTTTGCAAGTTCTAGCAACCCCAACTTTGGTTTTAGTATTTTTTCTTGTGTTTTACTCATATCTGACACTCCTTTAAAATTTATTTATATTTTTATCTTACTTTATTAATCTGTCAGATTAAGTCTAAACTATTACATAAAAAGTGACTCGCTTATCTACTTACGAATATGATGATATAGAGAAAGAAATTTGTACTGATTCTATACTCTACAAAGTGGGGAAAAGGATAAAAGAGCAGAGATTAATACGGGAATACACTCAGGAGGACTTGGCAAATAAAATAGGTTCAACACCTAAAGAAATACACGACTATGAACGAGGATATACAGACATTCCAATTGAAACATTATATAAGATAGCAAAGACATTATCAGTTAACATTAAAGCTCTTGGACTAACAGAATATGAAAATGAGCCAGTTTTGAGGTTTGTAGGTAAATGCGAAAAAATTGAGGATCAAGAATTACTGGATACGGTAGCCAGATCTTTATCTGAAGGAATGCAAACTGGTAAAGAAAAGGTAAAAAAAGCAGAGAAAATCAAGCTTGCAAAAGATCTAGTTAAGGAAGGTGTTGCTATTGATATTATTGTGCGAGCAAGTGGCCTAACTGCTGATGAGTGTGAAAATTGAATTGTGTTAAACAATATATTAAGATATAAGTAAAGATAGTTATATATTTAATATTTCTATACAGAATTTTTCTATCACTTTCTGATTGTCCTCTATCATTGCCTTTGCCTCCTGTTGAAGAAATTTGATATTTTTTGATGTAATGTTATCCATGTCAGCCGACGCTAGCTTCAATTGCGATTGTATTCTTGCGTATCTATTGCCTATTACTTGATTCATCTGATAATTTACGCAGTCCAATCCAGAGGCAAACATCACATTTAACAAAGGTTTGATCCAGCCTATTTTTCCAAATCTCCTCGAGTTATACCAATTCCCGCTATACAAGCAACGAATAGACAATAATGGAAAAAAAGCCATACTGGAGTAAGTAAAATAGCGAGGTTTAGATGGCATTAAGATCAAAATTATTGGATGAAAAAGTGGTGGAATCAGCAAAAGAGATGCTGAAGAAAGTAAGAAATAATGCGTATGTTGCAAAAAAACTAAATGCTGTAATTGCAGCAAAAAAGCACAGTATAACAGCTGTAGCAAAAATATGTTGCATTTCGAGAAAGGCAATTACTACATGGATAAAGCACATAAAATTTGGAAGAGAAGAAAAATTATTTTCTCCACCTCAACGCCGTAGAAAAACTATATTGAACCAAAGTCAACTTGAACAAATTGAGGTGTGGATAGAGGAAAACCCCAATATTACTATTAGAGAAATGAGAATAAGAATCCAAGAAAGATTTGGTTTGAATATCAGCAAATCCACAATACATCGTAATATGCAAAGAATGAAATTCTCATATATCACACCAAGACCAGTTCATAGTGGACAGGATAAAAATAAGCAAGAGGAGTTTAAAAAAAAACCTCAATGAAACTATTGTCATGCATTCTGAAAAAGAGCTATTTTTCTTCGATGAATCACGGTTTGGTACACATTCAAAAGTTGGACATGGGTGGTTTAAAAAAGGCAGTAGGACACAGGTTAAGGTAAAATTAGGTAGGGAAAATTTTTATCTCTATAGTGCAGTTAATCCCAGAAATGGAGAGAATTTTAGCTTATTTGCACCAAACGTCAACACTGCTTGTATAAATATATTCCTTGAACAGATGTCGCAATATTTAGGAATACGAAAGGCTTTTCTCGTGATGGATTGCGCTAGTTGGCATAAGTCAAAAAGTTTAAAGATACCTAAAAATATCGAAATTATATACCTACCACCATACTCACCTGACCTCAATCCTGTTGAGAGGTTTTGGTTATATATAAAACAGAACATTTTGCGCAATAAAATCTACGATACAATTGTTCTGCTTGAGAGCGCTTTGTGTAAATTTATTACCTCTCTTTCCCCTTCCACGGTTAAACAACTCTGCAATGCTTCTTATTTGGTTCATTAATAATGAGAGTTGGTATTAGAATACCTTAGAACCTGTACATGATCTCAAGAAAGGAATAAACTAAGAGATAATGTATATAAGTTAGGATATATGAGGAGTGTATACCCAAGTGATATAAGTCGGGAAAGATTTGAGATTATATTACCAGATCTAGAATCCTGTAGAAAAAAAACAAAACCAAGAAAACTGGATTTATATGAGTTATTTTGCGGTGTACTTTATGTGCTAAAAAGTGGCTGTCAGTGGCGAATGCTACCAAAAGAGTTTCCAAAATGGCGCAATTGTTACGATTACTTCAAGAGATGGAGTAAAAAACCGAATGAAGATAGAGAAAGTGTTCTAGAAATTGTCTTAAAAAAAATTAGTTGGAGAGGTTCGTTTCAACAGTGGTCGGAATACAAAAACAAGCTTCTGCATCATTGATGCTCAAAGTGTAAAAAACACCGATATTGCTGAAGAAAAAGGTTATGATGCCGGCAAGAAAATTTCAGGAATAAAGCGTCATATTGCAGTAGATACGCAAGGTTTGCCACATGCAATTTATATTACTACAGCTAATATCGGAGATCGTACTGCTGCTGTAGAGATGATTTGTAACGCAAGAAAAAATCTTTCCGAAGTTCAAAATATACTAGTTGATGCAGGTTATACAGGAGAAAATTTTGCAACTCAAATAAAAACGACTATTGGTGCAACCGTTGAAGTAATAAAACGAAGTGAATTACATACCTTTGTTGTATTGCCAAAAAGGTGGGTTGTAGAGCGTTCTTTTGCTTGGCTGGAAAAGTGTAGACGGTTATGGAAAAATTGCGAGCGTAAACTCAATACTAGACTACAAATGGTCGTTCTAGCTTTTACTGCCTTGCTCCTCAAAAGATTATGAACAGGCTCTAAGATCACCCGGCCCTTGTTGTAAACCTGATTCCTTTTCCTCACTTTTTAAATTCCATAAATTTCTTTCCATCATAATATACTCCTTAATTAAAATTACACTTACTTTTTAGGTATGCATGGCAAATTTGTGATACCTTGTCTGAACGAATATGAAACAGTTTTTAGTTACTCATCTACTCTCTACACTTTCTTTATAAAAACCATAGACGCCAGTTGGTTTTTATTAGCTATAAAGTAAAGGTCAAGTATCTGGAATTCTGGACATAAAATCCTCCTGTATAAAAAGAGTTAGAAAAAAAATGCAGTGCATATACGACAGATATACACCGAAGAATACATTTTTTATTGAGTTTGATTAAAAAGTTTGCAGATGAAGATAAATTTTTGAGCTCTTAAAATATCTCTAATTGTAATTATAATTAGATTGAAAATATGCGGAAGTAATTTTTATACGCTAGCTACAGTTAAAAGATAATTGACTTTGCCTAGTTAATATTTCAAATTATAAAAAAGGCAAATAATTCTATGATATTGCAGGGCAAAAAAGGGTTAATAACCGGAATAATAAATAAGAGGTCAATAGCATATGGTATAGCAAAGACTCTCTCAGAACATGGAGCTGAGCTTGCAATCACTTATCAAAATGAAACAATAAAAGAGAAATTATTACCAATAGCAAGTGAATTAAATGTAGAGTTAATATTGCACTGTGATGTTTCAAGTGAGGAAACCATAGAGAGTGCTTTTAAGGAAATAAAGGAGAAGTGGGGTGCTGTTGATTTTTTGGTACATGCAATAGCATTCTCCGATAAAAATGAGCTAAATGGTAAATATGTCAATACTTCACTAAACAACTTTCTTCATGCAATGCATATATCGTGCTATTCTTTTACTGCTTTAGCGCAAAGAGCCGAAAAAATGATGTTAAATGGCGGTAGTTTACTTACTTTATCTTACTATGGTGCTGAAAAGGTTATGCCAAATTATAATGTGATGGGTTTATGTAAAGCAGCACTTGAAGCAAGTGTAAAATATATAGCATGTGATCTCGGACCACAGAACATCAGAGTAAATGCAATTTCTGCTGGTCCAATCAGAACTTTGGCATCTTCTGGAATAAGTGACTTTCACTCCATATCGGAATGGAATAGAAGTAATTCTCCACTTAGACGCAATGTTACAATAGAAGATGTTGGCAAGGCAGCACTATACTTATTAAGCGACCTGAGTAGTGGTACAACTGGAGAAATTTTACATGTTGATTCAGGGTGTAATGTTGTGGGAATGAAGATAGCAGACTAATACAGTACTGCAGATGCATGTGAAATCTGTGTTTTGTTGTTATCCGAGTAATTGACATTGGAGTCCAGTGTCAGCTACTCGAATGACAACATTTTAAGGGAGTGTTAAATAAACCATACGCGTCAAGTTAAGGAAAAAAAGGTATGAAAGAGATAGAATAATAAGGTATAAGTTCTCCCAGAAATACTTTTAGTGAGAGAACGAATGAATAAAATAACTAGCTTATCAAAAAAGCTCAAAGAATTTTTTAATGAAAAAGTAGACAAAATCTCAATTACAACAAGGTTTATAAAAAGAAAGAGAAAGCTAAAAGGTTCATCGTTCGTAAAAGCCATGGTCTTGGGTAATATAGGGGTTGATAATTGTAGCGTAGAAACAATGTGTCAATTACTAAACGAGGACTCGATAGATATAACAAAACAAGGTTTGGATTTTAGATTTACTGAAGAAGCAGTGGAATTTATGAAAAGGATGTATAATGAATCTGTGGTTCTTTTTAAAAATATCTTGCAAGTTGATTGCAAAATCTTACAGCTATTTAATAGTGTTAAATTATTGGACAGTAGCTATATTACTCTACCTAACAATATGGAAGAGATGTATAAAGGTTATGGTACTAGCTACAGTGGCTATGAAAGCAATACTAAGTCTGGAATAAAGTTACAATTAGTTTTCGACTACATGAATCAGATAATAGACCAACTTAATTTAACGGAGGGAGTAAGATCAGACCAGGGATATAGGAAACATTTAAGTAATATATTAAGCAATGATTTGCTAATATCTGATCTCGGTTATTTTGTGCCAAGTTCTTTTAAACAAATCAATGAAATAGGAGCTTATTTCATAAGTCGTTATAAATCCGATACCAACATATATGATGTAGAAACAAATCAAAAAATGGAGTTATTAGAATGTTTAGAGGATAAGTTATTTTTAGAAAACGAGGTATTGTTAGGAAAAGAAGCAAAAATTAGAGTAAGAATTATATGTCAGAAACTAACTGAATATGGCCAGAAGAAGGAAAGCTAATAGATTAGCAAGATCGCAGGGATATACATCCTCTAAAAGAAATCAAAAATTGTTGAACTGGTCAAAACTAATGTTCCAGAAAATAAAATTAGTGCTGAGCAAGTATTAACGATTTACAGAGTAAGGTGGCAAATTATTTAAATTGTATAAAAGCCATATCAGACTTGATAAGCTAAAAGGAAAGCCATGCAGAGTATTATGTGAACTATATGCTAAATTGTGCGCAATTCTTATATTTCACAGCATAGTTGGTTGCACAGAAGTGAAAAAGAATACAGAACTTGGCTTAACAAAGGCATTTATTGAGCTAAAAAGGCGGGTTAGAGAGTTATTTTTAGCACTAAAGAATAAAGTTAATAGTTTGAAAGTTTTTCTTAAAAAGCTTACCATAACTTGGTCTCGATTTTCATTAAAAGACAAGTACAGAAAAACTAGAGTATCTACCTTAACTTCCCTGAATGAATTTACTTACAATCTCTTAACTTGACGCGTATGGTTTATTTAACACTCCCACTAATTGCCTATTTACTGCATTACTCATTGACCACCCAATCACCATGCGTGAATATAAATCTATTATTGCTGCAAATATAACCATCCTTCATTAGTTTTTATGTACGTAATACCAGTTACCCATATCTTGTTGGTTGATCAGTGATGAAATTCTGATTTAATATGTTAGGAGTTATAACTCTATTGTCCATTTGTGGTTTTTTACTCTTAAACTTTCGTCTAAGCTTAGCTTGAATGCCATTTTTCTGCATAACATTTTGCACTGTTTTAATTTTTACCTAAAGCCTTTAATTCAGCATCAATTTTAGGAGCTCCGTATCTGCATTGTGATGCTCGATATACCTTCTGATACCAACTCTCATTATTAATGAACCAAATAAGAAGCATTGCAGAGTTGTTTAACCGTGGAAGGGGAAAGAGAGGTAATAAATTTACACAAAGCGCTCTCAAGCAGAACAATTGTATCGTAGATTTTATTGCGCAAAATGTTCTGTTTTATATATAACCAAAACCTCTCAACAGGATTGAGGTCAGGTGAGTATGGTGGTAGGTATATAATTTCGATATTTTTAGGTATCTTTAAACTTTTTGACTTATGCCAACTAGCGCAATCCATCACGAGAAAAGCCTTTCGTATTCCTAAATATTGCGACATCTGTTCAAGGAATATATTTATACAAGCAGTGTTGACGTTTGGTGCAAATAAGCTAAAATTCTCTCCATTTCTGGGATTAACTGCACTATAGAGATAAAAATTTTCCCTACCTAATTTTACCTTAACCTGTGTCCTACTGCCTTTTTTAAACCACCCATGTCCAACTTTTGAATGTGTACCAAACCGTGATTCATCGAAGAAAAATAGCTCTTTTTCAGAATGCATGACAATAGTTTCATTGAGGTTTTTTTTTAAACTCCTCTTGCTTATTTTTATCCTGTCCACTATGAACTGGTCTTGGTGTGATATATGAGAATTTCATTCTTTGCATATTACGATGTATTGTGGATTTGCTGATATTCAAACCAAATCTTTCTTGGATTCTTATTCTCATTTCTCTAATAGTAATATTGGGGTTTTCCTCTATCCACACCTCAATTTGTTCAAGTTGACTTTGGTTCAATATAGTTTTTCTACGGCGTTGAGGTGGAGAAAATAATTTTTCTTCTCTTCCAAATTTTATGTGCTTTATCCATGTAGTAATTGCCTTTCTCGAAATGCAACATATTTTTGCTACAGCTGTTATACTGTGCTTTTTTGCTGCAATTACAGCATTTAGTTTTTTTGCAACATACGCATTATTTCTTACTTTCTTCAGCATCTCTTTTGCTGATTCCACCACTTTTTCATCCAATAATTTTGATCTTAATGCCATCTAAACCTCGCTATTTTACTTACTCCAGTATGGCTTTTTTTCCATTATTGTCTATTCGTTGCTTGTATAGCGGGAATTGGTATGAATATCTTGTATGAGCTCTTCTCTTATTGATTTTTTATTGTTTTTTTCCTTAGTAATCCATTTATAATAACCACAAGCAGATACGCTCAAAATCTGCATAATTACCGTATCTTATAGCAGTTTTCATGTTCTTTTATAAAAGAATATTTTACTCTTTTTGGTTTGCAAAATATCCCAGGGCTTTTTTTAAAATGTCTCTTTCCCTTGTTACTCTTGCCAGCTCTTTCTTTAAATCAAACTTTTCTTTGTCACAATGAGCTACTTTTCCTTTTCCTGGAAACACATCTACTCCAGACATTCTATCATTGTATGTTTTTACCCATCTGCTTACCGCTAATACCCAAATCTCTTGCTATTTTTTGATGATTGACCTGTTTCTTTTACTAGTCTTATAGCTTCAATTTTGAATTCTGCTGTATATTCTTTTCTTTTTGTCATACTACACCTCCTTGAAAAAAGGTTTTATTTTACTTCAAAAACGTCTTAACTTTCTGTCTACTTTTTCTAGGTAAGGTCACTCCAACAAGAATTCAGCATTTTCCCAAAACCGCACACAAAAATGGTCTTGCCGGTTGCCATCAATGCAAATGAAAGCTGCATATAAAAACTGTGTTTGATCATATCATTTTGATCAGCAATCTTTTGTAAACCTACAGCTCCAGCGACGAAGACCATCTCCCAAACAATCAGCCCTTTCTCATGATTGTAGCTAATAATACCAGCAGAGCTTAAAAACCAAATAAAGCATATCGATATGATAAATGCACCAACACCAGTTATAACTCTCAAATAAATTGGCAGCTCCTTCTCTTCTTGTTGACTGATAACAAAATCAGACAATCCATTATCAAAAGACTTCTTTCGAAACTCATTTTGCCAGCTCTAAATTGTAAATGCCAACTATCAAATTAAACCTCAGACCAAAACGTTTTCGCCGATTTCTATAACGATCTGCAATAATTTTAAACCTTTTCAGTAATCCTATCACATTTTCAACTACTGCCCTTTTGCTCATAAACTTTCGATTTTCCTCTTTTTTTTCTTTGGTTAATGGTTCTTTTCTCGTCTTTCTATTTGGTAATTCCACATCTTTATGTATCTTTTGCATTCCTCTATACCCAGCATCTGCTAGCACTTTCACTTCATCATGTATATAAATTTTTGACTCCTTAAATACCCGAAAATCGTGTTTTCTGCCATTCGAAAAAGACGTGCAAATTATCTTCTTATTCTTTTTTTCCATAATTATTTGCGTTTTTAGTGTATGTTTTCTCTTCTTCCCAGAGTAGACAATACCGTTGCTTTTTTTTTGGCCTTTCTATCGGCGTTTCTGTTAGAACCTGTACATGATCTCAAGAAAGGAATAAACTAAGAGATAATGTATATAAGTTAGGATATATGAGGAGTGTATACCCAAGTGATATAAGTCGGGAAAGATTTGAGATTATATTACCAGATCTAGAATCCTGTAGAAAAAAAACAAAACCAAGAAAACTGGATTTATATGAGTTATTTTGCGGTGTACTTTATGTGCTAAAAAGTGGCTGTCAGTGGCGAATGCTACCAAAAGAGTTTCCAAAATGGCGCAATTGTTACGATTACTTCAAGAGATGGAGTAAAAAACCGAATGAAGATAGAGAAAGTGTTCTAGAAATTGTCTTAAAAAAAATTAGTTGGAGAGGTTCGTTTCAACAGTGGTCGGAATACAAAAACAAGCTTCTGCATCATTGATGCTCAAAGTGTAAAAAACACCGATATTGCTGAAGAAAAAGGTTATGATGCCGGCAAGAAAATTTCAGGAATAAAGCGTCATATTGCAGTAGATACGCAAGGTTTGCCACATGCAATTTATATTACTACAGCTAATATCGGAGATCGTACTGCTGCTGTAGAGATGATTTGTAACGCAAGAAAAAATCTTTCCGAAGTTCAAAATATACTAGTTGATGCAGGTTATACAGGAGAAAATTTTGCAACTCAAATAAAAACGACTATTGGTGCAACCGTTGAAGTAATAAAACGAAGTGAATTACATACCTTTGTTGTATTGCCAAAAAGGTGGGTTGTAGAGCGTTCTTTTGCTTGGCTGGAAAAGTGTAGACGGTTATGGAAAAATTGCGAGCGTAAACTCAATACTAGACTACAAATGGTCGTTCTAGCTTTTACTGCCTTGCTCCTCAAAAGATTATGAACAGGCTCTTACATCTATTACCAAAACTTTGTATTCCATTTCACTTCTTAAGAGCTCTTTTTGTCCTGGTAATGCAAAATCTGGATAGAGTATCCTCAATCCATTTTATCGTCCTATATGCCGTACTTTCCATAGCTTTGACTTATATGAAAATATGTACGATATTCTCTTAAATATTCCAGTGCCATAAATAGCATGCCTTCTTCACTTAACTTATTTTTCCTACCTCCTTTAGCCTTTTTTTCTTATTTGCTTCTCGTAAAATCTCTACCATTTTATACCTTTTTTACTCCTGCTAACCTGCGAAATTTTTCATCATCTAACTCTTCTGCTATTTTCACCTTTTCCCTCACTCAAAACCCACCATTTTACTCTCTTTTTAACTTTATTCTAGTTTCGAAAGAGGTTCATTGACGCAAGAGTCTGGAATCCAGTTTTTCATTTAATCTCATTAAATTTAGCATAAGCTCAATTTGCTTGTAAATTTTTCTGGATGCCAGTGTCTGGACACTGGCATGACATTATAGAAGCTGGGGTTCCAGTGTCAGCTACTTGGATAACACAAAAGGGGCTAGTCGAATTTTTTAGGCATAGATCACAATGTCCGTACAGTAAGCACTGACCATTTTTCGTGTAAGTTACCTTTGCAAATGTTTGTACAGCTGTAACACCCATCTTGAAAACTTCAGGAAAACTTACTTGTCGCTTTTAACTTGTTTAAATCTCCAAAACCAATCTATTTGGATCTTCTATGTAATTTTTTATTTTAACAAGGAAAGTAACTGCTCCTTTACCGTCAACTATTCTGTGGTCGTAAGAGAGGACAATGTACATCATCGGTCTGATTTCAATTGAGCTGCCTACAGCAACTGGCCTGTTTTGTATTGAGTGCATGCCAAGTATTCCAGATTGGGGAGGGTTGATTATTGGAGTAGAAAGAAGTGAACCGTATACACCACCGTTTGAGATAGTAAATGTTGCACCTTCCATTTCCGATACTTGCAGCTTACCTTCTCGTGCTTTTTTGCCAAGAGCAACTAAAGTCAATTCAATCTCGGCAAATGACATTTGATCAGCATCACGAATAACTGGTACAACAAGACCTTTGTCAGTGCCAACAGCAACACCTATGTCATAGTAATTTTTATATACAATTTCATCACCTGAAATCTCAGCGTTAATCTCACGAATTTCTTTTAGTGCTTGCACTGCTGCCTTTATAAAAAACGACATGAAACCCAGTTTTATTCCATATTTCTTTTCAAAAGTTTCTTTATACTTTGCCCTCAGATCCATGACGTTTTTCATGTCAATTTCATTGAACGTGGTCAGTATTGCAGCAGTATTTTGCGATGCTTTCAAACGAGCAGCTATTACTTGCCTTATTTTGCTCATCTTTACTCGCTCTTCTCTTTTCTCCCTACTTACTAAATTTTTTGGCTGCTCGACCGCAGGTTGTTCAGCTTTACTCATATGGTCTATTACATCTGCTTTTGTTACTCTACTTCCCATACCAGTTCCTTTTACACTTTCTGCACTGATCGCATTTTCTTCCATGATTTTACGAGCTGACGGAGCATCTTTTTTAGCAGCGCTTTCTCCTCTATCTTCTTTTTTCACCTCTTCTTTTACTTCTCCTGCAGCAAATTTTGCTAGTAATTGATCAGGGCTAATTACATCATCTTCTTTCACAAAAAATTCGATTATTTGTCCTGAAGCTTCTGCAGTTAGTTCTAGCGCCGTTTTATCAGTTTCAATTTCAAAGATTAAGTCATCTACTTTTATTGCTTCACCGATATTTTTCTTTATTTTTATTATACCTTCCGTAACCGATTCACCACCAAGAGTTTTTGGTGCTTTGACTTCTATAATTTTGCTCATAAAACAACTTCTTTATAAAACTTTCTATAAATTTATACATGAAAAGAAACATAAATAAACTAATAAATTCATTAGGCCTTTTATCATGATGCTTGATTATTTCTTTTTATATATTTAAAATTAAAATACTAAGTAAATTGAAATAAGATTATGGATTTTGATAAAGCAGGTAATGCAGAAGATTTAGATAACAAAAAACTTCAACTGATATGTAATGCTTATAACAGAAGATTACTATCAAGTCAAAGAGTTGTTGATGGCATTAATTCAATGGATTATAGTAAACTTAAAATCTTATGCAAGTATAACAATAAGTTTAGTTACAAAGGTATTGAAGAATTACTCTCAGATGAGAGCATTGTTAATAACATCAAAGATTACGATGATGAAATATTTAGGTCCATGCTAAATGATGCACCTTCGGAGCACAATATTCTAGAAATACTAAAAGGTGGGGAGGTTTGCAATACCAATAATGAATTTGAAAGTAGTGATAGTGAGGAGGATAAAGATTTAAGCGATTCTTTTGATTGCGAGGAAAGTGATGAAGAGATGGCAATGTCATCGAAAAGTCAAAGTGATAGTGAGGAGGATAAAGTTAAAGAAGATATTCTAAAATTACAAGAAGACCCAGAAATTGCTAAAAACCTTAGTTTTATTGATGACCAAACACTTAAAGTCATTTGTAAGAAGTTTAGTTCTAGCGATATTAAGGCACTACTAGAAAATCAGGCAGTTGTTGTTAATATAACTGATTATAATAATAAAGAATTGGAACACGTGTTTAATATTTGTGGCTCTCTTGCTATTCAAAATATTATAAAAGTACTAAGTATTACTCCTGGAAAATTAAGGCTTATATGTAATAAGTTTAGTGGTGAAGATATTATGGAGTTACTAGGAAATCAAAAAGTTGTTGAGTACCTCAATTTTATTGATTATAAAAAATTTGAACTCATTCATAATAGTGATAAGTTTAATAGTAGCAAGCATGCTAGTAGTAGTCACAAGATTATAAGGTTGCTAGAAAATCAAAAGATTGTTAAGCACATCAATTTTATTGATTATGAAAAACTTCAATTCATACTTTGTCATAATAAGTTTCTTCTTAGTGATATTATAAGACTACTAAAAAATCAGGAGGTTGTTGAGAATATCATTTCTTTTAACATTGAAAAATTTCGACTCATATTTTATAGAGATGAGCTTAACTGCATAGATATAATAGAATTACTAGAAAATCAGGAAGTTGTTAATAACATAATTACTCATGAGATTGAGAAATTGAAATACGTGCTTGATATTTGCAACTTTCTTATTGAAGATGTTACTAAATTGCTAAGTATTAATCATAAAAATTTAAGGCTCATATTTGAGAAGTTTAGTTCTAGCGATATTAAGGCACTACTAGAAAATCAGGTAGTTATTGTTAATATAACTGATTATAATAATAAAGAATTGGAACACGTGTTTAATATTTGTGGCTCTTTTGCTATTCAAAATACTATAAAAGTACTAAGTATTACTCCTAAAAAATTAAGGCTCATACGTAATAAGTTTAGTTTTATCGATGTTAGGACACTACTAGAAAATCAGAAAGCTGTTAAGAATATTGATTCTCTTACTCTTTGGAAATTAGAACTCATATGTAATAATAAGAAGTTTAGTTCTAGCGATATTAAGACACTACTAGAAAATCAGAAAATTTTTTATAACATTTCTGATTATAAAACTGAAGAATTGCAACTCGTATTTGATAGTTATGAGCTTAGTCCTCAAAATATTATAAAAGTACTAGAAAATATTACTCCTGAAAAATTAAGGCTCATATGTAATAAGTTTAGTCCTAGCAGTATTCAGACACTACTAGAAAATCAGAAAATTTTTTATAACATTTCTGATTATAAAACTGAAGAATTGCAACTCGTATTTGATAGTTATGAGCTTAATCCTCAAAATATTATAAAAGTACTAGAAAATATTACTCCTGAAAAATTAAGGCTCATATGTAATAAGTTTAGTTCTAGCAATATTAAGACACTACTAGAAAATCAGAAAATTGTTAAGGGAATCGGCTCTATTACTTCTAGGGAATTAGAATTCATATATAATAAGAAGTTTAGTCTTCTAGATATTATAAAAGTACTAGAAAATATTGCTCCTGAGAAATCAGAACCCATATTTGAGAAGTTTAGTTTTCAAGATATTATAGAAGTACTAGAAGATCAAAATGCTGTTAAGGGCATCAATTCTGTTAACACTAAAGAACTAAAAGCAATAACGGATAATGTTACTGGTAAGGTATTTGTCAGTATATTTAAAAATTTTACACCTAGCGTAAAGTAAACTTTGAGGTTTGCTATAGCTCTGCATAGAGCTGGTGAAGTCAGAGATATTAATATCGATTATTTGAATAACAAAGATAGTGTTTACGACAATATAATTAAATATTTTCCTCCAGAGGTGAACATAGATATTGAATATCCTTTCCCAGGGGTGGGCGTAGGCATTGAAGATTTTCCCCTAGAGCTGGACATAGACAAAAAGTCACTTATACCATTCCCTATATTCGAGGAAAATATCACATGCCAAGAACCTGTGTCAAAATTATATAATTTATCTCTAGAGAAGGTTATTGAGAATATCAATCCACATAAAAGAGCTAGGTATTCCTAATAACACTAAATTCATTTATTTATAATAATTTTACTATATCGTAAAACCATCTATATCAGACTATTTTTACTATATTTTCTTGGTCAAATCACTGGTAGCTGACACCGAGGTTCAGAAAATTTTTATAATATAGACTATCAATGATTTTTCAGTAATAATATAGTTTTAAGTGGATATAGTGAACGTTTCATACAGAGATATAGACATAAGCTAATTAGAACAGGTTGAATTCAAATGTTGAATCTAGAATCTCTGCCAAAACATCTAGCAATTATTATGGACGGTAATGGTAGGTGGGCAAACAATCAAGGAAGAGTAAGAATTGATGGTTATAGAAAAGGCAGCGAAGTTGCATTTGATATTGCTAAACATTGCACAACCTTAGCCATATCTTACTTAACTTTGTATGCATTTTCCATGGAAAATTGGCTCAGACCTGAAAACGAAACAGACTACCTATTTGATTTATTTTACTCCGCTTTAACTAATGAAGATAAAATCAATTTCATTTGCAATTGTAACATTAAGTTAAATTTTATTGGCAATTTAAGTCTATTGCCCAGTAAACTATTTGATCAAATCAAAAAAGCAGAAGAAGTGACACATAAGAACGATGGTCTATTACTCACTGTTGCAGTTAGTTATGGAGCAAAGCAGGAAATTATACATGCTATCAACAACATCATAAAAGGAAATATTGATTGCGTATTGGAAGACGAATTTGAAAAATTTCTGTATACTAAAGATTTACCAAAATTGGATTTATTAATTCGCACTGGTGGTGAAAAAAGGTTAAGCAACTTTTTATTATGGCAAGCAGCTTATGCTGAACTGTATTTTTGTGATACTTTGTGGCCTGATTTTTCTTGTCAAGATTTGAACAGAGCATTAGAAGATTATACAAAAAGAGAGAAGAAATATGGTAGATAATAATTTTATGGTTAGAATATTGTCCTCAATAGTAATATTACTCATATTTTCTTTTGCTACATATTTCAGTAATTTATCATTTTATCTACTAATTTTCTCAATTGCAGTTCTGTCTTCTTTTGAATGGTATAACCTAACTAAGGGCAATAAAATCTTATATATTTTCGCATTACTATTAATTGCACTACCAAATGCCTCGCTAATATACCTCTATAACTTACCACAGGGAAAATATACATTAATATGGCTCATCTTAACCATCTGGAGTATCGACATTGCTGCCTATTTTTTCGGCAAAAATTTTGGTAAAACTAGGATTTGTCCAATCATTAGCCCAGGTAAAACTTGGTTAGGACTTTTTGGTGCAGTTTTAGCTGGAGTAGTGTGTACAATTTTTGGCTCAATATTTTTAGGTTTATTTCCAATTTTTTATTCTCCAATAATTGGCTTTACAATTGCTATTCTAGGCCAAATTGGCGATTTTACTGAGTCACTCATCAAAAGGGTTTACAATGTTAAAGATAGTGGAGGTATAATACCTGGCCATGGAGGAGTACTTGACCGTATGGACGGTTTCATCTTTACTGCACCCTTTATTGCTATTTACATAAGCTAAAAAATGAAGCGCTATTAACCTTTGGTTCTTTTCTTCTTATTCATTGCTTTCACCTCAACAGATTGAAATTCTTCGGAGTTTACTATTTCACTCATGGGCTTACTGCAATAAGGACAATACATTTCTCCTTCTTTATGTAAATATACTACTGGATGACCAGAATCATCATCATTCTCATCACCACGGCAGCAAACTATTAGATTATTATCTCTCGCTTCTGACATACTGCTCCTTTAGTTTATAGTATTTTGTACATCGAGCATACCCGCTTCGAAGTGGAGAAAACAACAAATATTTATTCTCCATTTTTTACCCTATTTAGGTTAATCAATTCGCTTTCTACACTTTTTGATACAAAATTGCTAACATCTCCTCCTAATCTCGCTATTTCCTTTACAAAACTTGATGAGATAAATTGAGTGTCCTCAGATGCAGGAAGAAATATAGTTCCGATTTCAGGAAGGAGTTTATAATTTATCCAACTCATTTGAAATTCATAATCAAAGTCTGACACTGCTCTCAGTCCTCTGATAATAAAAGAGGCATTCTGCTTTTTGGCAAACTCCATTAATAATCCATTGAAAGATATGACATCTGCATCAATTCCTAGTCCTTTCAATTCATTTTTAGCCATACTTGCGCGTAGGCTTATATTAAAGTTAGTATGTTTATTAACATTTTCTGCAACACCTACTATCAACTTATCGACTAGCTTACATGCTCTTTTTATTATGTCAAGATGCCCAAAAGTTATAGGATCAAACGTACCAGGATAAATTCCTATTTTGTTATTAATGTTCATTTTTTGTTTCTATACTTCAAAAACTTTTGATGGACATGATAACGGTTTTTGTCTAAAAATGAAAGTACGTAGTTGGCCTGATAGCTCAGTTGGTAGAGCAAAGGACTGAAAATCCTTGTGTCGCTGGTTCGATTCCTGCTCAGGCCACATTTTTTTTCTTAATGTTCTATAATATATTATAATATTAATGTGATTATTTAGGAAATAATGTATAAATGTTACAATAGAATATTTAATATACTATTAATTACATTTCTACTATTAAGTAATATCGCTTGTAGTGAAAAAGCCAACAAAAAATCATCTACTTTGACAGCGGAGAATGCAGTAAATTATAATATAATTGTTGGTTTATTGAAAACAGATGAATCTCAAGATATCTATGAGATATTCAATAACTTTGGGGTTAAAACTATACTCATTGACTACGACAAAATAATTAATCTAAAAGAAATCCAAGAAGAGTTCGCAAAACAAGATGAAATATTGGCAAAAAAGCTGATACTAGATCGAATAAAAGTTGAAGTTGCAAAATTTATCAAAGAGCAAAAGATAAACAGAATATTTATTTCAGATAACTTTCATTCACCTCTTAACCCTTACCGCCAGCTTGTGAATGAAGAAATTGTAAAAATAGTAGATGACAATCCTACAATTCATTTGCTTGCCATATGTGGTGGTTTACAAGACATTATGCATGCAAAAGAAATTGAAATAACAAGTGTTGTTGGTGATGAGAAGAATCATTTAAAATCAGCACAAAAAGGGAATATACCTCTTCAGCAGATAAAGATTGTTCCAGGCAGTCGTTTGGAGGAAGTAGTAGCTAAGTTTTTACTACCTAATCAAAATGGCTGGTTTTCAACTTATTTTCCGAATGCTCATTCAGGTACAGTAAGTAATACTACAGAAAATAGAAGAAGACTAGAGCTGCTTGGATATAAAATTGCAGCATTTGCCAATGACGGAGTAATAGAAGCTATCGAGGATAAGCATGGTAATATTTACTTTCAAAGTCATCCAGAAGCCCTTGTTATCAAATCAGATAAAAACTCTTGTTTGTCAAGCCAAAAGGCATGTCAGGTTTCAACACTAGTTGCTATAGCGATTATAAATGATTTTCTTCATCGCGTTTAATGCTAAAATAAGGAAAATCATTTAATGTCATGCCAGCACCCTTTTTCTTGTCATTCCAGCGCGTGACGCCGGAATCCAGTTTTTCATTTCATCAAATTTAGCATAAGCTCAAGTTTACTTGTAAATTTTTCTGGATGCCAGTGTCTGGGCACTGGCATGACATTATGGAATTTGGGCTCCAGTGTCAACTACTCTAATGACACCATCATAAAGGAGCCAGTGTCAGCTACTTGCATGACACCTGATTATGAAAGAAATCTAATGATTTATATAAACCCCATAGCGTGCCGAATGAAGCGTTTTTTAAGAAAATCTGAATTTTCAACTACCATTAAGCCAAACGCTCTAGCACAAAATATTCTGTTGGAAAATATTCTATTTAGTCCATCAGTTGCAAGTGCCATGGTGAAATTGTCAAAGTATCTATCACGTGAAATTTTCTTCAACAGATAATTACTGCCAACATCAATACCAGAGGATTTTGCAGCAGTTATTTGTCTAATAACACTCTCTACATCTCTCATTCCAAGGTTAAGTCCTTGACCTGCAACCGGGTGGATTGAATGTGCTGCATCGCCAATCAGCAAAATTCTGCTTTTATGCAGCTTTCTTGCAAAAGAAAAACTCAAAGGATAGAATCTCCTTTCACCCTCTAATTCAATTTCTCCCAAATAAGAACCAAATCTTTTTTTGAGTTCTATGACAAATTCCTCTTCGAATAAGCTCATCAGCATTTTTGAAATTTCGCATTTTTCTGTCCAAACTATTGAAGAAGTATAGCCACCTTTCATTGGCAAAATTGCAAATGGACCACCAGGAAAAAACCTCTCTACAGCTAAGTTTTGGTGATGTAATTCATGTTTTACATTAAATACCATGCTATTTTGTTTATAATCAAATTTTATCATTGGTATAGAAAACAACTCTGGCAACTTAGAGTTTTTACCTTCAGCACAGATAAATAGTGATGATATCAATTTTTGATCATTATCAAGAGTAACTTCCACGCATCCTTCGTCACAAGCGATTGTTTTATAGGAACGTGGAGAATATATATTGAGTTTATGCAAAAAATTGTTATTGATTGCATTCCATATAATAGCGCTCTTGATTACATAGCCCATTGGCTCTTCACCAACCATTTTATGATCATAATGCACAGTAAATGGACTATCTCCATCTAATATGCATATATCAAATATTGGTTCAGCTTCGCCTTCTAAGATCCGCCAAATCCCTAATTTTTCTAGTATTTTTTTTGACCCTTGAGAAATGGCAAATGCTCGATTATCATCAACTGCACGTGGTAAACTATTTTTCTCAATTACGGCTACAGATACAGAGTCATTACTCACGCCAATAGCAGTAATAAGACCAATTAGCCCACCACCTGAAATGATTACATCGTAATTCATTTTATTCACCTAAAATTACATTTTATTTATTTTGAAGATAATTTAAACAAACTTTGTAGATACTGGATTTCTTATTACTATCTTAAGATAACTAAGATAGTAATAAAGTATTAATTATTTTGTACTAAGGTAGATCTAATTTTATTAAAGGAAACAATTTATGA
Source organism: Wolbachia endosymbiont (group B) of Gerris lacustris (assembly GCF_964028355.1). Taxonomy (NCBI): domain Bacteria; kingdom Pseudomonadati; phylum Pseudomonadota; class Alphaproteobacteria; order Rickettsiales; family Anaplasmataceae; genus Wolbachia; species Wolbachia endosymbiont (group B) of Gerris lacustris. The sequence continues at coordinate 1,027,810 of NZ_OZ034761.1, forward strand.
CTACAAATTGTAAAGAAGAATTATTAAATTGCATTTCTAGGTACAGAGGAGAACTCGCAGAAAACAAAGCAGGGATTAAACAAGCTATAACTCACGATAAAATTAATAATATAAGCGATTACTTTTATCAGGGTGATAAAATCTGCGAAAAAGAGCTGTTTAACATAGAAGGTGAGTGTCAAGATACAAAATATGGTAGTCGACAAGAATATACGTATGATGAGTGGAAGGAAAAAATTGAAAAACCTCATGCTAAAGATTTACTACAAATGTTACAAAAGGAAGTAAAAGATAAAATATTAAAGAATTTTGAGGATTATAAAAAGTATCATGAAAATGCTACTGAAGATATAAAAAGAGAATTAGAACCTGTACATGATCTCAAGAAAGGAATAAACTAAGAGATAATGTATATAAGTTAGGATATATGAGGAGTGTATACCCAAGTGATATAAGTCGGGAAAGATTTGAGATTATATTACCAGATCTAGAATCCTGTAGAAAAAAAACAAAACCAAGAAAACTGGATTTATATGAGTTATTTTGCGGTGTACTTTATGTGCTAAAAAGTGGCTGTCAGTGGCGAATGCTACCAAAAGAGTTTCCAAAATGGCGCAATTGTTACGATTACTTCAAGAGATGGAGTAAAAAACCGAATGAAGATAGAGAAAGTGTTCTAGAAATTGTCTTAAAAAAAATTAGTTGGAGAGGTTCGTTTCAACAGTGGTCGGAATACAAAAACAAGCTTCTGCATCATTGATGCTCAAAGTGTAAAAAACACCGATATTGCTGAAGAAAAAGGTTATGATGCCGGCAAGAAAATTTCAGGAATAAAGCGTCATATTGCAGTAGATACGCAAGGTTTGCCACATGCAATTTATATTACTACAGCTAATATCGGAGATCGTACTGCTGCTGTAGAGATGATTTGTAACGCAAGAAAAAATCTTTCCGAAGTTCAAAATATACTAGTTGATGCAGGTTATACAGGAGAAAATTTTGCAACTCAAATAAAAACGACTATTGGTGCAACCGTTGAAGTAATAAAACGAAGTGAATTACATACCTTTGTTGTATTGCCAAAAAGGTGGGTTGTAGAGCGTTCTTTTGCTTGGCTGGAAAAGTGTAGACGGTTATGGAAAAATTGCGAGCGTAAACTCAATACTAGCCTACAAATGGTCGTTCTAGCTTTTACTGCCTTGCTCCTCAAAAGATTATGAACAGGCTCTTAGACATAGATTCGAAATTAAAGGCAATATTCAGAGAAAAGCAACAACCAGAAACTGATGAAACTCGAGCATATTATGATGTTATACGAGCTTTATATAAAAATGGAGACATGAGCTCTCAATTAAAGTGCAATGATCTTGATTGTTTTAATAGAACAATAGAAGATAATCTATCTCAAAAACAATCAGAGCTAGCTGCTATAAAGGATGACTTTTTGGATAATACGCAAAATATTTTTAAACATATTCAAGTTGAAGATAGTATTTTTTAGAGAAATAAGATTATGCTATTTTTTTAATGAAATTTCTTAAGTGGTAGATTATTTTTTACAGCTACAGCTGAGGTAGCTGTCACTACCTGAAATGTAACAAATAAAATACTAATCTTAAATATTGCTATATTTCACGATAGTTTCTTAACTTGACGCACATGCTTTTTTGAACATTCTCGTTTGTCAAATAGTTTCTGGCATACCATACAATCTGTACTGCAGGTTTTAACTTACTTTTGCGCAATATTGATCATTCTTGAAAAGCAATCTAACATTTTTTATTCCTTGATTACGAAGCTTTGATGCAGCTGATTTAGCCGCTTGAGCGTTTACAAAAAATGCTACGTATCCCTTGCTTTCTGCACTGTTTTGTTTTGGGTGACGTTTCTGCATTTCTTTTTCATATTGCTTTTTGTAATGAGGAGTATTTTGTATCAATTGTTCTGACCTCTTTCTTAAGTACTCGACTTTTACCTTCGCAAGCCCAGACTTATGAAGTCCTAAAACTTGTGCTGCCTTTTCTGATAAGTCTATTATTCTGCCTTCAACAAACGGCCCCCTATCATTAACTCGTATAATAAGCTTTCTTCCATTTTCTAAGTTAGTAACACGAACGAAGCAGGGTAGGGGCAGAGTCTTATGTGCTGCAGAAATCAAGTGACGGTTAAATACTTCACCGTTTGCTGTAATTGTGCCATGATCTTCTATTCCATACCACGATGCTATTCCCACTTCTTCGTAACAGCTACAGTATTTTGGATGATAAGTTATACCATTTATTGTATAGCTATTGCCAATTTTATAATGACCTGCAGTGTGATTACACCTATTGCTAAAACTACAACTACTCATCAAAACGAATATTAGACATAGAAAGGCTAGGTTTTTTATCATTGTATTTAGTGAAATGGTTCGATACCATGAGGATTTTAAATTATACTATAATAAATTTAGTAATAAGTAAACGTCTACTGCCAAATATGCACAGCACTAAAAAAGAAGTAATACATATAATCGGTATAGGTGGAATTGGAATGAGCGCAATTGCTGAAATTCTTCATAATTCCAGTTATAAAGTTCAAGGCAGTGATACGCGATCAAACGACAATATAGATAGGTTACAAAAATTAGGTATAGAGGTCTATATTGGTCACGATGCAAGTAGTATTAGACGAGCTCAAATAGTTGTACATTCTTCCGCAATAAAACCTGATAATGTGGAGCTAGTTGCAGCAAGAAATAACAATAAAACCGTTTTGCATAGGTCAGACATGCTGGCTAAAATTATGAAAGGTAAATATGTGATAGCGGTTTCAGGTTCAAGTGGCAAGACGACGACGACAGCTATGATTGCTTCCATTTTTGATCATTCTGGTGTTGACGTCACTGTAATTATTGGAGGAATATTAAATTCCTATCAGAGTAATTCAAAACTTGGCAAGAGTAACATTTTTTTAATCGAGGCTGATGAGTCTGATGGAACTATGTTAAAAATTCCTGCAGATATTGCTGTTGTAACAAGTATTAATGACGACCATATAGACCATTACGGTACATTTAACGACATCAAAAATGCGTTTTCTCGATTTGTAAACAACGCGAATTTTGCTGTTTTGCCTGATTCTGCAGACATCAATCATGATTCAAGTAATTCTATAACGTTTGGGTTTGGAAATGGTAAGATTAGAGCTAGCAACATCAAACAACACAATAATAGCATAGAATTTGACGTGCTGATTAGTATAAACGAAAGTAATCGTATTCCATTGTCAACTACTCAAATAATTAAGAGTAATGGGGCAAAAGTAGCTCTTGATTCGTCATTTCAATGCTTGAAACTGGATTCTCATTTCAATGTTAAGAAAAATACTATAGAATTAAAGAGGACAATCCCTAGAAAATCTCTACATTCAAAAAAAAGTAAATCGTCTATTTGAACGAGCTAGCGCAAAAGTAAGCTAAATTTTTTAGGGTACAAAAACAGTAAGAAATAGTTATTTTTTCATTCAATTTTCTTTTTAAGCTCTGTTACATTAGATTAGATGATTAAGAATATAGCTTTAATCACAGGGACCACGCTCTAAGTGATCTGGAGGAAATACATATAGAGCAACCAGTAAAGTTTAAGACCACAATAACTAGAAATAAGAAGAATCTATATAGTAATCTCTCCAGACCTTGAAAACAATAAGTAGACAGCAAATTAGAGCTACTGCAGAAAAAACAAGAATAGCTGTGCTAATTGCTTGACCATTGTAAACGTAGCTTGTTAAGCCGATAAAAATAGCCATAACAAAAGCTCTAATGAACGAGAGTGAAGAAGAAGCCGTACCTTTAATTTCAGGAAAAACATTTATTGATGCGTTAAAAACCACTGGCTGGCATATTGCACAACCAATAGAAAAAACAATCATAGATAGTGTTACCAAGTAAAAAGAATGGGGCATGATTACACTGAGTATTACAAGCAATAGAGATCCGATAGCACCCACGCTCGTACCAGAAATTACACACCATACTGCTCCAAATTTTTTTAGGATCTTAATGGAAAATAGGCTAATTAGTGAGAAGGATCCAACTATTGCACCTTGATGTAGTGCATAAATAGTGCTGGATAAACCAAAAGTTTCCATATACAAAAAAGGTCCGCAAGTAATGAATGACATATAAGTAGCAGAGAAGAGGCTCTGCTGCAAAGACAGCAGCATAAATTTTGAACTCGATAATAATTTTTTGTAATCTTTCATCATTTTTTTAGACTAAAAATATCACGGTCCTTTTTTGTTTCTGGTAACAGAAAAAGCAGCAAAGCCCAAGAGATAAAACACAGTATTGCAACACTTGCGTAATTTCCACGCCACCCAACAATTTCGTTAATGAAACTGCCTAACACTGGTGCAATTGCCATGATAATTGTTAGAACAGAATTCATGATCCCGATAAACTTCACCGCTTCTTCACCTTTATAGATGTCTGCAATAATTGCAAACACAACCACAGATGTGCTTGCACCAATGCCTTGAATAAAGCGGGAAATTAGAAGATAAAAAACTGATGGTGCAACAACACAACCAACAGCACCAATTAATAGAAAAGTATTACCTATGATCATCATTCTCCTTCTGCCATAACATTCAGATAATGGACCAAAAAACAACCCTCCTATGCAAAAGCCTAAAAAATTATAAGCAATAGTTAATTGAATTGTGCCTTCCGGTACGTTAAAATAGCGTACTATATCAGGAAAACTAGGTACAGAAATATCAATTTCAATGAACTTAGCAATTAGAGATAGGATTAATAGGAACGGTAGTAACACTTTAAATCTTTAATTAATGAATAAAAATATCACATTTAAAGCGTTGAAAGAAGAACATTTTTCACTATTATCAAGATGGCTAGAGGCACCCCATATAAAGAAGTGGTGGGATGCGGATGTAAATTGGACACCAGAGTTAATTGAGAAAAAATATATCAATTATGTTAAAGGATTCAAACGCTTGAAGTTTGAAACACAAATTATTGAAAAATCAATGCATTCATTCATTATTAGTTATGATGGAGTTGATATTGGTTATATTCAATATTATAACAAACATGATTTCCCACCTGAACAGGGCTACGATACTTCAGAGCTTCCAGAAAGTTGTGCTGCTATAGACTGGTATATAGGAGAGCACGATTACGTGGGCAGAGGCATTGGTACACAAACTTTGATGTATTTTTTTAATGAATTTGTCTTTAAAGTTTATGAGAATGCCTTTGTCGACCCAGATACAGCGAATGTTCGTGCAATCCATGTTTACGAAAAAGTTGGCTTTAAAAAAATTATGGAGAGTAATGGTGCGATTTTAATGATTAAGGCAAGAATTTCTGATTAAATTATTACAAGTGGTTTATAAAAACATACAAGAGGCTTTATACAAACTTAACATAATTTTATCATAAAAATATCATTATTAAGTCCTATATAAGAACAAATTTTGGCACTCAGTGAATCTTTTTTAACTAACTATGAACTTGATTAATTGGAAAATAAATTTTACTTACTTTTACAATACCTTAAAATCTAATATCACTTTATCAGCAAAGATATCACAATAGGCTAGTATGTTCTTTACTCTTTTCCTCAAAATATTACCTATTTACATTACAATACTTATTGGTTACTTAGCAGGAAGATATCTTAAAATTGATAGAAATACTATATCTCAAATACTCTTTTATATAGCTAATCCAATAGTGATTTTATACGGAGTATCTCATACAGAAGTTAATTTAAAAGTAATTTCTCTGCCGATTTTGATATGGTTTATAGGTAGTACTATGTCCTTATCAGTGTATTATCTTTCTTCTTTTTTATTTAAGGACAACACGAGAAACATATTAGCGTTTAGCTCGGGCAGCACAAGCATGGGTTATTTTGGTCTACCGATTGCCATGGCTTTATTTGATGAAGATTCAGTGTCTGTGTATGTTGTCTGTTACATAGGAATGGCACTATTTGAAAATAGCTTGGGATTTTATATAGCTGCAAATGGTATCTATACTGCAAAAGAATGCGTATTAAAGTTACTCAAACTTCCTTCATTATATGCGATGATTCTAGGTTTCTTTTTAAGTATATATGATATACAAATACCCACTTTTTTGACAGATGTTATGATAAATATTAGAAGTACATTTATCACATTAGGAATGGTGCTGCTTGGAGTAAGTATTGCACAAATTACAAATTTTAAAGTAGATTGGAAGCTTGCTTTGACCACTATTGTAGCAAAGTACATATTCTGGCCGTTATTTGTTTTGGGAATTGTCTTACTAGACAAGCATGTTACAGGTATATATGATGAAAGCATCTATAAAGCACTGATGTTACTGGCTATTATTCCGATTTCTGGATCCAGTATAATACTTGCTAATATTTTAAATTATCAACCAGATAAAGCTACTTTATTGCTCCTAATTAGTACTGCAGTGGGACTATTTTATGTTCCACTTATAATATCATTATTTTTTACTAAACTTGTCCCTTTTTGATCAAAAATTTAAGCGCTAGCCTATTCATAAAACTTGAATTTAGACTAGACTTCTTGGATAATCATAAAAGGAACTAATCCCTTTTTCCTCTCCTTTCTTATTTTTCACACAGAATAGCATGATCAAAGTTATCAACTGATGGAATTTTCACAATAACAGCAATAACAGTAAGATGTCCTACACTTTAGCAGGTCTATAGTTGAATTTTGATGTTCTATAAGCAACAAACAAATATAACTTATCTTTTTAACTTAACACCTATGCTTTCTTTCAAATTTCCATCAAAAAGTAACATTACCCCCTCCAGTCAATCTTTCTGCTTCATTTCGTGAAATCAATGCCTCAATAAATTCATCTAGTTCACCTTCTTTTATAATCTGTTCTAATTGATGTGAAGTTAGATTAATTCTATGATCTGTTATTCTTGATTGTGGAAAGTTATAAGTTCTTATACGTTCAGAGCGATCCCCAGAGCCAATTTGGCTTTTCCTCATTGTTGACCTTTCCATTTCTTTTTTTTGTCTTTCAATTTCGTATAGCCTTGCTCTCAATACTTTGAGCGCTTTAGCTTTATTTTTGTGCTGCGATTTTTCATCTTGCTGTATTACAACTATCCCTGTTGGCAAGTGGGTGACCCTTACTGCGCTGTCAGTTGTATTCACTGATTGCCCTCCAGGACCACTGGATCTATAAACATCTATGCGTAAGTCTTTTTCTTCTATTTCAAAGTCAACCTCTTCTACTTCAGGTAATATTGCAACAGTAGCTGCGGAAGTGTGCAATCTTCCTGAGGATTCAGTTTCTGGCACTCTTTGTACTCTGTGCACCCCTGACTCAAATTTCAGTCTTGCAAAAACTTCTGTTCCATTAATGAGTGCAGAAGCTTCCTTATAGCCACCTATACCTGTATTAGAAATACTTATTGGCTCAAACTTCCAATTTCTTCTTTCTGCATATTTTTGATACATACGAAATAACATCGCTGCAAATAATGCTGCTTCTTCTCCGCCTGTGCCTGCCCTAATTTCTAATATTGCATTTCTTGAGTCATCTTCATCTTTGGGTAATAATGCCAACTTTAGTTTTGCTTTTACTTTCGGTAATAGTATCTTTTGCTTCTCAAGAAGTTCTTCTTTTGCTAACTCTTTTATATCACCCTCGCTGTTCTCATCTTTCATGATTTCTTCTAAATCTGAAATTTCCTCTTTTAATATATTATATTCATCGATTATCTCGATAATTGGTCTGAGTTCAGAGTATTCCTTTGAAAAACTAACGAATTCTTTTTGACTCAAATTGGTAGGGTTTTCCAGATTTCTCTCTACATCAGAGAACTTTTTTTTTAAGTCTTGTAAATTATTCTCTATATCCATATAGTACAGGTCTAGTTTTCAGCTGTTTAAGTAAGTAATATATACTGAAATAAAAAATTTCTTATATCAAGCAATAACACTATAATTGTCTCGAATATTTCTACCTAAGTATAATGGCAAAACAGATAACATCAATCTGCAGCTTCATATTTGGAGCTTCAGACAAAAAATCATTACCAGATGAGTCAGCTCCAGAGATTGCATTTGCTGGTAGATCAAACGTAGGAAAATCGAGTTTAATCAACTTGCTGATAAACAGCAAAAAAGCTGCAAGAGCTTCTTCTAAACCTGGATGTACTAGACAAATAAATTTTTACTCTATGTACAATGATAAGTTTAGGATTGTCGACCTACCGGGTTATGGCTATTCTTGTGCAAGCAAGGAAGAAGCAGTACAATACTTAAACCTAATTGAGTACTATCTAATTCACAGGAGAAATCTAAAAAGAGTGTTTGTGCTTATAGATAGCAAGGTAGGATTAAAAGAAATAGACAAAGACTTTGTTTATTGGTTAATATGTAATAATATTAACTTTAACATTGTGCTAACAAAAATAGATAAAGTGAGTCAGGAAAGCCTAGATGCTGTCCTAGAAAATACTCAAAAGTGGGTTAATAATGAGCATGTGTCAATTCATCAAATAAGCATTCGTGTTAAGCATAAAATAACCAAGGTAAGAGATGAGTTTTTCAAATTTACAAGATAAAAAAATGAAAAGTGATGAATCTTTAAATGGTAAGATGCCATTGAAGGAAAAAGCAGAAATATTATTTGAAGTGCTGTCTAACATACCTAAATTTGTAGGCGAAACTTTTATCATCAAATGCAGCAGCGTAATAATCTCAGATGAAACGCTGCTTAGTGCTTTTGCGCATAATGTTGTCCTGTTGAAACAGCTTGGTATAAATCCGGTGGTAGTTCATGACGGAGAATATGAAATTAACTCAGTGTTAAAAATGCTAGGTATGAATGATAAGTTTATAAATGGTGTCAGACTTACAGACAAAAGCACTATGAAAATCATTGAAATGGCACTGTGTGGTTCAATTAATAAAAAAATTGTTCAGCATATAAATTCTGCTGGTGGTTCAGCTATTGGATTATGTGGAAAAGATGGCAACCTCATAAAAGCTGAAAAGATAAGCACTACGCTTAGGGAAAACAGATTAAATAATATTGAAAAAATACTAGACATGGGATTTATCGGTAGACCAACTGAAATCAATCCTGATATATTATTCTTTATTGAAGAATCAGATTCTATACCAGTTATTGCACCTATCGGTTATGGAAAAAATGGAGAAACATATCATATTGATGCTGATAGCACTGCAAGTGCAATTGCACTTGCAGTTTACGCGTCTAAAATGATAATCTTGAGTGATACAGATGAAGAAATAAACAAAATTGGCAATAGAAGAGTTTTGATTAAAAATTTAAAAGAATCGATTGATTGCGGCAAAATTAAAGGAGAAAAATTTGTTGAAAGGCTTATGTCATATACTAAAATGGTAGAAGAATGTGCAGGGGTTGTTCACATAGTTGATGGTAGAGTAGCTAACATTATACTTGATTTATTTACTGAGAATAATTCAGGTATATCAATAATGGATGATTAATAGCTGTACTGCTTATAATCATATGAACGTTGAAAATTTGGGAATAACTTATGTCAAATTCCTATTCTATTTTCCGGTTTTTTAGGTTTTTTTTCTTGCAAGCATAATAGTTTCGTATACATAATGAAACCAAATGTTATTTTTAGCTTGATAACAGAGGAAAATAAAGAGGGCTTGGGTGTAACACTCAAATAATGATTTACCTTATGGATACCGCTAGAAAAGTTGATTAAGGTATACAATTCTCTTTGCGTCAAGTTACTCAAGACATCGAATCTACAAACGTCTTGGATTGCATGCGTTTGGTCAATTTGAGTGCTTTAAATGAAAGGCAAAAATTGAGCATACTACGTCTCTGTACACAGTATCTTTAATGTAAGTGTTCATGTGATTCCACAGATAATCTCTGTTTTTTTATTCTATCTGTCCATTTATCATTTTCTATATCTTGTTTGTTGGTTGCTTTTTCTTCTTGCTCAACAATTGCCTTATCTATCTTCTGATGAACTGCATCAATTGAATTAATCGCACCTTTTTTTTCGTATATTTCGCTTTTTCCTTCGATAATTAAATTGCTAAAAATATTTACAACAGACTGCACTTGATTATGATTAATATGGCCTCTTATCAAAGAAGGTAAAGATCCTAATACTTCTGATGCTATTTTACCTTGAAAGGAAAGCCCTAAATTATCTGCTACTTCACTTATTAATAACTCTCTGTTTTCTTTATTATCTTCCAGTTTAGCATAATCACTCAATAGATCCATAACGGTAGGCACCTTGGTTGCAATAAAATCATCAACATCTTCTATAGCAGAACCTGATCTCAACAATCTGTTTCTGAGATTTTCGCTTAAAAGATTGATAAACCTTTCATTTGCATCCGATCCTATAGTAGATATTGTACCATCTAAATAATTACTTTGAGCACCGAAGTTACGCTCTATTTGTATTTTTGTCTCAGGTTTAAATCCTAATTTTGCACAGAATTTCTGAAAATATTCTTTAATAATGTCAAATAAGCTCTTGCCATTATCTTTATAATTTTTTAACACTTCAGGAATAGTGAGTGATAATTTACCTTCTTTATATATTATATCATCTTTGTCATCTTGAGATTCGAGTGTGAATTCTAATGAGCTGGATAGGTCACATATTTTCTCTTCCGGATTGTCAAACGTGGTTATAGGTATTGCCATATCAGATTTCACTTTTATTCGATTGTGGTCAGTGCAGTAAATGTTTAGCGCTTTTTTAGGACTATGTGGAGTTAAGCTACAACTACTGAGTGCTGCATGAGATTCATTAAATATACCAGCTCCATATCCTGCTTGATTACAATTGGTGACCAGCTCTTCTAAAATAGCATCACTTGGAACTTCTGCTTCAGCATATTTAAACATTTCTTTAAAAGTTTCCTTTGCAAATGGACGATAATTTTTTTCTCCCTTCTTTAGTAGTAATACCAATTCCCGCTATACAAGCAACGAATAGACAATAATGGAAAAAAAGCCATACTGGAGTAAGTAAAATAGCGAGGTTTAGATGGCATTAAGATCAAAATTATTGGATGAAAAAGTGGTGGAATCAGCAAAAGAGATGCTGAAGAAAGTAATACCAATTCCCGCTATACAAGCAACGAATAGACAATAATGGAAAAAAAGCCATACTGGAGTAAGTAAAATAGCGAGGTTTAGATGGCATTAAGATCAAAATTATTGGATGAAAAAGTGGTGGAATCAGCAAAAGAGATGCTGAAGAAAGTAAGAAATAATGCGTATGTTGCAAAAAAACTAAATGCTGTAATTGCAGCAAAAAAGCACAGTATAACAGCTGTAGCAAAAATATGTTGCATTTCGAGAAAGGCAATTACTACATGGATAAAGCACATAAAATTTGGAAGAGAAGAAAAATTATTTTCTCCACCTCAACGCCGTAGAAAAACTATATTGAACCAAAGTCAACTTGAACAAATTGAGGTGTGGATAGAGGAAAACCCCAATATTACTATTAGAGAAATGAGAATAAGAATCCAAGAAAGATTTGGTTTGAATATCAGCAAATCCACAATACATCGTAATATGCAAAGAATGAAATTCTCATATATCACACCAAGACCAGTTCATAGTGGACAGGATAAAAATAAGCAAGAGGAGTTTAAAAAAAAACCTCAATGAAACTATTGTCATGCATTCTGAAAAAGAGCTATTTTTCTTCGATGAATCACGGTTTGGTACACATTCAAAAGTTGGACATGGGTGGTTTAAAAAAGGCAGTAGGACACAGGTTAAGGTAAAATTAGGTAGGGAAAATTTTTATCTCTATAGTGCAGTTAATCCCAGAAATGGAGAGAATTTTAGCTTATTTGCACCAAACGTCAACACTGCTTGTATAAATATATTCCTTGAACAGATGTCGCAATATTTAGGAATACGAAAGGCTTTTCTCGTGATGGATTGCGCTAGTTGGCATAAGTCAAAAAGTTTAAAGATACCTAAAAATATCGAAATTATATACCTACCACCATACTCACCTGACCTCAATCCTGTTGAGAGGTTTTGGTTATATATAAAACAGAACATTTTGCGCAATAAAATCTACGATACAATTGTTCTGCTTGAGAGCGCTTTGTGTAAATTTATTACCTCTCTTTCCCCTTCCACGGTTAAACAACTCTGCAATGCTTCTTATTTGGTTCATTAATAATGAGAGTTGGTATAAGAAATAATGCGTATGTTGCAAAAAAACTAAATGCTGTAATTGCAGCAAAAAAGCACAGTATAACAGCTGTAGCAAAAATATGTTGCATTTCGAGAAAGGCAATTACTACATGGATAAAGCACATAAAATTTGGAAGAGAAGAAAAATTATTTTCTCCACCTCAACGCCGTAGAAAAACTATATTGAACCAAAGTCAACTTGAACAAATTGAGGTGTGGATAGAGGAAAACCCCAATATTACTATTAGAGAAATGAGAATAAGAATCCAAGAAAGATTTGGTTTGAATATCAGCAAATCCACAATACATCGTAATATGCAAAGAATGAAATTCTCATATATCACACCAAGACCAGTTCATAGTGGACAGGATAAAAATAAGCAAGAGGAGTTTAAAAAAAAACCTCAATGAAACTATTGTCATGCATTCTGAAAAAGAGCTATTTTTCTTCGATGAATCACGGTTTGGTACACATTCAAAAGTTGGACATGGGTGGTTTAAAAAAGGCAGTAGGACACAGGTTAAGGTAAAATTAGGTAGGGAAAATTTTTATCTCTATAGTGCAGTTAATCCCAGAAATGGAGAGAATTTTAGCTTATTTGCACCAAACGTCAACACTGCTTGTATAAATATATTCCTTGAACAGATGTCGCAATATTTAGGAATACGAAAGGCTTTTCTCGTGATGGATTGCGCTAGTTGGCATAAGTCAAAAAGTTTAAAGATACCTAAAAATATCGAAATTATATACCTACCACCATACTCACCTGACCTCAATCCTGTTGAGAGGTTTTGGTTATATATAAAACAGAACATTTTGCGCAATAAAATCTACGATACAATTGTTCTGCTTGAGAGCGCTTTGTGTAATTTTATTACCTCTCTTTCCCCTTCCACGGTTAAACAACTCTGCAATGCTTCTTATTTGGTTCATTAATAATGAGAGTTGGTATAAGAACATTGTTTCACCGGAATTCGCTAATTTATTATCTTGATTTGCTCTTAATTTACTAAAATTGAATTCTTTAGCTGTGGCCTTTAATCTAACTAATGGACTTTCCTTTGCCTCTTTCATAATCAACACCTTACTATAAATATGCTGTAAGTTGTACCATATAATGATGAATAATTTGGTAATATATTAAGAAAATCGACAGTATATTTCTTTATTTAAGAAGTGCAGGAAAGGCGTAGATTTCTCTTTTCATTTGTAGCATGTTGCATTAATATTTACGTATTAATCTAGAAAATAATGATGAATAACATTGTAATTGTTGGTCTGCAATGGGGTGACGAAGGCAAGGGTAAAATAGTAGATTATCTTTCTGAGAATGCAGATGTAGTTGTAAGATTTCAGGGAGGAAATAATGCAGGGCACACTATAGTAATAGATGATGAGGTTTATAAATTAAATTTACTGCCCTCTGCTGTTTTGAGAGCGGACAAAATATCTATTATAGGAAACGGTGTTGCTCTTGATTCACATGCTCTAGTTTCAGAAATAGAGTCATTGAAAGTTGAAGGAGTGGACGTAAACTATAACAACTTGATGGTATCCGAGAGCTGTCCATTAATACTTAGCGTACATAAGGACAAGGAAAAGCTATTTGAAGATTTAAACGGAAATAACAAAATTGGTACAACAAACAAAGGGATAGGGCCATGTTATGAAGATAAAGTTGGCAGGAGAGCTATACGCCTTTGTGACTTAGAAAACGCAGATGAGCTCAATCAAAGAGTGGATGCTCTCCTGAGTTACCATAATGCTATCAGAAAAGGACTTAACTACCAGGTAGTTAAAAAAGAAGAAATATTAAAGGAAATTCAAGAGATTTCAGAAAAAATTCTTTTATATAAAAAACCTGTGTGGAAGATACTAAATGATTTTATGAAAGAAGGTAAGAAAATAATATTTGAAGGCGCTCAAGGCGCATTTTTAGATATCGACCATGGAACTTACCCTTTTGTTACTTCAAGTAATACCGTAGCATCGCAAGCGATAACAGGCTCAGGATTATCCTACAATGCTCACATTATTGGTGTAGCAAAAGCGTATACAACAAGAGTGGGTAATGGTCCATTTCCTACTGAACAAAATAACGAGATTGGAGACAGCTTATTTTCTATAGGTAAGGAACTTGGAACAGTAAGCAATAGAAGAAGGCGCTGCGGATGGTTTGACGCAGTTTTAGTGCGCCAGGCCGTACAACTCTCTGGAGTTTCAAGCATTGTATTAACCAAATTAGATATTCTTGATTCTTTTGATACTATTAAAATAGGCACTGGTTATAAGTATGGCGGAAAAATGTATGATTATTTACCCGCATCACATTCAATACAAAAAGAATTAGAGCCAATATACGAAGAATTTCCTGGTTGGAAAGAGAAAACTCAAGGCAAAAGGTCAGTTAAGGAATTACCTGCAAATTTGATGAAATATGTGAGAAAAATAGAAGAATTAATAGGCGTATCAATTCATCTAATTTCAACTAGTCCCAATAGAGAGGATGTTATTAAGCTTAAAAATCTATGAAAACGTCTTGTTAACTTTTATCTAATAAAAAACGATACTTGTGTGACTTTAAGCAATCTATTATGCAAAGTAGCAGTGTAAACGTACAGTGAGCAGTGTGATTTTTCTTAAATACATGTTGATTGTTATAATATAAATATAGTTATAAGGGGTATATTATGATTGCAGGTTTGACTAAGGAAGATAAAGAAGTAGATGCAGGAAAAATAGGTGATCAATTTGAAAAGCATTTTTGTATAGGACCAACTTTACTGAATAGGGAAGTTTATTACTCTACACTTATCTACCATACATTCAAAGAGTTATATTCACAATTAGATAATATCTCTCATGCTAATAAAACGAGATCAGAAAAAGAAATAATCGATTTTTATGTTCTACCTCAATTTGAACGTTTTAAAGAAATTATTGATGAAGATATAAAAAAAGATCCTTCGTTTGCAAATTTTGCTATCGTAAAGTTTTGTTACTCAATCATAAAAGATAATAAATTATTTAAAGAATTAGAAGAAATGAGTATTCCTGCTAAAAACTCTAGTGTAAAGGCAGGGATAAGCTTTCAACTGAAAAATCTGAAGGAGAAGGTGCAGTTCTTAAGAAAACTAAAGGAGAAAAAGAATTTCACTTGCGTGCAGAGGGCTTTTTGGGATGAGTGGAGTTTTTATGACCTAATAAACGATAGAGATTTTAAACAAACGTACATAGACAAAGCAGTAACAGAGTCTGCTAATGAGAGCTTTAAGGAAGATATAAATAAATGCATAGAATTGGCAGAACAGGGAAAAAAAGCTGCAAGTAAATATTTTGAGAGGAAAGACGTAGAGCTTCAAGCTTATTACACAGAAACCGGTAACGCTCATAGAGTTTTGAATGTTAACCTTATTCATTACGATAAAAATGAGCCAACAAAGATTAGTGACGTTTTACAGCAAGAGAAAGATACTAAAGAACTTAATATCTATTGCAATAAAAAACATGAAATACACGCTCATAAAAAAGATAAGAAAAGATATTATGAATTTAAAGAAGGTGCATATTATGAAATGACAAGCACTTGGCCTGCAAAAGATGGATCAGGAATGTGTGCCATGATTATGAATGTGAGTAGCGATGGCATAACTGAAATACTAAAATTTAATGGTGAAGATTTTGTTTCATCGAAGGAGATTCTAGAATTAATAAAGCAAAACGATGAATTATATATTCAAGGTCTCTCCTTATATGATGCTGTAATGGAATCACTAGAAGAGGATAGGGCTACTCCTATTAATTTTTACAATGAATCTATGGTGGCTTATCAAGGTAAGGAACCAGAGGGGAAGTTAGATCATAAAGTTGATGCTGATAATAGCCTTCCTTCTTCTCCTTCTATTAATAGCAATGCATTGGAAGTCAATTTACAGCACACTGGAACTCAACCAGAAATTGCTTCACAACAAATAACTGATTTACAAAACAGTTTTGGAAAAGAAGAGCGAAAAAACACGGAATTGCAAACTGAACTGGCACAAAAAGATGAAAAGTTAGCAAGTGTGTTAGCAGAGTTACAAGAGAAAGCACAAGAACTTAAAAATGTATGTAGAGCAAAAGGAAAGCTAGAGGATAAGCTAAAAGGTGTTAATACAGAAAAGAAGGAGTTAGAAGACAAATTAAAAGAAGCAGCACACATAATGAAGGAAAAGGAGCAGTATATAAGCAATTTAAAACTTCAAGTGCAAGAGTTGAAAGATGAGCATAAAGCACAACTGGAATCTTATGAACAAGGGATATGCAAACTAGCATGGGAAGTTGAAGAGTTAAGAAGCAAGCTAGAGTGTGAGAATGAATGGGATGATAAAGTTGTAGAAATAGCTGATGGACTGGGAGAAAAAATTCATGCTGATGAACAAAGAAGCCTCAATGATCAATTTTATACTCCAACAAGAAATATTTTCAATGAGACTAATAATGAGTCTTGTGTTCCACTGGAAGAAAAGATGACGTTACTCAGATCTTCAAGCTCTGATGGCGGATATGGTAGTGATAATGGTTTATCTTCTAACATGAGTTCTATTGAACAAAGAAGCTTCAATCATCAATTTTATACTCTAGCAGGAAACGTTTTTAGTGAGCCTGATAGTGCCTCACAAAAGAAGACAGAGTTATCCAGATCTTCAAGTTTTGATAGTGGACTTGATAGCGATGAGGAAAATTGTGATAATGATTTATCTTCTAACATAACTTCTATTGAGAAGGTAGTAGAGAGTAGAAGCGTAGGTAGCTCGCTTTCCTCTTGCATTGTTAAGGAGATGATTGGAGTTAAGTTGCAAGAGCAATACTCAAGTAGAGTATAAAAATCTCCTGTATTGATAATAATTTAAAATCTATAGTAGACTGAAAAAGATTATTAAATTATAATACGACAATGATAAAAGAAGACAAATCAAAAACACTTTTTGAAGTGGAAGGGGCAGTAACTGCTTTACTACCTGCAGCAGAATTTAGAGTGAAGCTGGACAATGAACATGAGATTATCTGTCATGTATCAGGGAAAGTGAGAAGAAGTAAAATACGCATCATTATAGGGGATAGGGTGTTAGTTGAGATGAGCATTTACGATAGGAATGCAAAAAAAGGTCGGATCATTAGAAGACTTAAAAGTACAAGTGACAGAACAATCTCTAAATAATCTTATTCTTGCTTCATCATCGAAAAGGCGTATAGCTTTACTAAAACAAATCAATATTAAGCCAGGCTTAGTTTTGCCAGCAGACATAGATGAAGCCCCTTTAAGAAAGGAACTTCCGAAGGACTACTCAATCCGTATGGCAAAAAGTAAAGCTGAGAAAATACAAAGTTCAAATCCAAATTACTTTGTGCTTGGTGTTGATACAGTTGTTGCTTGTGGTAGAAGGATATTGCTTAAAGCTGAAAACGTTGAACAAGCAGAAAAATGCATCCGCTTGTTATCAGGCAGAAGACATAGAGTATATACCAGTGTGTGTCTATTAACTCCTGATCAATCTAAACAGCATATTAGGACTGTAGTTACAATAGTGAAATTTAAGCGTCTCAGTGAACAAGAAATTAAATATTATTTAGCATCAGAAGAGTGGAAAAACAGGGCAGGGGGGTGCAACATACAAGGTCTTGCTGGAATGTTTGTATTATTTCTACGTGGTTCTTACTCTTCTGTAATAGGGTTACCATTACATGAAACCCATTGCTTGCTAAGTAATTACTTTAACCTATACTAATACCATCATTCTTTTCCTGTTTATCAGCAATACGTTTAGTCCAAAGTAATTTTCTATTTTTGTTTGCTAATGCAATTCTATTGCGATCAGGACTATCATTGCGTTCTGTTAAAGTATCTTTTCTTTCCTCTTCTACTATTCCAGCTTTCAGTTGTGCTGCATCTTTTTCTAGCAATTTATATAGTTCGCTATTTTTATCTATAGTCAGATTAGTATTATCATTTTCTTGTTCTGCCACTTTTCTTTCTAACAACTTACGTACAGGGTCATATTTTTCACCTTCTTTTATCTTTTCCAACATATTTTCTGAGAATAAATCTTTAGTAGCCTGGCGCGAAGGTTCTCTCAATCCTTTATTCAAATTTTCCAATGTCTCTTTTTGTTCAATGGTTTCTAATCTCTTCTCTAATTGCTCAGGATTGACCTGAAAATTATAGTGGCTAGTGTAAGTTGGAGATGAGTAACCTGAGTCGTTTATTTTTGTCTCCGCTGCATTGTCTTTTAGCAATCCAGCTACATCTATATTTTCCTCAGTGCTAATTATTTGATTGTTTTCTTTACCTTCAATTTTATCCTTTAGCCACACTTGATCAGCTGGATTAGTAATTGGCACTTTATGAGTTTCACTCTTACTATTTTTTCCGTGTTCTTCTGGTGCTTCTGGAGATGAATAGCTAGAGCTATTTGTACTCTTAGGTATTAGAACAGGAAATTGCTGTTTACTTTCTTCCCACTCAGCATCACTAGCACCACGGTTATCACTGTCATGTTCATGTATATTTGAATAAGGCAAGTAAGGAACTTTGTCCTTCAATGTTTCTAATATAGAAGACGTTGATTCATTTTTCCTGCCTCCTTCCATTGATGCTCCGCTACCATCAACAACACCAGTGCGCCGTAAGCTGTTTCTCTTGAAATTTCTGATGTCTTGTAATAGATCGCCTTTGCTATTTCCTTCTTGTTGCTGGGTTTTAGGTTGTTGCTGATTATTAGGTGTTTGCTCACTTCTATCTGGTTTTTGGCTTCCAGGTATAGCATGTCCAAATGTAGGATTGTCATACCGTTTATCTTCTTGCCTATTATCTTGATTGTGGCTTACAGACTTGGTGAAAGTAGAACTGTCCGGAGGATCAGAAGTTGCACCTTTTTGCTGATTATTAGGTGTTGGATTATTCTGTTTATCTCTTTGCCCACCATCTTGGCTCACAGGCTTGGCAGAGGCATTCCTCCCTTGCTCATTGGCAACATTTTCTTTAGGTGGAAGTGAACTAGTTCTAAGTGGTGGCAGCGGAGGGGTCTGAGACCCAATTTCTCGATTCATATGAGTAGCTTGGTGTTTTTGAACAGGTTTTTTGACCTCTTGCTCAATATCTCTACTGTTACTTTTTATTGCGATTTCAGATGATTCTTTCATCTCATTCGATTTTCCTTGTCCTTTTTCCCTAAATTGTATTTGATGCAAGAATAAACCACCTATTTTTACATCTTTGTTTGCTTCTAATTGCTCTGCAGTAACACCATTACGTTCAATAAGGTCTACACCATATTTATCAATCTTAATTTTGATAGTACATTTTTTTCCATTTTTGTCATGCCAATTCAAAGTCATTTCATATGAACCATCGGTTACAACATAATGCCTTATTCTTTTCTCTCCTTCTTCGGCAACAAAACCGTGCATTCCGCTCTTTCCATCACTATGCAGCGTTGAAAATCCCGAAATTCCTTTCTTCTGACAAAAGTCACTATTTAAAAACTCGCTGATTTTAAACTCTTTTTTGTCATCTCCCAGTGTAATACTTGCATGATCGCCATATATTGAAACTCCTGCAACATCATCAACATACTCTTTTAACCTTGCTTTAACTTCACTTTCAAACTTTTGTTCGGCTTTCTTTGCGTTGTCGCATTCCTGAAAAACAACTTCATACACTTTATCTTTGTTCCAATCCCAATCAGCGTGTTTTATTAAAAATTTCACTGCATTAAAACCAATCCTAGAATTATAAATTGGGTCGTCCTCCTTTTTTATTTCATCGAATAAAGTAAAAAATCCTCGAATGAATTCATGATACTGTTGTGTGCTTTGAGTATTCATATTTTCCCTCACTAATAACCCTCTGCCTTTTAGCCTTAGCTAGTACAATTATTACGGGAATTGATTTAGTTTTTATTAAAAGAAGTTGTATTGCTAACGTGATGACACGAGCTATAGCTCCACTTCTGTCATCCTATGGCTTGACCATAGGATCCAGTCTAAAAAAGCTGGATTCCAGCGTCACGCGCTGGAATGACAACTTAAAATATCGCTTATAATTAACTATAAACATATTTTGGTCAACCTAAATTGCTTTAGTGCTGCTTTTGCAACTTCAAATACCTGTTACTCACAGTAAATACTTCTGGATCTTGAGAAGTGAGCTTGAGTATAGCAAGTATGTTTATGAGCAGCAAAGCAGCAATTGAGATATCAGCGATATCCCAGAGTAACTTAACTCCACCGATTGCACCAAGTGGAATGATTAAGGTAAAAACTACAGTCCAGATTTTAGTGTATTTATTATCCATAGATACATAGCGTATTGTTTGTTTTGAACAAAAAAACCAAGTAAAGATAGTAGTAAAGGCAAAACAAAACATTATGGCCATAATTAAATAGTCAGTATAGGGCCAATTCATAGCTTTTCTAAAAGCAAAAATGCACATGTTGGTGCTCTCTAAATCAGTAATCCAAGAATCCGTGACAAGCAGTACCATTGTTGTAATGAACACTATAAGTGCAACTATAAAAGGAGATATTATTGTGATTAGGCTCTGTTCAATGATAAATTTATTATTGTTTTTCTTAGGAACAATTGAAGAGTGCACAATCCCTTCGAGGCCAAGTCCTATATCTGTTGCAAAAATACCTCGCAGAGTTCCTACTTGAATAATAGTCAACATTTCTAAAATTAAACCTAAAGATAAGCCAGAGTTAAAGCTACTAGTTGTAAAAAAATTGCTTGTTATTAGTTTTAGAGAAGGAAGAATATTTTCACTAAACTTAAATAATATTATACCGCAAAGTGTTAGGTAACTTAACGTCATTATCGGTATCATAGCCGATATAAAAATTTTAATTTTTTTTAAGCTGAGAGCTGCAACAACAAAAAATATTATGGCCATTACAATGCCGCCAATGACTACAGGTATATCCACCATGCTGAGTGGTATTGATAGAGAATTTACCTGAACAAGGTTACCAACTGTTATTGAAACCATTATTATAACAGCTAGAAACAGAATTGTAGCTTTCCTAGAGTTAAATGCATCAGCCATGTAGGCTACAGGTCCACCTATAAACCGTCCATTTTTTTCCTTTCTGGTTTTTATACTTAGGTAACAAGTAACATATTTTATCACAGAAGTAACAACAATAATTATTGCCATCCATAAAATGGATCCCGGTCCTCCGGTTTTTAGAGCAACAGCAGTGCCTGAAACGTTTCCTACTCCTAAATTTCCTCCTAAGATTGTAAACAAGGCGGCTATAGAAGAAAATTTATTTTCTCCTCTTTTAGCTCCAATAAGTGAAACGGCATACGGTAGTCTAAACACTTGTAACCATTTTAGTTTAACCGATAGGTAAACACCAGCAACTAGTATGAGTAGTATTGTTGGCAGTAATAAAACAAACTTTACTGTATCCATTTGTGAAAGAGAGATTTTTACTTGAGTATATAGCAAAAGTTGAAAATACCTAACCTATTTTCTATGTATGACTTTGGTTCCATTATTCTAGCACCTCTTGTCTTGTCATCCCAATCACAACTGATTGTAATATGGTACAATGTTAAGACGATGTCATCCCAGTGCTTGACACTGGGATCCAGATTGCAAGTGGGTTGGGTGAGTTGCGTTATAGAATGAAGCACTTTTGGTAAAGAAAACTGGATTCCAGTGTCACGCACTGGAATGACACCTACCCCATGAGAACCCTATTTTTCATACCACTCATTTATAAGTTTATTGATATCAGGATCTATAAAATCCTTTAGTGGTTGACTGGTTTTTATCTCAGCATTTTTAGGGATACACCTATCTTTACATATCGCATACTTTATATGAAAATTAGTATCGATGTATTCCTGGCTTGGAACTATATTAGTTTTAAAAGGAAATAATACGATGTTTTCATATATATTACTAATACCAACTCTCATTATTAATGAACCAAATAAGAAGCATTGCAGAGTTGTTTAACCGTGGAAGGGGAAAGAGAGGTAATAAATTTATACAAAGCGCTCTCAAGCAGAACAATTGTATCGTAGATTTTATTGCGCAAAATGTTCTGTTTTATATATAACCAAAACCTCTCAACAGGATTGAGGTCAGGTGAGTATGGTGGTAGGTATATAATTTCGATATTTTTAGGTATCTTTAAACTTTTTGACTTATGCCAACTAGCGCAATCCATCACGAGAAAAGCCTTTCGTATTCCTAAATATTGCGACATCTGTTCAAGGAATATATTTATACAAGCAGTGTTGACGTTTGGTGCAAATAAGCTAAAATTCTCTCCATTTCTGGGATTAACTGCACTATAGAGATAAAAATTTTCCCTACCTAATTTTACCTTAACCTGTGTCCTGCTGCCTTTTTTAAACCACCCATGTCCAACTTTTGAATATGTACCAAACCGTGATTCATCGAAGAAAAATAGCTCTTTTTCAGAATGCATGACAATAGTTTCATTGAGGTTTTTTTTTAAACTCCTCTTGCTTATTTTTATCCTGTCCACTATGAACTGGTCTTGGTGTGATATATGAGAATTTCATTCTTTGCATATTACGATGTATTGTGGATTTGCTGATATTCAAACCAAATCTTTCTTGGATTCTTATTCTCATTTCTCTAATAGTAATATTGGGGTTTTCCTCTATCCACACCTCAATTTGTTCAAGTTGACTTTGGTTCAATATAGTTTTTCTACGGCGTTGAGGTGGAGAAAATAATTTTTCTTCTCTTCCAAATTTTATGTGCTTTATCCATGTAGTAATTGCCTTTCTCGAAATGCAACATATTTTTGCTACAGCTGTTATACTGTGCTTTTTTGCTGCAATTACAGCATTTAGTTTTTTTGCAACATACGCATTATTTCTTACTTTCTTCAGCATCTCTTTTGCTGATTCCACCACTTTTTCATCCAATAATTTTGATCTTAATGCCATCTAAACCTCGCTATTTTACTTACTCCAGTATGGCTTTTTTTCCATTATTGTCTATTCGTTGCTTGTATAGCGGGAATTGGTATTACTTACTCCAGTATGGCTTTTTTTCCATTATTGTCTATTCGTTGCTTGTATAGCGGGAATTGGTATAACAAGTATAACTTGTCCTACTTTATCTTCATGCTCCTTGGGAGTAGGCCAATGGATATCTATTTGGATGTTTATAGCTGGAAGGAAAGAGAATAGGTATCAAACTTATACAAAAGTTAAAATACCTAAGCTTATTTTTGTATCATGAAAATTGTAGCAATAAACCTTTTCTTGAGCGTACATTCAAGAAAATTATAGCATGTAATCACTACTGTAGTTATAGCTAGGGAGCTCTTCGTTATCAGTAGTTATCTCATCACTCTTTTGAATTACGCTCTCACTTTCACTAGGAGAACCTAAACATCTTATATTACCAGTGTCAGGAATTATCAACTTTACTTCTTTGTCGGAAGTCCATAAAACTTTATCTTTTAATTCAATTAATTCAGTGGGTTTCTTAGTGAGGTTCTTGTAAATTACACAGTTGTTTTTAGGATCGTCTTTAAGCTTGCCGTCAAAAGTTAAGAAGTGCTCTAAGTGAAGATAGGGTATTTTAGTATTGTTGCCATCTTTATCTATTATCATATTACTCTTATCAACAATTATTAAAGGTGATACCAATTTTGCAACTATAGTTTTACCTGCACATTCTTTTAGCTCTTCTATGCTACGATCTAATACTAGATTAGGACACGTTGTATTCCAGAAGAAATTTTTGTTATGAAGTGCATTTTTATTAAAATCTTTACTGTGATAACATGCACTTTTATTATTATTATCAGCAGAGAGCTCATTGTAAGGATAACCCTTACCGCTAGTATTTGTTTTACCTTTTCCACTACACCATATACCGCTAGGTAAAAAGTTTGTATAATCTATTGCATTCCCACACTTTGCATCTTCCTTACATTCAAATGTTATAGCAAAATTTGCTGCATAGTATTCCTTAACAGGGTTTGGGTTAGTATAATGCATGATATTTTCATTGTGTATTAATTCAGGAAAAAATTCCTCCAATAGGTCCTTTATAGACCAACCAGGTTGACAAATGTGCTTAGTAAGAGTAGAATAATTTGCACGTTTTATGCAGTTGTGCATGTCATCTGAAGCGTATGCTGTAGTAATAATCACACCTTCTATTCCTTCTTCTTTTGTATTTATTATGTGTTCATATTGATGAGTCATGATTGTATACTAAAAAATTAATATTACTATATTAACATAATATAGTAAATAATTAATAACTTTAATTACACACAAAACTTTTAAATCTCTTGCTCAATTATAGTTGTTAAGCTTTTGCTTTTTAACCTTACTTCTTGTACCACTCATTTATGAGTTTATTGATATCAGGATCTATAAAATCCTTTAGTGGTTGACTGGTTTTTATCTCAGCATTTTTAGGGATACACCTATCTTTACATATTGCATACTTGATATGAAAGTTAATATCAACGTATTCCTGATTTGGAAATATATTAGTTTTGAAAGGAAGTAATACCATGTTTTCATATATGTTACTAACAAATATAACTTGTCCTACTTTATCTTCATGCTCCTTGGGAGTAGGCCAATGAATATCTATATTTGATATGTTACCCTTACAGTCAAAGGAAGTAGGAAGGCCGAAATCTCCAGGATCTTTGTAATATATATGCCAACCTGGTTTTATTGTAACCTTTATTGCGCCTTCAATTGTGAGGTTTGCTTCATTTACCTTACCAATGAGCAGATCAAATTTTGCAACTTCTTCATCAGCGTACAATTGAGTGCAAGAAAAAAGTAAAAGTAGGATTGAGTGTATATGTATTTTCATAAGAATAATCTTACTTTATTTATGAAGAAAATAACTTCAATTCTATCTATTATAATAAATAATATTATATAAATCATTTATTAATATAATATTATGCCAATATAGCTATATTAGCAATCATATGTTATTTTTTTATTGCTAAGCAGTTATAATATAAAGAGACGTAACAAATATAAATAGTAGCGGCTTTGCATAGAAAATCACAAATTTATTTCCTTTATAAATGTAAGACTTTTTAGAACTAGAAAGATACCTTGGAGCAACTTGCTCCAAGGCTCTTGTTTACTTAGAATCCACCCATTCCGCCCATTGCTCCTGCACCCATAGGTGATGAAGCATTTTCTTCTTTGTTTGGTAGATCAACTATCATAGATTCTGTAGTAATGAGTGCACTTGCTACAGATACTGCTGTTTCAAAAGCAATACGAACTACTTTTGCCGGATCAATTACACCAGCTGTTGATGC
Source organism: Wolbachia endosymbiont (group B) of Gerris lacustris (assembly GCF_964028355.1). Lineage (NCBI taxonomy): Bacteria > Pseudomonadati > Pseudomonadota > Alphaproteobacteria > Rickettsiales > Anaplasmataceae > Wolbachia > Wolbachia endosymbiont (group B) of Gerris lacustris. The sequence goes on from NZ_OZ034761.1 coordinate 1,053,417, forward strand.
GTTAGCATAGTTCATAACTTCAACATTATATATAAGCTCTTTATCATTCTGCTTCATTAGGTGATCAATGATCACAGCAGATTCAAGACCAGCATTTTTAACCAATCTTTTGATCGGAGCACTGAGAACTTTTTTAACAATGTTGATACCTATTTGCTCTTCATCGCTTGCAGCTTTTAGCTTATCAAGAGCAGATGCAGCGTAAAGAAGTGCAACTCCTCCACCTGGAACTATCCCTTCTTCAATTGCAGCTCTTGTTGCATGAAGTGCATCTTCTACTCTATCTCTACGTTCTTTTACTTCTACTTCGGTTGCTCCACCAACTTTGAGCACAGCAACGCCGCCTGATAATTTCGCTAAACGCTCTCTCAGCTTTTCTTTATCATAATCAGAGGTTGAAGTTTCAATCTGAGATTTAATCTGGTTAATTCTAGCATTTACTTTATTTTGTTTGTCACAGTTACTGTCTTCACTAACAATTGTAGTATTGTCTTTAGTGATTTTAACATTTTTGGCAGTACCAAGATCTTCGAGAGTTAAATCCTCCATCTTGATTCCAAGCTCATCTTTTATGACATACTTAGCACCTGTTAAAGCTGCTATGTCTTCGAGCATTTCCTTTCTCCTATCACCAAAGCCTGGAGCTTTTACTGCAGCAACTTTTAGACCACGTAATTTGTTGATCACTAAAGTGCTTAATGCTTCACCTTCAACATCTTCTGCAATGATAAACAAAGGTTTACCAGACTTAAAAATAGCCTCAAGAACAGGAAGTAAAGGTTGAATAATATTAAGTTTTTTTTCTGTAATCAGCAAATATGGATCATCAAGCTCCACGCTCATCTTTTCATTATTTGTAACAAAGTATGGAGAGAGGTAACCGCGGTCAAACTGCATACCCGTGGTAAGTTCTACTTCTAGTTCTTTTGAACCCTTACTCTCTTCAACAGTGATTACACCTTCTTTTCCAACTTTTTTAACAGCATCAGCAATGTTATTACCAATATCTTTATCACCGTTTGCAGAAATTATTGCAACTTGTGCAACTTCATCCATTTTCTCTAAAGAAATTGTACGAGACATTGACGCAACTTCCTTTAATATTACGTCTTTTGCCTTCTGTATTCCATTTTTGATACAAACACGATCATTTCCAGCTGCAATTGATTTTGAAGCTTCCATTATCATATTGCTAGTCAGTATTGAGCATGTTGTGGTACCATCACCAACTTTGTCATTACACTGAGAAGCACTTTGAGCAATGGTGCTTACTATCGCAGAGTGTAATGGTTTTTCAGGCTTTATGCCTTTCATTACCTTATAGCCATCCTTTGTGACCTCTGGTCCACCATATGGCTTGCTAATTCCTATTGTATTTCCCCTAGGCCCTGCAGTTGCTCCCACCGTTGAGTCAACCATTGCCGCAACTTCACGAAAGGCTTCTTGCAACTGTTCGCCTGATACTACTATGTTAGCCATTTTTATCACTCCTTAAATTAATAAAAAATTTAGAATATTAAAATACATAATGCACTATATAACGCATTAGTTTAGTAAAATAAAAATACCTACTTGATAACAGCAAGTATGTCTGACTCCTTCATCACGACATACTTTTCATTATCATGCTCTACTTCTGTTCCAGCCCACTGCCTGTAGAAAACCTTATCACCAGTTTTTACAGTTAAAGCTATGCGCTCTCCGCTCGAGTTGCGTGAACCACCACCAATTGCTATAATTTCACCTTTAGTAGGCTTCTTTTCAGCGCTTGATGGTAGTACAATTCCACCTTGTTTTTCTTCAGTGATAGGCTTTATTAGCACACTATCATCTAATACATTTAATTTTATACTTGACATTTATGCTTCCTCATTAAATATGATTAACCTACAATTCTATTTAGTCATCTAAAGGTTACATTTCAAGGGCTGGAGTTAGTAAGATATAAGAAAAAGTGTATAATTTAAGGTTTGAATAGAAGTTTTATGGGTTACATACCGCTAGCAAACCGTAGTGTAATATCTTTATACGGACCAGATACGAGAGATTTTCTTCAGGGTGTTATAACAAATGATATTAATAAACTAAGTAGCCAGCAGGCCATTTACTCTTTATTACTTAGTCCTCAGGGAAAATATCTATATGATTTTTTTCTTATTGAGTATGGTAAGTATATTTTCTTGGAATGTGAAAATGTATATGTACGGGAGATAATTGAAAGATTAAATCTGCTAAAAACTTATTTAAGAGTGAAAATCAAAGACGTTAGCGCGTTATATAAGGTTGGAGTTTTGTTTAACACTAAGTCAATAGAGAGTAGTAATGAGTCGCAAGTTATTTTTCAAGATCCAAGGCACAAATCTTTGGGAATTAGGATCATACATAAAGATGAAATAAAAGAACCGGTTGGAGATTTTATTCAGTATGAAAAAGTTAGAATTAAAAACCTTGTCCCAGATGGAGCAAAAGATATGGTGCAGAATTTATCATTTCCGCTGCAATACTTAATCGATAAGATAAATGGTATAAGCTTTAGTAAGGGGTGCTATATAGGTCAGGAAGTTGTAAATCGAATGAGTAGACAAGAAGTATTTAGAAGAAAACTTTACCTTATTGAGGGGGATAATGCACTTCCAAATATTGGCACTAAAGTAATCGATGAAAATAATGAGGAAGTAGGGGAGCTGCGCTCTAGTGTAGATAATATCGGTCTTGCATTGCTTAATACTGGAAAAAGCCACGCAAATTTATATGTCGGTGGAGTTAGCATTAAGACGTTATAAAATATCTATTTGAGTAAAAGCCCCTTTTTCTTGTTTGAGTATTTGTGATTAGAAGTATCTATTTAGCTTTACTGAATAGATACTTCATGTGTATTTACTTACAAGAGATCAGAACCACCAAGTGTTTCTTTTTGTGCGGACAAGGTTGTTTGAAATTCTTCTTCCAAATTCTTAAGGCAATCAAGCTTTTGTAGTTCTGTTTCTTCCTATTGAAGACATTCAAGTTTAGACGACATGAGTGTAGATTGTTCCATACACATCAGCTCTAATAATTCTTCGTCATGGTTTGGGTGGCGCGTTTTTGCTCGTTCAAGACATTCTGAATTCAATAGTTCTACTTCATTTCTAATGGAGTCAATGTCTCTCAAAAAACTTATGTTACTCATATAGACCTCTATTTGAAAAAAGAAAACTATACAATAAGATAATTAATAATCTACTAACTCATTGGAGTTGCTTGGGTTGTGCAAAGGTACCTTTCTCTTGTTTGAGTTATTCACAGAATTGTTAATAACTAAGTTGATAACCCAGAGAAATACATATTTTACGCATTATGAGTACTTTGGAGATTTATAATAAATATGATCTCCAAATACTAATATATATATAATTGAGAACAAAAAAACTGTGGATAATTTTGAAAGGTTAGATCAATTTAGATATATTTTGAAAGAAAAGAAACAAACAATGAAGCAACCAAGCTGATATAGTTATATAAAAACTAATATAATTAATTGCTATTTTAACACTTTTTTGATAATAGACAACTAATACCAACTCTCATTATTAATGAACCAAATAAGAAGCATTGCAGAGTTGTTTAACCGTGGAAGGGGAAAGAGAGGTAATAAATTTACACAAAGCGCTCTCAAGCAGAACAATTGTATCGTAGATTTTATTGCGCAAAATGTTCTGTTTTATATATAACCAAAACCTCTCAACAGGATTGAGGTCAGGTGAGTATGGTGGTAGGTATATAATTTCGATATTTTTAGGTATCTTTAAACTTTTTGACTTATGCCAACTAGCGCAATCCATCACGAGAAAAGCCTTTCGTATTCCTAAATATTGCGACATCTGTTCAAGGAATATATTTATACAAGCAGTGTTGACGTTTGGTGCAAATAAGCTAAAATTCTCTCCATTTCTGGGATTAACTGCACTATAGAGATAAAAATTTTCCCTACCTAATTTTACCTTAACCTGTGTCCTACTGCCTTTTTTAAACCACCCATGTCCAACTTTTGAATGTGTACCAAACCGTGATTCATCGAAGAAAAATAGCTCTTTTTCAGAATGCATGACAATAGTTTCATTGAGGTTTTTTTTTAAACTCCTCTTGCTTATTTTTATCCTGTCCACTATGAACTGGTCTTGGTGTGATATATGAGAATTTCATTCTTTGCATATTACGATGTATTGTGGATTTGCTGATATTCAAACCAAATCTTTCTTGGATTCTTATTCTCATTTCTCTAATAGTAATATTGGGGTTTTCCTCTATCCACACCTCAATTTGTTCAAGTTGACTTTGGTTCAATATAGTTTTTCTACGGCGTTGAGGTGGAGAAAATAATTTTTCTTTTCTTCCAAATTTTATGTGCTTTATCCATGTAGTAATTGCCTTTCTCGAAATGCAACATATTTTTGCTACAGCTGTTATACTGTGCTTTTTTGCTGCAATTACAGCATTTAGTTTTTTTGCAACATACGCATTATTTCTTACTTTCTTCAGCATCTCTTTTGCTGATTCCACCACTTTTTCATCCAATAATTTTGATCTTAATGCCATCTAAACCTCGCTATTTTACTTACTCCAGTATGGCTTTTTTTCCATTATTGTCTATTCGTTGCTTGTATAGCGGGAATTGGTATAAGAAGATGGGCAGAGTTTTTTGTAGAGGAGTTAAGATATTCAATAAGAAGTGTAACAAAAGAGAAGCTAAAGGATGGCATGTTGCGTAATAGGTATAGTTCAGTTAATGAACTTGCTAATGAAATTTATAAATCAGATGGAAAGCTGTTTGATGATATAATTAAAGGAGTTATAAATGAGGTGTATGGGAGAGTAGATACGAAAGAAATATTAAGTTATGTACGCAGTCATAATAATGTTGATCAGAGTATATCAGGTTATGTAGCTGTGTTTGATGCAATGCAAAGGAATGGTGATTTAAATAATAGTGCAATATTTAAGTTAGCTTACTCTATTAAAGAGGCAACGAGTTTTGATAAATATTCTAGTCTCGATTCAGAAAAAAGATCTGATCTTAAAAGGCTAAAAAGTAAATTACCAGAGTCAGTAAAGAATATAGTATTTGCGTCAAAAGTATGCATTAAAAATATTGATCATAATGAATATTTATATGCTGCTAGTAATTATTTGAGTTATGATGATGATAGAAGGAGAGTATTTACTTGGATTCCAAAAGATGAAAAGGATGATAAATTTAGATGGGAAATTAAACTTGATGGTGATGATTATTCTATAATGAATGTTGAATTTAATGAATATTTATACGGTGCTGTTGATTATTTTAATTATGATAACGAGAGGAGGAAAGTGTTTACTTGGATTCCGGGGGGCAGAGTTGGACGAGATACATGGAAGATAGAACCTATTGGTAGCAGCTGTTATATAATGAATGTTGAACTTAACGAATATTTATATGCTGCTGTTGATCATTTTAATTATGATGACGAGAGGAGGAGAGTATTTACTTGGATTCCAAAGAATTCAAAGAGTGATCAATTTAAATGGAATATTGAAGATTGTGGGCATGCTGTGAAAAGAAGGGATATCTCTAGTTCACATACTGATCTCAACTCAGATACGACAAGATCTTCAAGAAAAGCAGAACTAGATAAAGAATTGTTGAGTGCTACAAAGATTGGAAATCTTAGTGAAGTGAAAAATCTTGTTAATCAAGGGGCTAGCGTTGATGCTGAAGATAAAGATGGTAATACCCCTTTTCATAACGCTGCATTGAAAGGGTATTTGACTATAGCTCAGTATCTTGTTGAGAAAGGTGTTGATGTCAATGCTTCTAATGAAGATGGTTGGACACCTATGCATGGATCTGCATTGAAAGGTCATTTAGAGGTTGTAAGGTTCTTGATAGAAAAAGGTGCAAATATTAGTGCTGAGAACATTTTTGGTGAGAAACCTATACATTGTGCTGCAAAGAGAAACAATAAAGATATCATAGAAGTTCTTCTCAGAAAAGGGGCAAGTATCAATGATGCTGATAAAAATGGTAGAACACCTCTATATTTTGCCTCTTGGAACGGTTACTTAGGTTTAGTAGAATATTTTGTACGTGATAAAAAGGCAAATATAAACATCAAGGATAAGTATGGAAAAACACCACTAGACGTTGCTATTGATAGGAACCATATCAGTGTTATAGGATATTTAAGTAAAAAACAATTGGAATTATGTAAGGAGCTATTGGTTGTAGTACAAAGTGGTGATCTTAGTAAAGTTCAAGACCTTGTAAATCAAGGTGCTAGTTTAGATATTCAAAGTGAGGATGGTTTGACGCTGTTACATTTTGCTTTTATTAATAATCGTTTAGATATAGCAGGGTATCTTATAAAAGAAGGAGTTGATATTAATGTTAGGGATAATGATGGTGCTACTTGTCTACATTATGTTTCAAGATTTGGTCGCTTGAATGCAGTGAAGTATCTGATAAGTAAAGGCGCTGATATCGATGCTGAAGATAGTAATGATAGAACTCCTCTAGATGTTGCAGACTCAAGTATAATCAAGATTTTGAGGCAGGCACACTTAGATAAAGAATTATTAATAACTGTACAAAGTAGTGATCTTGAGAGGATAAAAAGTCTTATTGCTCAGGGGGTGAGCAAGGATGAGCATGGTGCATACTATTTTGCTTGGATCGGTAACTTAGGTACAGTCAAGTTTATTGTTGAGAACGAGGGTGGTGTTAATGTTACTGATAAATATGGCTGCACACTACTACACTGGGCTGCACGGGGAGGACATTTAGAGATTGTAAAGTTTTTATTAGAAAAGGGAGCTAATATCAATGCTAGGAGTATTCTTGGTAGAACGCCTATACATGTTGCTGCTATAAACAATCGCAAAAATATTGTAGAATTTTTTATCAGTAAGGGAGCGGATATTAATGATGCTGACAAAGATGGTTGGACACCTCTACACTGGGCTGCATCAAGAGGTAATTTAGAGGTTACAAAGTTTTTAGTAGAAAAAGGTGCTAATATTAATGCTGAGAATGTTTTTGGCAGAAAACCTATACATCGTGCTGCTGAAGACAATCATAAGAATATTATAGATTTTCTCCTGAGCAAGGGGGTAAGCGTTGATGATGCTGATAAACAAGGTCATACACCATTGTACTGGGCTTCTTGGGGTGGACATTTGGATATGGTAAAGTATCTTATAGGTAAAGGAGCCGATATCAATGCTAAAGATAAGGATGGTAAAACACCACTAGGTATTGCTAGAGATAAAGGATATAACAATATTGTAAATTATTTAGAGGAAGAACTCAATAAAGAGAGAGAAAAACCTGTACAACGAAAACGCCGTCATCACCATGGAGATCATGCTCGTCATCATATGTCAAGAAAACCTCTTGCTATAGATTCAAGTAATCAACCTGAGGTAGCAGCAAGTAGTGGTACAAGACCATCTTCATGGATAAATAATTGTATTTCTTGGGCGAAAAAATTAGCAGCCAGCACTTTCTCTATAATTCCTGCATTACCCTCTCAATACAACGTTGCAGACAAGAATAATGTAAAAAGTGATAATAAAAACATACCACAAAGTACAGCATCTGTTGGTTGGAATAAATTCCTAAATAATGAAAATATTGCTCTTGCGAGTTGTGTTGCCGATGCGTTAGATAATACTCCAAGTAGACGCTATCAAGGTTTAATGAGTAAAGGAGTAGAAGTTGTGCCAAGCAGCAGAGTTGCAGTTGAATTTGCTCTTAAAAAATTTAATTCATTTGTAGAAGATAAAATAAGAAACCTAGAATCAAAAGAACAAGCTAGAATACGTGTTGAACTTAAAGATGCGTATCCAGAAATAATAGCAAGCTTGGAAAGAGGAGTTGAATTTAGTGGTAATGTTGGGTTAGATAAAGTTTTAGAAAAGTCCAAGAAGCGCTTTTGTACAAATGTCCTACAAAAGGATAAAGTATCAACTTGTCTTTCTGGTGTGAGAGTAACCAAGCTTGAAAATAATTTGAGTAGGTAAATGAGAATATGAAAGATATAATATGCCAAATAGTGGAAAGTTTACAATAGAATTTAAAGTGGGGGTGGTAGGTCCCAGTATCAAGTTTGATGGTTCTAATACTAAAATGGATGAAGTAGACATTAAATGCTAAGTGGTTAATGTGTCTTCCATATTGAATTTACAGCACGTAGCTTTGGTATAGAAGTTTGGGTAACGTTATGATAGTAGTTTATATAATTCTATGTGCAATCTTTATAGCCATTTTAGACAGTTCACTAGATTCTTAATTAGGGGATATTTCTAACTTAGAGAAGGTTTTCATAAATGTTTAAGTGAATAAGTAGGGATTATGTTTTTTTCTTAAGTTGCAAAATTTCAGAATGAGAGGGGAGTGTTAAATAAACTGTGTCAAGCCGCATTTTTAGTTCAACTCAATTTTCAGTCTGTTGGGAAAGAAAATGTCAAGCTGAGACATAGTTAATGACCAATTAGGCAAAGCTGTAGTCCACTTTTGCTCTACCTTTTTTATAGCACAATATACCTTTTGTACAAGGCATTTGTATTAGTAAATGAGCCCTTAGTTTTAGTAAATTTCCTAATTTGTCTATGCAATCCCTCAATTGGATTGGTGGTGTAAATCAGCTTCCTAACTGGTCCAGAATACTTAAAATAACCAGACAAATTTTCCCAATTGTTTTGCCATGATTTTGTAACCAAGGGATATTTTTCACTCCATTTTTCTTCCAGCTCAAGCAAATAATTCTCAGCAATCTCTTTACTTGAAGCACGATATATTTTTTTCAAATCATTTATGAAAACTTTTACATCTTTGCTAGATACATACTTCAGTGAATTCCTTATCTGATGCACTATGCATAGCTGTACTTCTGCTTTAGGAAATACACTATTTATAGCGGTAGGAAAGCTTTTTAGCCCATCAATACAGGCAATTAGAATATCTTCTACTCCTCTTTCTTTGAGGTCATTTAGTACTCCCAACCAGAAGTTAGCTCCTTCACTTTCAGCCAAATAAAAACCTAATACTTCTTTTCTGCCATTTTGATTTATGCCCAATATATTATACATACATTTACTTATGCAATGTCCGTCCTCCTTGACCTTAAAAAACATGCCATCCATAAATACTATTGGATACACTGATTGCAGTGGGCGGCTGCGCCATTCATTGATTACTGGTAGCAGTTTATCGGTAATACTAGATATCTCTGCTGCTGATATTTTGTGGTCATATATTTCCTCAACATGTGAAGCTATATCTCTGTATCCCATGCCACTGGCATATGTGCTTAAGACCTTTGCTTCAAGTTCTGGATGTAGGCTTGTTTGCCTTTTTTTGACTATTTGTGGTTCAAAGCTTCCCTCCCTATCTCTTGGTGTTAGCAGCTCAAATGAGCCTGCACTCGTGCGTAAAGTTTTTGCGTTTCTCCCATTTCTTCGGTTATTTTCTTCACTTTCAGCTGACATGTAGCTTTCTATTTCACCTTCCAGACTTGCCTCTAGCAACCTTTTTATAAACGGTGTTAATGCTCCATCTCTTCCTGTCAATGGTCTTCCTTCTCGTATAGATGACAGGATATTTGTTTCTAATTCTTTATAATCTACCAAACCAGTAGTTCTATTTGCTTGACTCATATCAAACCTCCATTTTTTATATCAATTTATTACTTTTTTTTTCGGTTTGACACACTTTTTTGAACGTTCCCAATGAGAGAGACCGGTAATTTGAGTTATAACATCTATAGAGACACCGGCCTTGAGTGAGTTTTTGGCAACTTCAATTTTACCTTCAATTTTACCTTCAATTTTACCTTGTTCATGGCCGATTTGTATGCCTTCTTGTCTACCTTTGTGAGTAGCATCATCGAGTTTTTGAGCAAGGACAGCCTGTTCATCACGAATACGCTTGATCTCTTGTTCATAGGCTATAAATTCTTTTTCTGACCAGTTGAATCTATTTAGTTCTTCATATGCTCTTTTAATTATTAGATCACTTCCTATTATTCTCTCTAGCTCTTCTTCACTAGTTTCGTCTGCATATCTAAAGAAGTAGACCCATTTTTCAACTATACTTGAAAGCTGATCTTCTTTGGTTTTTGGAAATTTAGGCAACTCAATAAATATAAAGTAAAAATCTTTTAGATCATGTTCATTAGTATCTTCATCTCGAATAGTATGCTTTGATTTGTACTCGGATTTATCAGGAAACAGTATACAATCTGCTATAGCAATAAAAATAATTTCCTTAAGGTCATGGTATTGATCGCCTTTATCAACTTGTCTTGAATAAGCTTTAGCGGCATAGTATTGGGCACGTTTTTCAAAGCCTTTAGTTTTAGCGACCTGCATTTCAACTATCACTTGCAGCCCATTTTCATCTCTACAAAGAACATCAACAATGCTTTGTTTTTTAGAAGCAATATCAGGGTCTTGAATAGTACTTAAAAACTCTATATCCTGTATTGCATTTTTTCCGGAAAAGCCGAGAATATCATTAAGGAAGTGAATAAGAATATCTTTATTTTTTTCAGTACCAAAGATGCGCTTAAATGATATATCATTCTTGGGATCGAGAAACTTCGAAAGAGCCATGACGAATTAACCTAAAAAGCATTGATAATTATACACAATTGTGAAGAAATATTCAACTAAAATTCAAACATAGAAAGAAGCATCCCTTTTGTATATCTTTATTTGGTAGTATTAAACTGTATAATATTTATGGCAAATATCTCTATAAGGTATCAGATAGCACAAAAAGTAAGGAGCTGGAGGTTAAAGCGAGGCTATACTCAAAAAGATTTAGCGGGAAAAATCGGCGTAACGTATCAAATAGTACTACAATATGAAAAAGGAACACGTAAAATTTCGATTGAGAAGTTATACGCTATGGCAGAGATATTATCAATTAATATTAAGGATCTTATTCCTGTATCAAATGAAAAAATCTGTCTTGAAGATGAGGGGGAAGAAATATTAAATTTAGTAAGAGAATATAAAAAGATTAATGATCAAGAGTTACGTAAGATATTTTGTTTACTAACCAAGTTTGTTCAAATTAGTGAGAAAAGTAGTAAAAAAGCAGAGAAAATAAAAATTGCAAAGGGTCTGGTTAAAGGAGGAGTTTCTGTTGATATTGTTGCAAAAACAATTGGTCTCTCTGCTGATGAATGTGTTGAAGAAAAAGGAGGTTCTATTTACTGCCAAATAGGAAAGAAGATAAAAGAATGGAGACTAGTGAGAGAGTATACTCAAAAGGATTTGGCTGAGAAAATGGATACAACACGTGACGAAATAAGCAACTATGAGCAAGGACGTGTGGCCATTCCACTGGAAAAATTATATGCAATAGCAGAAACATTATCAATTAGCATTACAGATCTGCTCATAGAGGAAGATGAGATAGTAGAAGATGAGCTACCTGATTTAATAAAAGAATACAAAAAAATTGGGAGTAAAGAATTACGCTATGCGCTAATAAAATCTCTGTTTGAAAGCATACAAATTTGCGAAGAGAAAGTGAAAAGAGCAGAAAAAATGAAAATTGCAAAGGATTTAGTGAAAGGAGGAATTCCAATCAACATTATTTTGCAAACGATAGGCCTCTCTTTAGACGAAATTCAACAAGTTTAAAATAAAAAATCATCATATATTAATATCTTCACTTCTTGATGAAAAAATAAGTAAAAAAGATTGAGAAATTGATTTGACTCCACTCGAAATCTATGGCTTTATGCCAATGCTGATAAAAAACAGCAGTAAATAATTAAAAACAATTTGTTATTAACGAGGAGTATATTTTATGAATAATGGTAAAAAACTTACAGAAGAAATAGAGAGAGTATTACAGAGTGGAGGAGGAAGTGCTCTGTTTGATCGTGAAATAATGGCAGTGCTTCTAGGAGCAGTTCACGACAGAAAGCAAGCACAAGATGTTACTAAAACTCTAATGGATAATTGCCCAGGAATAGGAGAAATTTTAGGACGAGAAATCGATGATTTGAAAATGATAGAAGGAATGACCGAATATGCAGCCGCAGCAATTGAATGTGTTAAAGAAGCTCACAAGAGAGCACTCAGAGAAGGATTAAAGAGAGGCCCAGTAATGGATAGCCAAGAAAAGCTGATAGAGTATGTAAGGGTAAATATAGGCTTTTCAGCAAAAGAAGCTGTTCAGATAATATATTTGGATAAACAGAACCGTCTGATAAGAGATGAAGTGTATTTTGGTACAATAGATGAAGTACACCTATCTGAAAGGAAAGTGGTAAAAAAGGCGTTATCAATGGAAGCAGCGTCAATAATATTAGCTCATAACCATCCGGGAGGGAGTTTAGAACCATCAGAAGATGATAAAGTAATGACTAGAGAATTAGTGTCAGCATGTCAAGGAGTGGGAATTGAGCTAGAGGATCACATTATTATGACAGACAAAGGATATTGCAGTTTTAAGGAAAGAGAGCTGTTATAAACCAAATTTCAATTGCTTGAGAAGTTTGGCTACTACACAGTAGCAAAAAAACTTATACCAACTCTCATTATTAATGAACCAAATAAGAAGCATTGCAGAGTTGTTTAACCGTGGAAGGGGAAAGAGAGGTAATAAAATTACACAAAGCGCTCTCAAGCAGAACAATTGTATCGTAGATTTTATTGCGCAAAATGTTCTGTTTTATATATAACCAAAACCTCTCAACAGGATTGAGGTCAGGTGAGTATGGTGGTAGGTATATAATTTCGATATTTTTAGGTATCTTTAAACTTTTTGACTTATGCCAACTAGCGCAATCCATCACGAGAAAAGCCTTTCGTATTCCTAAATATTGCGACATCTGTTCAAGGAATATATTTATACAAGCAGTGTTGACGTTTGGTGCAAATAAGCTAAAATTCTCTCCATTTCTGGGATTAACTGCACTATAGAGATAAAAATTTTCCCTACCTAATTTTACCTTAACCTGTGTCCTACTGCCTTTTTTAAACCACCCATGTCCAACTTTTGAATGTGTACCAAACCGTGATTCATCGAAGAAAAATAGCTCTTTTTCAGAATGCATGACAATAGTTTCATTGAGGTTTTTTTTTAAACTCCTCTTGCTTATTTTTATCCTGTCCACTATGAACTGGTCTTGGTGTGATATATGAGAATTTCATTCTTTGCATATTACGATGTATTGTGGATTTGCTGATATTCAAACCAAATCTTTCTTGGATTCTTATTCTCATTTCTCTAATAGTAATATTGGGGTTTTCCTCCATCCACACCTCAATTTGTTCAAGTTGACTTTGGTTCAATATAGTTTTTCTACGGCGTTGAGGTGGAGAAAATAATTTTTCTTCTCTTCCAAATTTTATGTGCTTTATCCATGTAGTAATTGCCTTTCTCGAAATGCAACATATTTTTGCTACAGCTGTTATACTGTGCTTTTTTGCTGCAATTACAGCATTTAGTTTTTTTGCAACATACGCATTATTTCTTACTTTCTTCAGCATCTCTTTTGCTGATTCCACCACTTTTTCATCCAATAATTTTGATCTTAATGCCATCTAAACCTCGCTATTTTACTTACTCCAGTATGGCTTTTTTTCCATTATTGTCTATTCGTTGCTTGTATAGCGGGAATTGGTATAAAAATATCGAAATTATATACCTACCACCATACTCACCTGACCTCAATCCTGTTGAGAGGTTTTGGTTATATATAAAACAGAACATTTTGCGCAATAAAATCTACGATACAATTGTTCTGCTTGAGAGCGCTTTGTGTAAATTTATTACCTCTCTTTCCCCTTCCACGGTTAAACAACTCTGCAATGCTTCTTATTTGGTTCATTAATAATGAGAGTTGGTATAACTATTTAATTTTGATGTTTATTTTATTTAAGTTTTAGCACATTCTTATAGAAGTTGCCTATATAGGTTGTTTTTTATTTCTGTTAAGCTTATATTAAAAATTTAAGCTTACCTATGAGGTTACTAATTGCGCTATTTTTATTATTCTTCATAGGAGGAAGTGCTGATGCTAGGGTAATTCTGGATAAAGAAATATTTTATGCAGAACTAGATGGAAAAATAGATTTAAGATTCGGCTACGCTTTCAACAGAGATTCTTTTAGCTCTACCAAAGACAAGACCTCAAGTTATTCAGACCTGCGCTTTCTTTATTTGCAGCAAGTTTATCCAAATACTCAAATGGGTTTTGATGTTAAGGCAGGAGTTTCTGGTATTGCAAACTTAAAGGCACTAGACATAGAAAAGTTAGAAATGGAAAAGTGGTATTTTATCATAAAGAATCAGGAGTTTGGATCATTTGAATATGGTAAAGGAAGTTTGGTTAGTCAGAGTATGTTAATTAACACTTCAAAAATTTATACAGCTGCTGGAGGAATAAATGGTCATTGGACAAACTATGCAAATTTGCGCGGTAATGGAAAAAAAGATGATGACCCTGGGTATGATAAGGACAAGGTATTTTGGGTAAAACCCAATATTTACAGCGACTATAATGGACTAGAGCTGAAGTTAAAACAACCAACGATAAACTATATTTCTCCTGAAATTCATAACTTTCAACTTGGGTTCAGTTATGTTCCAGGAAAGAATAATTTACAATATAACAACCTAATAGCTGCCGGTCTTTCCTATAAAAATGGCCTATCAGATGAAATAAATTTTACTACTGCTTTGACTGGCGAATTTGCAAGAGAGAATTTAACTGACTGTACAAACGAAAATTCTAGTGATCTTCAGTGTCATAATCAATTACTGCACTGGAATTTTGGCTTGAAGCTAAAACTTTTTGAACTTGATTGCATTTTGTCGTACGGTAATGGTGGTAAATCTGGTGAGAAGCGTACTCATGAGACAAATAATATGCATTATGTAAATGCAGGTATTGCTTATCATTCTGATTCTCGTAAAGTGAGCTTAACATATTTTAATAGTGTTAGGGATATTGCAGACAAAGGTACAAACGAATTAACATCACAGGCTTTCAGTCTTGAATATCCATTGGCTGTTGGTACTTCATATTACTTTGATATTGTAAGATTTAGTACTAAGGAGCCTGCAGTGGAAGATAATAACTCCGGGTATGTGCTTTTGGCCGGATTGAAGCTAAGTTTTTAGTGAAGTAACTGGTATGTAAGTATTGTAATAATGGGAGTAAAATTGAGTTGTTAATATATTTAATATTATAAAAATAACTATTACATAAGATTTTCAATAAAAAGACATTCTGTTACTAATCTAAGTGTAGGAGAAAACAGTTATTAATTAGCAAACCAAACCCTTCAATAAGCGCATCTCTTCAGGTGCTCTTTTTTCTTTTTTATATATAAAAAAATTAGATAGTATTGTGAGTGCGGTTTTTTCTGTGTTCTGATGCTTTTCAATTCTATAGCTTTTGTATTGAATGTCCTTTTTTTACTACTATTTCTCTATATCATTGCAAGAAAGAACAGGAAGCTAAGTGAGGAAAATATAAAGTCAGCAAATCTTGAGAAGAATTTACTTAAAGTAGAGCATGAGTTTCAAGAGACAAGGCGAACTTTACTGAATAAGGATGAGGAAATAGTTGATTTGAAAGTGAGGAACGCAGAGCTTGAAGTAATTTTGCAAAAAGAACGTGAGGAAAAGAGAAAAGAGATGGAGTTACTGACAAAAGCAGAGGAGAGGCTTACGAACACTTTTAAAGCGCTTTCTCTTGATGCTTTGCAGGTAAACAATAATAATTTTCTGAATTTAGCGAAGGAAGTAATCGATAATAAACTAAAAGAAACAGAAAGTGACTTCAAAAAAAGGCAAGCAACGATCAACGAAGTTGTCACTCCAATAAAAGAAAAATTAGAAAAATTCGACAGTGAAATACGTGAGCTAGAAAAAGAGAGGGTAGGGGCCTACGAAGGTTTAAGGGAGCAAATTGGAGCATTAATGAACCAAACTTCTAGCCTTGCTAACGCCCTGAGGAAACCTCACATTAGAGGTAAGTGGGGTGAAATGCAGCTCAAAAGAGTGATAGAGATGGCGGGAATGATTGAATATTGCGATTTTTTTACTCAAGCTTCAGTGATTGATAAAAATGAGGACAATTTGTTACGTCCTGATTTAATAGTAAAAATGCCATCAGGAAAGCAAATAATAATAGATGCTAAAGTACCACTTGATTCTTACATGGATGCTATGTCACAAAATGATTTACAGATACAAAAGGAAAAATTGAAGAATCATTCTCTGGCAATAAAAAAACATATAAATGATCTAGGCAGAAAGGAATATTGGAACCAATTTGAAAATACGCCAGAGCTTGTGGTGCTTTTTTTAACAGGAGAAGGGGTTTTCAGCGCAGCACTAGAATGTGAACCAGCTTTGATAGAAATTGGAATAGAAAAAAAAGTAATTATTGCAACACCAATCACTTTAATCGCGCTACTTAGGGCAGTAGCCTATGGATGGAAGCAAGAGATGATAGCTGAAAATGCAAAGAAAATAAGTGAACTAGGCCATATTTTATATGAGCGAATCTGCACAATGGGTGAAAATTTTGATAATTTACGCAGAAGCTTAAAAAGTGCTGTTGATCATTACAATAAAACTGCTGGTTCGCTTGAGGCAAGAGTGTTTCCTGCTGCCCGAGAATTCAATAAGCTTGGTATACATGCAAAAAATAAAGAACTAACTGCTGCAAAAGAGTTGGAATCTTTACCACGCAGTTTACATGCTGAGGGGTTGAAAGTAGATTAGTATTTCAGGTCTCCTTAACTTACATTTGCTGATTAAAACAACTTTCTAAAAATTTTTTTTATATAGCTCAATTCCTGCACATCATTTGCTGCATAAACAGGTATAGTTTGTTGCTCAGTACCAGGTATTTCTATAAAAATTTTGCCCACTTCTTGACCTTTTTTAATTGGTGCGGGTACCATATCTTTATACTCAATACGCACTTTAATTTTATCATGTAATCTGCGGTTATAAGTTATGGTAACATCGTTTGCAACTGTAACGGGCACTTTTTTATCTTTTCCATAAACAATATTTATTTCTTCAACTACGCTATCCTTAGCAAATATTTTCTTGGTATTAAAATGATTTAAGGAATATTGTATTAGTCTTTTTGCTTCCTCTATTCGCTCTTTCTCGGTGTCCAAACCATTCACAACAGCAAAAATTCTCCTATCGTTCCGTTTTGCAGATGCTATAATACCATAACCACCAGCACTCGTATGACCTGTCTTTAGACCATCAACTCCAATATCATGAAAAAGCAGAAGATTTTTGTTTTTTTGTACAATATCGTTGTGTGTCAAATATTGCTCAGAAAATAAATCATAATACTCAGGAAAATCGGTGAAAATCCTTTTTGCCAGTGTCACCAAGTCTTTTGCACTCATAAAATGGTCTTCATCTGGCCATCCACTTGAGTTAACAAAATGACTATCATTAAGATTTAAATCTTGTGCAACTTCATTCATTTCAGCAACAAAATTCTCTTCTGATCCTGCGATACCCTCGGCTAGCACTATGCATGCATCATTACCTGAGGCGATTGTAACTCCTTCAAGTAATTCTTTTACCATAATAAATTGACCTTCTTTCAAAAACATAGAAGAGCCTTTCCTTTCCCATGCTTTTCTACTTACTCGAAATTTATCTTCCATTTTTATTATTCCAGCTTTTAGATAGTCAAAAGCTACATATAAAGTCATTAACTTGCTCATTGAAGATGGGGCCATTTTTTCACTGGAATTATGGTCAAAAATGAAAGAGTCTGAAGCTAAATCTAAAACAACTGCTTGCTTTGCTTTAGTTCTAAACTGATATGAGTACGAATTAAAAGGGAGTATAAAAATTAATAGCAAAGTTACTAATTTGCTTAACATATTTATAATTTTAAATTTATAGTGTACTAATTAATAGTATGATTTTGCACGAGCATTTCAATATATCTCTTGCATAAAACTTCCTTGACAAACTGCGCCAGCTCCCTTATTATGACAATAAGAGTATTTATCCTTGTTTTTGATCCGCGCGGGTTCAACAACAAAAATTCAGTGAAAAACTCAGATGTTTATTGGCAAATTACATAAAAATTATAGCGGCTGCATGTCTTTTTTATTTTTTCTACATTCAGCCAAAACGCGCTTATTTTAAGCGTTAGCACATTATCAATTACAGTAATAAAATTAGCACCATGTGGATTCTTTTGCCTTTTTTTCGCTTGGTAAATTTCTTAACGTTTATAGCTAAATGAACTGGGCAGAAAGGTGTCATTCCAGTGCTTGACACTGGAATCCAGGAAAGTTTAGCTTGTGAGCAAGCAAACTAGCATAGAAAGTTGTAAGTTAAAAATGTGATATAAAAGAGATAAGAGGGAAAGATAACCCTACTCACTATAGGAATAGGGCTATCACGGGCGTGTGCGACCGAATGAAAGTTGGTATTACAACCGTAGCCATCAAGGTAAACTAGCCCCATCTCTCGATACGTTTGAATAGTTGCATGGGACATATGTATGCACCCGTTTACAATCTTAAATTAATTAAACTATCGAGGTTATTTATTATGATTACATCTTATCAAAATTTCATTGGCATTGATATCGGAAAATTTAAAAATGTTGCTGCAGCTTATAACCAAAGGAGCGCTATCAAGTTTGACAATGATGCTACTGGTTGGCAACAGTTGTTTCAAAAATTTTCAGATATCCTACCTAATTCTCTAGTAACTTTAGAAAACACTGGAAAATATGAGCTTGGCTTAGCACATTTTCTTGTTGATAAGAATGTTGCTGTACATCGAGCTAATACTCGTAAAGTAAAAAGTTTTATCATATCACATGGAACTTTAGCAAAGACAGATCAATCAGATGCAAGAGCCCTTGCTCAATATGGTTTTGAACGCTATAGTGCTCTATCTCTATTTGTGCCTATGTCAAAAGAACAAACCGCCTTAGTTGCACTCTGTCAACGTCGTGATGACATTACACAAATGAGAACTCAAGAGAAATGTAGGCTTGCAGCACCTGAAAACGACTATATAAAGGAAAGTTGCCAAAAAACAATAGACTTTTTTACCAGTCAGATAAATGAGTTCAACGATGCCATACAAAGAATTATTGATAAAAATCCAGAGTTACAAAAGCGTCAAAAGATCTTGAGAACAGTGCCAGGAATAGGTCTCAAGTTATCACAAGTTTTTGTGTGTCTAATGCCAGAACTTGGCCACCTAAACAAAAAAGAAGTTGCAAGTCTTGCTGGAGTT
The DNA here is from genome assembly GCF_964028355.1 of Wolbachia endosymbiont (group B) of Gerris lacustris. Lineage (NCBI taxonomy): Bacteria > Pseudomonadati > Pseudomonadota > Alphaproteobacteria > Rickettsiales > Anaplasmataceae > Wolbachia > Wolbachia endosymbiont (group B) of Gerris lacustris. Next base: position 1,072,717 of record NZ_OZ034761.1, read on the forward strand.
GCTCCACATCCAAAAGAAAGCGGTAAAACTATTGGTTACCGAAGGATAACAGGTGGTAGAAGCAATGTTCGTGCAAAGCTTTTCACAGCTGCTATGGCTGCTGCAAGATCTAAATCTGCACTTGGTGCTTTTTATTCTGATCTTATTGGTAGAGGTAAAAAGAAGATGGTAGCTATAACAGCTCTAATGCGAAAAATCATAGTAATTGCCAATGCAAGACTTAAAGAAGCAATTAATATGAAATAAAAAAATCTGTATAGAAAATAGGTTAACGAATATGTGCGTCTACACACATTTAAAGCACATATTCGTTAACCATAAAATCTAAGCAGTGCTTGCTGTTTGATATAAATTTCTTTCTGTATAAACTAGGGTTTTTGTTGCCAAAATACATTTTTCAATTGAATAAAAATACAAAATTATCAACAAATGAGACTAAATTCAAAAAATTTTAAAAAACATAGTTGATGGTTGCAACGTTTTCGGTGAGATTGCAGAAAGGCTGGATCCCAATGTCAAGCACTGGGATAGAGGGACAAGAAGGAGGGAGCAGGGGATGACAAGAAAGGAGCTACTTTCATGACACCATTTGCTTTCTTCAAAAATTTACAATTATGCTTCATGTGTTTTATTAAATGTTTTACTTAAAAATTCAATTTCTTATTATAAGAGATAAGCAATTCATGAATAATGAAAGATTACAAAAAAGGTCATAGAAAGCGCCTAAGAGAGAGAATTATTTTAGATAACGGACAATCATTACTTGATTGTGAGATTTTAGAACACGTTTTATATTCAGCATATAGTAGAATTGATGTAAAGCCAGTAGCAAAGAGTTTGATAGAAATTTTCGGCAGTTTAAATAAGGTTTTTAATGCCGATTTAGAAGCACTGCAGAATATTAAAGGAGTTAATAATGCAGCCATATCTGCTATCTTTTGTATGAAACAGGCTTTTGTTCGTTCTGCACGAGAAGAAATAAAGGACCTACCCATAATTAATAATTGGAAAAAATTGCTTGATTATTTAAAAGTAAGTATAGGCAGCCTTAATAAAGAAAATTTTCGCGTTATCTATATGAATAAAAGATATCGTCTAATAGCAGAAGATCTACAAAACTTTGGTACAATAGATCAAACTCCTGTTTATGTTAGAGAGATCATAAAACGTGCTCTTTTAATTGGCTCAACGTCGATTGATTAAGTTGGTCTATTATCTGATTCATGTAGTCGAAAACTAATTGTAACTTTATTCCAGACTTAGTATTGCTTTCATAGCCACTGTAGCTAGTACCATAACCTTTATACATCTCTTCCATATTGTTAGGTAGAGTAATATAGCTACTGTCCAATAATTTAACACTATTAAATAGCTGTAAGATTTTGCAATCAACTTGCAAGATATTTTTAAAAAGAACCACAGATTCATTATACATCCTTTTCATAAATTCCACTGCTTCTTCAGTAAATCTAAAATCCAAACCTTGTTTTGTTATATCTATCGAGTCCTCGTTTAGTAATTGACACATTGTTTCTACGCTACAATTATCAACCCCTATATTACCCAAGACCATGGCTTTTACGAACGATGAACCTTTTAGCTTTCTCTTTCTTTTTATAAACCTTGTTGTAATTGAGATTTTGTCTACTTTTTCATTAAAAAATTCTTTGAGCTTTTTTGATAAGCTAGTTATTTTATTCATTCGTTCTCTCACTAAAAGTATTTCTGGGAGAATATAGCTACTGTCCAATAATTTAACACTATTAAATAGCTGTAAGATTTTGCAATCAACTTGCAAGATATTTTTAAAAAGAACCACAGATTCATTATACATCCTTTTCATAAATTCCACTGCTTCTTCAGTAAATCTAAAATCCAAACCTTGTTTTGTTATATCTATCGAGTCCTCGTTTAGTAATTGACACATTGTTTCTACGCTACAATTATCAACCCCTATATTACCCAAGACCATGGCTTTTACGAACGATGAACCTTTTAGCTTTCTCTTTCTTTTTATAAACCTTGTTGTAATTGAGATTTTGTCTACTTTTTCATTAAAAAATTCTTTGAGCTTTTTTGATAAGCTAGTTATTTTATTCATTCGTTCTCTCACTAAAAGTATTTCTGGGAGAACTTATACCTTATTATTCTATCTCTTTCATACCTTTTTTTCCTTAACTTGACGCGTATGGTTTATTTAACACTCCCAGTTTATTCATAAATTGACGTAGTATTGATATATCGTTCATTTTAGTAGATGGGCTTTCTTTATGCTCTGGCTGATCTGACGATCTTTGTACTTCTTGCTCTGTTGAGTTGTTAGCTAAATTTTGTTGTTCAGTAACATTTTCCGGTTGTGTTGCAGTTGGGAAATTATCTTTACTGGTTTGCTTATCGGTGGTTAATTCTTTTACAGACTTCCTAATGCCGCTAAGTCCCAAAGTGACTATCAGACAGACCACTCCTGTTATAGCTATGATGGGTAATGCTGCTCCAATTGCAATCTGTCCTTGGAAGCAGGAAAGTGTTACCATTGTAATAATAGTAGTTGCTACTGTGATTGCTAACAGTATGCTAGCTCTTCTGCCCGGGTCAATGCATTTCCATAAAGCTTTGAAGCCATCTCTTATTTTGTGAAGAGAGCTCTGACATTTTTTTGAAAAAGTTCTAACGTTATATTTTTCTTCAAGTTTTTTCCTTAGTTTTTTAGCTTTTACCTTTCCTTCTTGTGGAGTTTTTGAGTAATTTTCTAAATGACGTAAAGTGCAATAATATTTTTCAGTATGAAATTCTTGATCTTTTAGCTTCAGAGAACGAGAGTCAGCACCAACCTCTAGCAGCTTTGCGCAAAACTTTGTTATATTGTCGTGCTTTTTTTCTGGATCAAAAATTGTTTTCATTTGCGAAAGATGGTTGCCTTTTTCTGCCTTTTTTATTAGTGCTACTTGTAGAGGGGTTCGTCCTTCTCCATTAATGGTATTTATGGACTTACTCAACTGATCTTCAGATATTTTTTTTTCTTTCACTAAACTTGAAATCAACTTCAAACAAGAAATCTTTTGTTCTCCTTTTAGTAAAGCAATGTCATGCAGAATATTGTTACCCTCTTTATCCTGAGCAGTAATATCAGCACCATTTTGTAGAAGTAACTCTAAGGCTTTATATCTATTTGTTTTTCCAAATTTTCTATCTGTGCATGATCTATCCTTATTCTTTTCTTTTATATGCTGAAATAACTGATGTAGAGGTGTTTGTTTTGCTGTATTTTCAGCATTTATAGTTTCTTTAAACTGTGCTTTAAGCTGCTCTTTCTCACTTGCATTTAATATTATATTTAAAAATTTAAGCTTTTCTCCCTTCTCCAATTTTGTAACTATCAGGTGTAAAGCATTATTACCGTCTGTGTCTTTAAGTCTAATATCTGCTCCTTTTTGCAGTAACTCTTCAAAAAGTTTCTCATCTTTATCTTTGATTGCTAAATGTAATTGATAATTATCATTACTATCTGGAGTATTTATGGTATGTGGTATAATTTCTTTAATTTTTGTTCTTATTTCTGATTTTAATTCAGGTTTCTTTACTGGCTTTGCTGATTTTTCTAAGAAATCACAATAGTATGTCTTTTGCTCTTCTTTTAAGTATTGTAATTCTTTTGTAGATAATCCTAAATTGTCAGAGCTGGCTCCATACTCTAGCAATTTTGTAAGAAACTTAAGTGTGTTATCGTTATCTTGAATTGTGTGAGAATCATGTTTCCCTTTTATTATCTTGTTAATTAGCGCTACCTGAAAAGGAGTCTTTCCTTCTTGATTTTCACTATCAACAAGTTGTGCTAGATCTTCTTTCGTGATCGTTTTTATTAGGGTAACTAGAAATTTGCATTTTTGTTTCTTTTTGAGCGATGCAATAAGGTGTAAAATATTATTTCCTTTTTCATCTGTTATGCCACTGACATTTGTGCAGTCTTTTAGGTATTTTCTAAATTTCCTGTTGTTTCTATTTTGGATTGCATTTAGTAATTGAACGTCATTATCAGAATCCGATATTCCGTTTATTCCATCTTCAAAATCGCTATTAGAATCTGATATTCCGTTTATTCCATCTTCAAAATCGCTACTGTAGCCACTGTCTTGTTCATTGTACCTACTCAAACAACTTTTAGTGATTTCAGAAATTACTTGGTTTTTTGTTTCATTTGATATTTTTTTTGACTGTTCTACTACTTTACCTAGCACTGGAAGGAAACATTGGACATAATATCTGTGATATTTTTCCTGTTCTCTAAGCGATTCTTCTAATTTAGTTAACACTTCAGGACTAGCGCCTTCCTTAAATAACCTTTTACATTGCTTGAGTGTTCCATCTCGACTTCTTGGTTTTTCATGCTTATGCTCTGCTTTTTTTACCTTTCTCTCTATAATGCAGTACAATTGTTTGTCTTTTTCTTTCCACTCTTGCTTTTCATTTTTATTTATGTATTCAGATAATTTATTTGCATTAGTAACTAATGCACTTAGATCCATATTCATACTCAAACCTCAATATTAAAGCTATTTAGCGTTAGCCCTCAAACTAACAACGGGAGACTTTTAAATTGAGCTAGATGTTATCGAAATATAGGTGAAAAGGCAGAAAACTAGTTTCTATTAGAAAATCTATTGTCATAGTCAAATCCCCACTTTAGCACTTGTCTACTATTTTAACTGTTTTATCTTAAAAAATAATAAATGTGACTAAACTGTGAAGCATGAGTGCTCTGAAAGAGACAAACCAATGTTTTTATAGATCTTTCAAACTTGGTTTTTCTTCTAATTTTTTAAGCATTCCTTTACTTAGTATTGATTTTATCTCTTCTACGCTTTTATCAAGATCATCATTAATTATTACGTAATCATATTTATTACTTTTACTTATCTCTTTTTGCGCTTCGGCTAATCTACGCTCTATTTCAATTTCATCATCACTATTACGCCTTTGTAGACGCAGTCTAAGCTCTTCCATTGAGGGAGGAAGTATAAAAACACTTACAACTTTTTCTCTTAAGATTTCAAATAAGTGGAATGCTCCTTGCCAATCTATATTCAGTAAAACACTTATGCCACTGCTCAGGTTTTGTTCTATAAAATCTTTTGGTATACCGTAAAAATTCTCAAAAACTTTAGCATATTCAAGCATTTGACCAGCCTTACATAGTTCATGAAACTTTTCTTCAGTAACGAAAAAATAGTCTTTTCCATTTACTTCACCGGGACGAGGTTTGCGTGTAGTCATAGAAACAGACATAACTAAATCAGTTGATTGCTCAAGTAATTTTTCTGATATAGTAGTTTTTCCAGCTCCAGAAGGAGAGGATAGAATCAGTAGTATGCCCTCATTTTTTACGGTCATTTTTCTTTATTTAACAAGTACATTATAGAGTTTTTTAAGACTTTGTATTTTTTGAGTCAAAGTTTAAAGGGCTAGAGCCTTCTAAATTAGCATTTGATAAATTGGTACCAACAAGAGAGGAATTATCAAAAACAGTATAACGTAAATCAGTTTTTTCAAGATTTGCCTTATTCAAATTAACGTTTACAAACTTTGCTCTACTTAATATTGAATTAGAAAAATCAGCGTTTTCTAAATTCATATTCTTGAACTCAAAGTAAGAATAGTTTACATCAAATTTTTTACCCTGTGATATTTTCTCTTGCAAACCTTCAATCGAAGTTATAGCATCCTCTAGATCTGTCTGTCCTTGATTGTCAATCACAATTGAATTATCAAATTTACAATCTGTTAAATGAATATCAGCAATTGAACTTTTATATATGCTTGAAGAGAGAAAAGACATATCACTTATTGTCGAATTACTCAAATTGCTAAGAAAAAAACTAGTCTTTCTAAAGGTATTATCATAAAACACGGAGGATTTGAAATCACTTTCAATAAAGTTTGAATTAGTGACTTTTGACTTAGACCAGCTCGAATTATCAGCTAATAATTTGAAGAATATTGAATTTTCTATCTCACTCGAATCCATATTATGGTGGGAAAGAGTACTATTATAAATTTGAGAGTCTTTAATTTTCGTCTTATACATTGAAGTTGTGGAAAGATCTGAGTCTTCTATTTTTGCAGAGGTAAACAATGAATGGTCAAAGAACGAACCATTCATGTCAGAATTCACAACTTTAGTATTATGAAACTTTCCGTGACAAATGTTAGCATCATAGGCGTTAACTTTATATAATTCACTAAAACTAAAATCAATATTAGACAAGTCAGCATCCTGAAGGTCTGCTTCGAAAACATATGCATGTTTTATCTTCGAACCATTTAGTATAGATTTAATGAAGTTTGAATTACTCCCCTTCACATAGGAAATTTGTGAATTGCTTAAATTGGCTTTTTCAAAATTACTGTTGACTATAATAGAAGCATTAAAATAGGCGTTCGAAAGGTTGCTACCTGTAAAATCCGATTTTTTTATTTCAGCACCGTATATATTAGCATTTTTTAGTGAAGAAAATTGTATCTTGAGCTTGTGTGCATCCACTCCAAAGAAACTTGCGTTGTCGAAATTATTTTTCTGCATAACAGTGTCGTTTATTTTACTATCACTAAAATTGATGTAGCTGGCACTTGAGTTTGATAAATTGGAGAAATTCATTTTTACATTCAAGAATTTGGTATGCAAACCAATTATATTACACATACTTACTTTGTTGAGACTAGAATTGATAAAATCAGCATAACTGATATTAGACTGATCAAATATGATATCTGTTAAATTTGTAGAAGCAAATTTTGAAAAACTTAAATTTGTGCCTTTTATTTTAACGCCATGTAAATTAGCATTGGAAAAATTAGCACCACGCAAATCAACATCGATAAAAGACACATCTGATAAATCAGTGTTAGAAAAATCGGCACCAATCAAACTCACTCCGTCAAAAATAGATTTATGTAAATATAATTGACTAAAATTAGCTCCATTTAAATTAGGGCCAAAACCTTTCTTAAAGTCTTGTGGTATGCCTGCTTTGTTGCACTGTACTAAAAATTTAGCGAAATCTTTTGTATTGTAAGATACGTATTTTACATCATGTAGAGCGCTTAAAAAATCATTGATTGGATTTTTTTCATCATCTATTTCATTTCCATAGCATAAATGACCAGCTAAAATTAATATCAAAAGTCTAATTATCTTTTGCATCGCATGTATTTTCTTTTGTTTTTATAGCAAAGTTATACATATCTGAGTTTTCTTCATTGTTTATTTCTTTATCCTCCAGAAGGTATGGCATCATTTCGGCAATTGCGTTTATTATGTTGATCTGCTTCCTTTCGATTGCCATTTCAATAGGAGATTTAAAATTATTATCAACTGCTCTAGGATCAGCACCTTGTAATAGGAGAAAGCGAACTGTGTCTATTTGACTTTGCCTCACTGCATAAATTAGAGGAGTATCACCCAATTTATTTCTAAATCTTAGTATTTCTTGAATTGTTAATCCAATTTTTTCTAGCTTATTTATTACTCCTCTTAGACAAATTAAGTTGCCCTTCTTGATGCAGTAAAAAAATTGCTTACTGTAATCATCAGTAAATATAGTTTTAGGAAGGTGCTCGTTTAGGCTATCATATTGTCTTTTATATATAGACTTGCTTTTATGGTTCCATTCTTTTTTTATTTCTTTGTTTAGCTTTGTCCATTTTTCGCTTTCTTCATTTTCTTTGTTCACAGGTGTTATATTGTCAGGCTGTTCTTCTTTCTTTTTCTCTGTGAATTGGCTTGTTGAAAGTAGTTCGGTGTCTTTTTTGCTAATCTCCTCTTCAGGCTGTAGGTTTGTTTGATTATTGTGACTGATTTTCTTCTCTTCAGGTTCTTCTTTTTTTTCTTCCAATAAAGGACTTATTGAAAATTCGGTATCTTTTATATTAGTCTCCTCTTCAGACTGTAGGTTTGTTTGATTACTTGAAGGTACTTCTTCATTGATTACATTTGTTGGGTCTGTGCTTTCTTTGAGTTCGCCCAGAAGCGGAGAAGTTTTTTCAGCATCAGTGTTGCTTTTCGATACGTCTTCTTGATTTATATTTTCTTCAGGTTGCTCTATAGCAAACAGGTTAGATGATAAAAATATAGCAACTAATAGTATGAAATATAAAGTATTCTTCATAAATATTATGATTAACTAAAATGATACTATAATCAAATGATTAATCTACAGTAAAAAATGCCTTAGGGTTTTATTTATAAAAAACATTTGTATTACCTTTTCTATACGAGTAGAATTTTGCAAAGATTGAATATCAAAGTTTTTCCCATTTATTTAGGTTTTACCTTAAATTGTCATTGGAGTAGCTGACACTGTTTTTTTCTTGATTCCAGCGTCACGCGCTGGAATGACACCTTCATAATGTTATTCCATTTCTCTTGTCATCCCAGTACTTGATACTGGGATCCATTTTCCATCATCATTAGAAACGTTATATTTTAGCATAACTTTTAACTCACAAATTTAACTGGATGCCAGTGCTGGCTACTTTTATGACATCTATCATTTTATGTTTATAGTATTTTTTGCAAATAAACGTTCATAGTTGTAAATTAAATGCAGAAAAATACTTGACACATTTGGTAAGTTGATTATTATCAGTAGAACGAGGGTATTTTAGAGCTCGAAATTTACCTTATTCAAGTCCGCAGACTTTTCAATTAATCTCTCAATAAAAAAATATAGCACAGTCTACTTCAGTGCATACTTAATTTCTGTCATGAGGTGTGTTATATTTTTCTAAATCGTTTTTTATAGGAGGATCATTATGTCTAAAATTCCTTAAAATTAATTAAAGTTAAACATTAATTAAATAGTGCAGTACTGCCTTACGCGTTGCTAATCCAAACTTTACTTGCTGTAAAATAACACAATCTGCTATATCATTGCTAGTTTCGATACCTCTATTTATTGGTCCTGGGTGCATAACAATTGCATCTGGTTTTGCATGCGATAGTTTTTGTGCATCAAGTCCATACAAATGAAAATATTCTTTTTCTGAAGAATTATTATTCATACGCTCTTTCTGCAACCTCAAGAGCATAATTACATCAGCATCCTTTATACCTTCGATTAATGAATAATGAAGTGAATCTACTTCAGAAAAATGCTTACACATCAAAGCTGGTGGTGCAACTAAGCTTATTTTTGCTCCAAACATTTTTAGCAATCTTATATTTGATCTTGCAACTCTACTGTGCAAAATATCTCCACATATAACAATTTTGAGGTTTTTTATTTGCTTTTTATGATTGATAATTACAAGATAATCTGCAAGAGCTTGAGTTGGATGTTCACTGCTTCCATCGCCTGCGTTGATTAGCGAGCAGTTGACATGCTTTGCCAATGTATTAATAATACCACTACTTTTATGCCTGATTATCATATAGTCAGGATTCATTGTATTTAGTGTTTTTATCATATCTTTTAGATCTTCCCCTTTGTTAATAGAAGAAGATTTTATTGGTAAAGTTATAACATTTGCTCCAAGGCTTTTTGCTGCTATTTCAAAAGATGCGAGCGTACGTGTTGAATCTTCAAAGAATAGGTTTATGACTATTTTATTTTTCAGAACATGACTATTTTCAACTTTTTCTTCAAGGTATTGGTTGGCTAATTTAGTTATATTTTCTACATCACCGATTGTGAGGTCTGAGATATTTAATAAATTCCTTCTCTTGTCCATAGCTCCTTTTTTGAGCTTATTCTACTTTCCTAATTTCAATTACACAACTGTAAAGTAAAGTAGAAGGAAGCTATAAAATTTTATTTCCACTTATACTCATCTGCTATCATAACAGCCTCAAAGAGGTGCTTTTCAAGCTCACTTATAGGTAGATCACTTTGTGGATAATTTCCCCAAGATTTTAATGTATCAGAAGTTTCAATACCTTCAACAATGGGATATTCTTGATTTTTTTTAGCATATAATTCTTGAGCTTTTTTACTTATAAAAAATTCCAATAAAGCTATAGCATTTTCTCTGTGTTTTGCGTTTTTTGTTACTGCTGCACCACTAAGATTCACCATTACACCATCACTCGGGAAGAAAGCTCCTAACTTTTCTTTGATATTCTTTTTATTTTCTGATGAAAGGATTCTTGCAAAGTAGTAGCTGTTTACTATTGCAACATTGCCTTCACCAGCGGCTACAGCATAAATTTGATCTGTGTCACCACCGCTTGGTTTTCTTGCCATGTTGCTTACAATTCCACTAACCCATTCTTTTGTTTTTTCAAAACCATTTTTTGCAATCATAAAAGCGATCAATGATCGGTTATATGGACTTGTGGAAGAGCGTACTAATATTTTCCCTTTCCATTTTTCATCCGCTAAATCTTCATAGGTACTTAATTCCTTAGGATCTACTGATTCTTTATTATAAACCAATATTCTAGCTCTTTTTGTGAGACCAAACCAATAATCTTCATTATCTCTAAATTTTGCAGGTATGGCATTTTTTAGAGTCTCTGAATCCACTCGAGATAAGAGCCCTCTTTTTTTGGCTAAAATCAAATTCACCGCATCTGCAGTTAAAAACAAATCAGCTTCACCACCATTTTCCATGCGTGAAAGCAATTGAGAATAATCGTCAATGATATAACGTACCTTGATGCCAGTGGTTTTTGTAAAATCATCAAATAAACTATGTACTAATTCTTCTTTACGTGATGAATAAACGTTTACTACTTGTGAATCATCAATTCCGCTATTTTTATATAAAAAATTAACGACTATCAATATAGCCGCTACTAAAGATATAAATATTAAACCTTTTTTCATAAACAAACCCCTTTAGCTTAAGGTACTCAAATAGCGAGGCCTGAGCAAGTATAAAAATTCCAATCAATGGACATTGTAGGAGATTTATTTCATCCACCTATACTATAGATAGCATCCTTATAATTGTGAGATTGAACTACAACCTGCTCAAGCGTTAAACTGCTGCGTTTAGCGTCTTTGCTATGATTTTCTCCAAGAACGTTTGTTCTTTCTTGTTTTATTTCCTCAATGAATTTCCCATTAACATTTTTAGGATCAATCGTTTCTTCAGAATATACAAGATTAGTGCAATTTGTTTTTCTATAGTAATGCACGCCAACACACACAGCTAATAATGCAACTATACCTAAGCCTGTAAGTGGTAATAATTTTATGTGATTGGTCAAAGGATTCTGGTAAAATTTTTGTATATTATTAACACCACCTTCTGCATAAAGCAATAAAGGGAGCGCTATATTTGCAGCAACTATACCAGTTAATAATGCAGTAAATAGTGGCCTATTATTAATTACAGACTCTATTTTATTAGTTTTACTGATTACTTTCTCATCAATATTGACGAAGCCTTTTTTAGATTCCCAAGCATTGAGTACAAAATTTGAATGAGTGCCGTTGCTATACTTCAGCCTTACAGACTTTATAACTTTACCTTCTGGCTGGTGTCTAAAAACATTGTCTAAAACTTCATCTGCATTTTTTCTTTGAGTTTGATATTCTTTGGTATTTACAAACTGTTTTATTCCAAGAAATATTGGACTCATTGCAAGCAATGAAGCAACTGCAATGATCGGTACGATGGTATAGAGCGGATTGTTTGCAAAGAACGCAATAAATTTTGCTTTATCTTGTAAATACGCTAAAGCTGTAGATGTGCCAAGCACTATAGCGGCCGCACCAAAAATTACAACGCCTTTCTGCTGCATGGCATACTGCGCTTTGGGCCAGAATCTGTTTTTTTGCAGTTTAAACTCCCTATCTGTAGACAAAGACTTTTCAGAGCCGTCTGTCTTATATGATGGTGGAAGACTTGGGGGTGTATCGCTATGCTGACTGAGATTTTTAAAAGAGTTTTTTTTACTTTCATTCCTATCGAAAAGTCTATCAAATTCCGTTTCTTGTGAAACTGATCTGCTTAGAGTTGGATGTTGACTATCTATTTTATTATCAGGACTCTTTTTACTTTTACCTGTAACTGCATAAGTAGGTTTTTCTGGTTTACTGTCAGCTGATCCGCTACTAGACGATCTTTCTAAAGATGGTGTTGTTGACATGATAACATCAGTTGAATCATCTGTCATCCAAACTCCTACTTCATCTAAATAATCACCACCCGCTGCTTTGTCTGTTGTTTGTTCACCAGATACATTAATCCCCTTTAATGTGATATTTTTTAATTCTTTTTCACTGACATCAACTTCCGCTATTTTTTGATCTATATTTTCTAAGAGGCTATTCATATCTTTTTCTAGTAATTCCTGTATGTTTCTACAAAAGTCATCAGCAGGATTAGTGTTCCGAATATTACCATCAACTAACATTACTTTTTGCGGTAACATATCTTTGTCTTTTTTATATGCTTTTAAAAGATATAAAACACATAGATGTTTTCCAATTTGTGGATCTTGAGGCTTATCAATTGTTTTTTGATCTCCAATTCGCGAAGTTTGACGCTTAGTTATTCCTTTAAATACTTTGATAATTTGTGTCTGCTCTTCTGTTAAATCTAAATGATTTTTTACTACATACTCTACTGCTTTGGGGTATGTAGTTGATACAACGGCAACTTCTACTCCGCTTGAAAGTGCAGATTTTAATACAGACTTTAACTTTTCTTTATTTTTAATTCCTGAGTTTTGTAAAAATTCTTTTATTTTTTCGTCAGTTACTGCATTTGCTTTGCCAGAACCATAATCACTATAATTTTTGGATGCAAATTGATTGCAAATGGGACTCTCGACAATTGTTTGATTAAAATCAAATATTAATAGTGCGCTATTGCTTGCAGGTATATTTGAGATAATTTTCTCTACTTTTTCAGGTGGTAATGTATTTTTGCCATTTTGTTTTGGAGTACTTGTTCTGGGAGTTGGTATTGGTGAAGTTGCTGCACCATTTTCATTCACTGCTGTATGAGAAAGCAGTGTGACGTTTTGTTCATTCCCAGGCATATTTGCTCCAAAATTAATTACAATGTTACATTAATTACTCTGTATTTACTAAGATATGGTAAATACTAATTTAAAGATAAATATGAAGAATTTAGTATAAAAATTGCTTATCAAAAATCCTCTCGTCTAATGAGCAATCTTTATCAAAAAGCAGAGTGACTGTGTTTTCGTGATCTTTCTGCATTTTTATCTGCGATATATCAGGAAATTCCTTGTAATCTGATACTACAAGTGCTGGACGATTTTCCACGTCGTTGATATCAATTTGCACTATTGTATCATTTGAGATTAGCGCTCCATTCCAACGCCTTGGGTAGTAGCTATTAATGGAAGTCAGTGCAAATAAATTTGAATTAAGTGGTAAGATTGGCCCGCCGGCAGAGAAGTTATATGCAGTGCTACCTGTTGGGGTAGACAATATAATTCCATCTCCTCTGAATTTTTCTACTTTTAGCTTATCATTAATGGTAATATTCATCTCCACTATTTGATTTGCATTTCTAAAGACATACACTTCATTTACTGCGATGTAACGGTGTTTTTTGCCACTTATGTCTGTGGCTTCCATTTTTAGTAAAGTTAGCTGAGTAGGAACTGCATGTTCTATATGATCAATTAGATCTTCAAAGCATTTATTCATTAAAAACCCGACATTACCGGTATTTATTCCATACACATGTGTATCTTTATTTCCTATGACGTAGTTGTGTAGGGTGCGTAGCATAAAACCATCGCCACCAACAACTATCAGCAGATCAACTTCAGACTTACTTTCTTCTGTTATATTGATAAAATTGAGTTTCTGTAGTAGTTTAGATACTTCCTGAGACTTGGGTAGCAAAGAAGCAATATAGCCTACATTTTTATATTTATACATGTTAAATTAAAGAGGGAAGGAACTAAAAAAGACTCCCGTATTTATCATTAAACTTAGCTATTTTACTATCCTTCTCCCCTGAACCGCTTGTCAAACTTCCAGTCCATGCAGGATGAGTAAGAGGATCTCTATCAAGCTTTATTCTTTGACCTTCTTTTCCATAAGTAGAATAAGTTTCAAACTCTTGACCATCTGTCATAACTATAGTAACTTTGTGATAATTGATTTCTGCCATTGTTCTTACAAATTTCTTACCAGCTAAGATTTTAGTGAATCTGGTTCATTTGGTCAATCATTATTGTGAAATATTGACAAAAAATAAATAAAGTAGTATTCTCAATGAAGAATGAAAAATTTTTTATGATTTTTGCTTTTCCTGGTCAGGGCTCCCAATTTGTAGGAATGGGAAAGAGCTTATATGATGAATTTTCAGTTGCAAGGAACGTATTTGATGAAGTAGATGACATATTGGGTAGAAAGCTGTCTCATTTGATTTTCAATGGCCCTATTGAGAAATTAACCATCACGGAAAACGCTCAGCCAGCTATAATGGCAGTGTCAATTGCAACGCTAAGTGTTATGAAGCACGTATTTGGTGAATCTCTTTACAGCGTTCAGTATGTTTGTGGGCATTCAGTTGGCGAGTATACAGCGCTATGTGCTGCAGGAGCATTGACGCTTGAGTCTGCAGTCAAGTTGCTAAAAGTTCGTAGCGAAGCAATGCATGAAGCTTCACTAAAATGCAAAGGTGGAATGTTTGCTCTACTTGGAGCAGAAATAAGTGAAGTAGAAGGTATATTAAAATCAGCTCAAATTGATTGTGAAATTGCAAACGATAATGGTGGTGGACAGGTAGTGGTGAGTGGTACTGCAGAGGCTCTTGAGGTCTTACCTGATTTATTCAAAAACTCAAGTGTCAAGAAAATGATAAAATTACAAGTTAGTGGGCCTTTTCATTCATCTTTTATGAAACCCGCTGATGAAAAACTTCTGGAATTTTTAAAAAGCATCAACATAACTCGCCCTTCGATTCCTTTTGTATCAAATGTTACAGCTAAGGAAGAAAGTGATCCAGAGATCATAAGAGCTTTGCTCGCTAAGCAAGTCATAAGCAGAGTGAGGTGGAGAGAAATGATTTTACATATGACAAGCCGTGGCACTAATAAATTCGTTGAAATTGGGCCTAATAAAGTTCTATCCAATTTAGTTAAAAGAATTGATAAATCCATCAGTACAAAAAGCATAGTTAGTATTAGTGATATTAATAGCTTCTTTGATGAATCATTAGTACTAACAGCGAAAAATTTAAAAGTTGGGTTAAATTCAAGCACGTCTATTTGATGTCATTCAAATAGCTGACGCACAACTGTACGAACATTATCTGTAGGAAGATGTCATTCCAGTGCTTGACACTGGTTTTTCATAATCATCAAAACGTTGTATTTAACATAAAGCAGCTACTTTTATACTCGTAAATTTAATAAAATTCCTGGATCCCAGTGTCAAGCACTGGGATGACACCGAATAGGCTACTTGGATAATACCGAAAGAGCTACTGGAACGACAAGGTGCTACTGAATTACACCTCTGGGCACTGCCGTCATAAATCTGCTACTTTTTAGATGAACAAAGATGATCAGCGCGTGACGCTGGAGTCCAGGAATCAAGAAGCCAGTGTCAAGCACTGAGATGACACCGAATGGGCTACCTAAACGACAAGGGGCTGTTTGAATAGCACCCTTCCGGTGTCTCAAACTACAACAGTTGTGAATAGAGAGTAATACGAAAAATTATACAATCAACGAACTACCTGTCATTTCATTTGGCTTTTTGAGTCCAAGTAGCTGTAAAATAGTGGGGGCAATATCAGATAATTTTCCATCTCTTAGTTTTAGATTATTACAAGATACAATGAATGGAACTTTATTTAGAGTGTGTGCTGTGTGAGGCGTGTTATTTTCTTCATCGAACATACATTCTACATTGCCATGGTCTGCTGTAATAATGAGTGCGGTGTTACCAACTTGTTCAGCAGTACTCAGCACTCTTGCAAGGCAATCATCTACAGCGAGTACTGCTTGCTCAGCCGCTTTTATATTACCTGTGTGTCCTACCATATCAGGGTTAGCATAGTTTACAACTATCAGCGCAAATTCTTGAGAATGAATTTTTTTTACAAGCTCTTCTGTGAGCTCAAAGGCTGACATTTCAGGCTGCAAATCATAAGTTTTAACTTTTGGTGAAGGAATTAGTATTCTTTCTTCACCGGAAAAAGGTTCTTCTCTTCCGCAATTAAAAAAGAAAGTCACATGCGCGTATTTCTCAGTTTCAGCAATGCGCAGTTGCCGTAATTTATTGTCTTCTATTATCTGTCCCAAAGTGTTGGCAAAAGATTCAGGAGGAAAGAGATAAGGGATTTTTAAATCCGCTTTGTATTGCATCATACTTAGAATTGAAGAAAATTTTGCTACCTTAGCGTAATCTGTTTTGCCTAGCAAAATACTTGCCAATTGTATCATTCGATCAGCACGAAAGTTAGCCAGTAGTAGTCCATCTTCTGGTTTTATACCTTGATAATCACCTATTACTGCGGGCCTGATAAATTCATCGGTTATATTATTTTGATAATTTTCATCAATGAGCGATACTGCATCATCATAACGAGGCGCCTTTGCAAATGCGATGGCTTCATAAGCTTCAATTGTTCTTTCCCACCTATTATCACGGTCCATAGCATAATAACGCCCAGAGATAGTGGAGATTCTTATATCATTTTCCTTTATGCTTTCTGTAAATTCTTGAATGCATCTTTTCCCTGAATTTGGCAGTGTGTCTCTGCCATCTAAAAATGCGTGTATTACAACTTTAATTCCGCGCTGTGATATCTTGTTTGCTAAAGCTGAAATGTGCTTTTGATGCGAATGAACACCGCCATCTGATATCAATCCCATTATATGGCATATGCCATTCTTACTTTTTAGATCATTAATAAAATTCTGTAGATTTGCATTATTTTCTATCGTTTCGATTTCTTGATTAATACGCTGAAGGCTTTGCATTACCACTCTACCACTGCCAATATTCATATGGCCAACTTCTGAATTGCCTATTTGGCCTTCTGGTAATCCAACATCAGTTCCACAGGCGGATAAACTGCATTTTGGATAATGAGAGCGAATATATTGCCAACAGAGTGGGTTTGCGTTGCTAATAGCATTGTATTTACTATTTTCTATTCCATTACCCCAGCCATCTAATATACATAAAACGACTGATTTAAAGTTCATATAAAAGGTATCATCGAAAACCTCCGATGATACCAAAAACAAACTCTTCTCACAACTTTTGTGTTAAAATTAAGAGATAGAAAAAGCTCCTTAGAGGTATGAGATTTTTCATAAAATATTTTATTAAAGTGATTGACAGTTGCTGAAGTGTTTACTAAAACACTTGCATAGCTTTAATAGTGAGGTCAAGTGAGTTGTAGCCAATATATAAAAGGTGATACTTTAGCAACATCAGGCGCTATAGTTAATACAAACAAGTTCGTAAATTTTTTTAAAAATAATACACAAATTACAAAGCTTATTTTACGATGTTCAAGCATTAATTGTGAAGTTGTAAAAGAATTAGCTAAGCTTTCACATCTTATACCAATTCCCGCTATACAAGCAACGAATAGACAATAATGGAAAAAAAGCCATACTGGAGTAAGTAAAATAGCGAGGTTTAGATGGCATTAAGATCAAAATTATTGGATGAAAAAGTGGTGGAATCAGCAAAAGAGATGCTGAAGAAAGTAAGAAATAATGCGTATGTTGCAAAAAAACTAAATGCTGTAATTGCAGCAAAAAAGCACAGTATAACAGCTGTAGCAAAAATATGTTGCATTTCGAGAAAGGCAATTACTACATGGATAAAGCACATAAAATTTGGAAGAGAAGAAAAATTATTTTCTCCACCTCAACGCCGTAGAAAAACTATATTGAACCAAAGTCAACTTGAACAAATTGAGGTGTGGATAGAGGAAAACCCCAATATTACTATTAGAGAAATGAGAATAAGAATCCAAGAAAGATTTGGTTTGAATATCAGCAAATCCACAATACATCGTAATATGCAAAGAATGAAATTCTCATATATCACACCAAGACCAGTTCATAGTGGACAGGATAAAAATAAGCAAGAGGAGTTTAAAAAAAAACCTCAATGAAACTATTGTCATGCATTCTGAAAAAGAGCTATTTTTCTTCGATGAATCACGGTTTGGTACACATTCAAAAGTTGGACATGGGTGGTTTAAAAAAGGCAGTAGGACACAGGTTAAGGTAAAATTAGGTAGGGAAAATTTTTATCTCTATAGTGCAGTTAATCCCAGAAATGGAGAGAATTTTAGCTTATTTGCACCAAACGTCAACACTGCTTGTATAAATATATTCCTTGAACAGATGTCGCAATATTTAGGAATACGAAAGGCTTTTCTCGTGATGGATTGCGCTAGTTGGCATAAGTCAAAAAGTTTAAAGATACCTAAAAATATCGAAATTATATACCTACCACCATACTCACCTGACCTCAATCCTGTTGAGAGGTTTTGGTTATATATAAAACAGAACATTTTGCGCAATAAAATCTACGATACAATTGTTCTGCTTGAGAGCGCTTTGTGTAAATTTATTACCTCTCTTTCCCCTTCCACGGTTAAACAACTCTGCAATGCTTCTTATTTGGTTCATTAATAATGAGAGTTGGTATTACTTTACTTGATCTAAGTTGCAGTTATGTTGGTACAGAAGGTGCGAAGATTTTAGCAAGCGGGAATCTTATAAATCTTACTTCACTTGATTTAGGTGGGAATGGAATCGATGATGAGGGTGCAGAGGCTTTAGCAAGTGGAAATCTTACAAGTCTTACTGAGCTTAAATTATATGATAATAAAATTGGCGATAGAGGTGCGAAAGCTTTAGCGAGTGGAAATCTTAAGAATCTTGGTTCACTTAGTTTAGGATGGAATGAAATCGGTGACGAAGGTACAGAGGCTTTAGCGAGTGGAAATCTTATAAACCTTATTACACTTAAAGTATATGATAACAGCATTAATTATAAAGGTGCAAAGACTTTAGCTAATGAAAATTTGGTGCGTCTTACTTCGCTTATTTACAATTATTGCAGTATTGATAGCACGTTGCCTAAAAATGTCCTGCCTTCACTACGAAGTAGGTGTAATAAAAGAAAAATAGGGGAAGAGCAAGGTAGTAAGCTAAGTGAGGTACAGGCATCTTTGCATTTTGAAAGTAAAGGTTTTAAAGCTATATAACTCCACACGTTTTGTCTGTTTAAGGGACAGAGAAAAGGTAGTGAATTCTGGGCTAAAAGTGAAATTTACAGATTGTATAAAACAATGCTCCCCGGGCCGGATTCGAACCAGCGACCAATTGGTTAACAGCCAACTGCTCTACCACTGAGCTACCGAGGAATAAACCGTCTTCAACCTATCACATTGAGCGTCGATTGTAAACGATTTTTATCTAGACTTTAAACCCAACTGATCATGTTCTGCTAGCTTTCCCTTAGTTATAGCACTGTTATACTTATTTTTAGAGTAAAAAACTCAGTTTGGCGGCGGCTCTTTTAATTTTTTCTGTGTTCAGCCAAATCGCGCTTGTTATACCAACTCTCATTATTAATGAACCAAATAAGAAGCATTGCAGAGTTGTTTAACCGTGGAAGGGGAAAGAGAGGTAATAAATTTACACAAAGCGCTCTCAAGCAGAACAATTGTATCGTAGATTTTATTGCGCAAAATGTTCTGTTTTATATATAACCAAAACCTCTCAACAGGATTGAGGTCAGGTGAGTATGGTGGTAGGTATATAATTTCGATATTTTTAGGTATCTTTAAACTTTTTGACTTATGCCAACTAGCGCAATCCATCACGAGAAAAGCCTTTCGTATTCCTAAATATTGCGACATCTGTTCAAGGAATATATTTATACAAGCAGTGTTGACGTTTGGTGCAAATAAGCTAAAATTCTCTCCATTTCTGGGATTAACTGCACTATAGAGATAAAAATTTTCCCTACCTAATTTTACCTTAACCTGTGTCCTACTGCCTTTTTTAAACCACCCATGTCCAACTTTTGAATGTGTACCAAACCGTGATTCATCGAAGAAAAATAGCTCTTTTTCAGAATGCATGACAATAGTTTCATTGAGGTTTTTTTTTAAACTCCTCTTGCTTATTTTTATCCTGTCCACTATGAACTGGTCTTGGTGTGATATATGAGAATTTCATTCTTTGCATATTACGATGTATTGTGGATTTGCTGATATTCAAACCAAATCTTTCTTGGATTCTTATTCTCATTTCTCTAATAGTAATATTGGGGTTTTCCTCTATCCACACCTCAATTTGTTCAAGTTGACTTTGGTTCAATATAGTTTTTCTACGGCGTTGAGGTGGAGAAAATAATTTTTCTTTTCTTCCAAATTTTATGTGCTTTATCCATGTAGTAATTGCCTTTCTCGAAATGCAACATATTTTTGCTACAGCTGTTATACTGTGCTTTTTTGCTGCAATTACAGCATTTAGTTTTTTTGCAACATACGCATTATTTCTTACTTTCTTCAGCATCTCTTTTGCTGATTCCACCACTTTTTCATCCAATAATTTTGATCTTAATGCCATCTAAACCTCGCTATTTTACTTACTCCAGTATGGCTTTTTTTCCATTATTGTCTATTCGTTGCTTGTATAGCGGGAATTGGTATAAGAAGGTAAGGAATGGTATTTAAATTAAAATTTTAAACATTCTTAAAGTAATGCTTTAGATACTTCAAGGTAAAACTTTTAAAGTAATACTTGAGTATTTTTAGATATTAATCTGGAGGTTCAACAGGCACTTTTTTATGCTGTTTCAGAAGAGCAAAAATTGCATTTTCTCTTGCTGAAAGCTTGTGTTTTTCATATTTTCCATAATATACATTATGTAATTTTCAATACTAACAAAAATATCCGCAGTTTTTTTTGTTCTCAATTATATATATTAGTATTTTATGCATTTTGCTGAGTTATTCACAATGCTGTGAGCACCACCAATAAAACTAAATTCATTCCTTTCTTATACCAATTCCCGCTATACAAGCAACGAATAGACAATAATGGAAAAAAAGCCATACTGGAGTAAGTAAAATAGCGAGGTTTAGATGGCATTAAGATCAAAATTATTGGATGAAAAAGTGGTGGAATCAGCAAAAGAGATGCTGAAGAAAGTAAGAAATAATGCGTATGTTGCAAAAAAACTAAATGCTGTAATTGCAGCAAAAAAGCACAGTATAACAGCTGTAGCAAAAATATGTTGCATTTCGAGAAAGGCAATTACTACATGGATAAAGCACATAAAATTTGGAAGAGAAGAAAAATTATTTTCTCCACCTCAACGCCGTAGAAAAACTATATTGAACCAAAGTCAACTTGAACAAATTGAGGTGTGGATAGAGGAAAACCCCAATATTACCAAACCGTGATTCATCGAAGAAAAATAGCTCTTTTTCAGAATGCATGACAATAGTTTCATTGAGGTTTTTTTTTAAACTCCTCTTGCTTATTTTTATCCTGTCCACTATGAACTGGTCTTGGTGTGATATATGAGAATTTCATTCTTTGCATATTACGATGTATTGTGGATTTGCTGATATTCAAACCAAATCTTTCTTGGATTCTTATTCTCATTTCTCTAATAGTAATATTGGGGTTTTCCTCTATCCACACCTCAATTTGTTCAAGTTGACTTTGGTTCAATATAGTTTTTCTACGGCGTTGAGGTGGAGAAAATAATTTTTCTTCTCTTCCAAATTTTATGTGCTTTATCCATGTAGTAATTGCCTTTCTCGAAATGCAACATATTTTTGCTACAGCTGTTATACTGTGCTTTTTTGCTGCAATTACAGCATTTAGTTTTTTTGCAACATACGCATTATTTCTTACTTTCTTCAGCATCTCTTTTGCTGATTCCACCACTTTTTCATCCAATAATTTTGATCTTAATGCCATCTAAACCTCGCTATTTTACTTACTCCAGTATGGCTTTTTTTCCATTATTGTCTATTCGTTGCTTGTATAGCGGGAATTGGTATTAGCACCAGAATTCATTTTTCATGACCCATACTTCCTTAGAACCTGTACATGATCTCAAGAAAGGAATAAACTAAGAGATAATGTATATAAGTTAGGATATATGAGGAGTGTATACCCAAGTGATATAAGTCGGGAAAGATTTGAGATTATATTACCAGATCTAGAATCCTGTAGAAAAAAAACAAAACCAAGAAAACTGGATTTATATGAGTTATTTTGCGGTGTACTTTATGTGCTAAAAAGTGGCTGTCAGTGGCGAATGCTACCAAAAGAGTTTCCAAAATGGCGCAATTGTTACGATTACTTCAAGAGATGGAGTAAAAAACCGAATGAAGATAGAGAAAGTGTTCTAGAAATTGTCTTAAAAAAAATTAGTTGGAGAGGTTCGTTTCAACAGTGGTCGGAATACAAAAACAAGCTTCTGCATCATTGATGCTCAAAGTGTAAAAAACACCGATATTGCTGAAGAAAAAGGTTATGATGCCGGCAAGAAAATTTCAGGAATAAAGCGTCATATTGCAGTAGATACGCAAGGTTTGCCACATGCAATTTATATTACTACAGCTAATATCGGAGATCGTACTGCTGCTGTAGAGATGATTTGTAACGCAAGAAAAAATCTTTCCGAAGTTCAAAATATACTAGTTGATGCAGGTTATACAGGAGAAAATTTTGCAACTCAAATAAAAACGACTATTGGTGCAACCGTTGAAGTAATAAAACGAAGTGAATTACATACCTTTGTTGTATTGCCAAAAAGGTGGGTTGTAGAGCGTTCTTTTGCTTGGCTGGAAAAGTGTAGACGGTTATGGAAAAATTGCGAGCGTAAACTCAATACTAGACTACAAATGGTCGTTCTAGCTTTTACTGCCTTGCTCCTCAAAAGATTATGAACAGGCTCTTAGACGTAACAGTTTCCATTTTTTTCCATTCATAGAGGGGTGATCATGCTGCGTTCAGATATTCCAGAAGTTTTATTTTCGTCTATTAAAGAGGGTGATCCTTACAGAGCATCTAAGCTTTTTCAAATTGAACGCTGGTGCTATGCAAATTGGCGTCTACACCAAAAAAGTGGCCGGAAAGGACGTAATTTTCTTGCACAGGTATTGTCTAGTGAGGATTGTTGGAAAAAAGTAGACAATTCACACGGAGTTAAGCTTGACAGACAAGTGGTAGGTAAAAAATTGATTGTGCAAAATTCAAATAATCCTTTTAGTAGTGATAAAAGATATGAGATTGCTTGTCGTTATTGCCTGGAAGAAGATATTATTGCTTTATTTGAAGAGAGAAAAAGTAAACTATTAGCTCAAGGTAAGAACAGTCTGTTGGAGTATGGTCACTTAGTTAAGACTCTAGGAGGCAACCTTTTAATAGTTTTTTGGTCACATTTTATAAGCGGTTATATCTCTAAATTAAATTTAGATGGCTGTCATCCATATGAGTACGGGCTTAAATGTGCTATGAGTTTTAAGCAGGAACAGGCAGTGGAATTCTTCTGGAATAAAATAAAATCATTACCTGAAAGTGAGATGAGTGAACAGAAAAAGGATGAAATCTTCATGAAGACAGCAGTATATGCAGCAGGTAGTCGTTGTAATAGTTATCCTGAAATATTCGAGTTTTGTTTTAGTCAAATCAGTCCTGATAAATATCCAGAACTTTTAAAAAGAGACTTAGCTGAAAATGGTTATTATGGTAGTCTAAACACGCTACAGGGTGCACTTCGCTTTGATCAATTTCAAAGATTGTTTGATTGCTTAAGTCCAAATGATGTTCCAGAAGATAAGTATCATATATGGTTAATATTTATAGAAATAGAAAAATACTCAGAATGTTATGCAAATGCAGGTGTTAGGCTTTTTATGCACATGTGGACAAAGGAGGGGTTTGATAATCATCGTGCTTTGGTGTTAAGAGAAGAGATGAGCAATTCTGGTTTGCAAGGAAATTTATTGGTACCATTAGTGAAAAAAAATTGCATGGAAGTAGTGTGGTCCGTATTAAATAAAGCTAATCTTGATCAAATCAAAGAATTTATGGATTCTAGGCAAGCGGAGTATATACGATCTGTGTTAGAGAAAAGAGATATTGATTCACTAAATAAATTTTTATCATACGGTAAGTCTACAGCTGAAGAGCTTACTAGCTTAACTGGGGTAAAATTAAGCAAAGCATGTGAGCAATTAGGATTGGGCAATTAAGGTGTTATAAGGCAATTCTATAAAGTAGGTGGTGATTTCTTGTCACTACTTTAGCTTTCATTGAAAAGGTGTTGCATTACAATACAGATGTTATATATTCAAGTTGGTATGCAGGTAAAAACAGCTC
The DNA here is from genome assembly GCF_964028355.1 of Wolbachia endosymbiont (group B) of Gerris lacustris. NCBI lineage: Bacteria > Pseudomonadati > Pseudomonadota > Alphaproteobacteria > Rickettsiales > Anaplasmataceae > Wolbachia > Wolbachia endosymbiont (group B) of Gerris lacustris. The sequence continues at coordinate 1,097,051 of NZ_OZ034761.1, forward strand.
ATATTGTTGATATCTCTGATAATAGATAGTGGGTTTGGTATAATGTAATAAAGGGGAGTTTATGTTAAAGACACAATATCCAACAAATCATCTTAAAAAAGAAGGTGTTGATTCAAAGATTACTGAATTATCGGATGAAATACAGTATATAGAGCAAGCTAGAGAATTTTCTCAACTTAAGCGTTATCGGAGATCTGATGTTGATTCCGAAAGTGGAAGTCGGATTAAGAGAATCGATGTTCCAGGAGACGGTAGTTGCTTGTTTTGGTCTGTTACTATGGCTTACTTAATACCCGTCAGAAACGACGATGATTTATTTCGACAAAGGTATGAAGTGCTATTTGGAAATGAAAGAGCTGTAATTCAAAATTTAGATCGTATTAGGAATTTGGTAAGCAATTTAGGTGCTGCAAATTATGATGACACATTTGCAAACTTAGTAAGAAATGTATTTCGCAATCGAGTAGTTGATCATATAAGTTCTCATAGAAACGAGTTTAGAGGTTTTATTGAGGGCAATTTTGAGAGTTACTTAGAGAACATGCGGAAACTTAATGCTTGGGGAGGTGAGCCTGAAATAAGAGCAATGAGTGGAATGCTCAGAGCAACGATTAGTGTTTCTGGTGCAACTGAAAGTCGATATGAAAATGGAAATATTCAAATACAGCTATTTCATGTTGGTGCTCCAGGCAACCGAAATCATTATAATTTTGGTCTTGAAAGGAATATTATCTCTAATAATAAAGAGCTTGCGAAAGGTTTAAAAAAAGTCATGGGTAAGGGAAGGCCACAAGATTTTGAATTAATACAGTTATTAATAGAGGAAGCAGATAAAGAAGTTGATATAAGCAGGCAAGATGAGGATTTTGAATCTTTTGAAACGAGATTTCAGTCATTTGTGGATCAGATTCCATCTTATTTACACTCTGTAGAAAAAGCAGGATTTTTTACTCACTTCTTCTTAGGAAGCTTTTCTACTTTGCTGGATACAGAAATTGCAGAAAAGTTAAATATTAAAAAGATTTATTTTAGTTTTGATACTTCGAAAACTTTAAAAGTAGCTATTGTCAAAAATGGTCAAATTGGAAATGCTGAAGACGCGATTAATAATATAGATTTATTTTCCATTTCAGAAGGTAAGCGTGGCCATCAGTTTACTGTTAATGAGTTGGAGAGCATATTAAGAAATAATATAGATAGGAGTAAGATTAGAGATCGGAACGTTGAGCAAAATATTAAGAATGAAATTCAAGATAGAATAAAATCTAGATTAGTACAAATCTATAAAGGAAAAGATGGTGTTTTTGTTAATATGGAAGTTAAAGAAATACTTGATTCTCCTGCTAGTAAAGAATTTCATGAAATAGAAAAAGGAGTATGGAGTAATCCAGAAGGTGATATAGCAAAGCTTGCTATTTCCGATGATCAAGCAGTCAAAGTTTCTTTAAAGAAAATTCTGGATAGAGTTAATGCGATTCACTCAAGATATGAAAACTCATTAACCTATGATAGTAGTGCACGTGAAGCAGCACATCATGGATTTATGGTAGGCGTTTTCATGAATTTTCACTATAGGTATAATCTTAGAGTTTACTCAGAGCAATTTGCAGGAAGGGGTTACGCAGACATTATCTTGTTAGCTCGTGGTCCTGACCGTTCATTAGATTCTATTCCTATTATTATTGAATTAAAAGCAGGGGCAGCTACTCCAGATAAGGCTTTACAGCAAGCAGAAAAGTATGCACAAGGGTTTCAACCAAATGTTCAGCGAGTTTTAACTACTGCAGATGAAATTTTATGTGTTGGTGTCAATTTTGATAATCCATCTCCTATCTCTGATATTAAAGTATCAAATCGTGGAGAAGAAATAATTCCTCTTTTTCAAGATATATTAGAATCTACTAATACCAATTCCCGCTATACAAGCAACGAATAGACAATAATGGAAAAAAAGCCATACTGGAGTAAGTAAAATAGCGAGGTTTAGATGGCATTAAGATCAAAATTATTGGATGAAAAAGTGGTGGAATCAGCAAAAGAGATGCTGAAGAAAGTAAGAAATAATGCGTATGTTGCAAAAAAACTAAATGCTGTAATTGCAGCAAAAAAGCACAGTATAACAGCTGTAGCAAAAATATGTTGCATTTCGAGAAAGGCAATTACTACATGGATAAAGCACATAAAATTTGGAAGAGAAGAAAAATTATTTTCTCCACCTCAACGCCGTAGAAAAACTATATTGAACCAAAGTCAACTTGAACAAATTGAGGTGTGGATAGAGGAAAACCCCAATATTACTATTAGAGAAATGAGAATAAGAATCCAAGAAAGATTTGGTTTGAATATCAGCAAATCCACAATACATCGTAATATGCAAAGAATGAAATTCTCATATATCACACCAAGACCAGTTCATAGTGGACAGGATAAAAATAAGCAAGAGGAGTTTAAAAAAAAACCTCAATGAAACTATTGTCATGCATTCTGAAAAAGAGCTATTTTTCTTCGATGAATCACGGTTTGGTACACATTCAAAAGTTGGACATGGGTGGTTTAAAAAAGGCAGCAGGACACAGGTTAAGGTAAAATTAGGTAGGGAAAATTTTTATCTCTATAGTGCAGTTAATCCCAGAAATGGAGAGAATTTTAGCTTATTTGCACCAAACGTCAACACTGCTTGTATAAATATATTCCTTGAACAGATGTCGCAATATTTAGGAATACGAAAGGCTTTTCTCGTGATGGATTGCGCTAGTTGGCATAAGTCAAAAAGTTTAAAGATACCTAAAAATATCGAAATTATATACCTACCACCATACTCACCTGACCTCAATCCTGTTGAGAGGTTTTGGTTATATATAAAACAGAACATTTTGCGCAATAAAATCTACGATACAATTGTTCTGCTTGAGAGCGCTTTGTGTAATTTTATTACCTCTCTTTCCCCTTCCACGGTTAAACAACTCTGCAATGCTTCTTATTTGGTTCATTAATAATGAGAGTTGGTATTAGATCACTATCATTAAGTCTCTCAATAGCTAGATAGTCTCTAACTTTTGGACGTCTAACGGTAAGTTCTGAGACAGAAATTCTATCAACTGTTATTGGGTTATTAAGTGTTATAGCTTGCATGTTCCTCCTTAAAAATTAATTAAATAAAAGTCTATATCGGCTTTTACATAACTAATTTTTTTACTATAGTTTTTGTGTTTGATTAACGATCCTTTATACTAAATTTCTCAATGGGAGTGTTAAATAAACTGTGTCAAGCCGCATTTTTAGTTCAACTCAATTTTCAGTCTGTTGGGAAAGAAAATGTCAAGCTGAGACATAGTTAATGCCCAATTAGGCAAAGCTGTAGTCCACTTTTGCTCTACCTTTTTTATAGCACAATATACCTGTTTGTACAAGGCATTTGTATTAGTAAATGAGCCCTTAGTTTTAGTAAATTTCCTAATTTGTCTATGCAATCCCTCAATTGGATTGGTGGTGTAAATCAGCTTCCTAACTGGTCCAGAATACTTAAAATAACCAGACAAATTTTCCCAATTGTTTTGCCATGATTTTGTAACCAAGGGATATTTTTCACTCCATTTTTCTTCCAGCTCAAGCAAATAATTCTCAGCAATCTCTTTACTTGAAGCACGATATATTTTTTTCAAATCATTTATGAAAACTTTTACATCTTTGCTAGATACATACTTCAGTGAATTCCTTATCTGATGCACTATGCATAGCTGTACTTCTGCTTTAGGAAATACACTATTTATAGCGGTAGGAAAGCTTTTTAGCCCATCAATACAGGCAATTAGAATATCTTCTACTCCTCTTTCTTTGAGGTCATTTAGTACTCCCAACCAGAAGTTAGCTCCTTCACTTTCAGCCAAATAAAAACCTAATACTTCTTTTCTGCCATTTTGATTTATGCCCAATATATTATACATACATTTACTTATGCAATGTCCGTCCTCCTTGACCTTAAAAAACATGCCATCCATAAATACTATTGGATACACTGATTGCAGTGGGCGGCTGCGCCATTCATTGATTACTGGTAGCAGTTTATCGGTAATACTAGATATCTCTGCTGCTGATATTTTGTGGTCATATATTTCCTCAACATGTGAAGCTATATCTCTGTATCCCATGCCACTGGCATATGTGCTTAAGACCTTTGCTTCAAGTTCTGGATGTAGGCTTGTTTGCCTTTTTTTGACTATTTGTGGTTCAAAGCTTCCCTCCCTATCTCTTGGTGTTAGCAGCTCAAATGAGCCTGCACTCGTGCGTAAAGTTTTTGCGTTTCTCCCATTTCTTCGGTTATTTTCTTCACTTTCAGCTGACATGTAGCTTTCTATTTCACCTTCCAGACTTGCCTCTAGCAACCTTTTTATAAACGGTGTTAATGCTCCATCTCTTCCTGTCAATGGTCTTCCTTCTCGTATAGATGACAGGATATTTGTTTCTAATTCTTTATAATCTACCAAACCAGTAGTTCTATTTGCTTGACTCATATCAAACCTCCATTTTTTATATCAATTTATTACTTTTTTTTCGGTTTGACACACTTTTTTGAACGTTCCCTTCTCAATATAAAGATGATAGTAGGGGTTATTTTTCCTCAACTTGAATTAATTCTTGAACTTCATCGACAGAAAGACCTGTACACTTGACAATAGTGCTAATATCAACATTATTAGTCAACATCGCCCTTGCAACTTCAATCTTTCCTTCAATCTTTCCTTCAATCTTTCCTTCAATCTTTCCTTCAATCTTTCCTTCAATCTTTCCTTCAATCTTTCCTTCAATCTTTCCTTCAATCTTTCCTTCAATCTTTCCTTCAATCTTTCCTTCAATCTTTCCTTCTTTTTTGGCATCATCAAGTTTTTGAGCAAGAACAGCTTGTTCATCACGAATACGCTTGACCTCTTGTTCGTAGGCTATAAATTCTTTTTCTGACCAGTTGAACCTATTTAGCTCTTCATAAGCTTTTTTGATTATTACGTCATTTCCTATTATCCTTTCCAGCTCTTCTTCACCTGTTTCGTCAGCGTGCTTAAAAAAATATACCCACTTCTCAACTATATTTGAAAGCTGATCTTCTTTAGTTTTGGGAAATTTAGGCAATTCAATAAATACAAAGTAAAAATCTTTTAGATCATGTTCATTAGTATCTTCATCGCGAATAGTGTGCTTTGATTTATACTCAGACTTATCAGGAAACAGTATACAATCTGCTATAGCAATAAAAATAATTTCCTTAAGATCATGGTATTGATCACCCTTGTCAGCTTGTCTTGAATAGGCTTTAGCAGCATAGTACTGAGCTCGTTTTTCAAAGCCTTTGGTTTTAGCGACCTGCATCTCAATTATCCATTGTACTCCTGTTGAATCTCTACATAGCACATCAACAATACTTTGTTTTTTAGATGCAATATCAGGATCTTGAATAGTACTTAAAAATTCTATATCCTGTATTGCATTTTTGCCAGTAAAGCTCAAAATATCATTTAGAAAGTGAATGAGGATATCTTTATTCTTTTCAGTACCAAAGATACGGCGAAATGCTATATCATTTTTAGGGTCGAGAAATTTAGATAAAGCCATAGCAAAAATTCCTAAAAACCGTTAATAATTATACAGTATTATTAGTAATTTTTCAATAAAAAAGTGGTTGTATGAAAAAGCATCCATCTATTCCATTAAATCCCTAGAAGGGAGTGTTAAATAAACTGTGTCAAGCTGCATTTTTAGTTCAACTCAATTTTCAGTCTGTTGGGAAAGAAAATGTCAAGCTGAGACATAGTTAATGTCCAATTAGGCAAAGCTGTAGTCCACTTTTGCTCTACCTTTTTTATAGCACAATATACCTGTTTGTACAAGGCATTTGTATTAGTAAATGAGCCCTTAGTTTTAGTAAATTTCCTAATTTGTCTATGCAATCCCTCAATTGGATTGGTGGTGTAAATCAGCTTCCTAACTGGTCCAGAATACTTAAAATAACCAGACAAATTTTCCCAATTGTTTTGCCATGATTTTGTAACCAAGGGATATTTTTCACTCCATTTTTCTTCCAGCTCAAGCAAATAATTCTCAGCAATCTCTTTACTTGAAGCACGATATATTTTTTTCAAATCATTTATGAAAACTTTTACATCTTTGCTAGATACATACTTCAGTGAATTCCTTATCTGATGCACTATGCATAGCTGTACTTCTGCTTTAGGAAATACACTATTTATAGCGGTAGGAAAGCTTTTTATACCAATTCCCGCTATACAAGCAACGAATAGACAATAATGGAAAAAAAGCCATACTGGAGTAAGTAAAATAGCGAGGTTTAGATGGCATTAAGATCAAAATTATTGGATGAAAAAGTGGTGGAATCAGCAAAAGAGATGCTGAAGAAAGTAAGAAATAATGCGTATGTTGCAAAAAAACTAAATGCTGTAATTGCAGCAAAAAAGCACAGTATAACAGCTGTAGCAAAAATATGTTGCATTTCGAGAAAGGCAATTACTACATGGATAAAGCACATAAAATTTGGAAGAGAAGAAAAATTATTTTCTCCACCTCAATGCCGTAGAAAAACTATATTGAACCAAAGTCAACTTGAACAAATTGAGGTGTGGATGGAGGAAAACCCCAATATTACTATTAGAGAAATGAGAATAAGAATCCAAGAAAGATTTGGTTTGAATATCAGCAAATCCACAATACATCGTAATATGCAAAGAATGAAATTCTCATATATCACACCAAGACCAGTTCATAGTGGACAGGATAAAAATAAGCAAGAGGAGTTTAAAAAAAAACCTCAATGAAACTATTGTCATGCATTCTGAAAAAGAGCTATTTTTCTTCGATGAATCACGGTTTGGTACACATTCAAAAGTTGGACATGGGTGGTTTAAAAAAGGCAGTAGGACACAGGTTAAGGTAAAATTAGGTAGGGAAAATTTTTATCTCTATAGTGCAGTTAATCCCAGAAATGGAGAGAATTTTAGCTTATTTGCACCAAACGTCAACACTGCTTGTATAAATATATTCCTTGAACAGATGTCGCAATATTTAGGAATACGAAAGGCTTTTCTCGTGATGGATTGCGCTAGTTGGCATAAGTCAAAAAGTTTAAAGATACCTAAAAATATCGAAATTATATACCTACCACCATACTCACCTGACCTCAATCCTGTTGAGAGGTTTTGGTTATATATAAAACAGAACATTTTGCGCAATAAAATCTACGATACAATTGTTCTGCTTGAGAGCGCTTTGTGTAAATTTATTACCTCTCTTTCCCCTTCCACGGTTAAACAACTCTGCAATGCTTCTTATTTGGTTCATTAATAATGAGAGTTGGTATTAGCCCATCAATACAGGCAATTAGAATATCTTCTACTCCTCTTTCTTTGAGGTCATTTAGTACTCCCAACCAGAAGTTAGCTCCTTCACTTTCAGCCAAATAAAAACCTAATACTTCTTTTCTGCCATTTTGATTTATGCCCAATATATTATACATACATTTACTTATGCAATGTCCGTCCTCCTTGACCTTAAAAAACATGCCATCCATAAATACTATTGGATACACTGATTGCAGTGGGCGGCTGCGCCATTCATTGATTACTGGTAGCAGTTTATCGGTAATACTAGATATCTCTGCTGCTGATATTTTGTGGTCATATATTTCCTCAACATGTGAAGCTATATCTCTGTATCCCATGCCACTGGCATATGTGCTTAAGACCTTTGCTTCAAGTTCTGGATGTAGGCTTGTTTGCCTTTTTTTGACTATTTGTGGTTCAAAGCTTCCCTCCCTATCTCTTGGTGTTAGCAGCTCAAATGAGCCTGCACTCGTGCGTAAAGTTTTTGCGTTTCTCCCATTTCTTCGGTTATTTTCTTCACTTTCAGCTGACATGTAGCTTTCTATTTCACCTTCCAGACTTGCCTCTAGCAACCTTTTTATAAACGGTGTTAATGCTCCATCTCTTCCTGTCAATGGTCTTCCTTCTCGTATAGATGACAGGATATTTGTTTCTAATTCTTTATAATCTACCAAACCAGTAGTTCTATTTGCTTGACTCATATCAAACCTCCATTTTTTATATCAATTTATTACTTTTTTTTCGGTTTGACACACTTTTTTGAACGTTCCCCTTTCATCTCTTTTTAAAATTTTCGAGGTCGTTTCTTTGCCATATTGACCTTATCCCGCTAGCAGATATTAGAATTCCTTTTTTCTTTAACTCATTAGCTGCTCTTTCTTGTCCATATGCTGGAAACTCTACTGCTATTTTAACTACTGCTTCTTCTGTATCCTTTGGTACTCTATTGGCAAGTAATGGTTTGCTTTTGTTTATCTCATATAATGCTTTTTCCCCTCCCGTTTCATACAGCTCTTTGAAGCGGTAAAATGTATCCCTTGAATATCCCATTACTTTACACGCCTGTGATACATTTCCTAATTGCTTTGCAAGTTCTAGCAACCCCAACTTTGGTTTTAGTATTTTTTCTTGTGTTTTACTCATATCTGACACTCCTTTAAAATTTATTTATATTTTTATCTTACTTTATTAATCTGTCAGATTAAGTCTAAACTATTACATGCTGAAAAGCCTATATTTACCCTTACATACTCTATCAGCTTTTCTTGGCTATCCATTACTGGGCCTCTCTTTAATCCTTCTCTGAGTGCTCTTTTATAAGCTTCTTTAACACATTCAATTGCTGCAGCTGCATGTTCGGTCATTCCTTCTATCATTTTCAGATCATCGATTTCTCGTCCCAAAATTTCTCCTATTCCTGGGCAATTATCCATTAAAGTTTTAGTAACATCTTGTGCTTGCTTTCTGTCATGAACTGCTCCTTAGAAGCACTGACACTATCTCACGATCAAATAGAGCACTTCCTCCTCCACTCTGTAATACTCTCTCTATTTCTTCTGTAAGTTTTTTACCATTATTCATAAAATATACTCCTCGTTAATAACAAATTGTTTTTAAATGTTTACTGCTGTTTTTTATCAGCATTGGCATAGAGCCATAGCTTTCGAGTGAAGTCAAATCAATTTTTCAATCTTTTTTACTTATTTTTTTATGAGTAAGTTAAAATCCTAATAGATACTTATTTTTATCTAATTGAAAGATTAGTTCTTCATGTAAAAAAATTGTTGTTAATCAATTATTTTAGAAATAACATCAGTAGAAAAACCTAACTGAAGTAAATTATTTGCAACTTTCATTTTCTCTATTTTATCAATCTTCTCTTTGTAAATTTGCTTTCTTTGCAATAAAAATTCTACCCATATATTTAGCTCATCTCGTGATTCTTGATGATTAATTTTTCTATATTCTCTTACCAAACCTAATAACTCATTTTCTGCTTCACCATCATTTTCTTTGTATTCCTTTATCAGATCTTCAGCATTCACTAATAATTCTCTTGCTATTTCCCATAACCTTTCACTTAAAAGAGTAACGTTACCTTGTTCATAGTGATGTATCTGTGAGGGACCTACATCTAGCTTTTTTGCTAATTCTTCTTGCGTATAGCCTCTGATTATTCTCCACTTTTTTATCTCTTGTCCTCTATTTGGCTCGTATCTCTCTTTATCAGCATATTCTTCAGTTGATAAGCCCGTTGCTCGATAGATAATGTCATTATCAAACTCTGCCTTAACTAGATTCTTTGCAATTCTTATTCTTGCTGCTTTTATATTACTTTCTTCCTCAGTTCGGATAGATTTGGTTAATGCATAAATTGCTTTGTGTCCTCCTGTTTTTTCTATGAAATTATACATTTCCTGGGTCTTGGCTTTGTCGAAACAACTATCTTCTTTTAGTACTTTTCGTCTTGGAAAGAGATTTCTAATAGGAATTGATAATGCATTTGCTATCACTTTTAGCCTTTCAATTGGAATGCCACATGTTCCTTGCTCGTATCTTAGCAACGTGTGGTAATTTATGCTTGTTTTGTCTACTAAGTCTTTCAGAGTATATTTTCGCTTTAACCTCCAGCTCCTTACTTTTTGCGCTATTTGGTACCTTATGGAAACAGTAGTATGCTTTGCCATACAGAAATAGATATTATATAGGTTAATACTATCAAATAAAGATATACAAAAACTTCTATGTTTGAATTTTAGTTGAATATTTCTTCAAAATTGTGTATAATTATTAATGCTTTTTAGGTTAATTTATCATGGCTTTTTCTAAATTTCTTGATGCACGCAATGATTATGCCTTTAAAAGAATATTTGGCACTGAAAAGAATAAAGATATCCTCATTCATTTCTTGAACGATATTTTAGGCTTTACTGGTTTAGCTGCTATTCACGATGTTGAATTCTTAGCTACCATTTTGGACCCTGAAATTGCCGCTAAAAAGCAGAGTATTGTCGATGTTCTTTGTAAAGACTCTCAAGGCTCCAGGTACATAATAGAGATGCAGTTCACTAAGACTAAAGGCTTCGAAAAGCGTGCTCAATATTATGCTGCTAAAGCCTACTCAAGTCAAGCTGATCAAGGTGATAATTATCATAATCTCAAGGAAATTATCTTCATAGCTGTTGCTGATTGTATTATTTTTCCAGATAAGGCTGAGTACAAATCTAATCATGTCATTTTAGATCAAAATAGCTTTGAACATGACTTAAAGGATTTTTACTTCGTATTCATAGAACTACCAAAATTTACAAAGACAAAAGAAGATCAACTAGAAAATATAGTAGAAAAATGGTGTTATTTTTTCCGATATGCAGCAGAAACAAACGAAGAAGACCTAGATAAAATAGTTGGTAGTGACGTAATAATAAAACGAGCTTATGAAGAGATGAATAAGTTTAATTGGTCAGAAGAAGAGTTACTAGCATATGAACAAATGAAGAAACGCATAATGGATGAGATTGCTGCTTTCGCTCAAAAATTTGATGAGGGTCTTAAAGTTGGTCAAGAAAAAGGTAGACAAGAAGGCATCCAAATCGGCCATCAAAAAGGTAAAGCGGAAGGTATTAAAATTGGTGCGGAAAAAGGTAGGGAAGAGGGTGAACAACAAGCTAAAATAGCTGTAGCCAAAAACCTACTTAAGGCTGGCATTTCTATTGATGTTATTTCCCAGACAACTGGCCTTCCTCAGGCTGATATTACACAACTCAAAGAAAAAACATAATATCCCTACTTATTCACTTTAACATTTATGAAAACCTTCTCTAAGTTAGAAATATCCCCTAATTAAGAGTCTAATGAACTGTCTAAAATAGCTATAAAAATAGCACAAAGAATTATATAAATTACTATCATAACGTTACTCAAACTTCTATATCAAAGCTACGTGCTGTAAGTTCAATACATAATTTTTAGTTGATATAAGCTGCTAACAATACTATCATTAGCATTGTTAATATATGAGGTTAAAAATGAGCACTTCTAAAGCTTCGTCTCCATTAAAGTATTCTATTGCCACTTTCTTGCTATGTACATCTGCACTTACAACTGGAATATTTATTTACCCTGTAAGTTTAGCAATTTTGAATGCTACTACGATACCACTGCTTTTTGTGGCAATTGCTTCTGTATCTGCAATAATTGCATTAAGTTCAACAGTATACCTTGTCAAATCAGCTGCAATAAATAATAAAAATACGTGTAATCTTCTTGAAGAGAAACCACATGGTAATGATACTAGCACACCATCTTTGCCTACTTTGAACTCTATTACTAATAATGACATTAGCACAAAAACACCGGAAAAGATGTCTGCTCTTCAAGTACCACAAGTTAGTGTACCAGCTCCTCCACCTTTTCCAAATCAAGGTGTGAGTGTACCACCACCGCCTCCTTTCCCAACTGAAGGTTTGAATAATTGGAAGCTACAAAAAGATAGCGCTGTTAGTAAAGAATTTCTTGATAGTGGTTCATTAAAAAATTCCTCTTTTACTAAACCTAAGGACCACAGTAAAGGGTTACAGGAGGAATTGAAAAAATGTCTAGAGAAGAGGAGAAAAAAAAGTGAGCATCTATCGAATGTGGAAATAAAAGAAGATAATACTGAGCTCAAAACACAAAAAGAATATGCTATAAGAGTTGGTAGCAAATTAGAGGAGAGAAAGAAGCAGAATAGGGATGAAGATATTCTTGCATCTCTTTATGAAAAAATAAATGATATAAGGAAATGTGCTTCATTCTCAAGTAGTGAAAGCGAACATTCTGGAAATGAATCTGGTTGGAGTGATGATTATCAAGATATTCAATCAAGCAAAAAAAAAGAAAGAAAAAAACTCATAGAGACACAAAAATCTATGCCATCAACCACTACTTCCTCTAAAATAGAACCCAATAGTGCACCATTTATACCATCTCCTCCGCCTCTTCCAAATCAAGATGTGAGTGTACCACCACCGCCTCCTTTCCCAACTGAAGGTTTGAATAATTGGAAGCTACAAAAAGATAGCGCTGTTAGTAAAGAATTTCTTGATAGTGGTTCATTAAAAAATTCCTCTTTTACTAAACCTAAGGACCACAATGAAGGGTTACAGGAGGAATTGAAAAAATGTCTAGAGAAGAGGAGAAAAAAAAGTGAACATCTATCGAATGTGGAAATAAAAGATAATACTGAGCTCAAAACACAAGAAGAGTATATCGAAAGGGTAGAGAAACAACAAGAAGAGAAAAATCAGGTGGAAAGTCAGAAAGATCATGACTTCATTCGTAGTATAATTTTAGAGCATATTTTTTCATCTATAAAGTTTACTGATACAAAAAAAGGGGACAATAGTGGACAGTCCTCTGGTTATTCCTCTGATTTAGAAGAAGCTCAACCTCCAAAATCAAAAAATGTACGACTATTGCCAACAACTGTGATGAAAATTGATAATGTAGATCCAATAAATAGTGAAGCAAAAAAACCATCTTTATGGAAAAAACTTTTTAAGAAACCCAAAAAGAAAGCAGAGCAGAAAACACCGGAGTGCATTAGTAAAGTATAAGGTAAGGGGAGATTTTCCTCTTTTTGACCATAAAAGTTAAATTAAGGAAACTGTTCCAATATAACAACATTTAAGAAAATGTACATGATATCAAAGAAGGAATAAAGTAGGAGATAATTTATATAAGTTAGATATATGAGAAGTGTATACCCAAGTGACATAAGTCGTGAAAAATTCAAGATAATTTTACCAGATCTAGAATCTTGTAGAAAAAAACAAAGCCAAGAAGACTTGATTTGTATGATGTATTTTGTGGAGTGCTGTACGTCCTAAAAAGCTGTTGCCAGTGGAGCACAAGAGTTTCCAAAATGGAGAAGTTGTTACGACTACTTTAAAAAATGGAAAGATAAAGAAAGTATTTCGGAGAGTGTTTTAAAAAAATTAGTTAGAAAGAACAATTGTAGGAAAGAGAAAACCAGTTTCTGTATAATTGATGCTCAAAGTGTTAAAAATACAGATACCGCTGAAAGTAAAGGCTGTGATGCAGGTAAAAAGATTTCAGGTATAAAGCGTCATATCGCAGTTGATACACAAGGTTTCCCACACGCAATTCATATAACAACGGCAGAAGCAGCTGATCGTAGCAGTGCTGTAAAAATGGTTAAAAATGCTAAAGCAAAACTCTCTGAAGTTAAAAATATACTAGTTGATGCTGGCTACACTGGAGAAAATTTTGCAACTCAAATAAAAGATACTATTGGTACAACTGTTGAGGTGAAGTAAATTGCACAGGTTTTTCGTATTGCCCAAAAGATGGGTTGTGGAACGCTCTTTTGCTTGGTTGGAAAAGTGTAGGCGTTTGTGGAAAAACTGCGAGCGAAAGCTCAACACTAGCTTACAAATGGTTGTTCTAGCTTTTGCTGTTTTACTCCTTAAAAGATTATGAACAGGTTCTAAGATCATCTTGTACTTCCATGTAGTAAAGATTAACTTTATACTCATTACATAATATCTTACCCTCAATATAAGGTCTGCCCCATATAGCATTTTGCAAGTTTAGAATTCCTACCGCTGAATCAGAACGGGAATTTTTAATATCTTCTACAGTGAATTCAATACGTGGTATATATTCATAAAATTTCTCACTCTCTTTATCTAGAAGCTTATTCAACCATGAACTTTGCGGAGCACTCGATTCTTTCTGTGCATATTCCTTGCAGCCTCTCCGTAAAGACTTTACGTTAAACCCTTCATCACTTGTAATAAGACCTTTGCCTTTTAATTCATTCAAACCTTGAGCAACTGAATCAAAAAAACAATCCCCTTCACCCACAGCAGCTCCGATCTTAAAGCCCACAGGCAATTTCTTTCTTAATGCATCTAAAAGTTGATTGAGCTTTTCTTTTTTCTCTTTATCATCCTTTACATTTTTTATCTTACTAAAAATGGGAATAGAGTATCTAGTAACAAAACTTGACTTTTCTAGAGTGCTCTCACTATCTGGATTCAAGTGTTTATTATATAATTTACTGGATTCTTTACTCTGTGCGAACATATCAACTCACTATGTTAAACTATCCGCATGGTAGCCGAAAAAATCAATAAAGTAAAGTTATCCTTTTATGACTAATACCATTATTTCAATAGTTATACACTTTGATACTTTCTATCATTAAATTAACAATATGGTCACTCTCGTTTAATTTAAAATAATAACCGTGAGAAGAAGTTTTCTTGGGATGGATTGGACTATTAAATATAGTACACAAACTTTTCTTTATATCAATCTACTTTTTGGTTTGACACACTTTTTTGAACATTACCTTAGATTATGTTCATTTTACCTCACTTTTACTTGCTCTATCTTTCTTTATATAAACATTTCTCCTCCTTCGCAGCAAGTCTAATACTGAAGGGAAAATTAGGCATTATATCGTTTATCGTAAAAACTCATATTTTACACAATCACAGCGAGGAACTTGAACAGATAATTTCGTTATACTTAATATGGAAACAAAGCAACCCAACCCTTTTCATAATCTTCTATCTATCGTTTCTTAAACCACTCTCCTGAACGGACAATGGCATCAATTTAAGGAAAAATATCAGTGATTGTATAGCTGCGATAAAGTTGATAAGCCTAAACGCCATCATGTCTTTAGGAGAGTTTGTTAATGAAGGCTCTTAAGTTGACGCTATTGCCTGAACGGATACCAAATTAATCGCCTACCTCCAGATCATTCGCGTTATTTGTCATAACACTGTCATTAAAAGCGTCAGTACTAATAAAATTATATTTATCATAAAGAGAGGTAACTACACTGCTTTGAGTTAACCTAATATCCTCTTTTACTCATTGATTTCCACGCCCACGGCCTCTGGGAACATTAGTAACTCCTGGAGATTCCAACTCACTTCTAGGCCTCATACCACGCCCACGACCTCTGGGAACACTACTAATCCCTGGAGATACTAACTCATTTCTAGGTCTCGCACCATCGTTACTACCCATTGCAGATTCTAAAGTCCGCTGATCTTCTCCTTGTTGTTCTACTGTATCGGGATGTATCATATGAATAGAACTATGAACTACCTCAACAGAAGTAAACTCATTCTTGCTTGGTAATACCAACTCTCATTATTAATGAACCAAATAAGAAGCATTGCAGAGTTGTTTAACCGTGGAAGGGGAAAGAGAGGTAATAAATTTACACAAAGCGCTCTCAAGCAGAACAATTATATTGCTGAAGAAAAAGGTTATGATGCCGGCAAGAAAATTTCAGGAATAAAGCGTCATATTGCAGTAGATACGCAAGGTTTGCCACATGCAATTTATATTACTACAGCTAATATCGGAGATCGTACTGCTGCTGTAGAGATGATTTGTAACGCAAGAAAAAATCTTTCCGAAGTTCAAAATATACTAGTTGATGCAGGTTATACAGGAGAAAATTTTGCAACTCAAATAAAAACGACTATTGGTGCAACCGTTGAAGTAATAAAACGAAGTGAATTACATACCTTTGTTGTATTGCCAAAAAGGTGGGTTGTAGAGCGTTCTTTTGCTTGGCTGGAAAAGTGTAGACGGTTATGGAAAAATTGCGAGCGTAAACTCAATACTAGACTACAAATGGTCGTTCTAGCTTTTACTGCCTTGCTCCTCAAAAGATTATGAACAGGCTCTTACTCCAGTATGGCTTTTTTTCCATTATTGTCTATTCGTTGCTTGTATAGCGGGAATTGGTATTACTATTTTCATCTTTAGCTGTAGTAGTTTCGGCTGTTACAACAGTGGGGTTCAGCTTTCTTCATCACTTCTTTTTCCACTTCTCCAGCAACTATTGTTCGATTTACTGATTCACAATTCTTTCCCCTTAAATGATTGTTGCACACATAATATCGATACCTTTTATTCTCTTTTTTTGAGTATGTCAGAGTCATGTTTACATCACAGCCCTTGCACTTAATTATTCCCTTTAGCAACGCTTCCTCGTATTTCGCCTTTCTATATGGCTGATTCTTTATCAATTCCTGTGCTTTTTGCCATTTTTCCTCTTCTATTATCGCCTCATGCTTTCCCTCATACTCTTTCTCATAATGTCTTATCTTTCCCATATATATTGGATTTGTTATTATTCTCCTCACCGTTGCCTTTTTAAAGATGTCAGACCTTGTTCGGTATCCTTCTCTGTTTAACTCCCTTGCCAATTCTGCCATTGACTTCAGCTCCAAATATCTTTTAAATATATGCTTCACTATCTTTGCTTCTTTCTCATTTATTATTAATTCTTTATCTTTTACATCATACCCTAGCGGCAAAGTTCCTCCCATCCACAATCCTTGCTCTTTTGATGTTGCTATTTTGTTTTTTACTCTTTCTACGATCATTTCTCTTTCTAGTTGCGCTGCTCCTGATAACACCGTTTGCACGAACTTTCCCATTGGCGTATTATTGTCAAATATCTGTGTTACTGCTACAAAATTTACTCGGTGCCTTCTAAAAAATGATGTTACCTCTATGCTGTCTTTTGTTTCCCTTGATAACCTGTCTAGCGTATATACTACCACACAATCCACTTCTCCTGCCTTTACATCTTCAAACAACTCCTTTATTGCTGGTCTTTCTAAATTCTTTCCTGAGAAACCTCCATCGTCGTACCTTTCGGCCAATGCTACCCAGCCTTCTTTGCTCTTTATATATTTTTCACATGCTACTCGCTGCGCATCAAGACTGTTAAACTTTTGTTCTAGACCGTCTTCATTTGACTTTCTCGTATATATTCCACATCTTATCCTTTACACATTTTCCCTTCTCTTTTGATCACGCAAACCAAATAGGAGCGGCCCATTGTAACTCATTCCCATTATTTTTCCGGCTACTGCTGACAATGACGTGAAAAATTCTTCTCTGTAGATTAAACCCTTATCTGTTACCATTACTGCATGCGTCTCTTCCCCTCTCTCTCTAGTATTAATTCTGTCCCTTCTACTGGTAATTTATCGCTACTTATTCTTTTTCCCTCCTCTAGTCGATCTGCCAGATGCTCTAGTCTTTTTGTCCCCTTTCTTGACATTTCTCCATACGCTTTTTCCTGTATTCTATAAGCTAATCTTGGTATCAGATATTTCTTTGAGTATCTAGGTGCTTCTTCCTCATATACCTTCTTCCATATTTTTCTCAGTTCTGCCAACGCTTTTTTCTCTAAATTCATTACTTTCTTTTCTGTTTCTTCCTCCATATTTTTAGCCTCTCATAAATAGCTTTTCAATCCTGTCTGTTTCTTTCTTTAATACCTCGGTTATCTCTTTACTATTTTTCGCATAATCCATTGCTATCATTCCGAACTTATCTTCTTGCTCTATTTCTGCTCCTGCTTCCACTAACTCTTTTACTATTTCTACTTTCCCCACCATACATGCAAGGTGCAATGGAGTGCATTTATTTTCATATTCTTTCGCATTTACATTCCCTCCTGATTTTATTAATTCTCTCACGGTTTCTAGATATTTCTCCGTTACCGCTAAGTGCAGTGCTGTGTATCCTTCTACATCTGCTGCATTCACATTCGCTCCTTTTTCGATTAATAACCTCACTGTTTTTGCGTCTACTGCATAATGTAGAACTGTTCTTCCATTCTCGTCTCTTTCATAAATATTTTTACTTGAGTTCTCTAATAGTGACTCCTCTTTTTCTTTTTTACTCATAATCTACCTCACCTTTTCTTTAAATTTTAACCCCTCTTTTAGGCCTTCTTTCTCACCACCTCATCTATCATTTCGTTCACTTGGCTCATTATCTTGCTTGCTAAATTTTGACATTCTTTCTTTATTAGCGATTTGTCTCTCTTCCTTATTTCTCCTATCTCTATTATTTTTAGCTCCGGCATGTAGCTCCCATTCAACATGTCTGCTATTTCTCCCACTAGCCCCTCTATTCCATAGCACGTCAGTTCTCTACTTTTTGTTATTCCTCCTTGTTCTCTCAGAAACTTACTCGCCTTTTCATTCTCTTCGCTATTCCATGAACAATACTTTTCACTTTCCCAGATGTAATACATTGGTGTTGCGCCATATTTATTCAGTTGATTAACCTCAGCCCCTGCCTTTACCAGCTCTTTTATTATTTCAACTCCTGCTCCTCCCATTTTACACGCAGAGTGCAATGGCGTACATCCGGTGATGTATTGAGTGGCATTTACTTCTGCTCCTTCCCTTAGCAGCACTTTTACATTTTCTAAGCTTTTTGCAAATACTGCACAGTGTAGTGGTGTATAACCATTTTTATCTCTTGCATTTACCTCTGCCCCTTTTTTTATTAATAATCTCACTGTTTTGTAATCAGAGATTTCTACTGCTTGGTGTAATATCGTCTCTCCTTCTTCATTTCTTTTATTAATGTTTTTAAACCCGTTACTTGATACTTCTTTAAAAAACTTACTCTTGCTAAAACTCATTTCATACCTCACAAAATTAGCTTTTCTAGCGCCAGATAAATTTCTTATATTTACCTGCTGCTATTCAAGTCATGTCCTTTTTAGCATGAGAAAGCAAGTCTTTTTCTTTTTATTTCATACACTTTTACCTATTATTAATATAATATATGAGGATCTAAATATAAGTATTTAACTTATTAGAGATATTACTTGACTATTTTTCCAACTTCTGTGCAAATGTCTATGTTCGTGCCACTTCAGTACTCCTGGGTAAAATACTAAAATGTAATTTTCTAATTCGTGTATCGAATCTTCTTTTCCTGAACTTCTATCATTTTCGCAACTAACGTGATATTCCGTTAAATTAGCTTTCGCAACCTTTTGATCAGTAAGATTCTTTGCTTCATATTCATAGCTGATATTAAATCTTTCCAAAATTGGTTTGTATTCCAAGTTCCATAGCTGATCAGAAAGTTTATCATTACCAAGGAAAAGTGTGCCTCCTATCTCTTCTTGATAACAAAGAGGAAAACAGCTATTTATTTCTCCTAATTTCCAGCTATCTGACAGTACAATCTGTGCTTTGGCAAACTTTATTGGTGGTAGTAAACTCTGCGAAATAGAATATAGTGCTTTGACATTATACCACAGGTGACTTCGTTCATATATTCCACTGTAGTTTTTGGTATGTGGCTCTGTTTCTTCAAGTATTGCAACATCTAGGCGATATAAATCATTGCTAAAACTTCTCTCATAATGATTTCGAAATGTACTAAAATTGAAAGTTGCATTTGCTATTTTTAGTTTAAATGAATTTTTCCGACCAAAAGACAACATTGGCCCTTCTTTTTCAACTTTCACCCCTGAATAGTCTGATAGAAGATCTCCGAAAAAACTTTCGTCTAATATGAATCTTTGAGCATTGTAATAGTCATTAAAAATTCTCATTAGTCGCGATCTTGCTGGTAATGACAGCTTTGCCAATTCTACAACTGCATCTACAAAAAAGTCATTTGGCACATCCTTTATTCCAATTTGCAGCTCAAAAAAATGTTTTCCAGGCGGTTCTTCAATAATTGTAATCTCATCTATATTTGCCCATTTTAGAGCTATTTTTAATGATGTTAGCGTTCCTCTAACTCTTTGAAATTTTACTCCTTCTGTTACAGCCTTTTTCTTATCCTTCACCCAGAATAAAATTTCTTCTAATCCATATTCTTCTATTATCCATGGTAATGTTTCTTCTTTCAGGTTGAACTTAAACCCTCTTATACAGCTCGAATCTACTTTATAATCTATTGCTTCAACTATTCTACGTTCTTGTTTTGTGGCATTAGGTGGTAGAAGCATTAGTTTTTACCTATAAATTCAATATTCAAAGTTTTCAATATAGGACATTCATTTCCTCTAATTACAACATCCTCTTTTGGCTCGATTAATTCTACGTTTTCTACTCCTTCCACAAACAAATTCGCTATTATCCAAGATTTTGTAACATTCCATCCCAATCTTTTGCTTGCTTCAAACTTCTTGATGAACTGCTTCTTGATTTCTTCCTCTGATATTACAGGACTTACGCTCACTCTGCTGTGAATATCTATTTCCGTAATATTGCAACCTATCACTGTTACTGTATCGGTTAAAACCCTTATATCATCTCTAGTAACCTGCTTTTTTACAATTTCTAGTAGCTCTTCTGACACTATGCCAGTTGTTGTTGATAAGATTGAAATTTGTACTTTCCCTGGTATAGGTGATTCTACTAATGCATCTTTTACTCTACTATCTGCTGACAGTGCATGATATTTATAATATTCCTTACTTCCTCCTGTTGACCAACCTGCTATTTTTGCTTTTATTCTTTTTCTAAAATGTTCATCATCTTCTTCATTTTGCCTCTCTACTCCATAAAATTCAGCTAAAGAGTCAAGATCTTCTCCTGTTGCAAATTTAAGTAAATTACCCTTTACAGCTTCGTTTATCCTTTGTCTGAGTAAAAGTTCTCGCCATGCTGCTACCTCCAGAATCTTTATTGCTGGATCGGATTCTACTAACGCTGAAAAGGTTTCATCTCTACGCACTAACTCCTCCTTCATTCTGGAAAAGATTTCCTCATAGCTTAGTTTTTCAATAATATTAGATGTCTGCATTTCTAAACAACTACTCCACTAATACCTATGAATTTGCCTTCTGAAAGATACATACCTTCAAGTACAAGAGTCATTTTTCCTTCTTTAGCTTCAGCAATCTTTACTTTTTCTAACTTAAATCTCTTCTCAAATTTCCCCAGTGCTTCTGCAGTTGCTGCATAGATTTCCAAAGTTAAATCTCTATTTATTGGCTTATCCACCAATTCAAATAATCTTGAGCCATAATCTCTCCTCATTATTCTACTGTTTACTGGAGTGGTCAGTATATCAATTATTGATTGCTTTAGATGCTCTATGCCTTCTAATATTTTTCCTGTTTTAGCATCCATACCCTTCATTTCTATTTTGCAAATACGCTTTCACTGCCTTTTATTACTTTAAATCCACAAGAGACAAGATCACCAACTCTTCCTATACTATAGCCATTTGCAAACACTGTTTTTGATCCTTCAGTTAATACTCTACCTTCTGTAAAATTATCTCCTTTTCGGCAAACTGGCTTACCATTTACAAAAACATTGTTACTGCCACTAACACAAAAATGTAGTGTTGCTTCTGCACAATGATCTCCTACTCGCACAACCGATTTATTCATTTAATTAAGGTTTATTTTATCTGCCTTCAATTTTATTCCACTTTTTGTCATTTCTATTCTCGATCCCCCAGCTTTCAGTGTTATTTTGTCTACTACTTCAATCTCTAAATGATGCTTACCTTTATCATATGTAAACTTCGTCCCATCTTGAAATTTTATACTATTTATTTCTTTTTTATTCTCTGGTGCAGGGTATTTTTCCTGATATATTCCTGCTAACACCACTCCTAATGATAGTTCACCAAGAGGAGAAAATACCATAACCTGTCCATCAATATCTGGCGGAGACCAATCTCTATCTTTTCCTGCTTTACTCGTTATCCACGGCAACCAATCTGTTAAAAATTCTCCTATTTTAACTCTTACTTTTGCTTTTTCATAATCTATTTCTTTTACCACTCCTATACGAATAACGTTTGCTAGCTTCCTATTCAGCTCTGAAATCGCAAAACTATGATCCAACATATACGTTACCTATCTCTATAATATGCGGCTTAATTCCAGTTTCTGACCACACTGATTTACCAATATGTATCTCATGAACCCATTCAACCATCCACACTAAATATGCATCGAGCTCTGGTCTAAAGTCATCTCCTCCTCCTGATATAAATTCTCCTGGTGAAACATTTTTCATATTCCAAGTATTTTTATTTACTACTCTTGCAACTTCTGTGGCTAATGATCTCACAATTATTGAGGCATTCTCTACCGTGCTATCAATTACTATTCGTGCTTCAAATCTTGCTTTCAGCGCTAATTCTTCTGTTCCAGGATCATCTCCTTTTTCAAGACTGCTAAGTTCTACAAACACCGCTGGCGCTACTAATTCTTTTCTTATTGATGGATAAATTTCACAGGTTTGTATAATGGATATTTCTCTCTTCAGCGTAGTGCAGATTGCATTATGCAAATCCTTCCAATTCATTATACTCTGTAGCTCAATTCACGTTCAAAAAATTTTGTAAAGACTTCCTCAACCTCATAATTAACAAGATCTCTTATTACTTTTGATGCTTCTGGTTCCAATGGTAATTTAACCTCTTTTATTGGTAGTGCTGCCCTTCCTTCACGTTTAAACATACCGCTATTTCCTTTTGGCATAACTGCTGCAAATCCTCCTATAAACTCATGCTTTCCTACTTTCGATCCTCTTCTTGTTTTTTGCATTTTGCCAATTGTCGATGCTCTAATGTCATAGAGATTTGCTCTAATTAACACGTCTAATCTGCTAATTTTCGCCTTAAAAATCCTTAATCTCTTTCTTATCAAACTTAATTTTATTCTCTTTTCCTCACTGATTTCCTTAGCTGCTTTTGATTTTAGCCATATTGCTGTTTTGTTTAATGCACTCACTGTCGCTTTTTCCACTTTTTTCCTTTCAGCATCTATACTTTGTATAATACTACCGGTGTTAATACGCATTTATACTCCTGACGCTCGAATTTTCCATACCATTCCTGAATTATCTTGCAGCGGTGGAGAATATACTTTATATTTACGGTCACCTATAACAAAAATATCTCCTACAATTGGCTGCAGTACATCAAACGCACTTACTTCTAACGCTAAAGTTTCTTCCACAAATTGTCCTTCACCAATCTCGTATAATTTATCTGGCTGTTGCTTTAATACTTGTACCATGTATGACTTATCCTTTGATTTATACAAAGCCACTTCTCCTAAATGGGAAAAACAATCTTCCAATAATCGCTTAATATTCTCTTGCATATTTCTTTTTGATATACTAACCTTTATATGCTAAGAAAGCGCATACCGGTAGAGTCGTTCTGTGCCTCACCACCTTGTAGTTACTCTACCAGTATTGTTATGCTGCAACAATTTTTGCTAGTATTCCTGGTCTGTGGCACATTGGTAATGGATTTGACTGCGTATGTAAATCAGTTCCTCTATCAAATCTTCTTGGCTCTTGTTTTGCATAAAGTGGCTGTCCTAGTGTGTTTACCGTCTCATTAAAATCTGCTGGCGCAAAATATGTTGTAAATGTGCTTGCTGTTCCTAGTGGAAAACAGTGCCCTGTATCTTTCTCAATGAATCTTCTCACGGTTCCTTCAGGATCAGTTGCTTGTCCTCTATATTCCTCAAATGTTATTCCACAAAACGTAAATCCTGACCTCATATCATTTCGAAGTGCTGCACCTTCTTGCCATCAACTATGTTTTTTAAAATTTTTTGAATTTAGTCTCATTTGTTGATAATTTTGTATTTTTATTCAATTGAAAAATGTATTTTGGCAACAAAAACCCTAGTTTATACAGAAAGAAATTTATATCAAACAGCAAGCACTGCTTAGATTTTATGGTTAACGAATATGTGCTTTAAATGTGTGTAGACGCACATATTCGTTAACCTATTTTCTATACAGATTTTTTTATTTCATATTAATTGCTTCTTTAAGTCTTGCATTGGCAATTACTATGATTTTTCGCATTAGAGCTGTTATAGCTACCATCTTCTTTTTACCTCTACCAATAAGATCAGAATAAAAAGCACCAAGTGCAGATTTAGATCTTGCAGCAGCCATAGCAGCTGTGAAAAGCTTTGCACGAACATTGCTTCTACCACCTGTTATCCTTCGGTAACCAATAGTTTTACCGCTTTCTTTTGGATGTGGAGCAACTCCAGCAAGACTTGCAACTTCTTTTTTGTTTAGGTGGCCAAGTTCTGGCATTAGACACACAAAAACTTGTGATAACTTGAGACCTATTCCTGGCACTGTTCTCAAGATCTTTTGACGCTTTTGTAACTCTGGATTTTTATCAATAATTCTTTGTATGGCATCGTTGAACTCATTTATCTGACTGGTAAAAAAGTCTATTGTTTTTTGGCAACTTTCCTTTATATAGTCGTTTTCAGGTGCTGCAAGCCTACATTTCTCTTGAGTTCTCATTTGTGTAATGTCATCACGACGTTGACAGAGTGCAACTAAGGCGGTTTGTTCTTTTGACATAGGCACAAATAGAGATAGAGCACTATAGCGTTCAAAACCATATTGAGCAAGGGCTCTTGCATCTGATTGATCTGTCTTTGCTAAAGTTCCATGTGATATGATAAAACTTTTTACTTTACGAGTATTAGCTCGATGTACAGCAACATTCTTATCAACAAGAAAATGTGCTAAGCCAAGCTCATATTTTCCAGTGTTTTCTAAAGTTACTAGAGAATTAGGTAGGATATCTGAAAATTTTTGAAACAACTGTTGCCAACCAGTAGCATCATTGTCAAACTTGATAGCGCTCCTTTGGTTATAAGCTGCAGCAACATTTTTAAATTTTCCGATATCAATGCCAATGAAATTTTGATAAGATGTAATCATAATAAATGGGAACGTTCAAAAAAGTGTGTCAAACCGAAAAAAAAGTAATAAATTGATATAAAAAATGGAGGTTTGATATGAGTCAAGCAAATAGAACTACTGGTTTGGTAGATTATAAAGAATTAGAAACAAATATCCTGTCATCTATACGAGAAGGAAGACCATTGACAGGAAGAGATGGAGCATTAACACCGTTTATAAAAAGGTTGCTAGAGGCAAGTCTGGAAGGTGAAATAGAAAGCCACATGTCAGCTAAAAGTGAAGAAAATAACCGAAGAAATGGGAGAAATGCAAAAACTTTACGCACGAGTGCAGGTTCATTTGAGCTGCTAACACCAAGAGATAGGGAGGGAAACTTTGAACCGCAAATAGTCAAAAAAAGGCAAACGAGCCTACATCCAGAACTTGAAGCAAAGGTCTTAAGTACATACGCCAGTGGCATGGGATACAGAGACATAGCTTCACACGTTGAGGAAATATATGACCATAAAATATCAGCAGCAGAGATATCCAGTATTACTGATAAATTGCTACCAATAATCAATGAATGGCGCAGCCGTCCACTGCAATCAGTGTATCCAATAGTGTTCATGGATGGCATGTTTTTTAAGGTCAAGGAGGACGGACATTGCGTAAGTAAATGCATGTATAATATATTGGGTATAAATCAAAATGGCAGAAAAGAAGTATTAGGTTTTTATTTGGCTGAAAGTGAGGGAGCTAACTTCTGGTTGGGAGTTCTAAATGACCTCAAAGAAAGAGGAGTAGAAGATATTTTAATTGCCTGCATTGATGGACTAAAAAGCTTTCCTACAGCTATAAATAGTGTATTTCCTAAAGCAGAAGTACAGCTATGTATAGTGCATCAGATAAGGAATTCACTGAAATATGTATCTAGCAAAGATGTAAAAGTTTTCATGAATGATTTGAAAAAAATATATCGTGCTTCAAGTAAAGAAATCGCTGAGAATTATTTGCTTGAGCTGGAAGAAAAATGGAGTGAAAAATATCCCTTAGTTACAAAATCGTGGCAAAACAATTGGGAAAATTTATCTAGTTATTTTAAGTATTCTGGGCCAGTTAGGAAGATGATTTACACCACCAATCCAATTGAGGGGTTGCATAGACAGATCAGAAAATTTACTAAAACTAAAGGTTCATTTACCAGTACAAATGCCTTGTACAAACAGGTATATTGTGCTATAAAAAAGGTAGAGCAAAAGTGGATTACTGCTTTGCCTAACTGGGCTTTAACTATGTCTCAACTTGATATCTTTTTTCCTGGCAGGTTAAAAATTGAGTTGAATTGAAAATGCGGTTTGACACACTTTTTTGAACGTTCCCTAATAAATAACCTCGATAGTTTAATTAATTTAAGATTGTAAACGGGTGCATACATATGTCCCATGCAACTATTCAAACGTATCGAGAGATGGGGCTAGTTTACCTTGATGGCTACGGTTGTAATACCAACTTTCATTCGGTCGCACACGCCCGTGATAGCCCTATTCCTATAGTGAGTAGGGTTATCTTTCCCTCTTATCTCTTTTATATCACATTTTTAACTTACAATCTTCATAGCTGTTTACTTCTTGGTATGTTAAACCTATTTGACTTGCTAATCCTATTTGAGTATGCCCTCGCATTAACCTACAATTTTCTATTCTTTGCCCTATTCCGTAACTAACATTGCTTGCAGAAACAAACATTTATCCTCCATTTAAGAAAAAAACTTTATTGCTATAATTTTTTTACGAGCTATCCATCTAAAACCATATCAATAGATAAACCTACCGCTTGCAAAATAGTATCAATAGAAATTCCCCCTTTTACTAGATCCTTTGCAACTTTAATCCTTTCTATCTCTCTCACTTTCTCCTCACAAATACGTATCCCTTCAAACAAAGATTTTATTAGTGCATGACGTAGTTCTTGGCTCTCAATTTCTTTGTATTCTTTAATCAAATTCGGTAGCTCATTTTCCACTTTACTACCTTCATCTTCCTCTGTTAGTAGATCTGTAATACTAATCGATAATGTTTCTGCTATCTCATATAATTTTCCCAGTGGAGTAGCTACGCGTCCTTGTTCATAGTTGCTTATTTCGTCACGTGTTGTACTCATTTTCTCCGCTAAATCCTTTTGAGTATACTCTCTCACTAGTCTCCATTCCTTTATCTTTTTGCCTATTTGGTAGTAGATAGAACCAACTTTTTCTTCAACACATTCATCAGCAGACAGACCAATTATTTTTGCAACAATATCAACAGAAACTCCTGCTTTAACCAGACTCTTTGCAATTTTTATTTTTTCCGATTTTCTACTACTTTTCTCACTAACTTGGACAAATTTGGTTAGCAAACAAAACATCTTACGTAACTCCTGATCATTAATCTTTTTATATTCTCTTACTAGATTTAATATTTCTCCTTCATCTTCAAGACAGCTTTTTGATACAGGAATAAGATCCGTAATACTGATTGATAGTGCCTCAGTTATAGCATACAACCTTTCAATTGGAACTCTACGATTCCCTTTCTCATATTGCAATATCACCCAGTATTTTACACCAATTTTCTCTGCTAAATCTTTCTGAGTGTACCCTCGCTCTAACCTCCAGCTTTTTAATTTTTCTCCCACTTTATAATCTAGACTTTTTTCCACAAAAAGAACCTTGCATATAATATTTTCTACTATAGCTCAAAGGCTCCAGTAAACTCTGGAACCTTAAAATAAATGAATTAAAGTGCCCTACAAGTTTCTTTACTATTTTCACGTACTTTGTCTGCCCATGAAAACAATTTTTCACTTACTTCCTTCTGCTTTTCACTCCATATGCCACATCTAGTGAAATTACCTCTTTCTACCACTTCCTTAAGCTTCACTCCTCCAAAAAGGCAGTTTTTTCCTATTTCTTCGCCTCTTTTTTCTAATTCAGCCCACATTTCCTTATTTTCTACTCTCACTTGCACCTGATCTGCCTCTTGGTACAATACAATATTTAGCTTACCAATGCTCGTAGGAAACTCTAACATGACAGAGCTGCCATTTGACATATCAGTATAGTTTCTTATACCTCCCTTCTCACTTTTAACCTCAACTGCATCATTGCCAATTTTTAAAATATTACTTCCTAACTCTCTCAGTATTTTGGCAACCTCTACTTTACTGTCCTCAGAAAATTCTATATATAATGTTGCATTGTCTATCTCGATATCTATTAATTCTCCTTCTTGCACAGCACTTTCGCCAGCCTTCTCTAGTTCTTCTAGTCTCTTATCTATCTGTGGCTGAACTTCTGGCTGTAGCTCATTATAGATTTCACCTATCAGTTTATTCTGTAGTAGAGTATCATGAAACTCTGCACCGCTTAGCATTAATTTACGTATTAGCTTTTTTCGATCACCTTTTTCTAATCTGTGAAAATGTGTACCTAATACTACATATTCTGCAAAACTCCATTCCCCATCATTACATGCATTTAGCCTTGCTCCAGAAGCTAGTACTTTGTCTATAACTTTGTGCAATTCATTTACGTTTTTTGCCTCTACTATAGAACTCTTAAACCAGCTCAGCTTCTCTGTATTTGGCTTTATTTTTTGCAAAGCTGAGGCAAATGGATTTTTATCTTCTTGATCACTTACAGGTTTTGTGCCATATATATAATCAAGTCCTTTTCCATAGTTGATTTTGTTTTCGCGAACGTTTCTGCTAGGGAAAGGCATTGTATCTTCCAGTTTTATCTCCTTCTGGCTATTAATTTTACTCACAAATTTAGACTGCTCTATATCAACGCTTTCAAGAGCACCAAATATTTTCTTGTGATTAACATTAGTCTTTTTATTCTGATCTTTACTAGTCATATAAACCTCATATTAAAAATACTTTTTAAGTGTACAATAAACTTTGTTATTATACATTGTATTACTCATTATAAATTATAGTGAGTAGATTTGCAAATACTTTCTGCTATAACAATCCGTTTTCTCGAAAGCTGAAATAGCCCCCACTTGTGATGATAATATGATCAAATAATCTAACGCTTACAGTACTACATGCTGCTGCTAGGCTCTTTGTTACTGCTTGATCTTCTTCTGATGGTTCTAAATTCCCTCCAGGATGGTTGTGTGACATTATTACTAATGTTGCATTCTTTATTAATGCTTTTCTTATAATTTCCTTTATGTATACTGGTGCTTTTTCCATTTCACCAATATAGGATTCTTCTCCAATTAGTTGACGCCTTTTATTCAAGTACAGTATTTTTACACATTCCCTTTCTGAGTGGCCTATACTTACGTTTAAGTACTCTACTAGCCCTTGTAAGTCCATTATTGGCTCACTCTTGAGCTTTTCTCTCAGCACCCTTTCTAGTGTTTCCTTAACACATAATCATTGCTACTGCAGAATCAGTTACTCCTTCTATAACTTTCAGGTCATCCATTTCTCTACCTAAAATCCTTCCTACTCCTGCATAAGTATTCACCAAATTTTTAGCAATTTCTTGAGCTTGTGGCCTTTCATGCACTGCACTTAAAAACGTTTCCATTATTTCACGATCAAGTAGTGCTTTACCTTTGCTTTCTAATATTCTGAATTCTATTTCTTCTTTACTTTTATTCATATAATTTACCCTTCACTAACAACAAACTTTTTTTAAATATTTACTGCTGTTTTTTTATCAGCATTGGCATAAAGCCATAGATTTCGAGTGGAGTCAAATCAATTTCTCAATCTTTTTTACTTATTTTTTCATCAAGAAGTGAAGATATTAATATATGATGATTTTTTATTTTAAACTTGTTGAATTTCGTCTAAAGAGAGGCCTATCGTTTGCAAAATAATGTTGATTGGAATTCCTCCTTTCACTAAATCCTTTGCAATTTTCATTTTTTCTGCTCTTTTCACTTTCTCTTCGCAAATTTGTATGCTTTCAAACAGAGATTTTATTAGCGCATAGCGTAATTCTTTACTCCCAATTTTTTTGTATTCTTTTATTAAATCAGGTAGCTCATCTTCTACTATCTCATCTTCCTCTATGAGCAGATCTGTAATGCTAATTGATAATGTTTCTGCTATTGCATATAATTTTTCCAGTGGAATGGCCACACGTCCTTGCTCATAGTTGCTTATTTCGTCACGTGTTGTATCCATTTTCTCAGCCAAATCCTTTTGAGTATACTCTCTCACTAGTCTCCATTCTTTTATCTTCTTTCCTATTTGGCAGTAAATAGAACCTCCTTTTTCTTCAACACATTCATCAGCAGAGAGACCAATTGTTTTTGCAACAATATCAACAGAAACTCCTCCTTTAACCAGACCCTTTGCAATTTTTATTTTCTCTGCTTTTTTACTACTTTTCTCACTAATTTGAACAAACTTGGTTAGTAAACAAAATATCTTACGTAACTCTTGATCATTAATCTTTTTATATTCTCTTACTAAATTTAATATTTCTTCCCCCTCATCTTCAAGACAGATTTTTTCATTTGATACAGGAATAAGATCCTTAATATTAATTGATAATATCTCTGCCATAGCGTATAACTTCTCAATCGAAATTTTACGTGTTCCTTTTTCATATTGTAGTACTATTTGATACGTTACGCCGATTTTTCCCGCTAAATCTTTTTGAGTATAGCCTCGCTTTAACCTCCAGCTCCTTACTTTTTGTGCTATCTGATACCTTATAGAGATATTTGCCATAAATATTATACAGTTTAATACTACCAAATAAAGATATACAAAAGGGATGCTTCTTTCTATGTTTGAATTTTAGTTGAATATTTCTTCACAATTGTGTATAATTATCAATGCTTTTTAGGTTAATTCGTCATGGCTCTTTCGAAGTTTCTCGATCCCAAGAATGATATATCATTTAAGCGCATCTTTGGTACTGAAAAAAATAAAGATATTCTTATTCACTTCCTTAATGATATTCTCGGCTTTTCCGGAAAAAATGCAATACAGGATATAGAGTTTTTAAGTACTATTCAAGACCCTGATATTGCTTCTAAAAAACAAAGCATTGTTGATGTTCTTTGTAGAGATGAAAATGGGCTGCAAGTGATAGTTGAAATGCAGGTCGCTAAAACTAAAGGCTTTGAAAAACGTGCCCAATACTATGCCGCTAAAGCTTATTCAAGACAAGTTGATAAAGGCGATCAATACCATGACCTTAAGGAAATTATTTTTATTGCTATAGCAGATTGTATACTGTTTCCTGATAAATCCGAGTACAAATCAAAGCATACTATTCGAGATGAAGATACTAATGAACATGATCTAAAAGATTTTTACTTTATATTTATTGAGTTGCCTAAATTTCCAAAAACCAAAGAAGATCAGCTTTCAAGTATAGTTGAAAAATGGGTCTACTTCTTTAGATATGCAGACGAAACTAGTGAAGAAGAGCTAGAGAGAATAATAGGAAGTGATCTAATAATTAAAAGAGCATATGAAGAACTAAATAGATTCAACTGGTCAGAAAAAGAATTTATAGCCTATGAACAAGAGATCAAGCGTATTCGTGATGAACAGGCTGTCCTTGCTCAAAAACTCGATGATGCTACTCACAAAGGTAGACAAGAAGGCATACAAATCGGCCATGAACAAGGTAAAATTGAAGGTAAAATTGAAGGTAAAATTGAAGTTGCCAAAAACTCACTCAAGGCCGGTGTCTCTATAGATGTTATAACTCAAATTACCGGTCTCTCTCATTCTGAAATTTTGCAACTTAAGAAAAAAACATAATCCCTACTTATTCACTTAAACATTTATGAAAACCTTCTCTAAGTTAGAAATATCCCCTAATTAAGAATCTAGTGAACTGTCTAAAATGGCTATAAAGATTGCACATAGAATTATATAAACTACTATCATAACGTTACCCAAACTTCTATACCAAAGCTACGTGCTGTAAATTCAATATGGAAGACACATTAACCACTTAGCATTTAATGTCTACTTCATCCATTTTAGTATTAGAACCATCAAACTTGATACTGGGACCTACCACCCCCACTTTAAATTCTATTGTAAACTTTCCACTATTTGGCATATTATATCTTTCATATTCTCATTTACCTACTCAAATTATTTTCAAGCTTGGTTACTCTCACACCAGAAAGACAAGTTGATACTTTATCCTTTTGTAGGACATTTGTACAAAAGCGCTTCTTGGACTTTTCTAAAACTTTATCTAACCCAACATTACCACTAAATTCAACTCCTCTTTCCAAGCTTGCTATTATTTCTGGATACGCATCTTTAAGTTCAACACGTATTCTAGCTTGTTCTTTTGATTCTAGGTTTCTTATTTTATCTTCTACAAATGAATTAAATTTTTTAAGAGCAAATTCAACTGCAACTCTGCTGCTTGGCACAACTTCTACTCCTTTACTCATTAAACCTTGATAGCGTCTACTTGGAGTATTATCTAACGCATCGGCAACACAACTCGCAAGAGCAATATTTTCATTATTTAGGAATTTATTCCAACCAACAGATGCTGTACTTTGTGGTATGTTTTTATTATCACTTTTTACATTATTCTTGTCTGCAACGTTGTATTGAGAGGGTAATGCAGGAATTATAGAGAAAGTGCTGGCTGCTAATTTTTTCGCCCAAGAAATACAATTATTTATCCATGAAGATGGTCTTGTACCACTACTTGCTGCTACCTCAGGTTGATTATTTGAATTTATAGCAAGAGGTTTACGTGATAAGTAACCATGATGATGACGGCGTCTGCGTTGTAAAGGTTTTTCCTTATTACCTTTAGTATTAGCTACTTGATTCACAAACTCCCCAACTCCAGTTTGATTAGAGCCATCTAGCAAGTGATCACCTAACCTTCCTGGTAACACTGAGAGCTGAGAGTCTGACTTGTTTCTAGCCCTTATAGCTTCTAGGGAATCAGAACCTGCTTTACCATCTAATTCTTGTATATCACGTTTCTTGTGAATAGACCCACAATTTTCAATCTTCCAAGTACCTTGTCTAATATACTCTCCTGGAATCCAAGTAAATACTCTTCGCCTATTATCATCATATTTAGCATAATCAGCAGCATACAAATACTCTTTAGATTTCACATTCATTATATAAATATCATCACCATAAGGTTCAACTCTCCACAGACTTTGTTCATCTTTTCCTCCTGGAACCCAAGTAAATACCCTTCGCCTATCTTTATCATAATTTAAATCATCACTAGCAGCATATAAATATTCATTAAATTCAACATTCATTATAGAATAACTATCACCATAAGGCTCTATCTTCCATTTTAATTCGCCATCCTTTTTATCCCCTGGAATCCAAGTAAACACTCTTCTTCTCTTGTCATCATAATTAAAATCACTACTAGCAGCATATAAATACTCATTTTGATAAAGATTTTTAATACATACTTTTGATGAAAACACTGCATTTTTTATTGATTCCGGTAATTTATTTTTTAATTCTTCAAAGTGAGATATTTGTTCTTTATTATTTATCTTCTCCATAACTTCCTTTATACAATAGGCTAACTTCAGTATTGGACCATCATTAAAGTCACTTGCTTCAATAGTAGCACCTCTATTTAGTAGAAAGTCAATTATATCCGACTTATTATATTGAGCAGCTACGCACAGAGGTACTTGACCATTTTTGTCTTTCGCTTTAGTATCAGCTCCTTTCTCAATGAGAAACTCAGTAGCTCCTAAACATCCTCTCCGTGCAGCATAGTGTAGTGATGTCCAACCATCTTTATCAGCATTATCAACGCTTACTCCTTTGCTTAGGAAAAGCTCTATAATATTTTTATTATTGTTCTCACTAGCAACATGAATAGGTTTTTTACCAGAGTTGTCTGCAGTATTAATATTGGCTCCTTTCTCAATGAGAAACGTAGCACTATCTAATTCACTAAACTCAGCAGCATAGTGTAAAGGGGTCGAACCATTTTTATCAGTTTCATCAACGCTTACTCCCTGGTTCAGAAGAAACTCTGTAATATTCACGTGATTATTCATAACAGCAAAGTGAATAGGAGTCCTGCCAAGTATATCTTTAGCATTGATATTAGCTCCCTTTTCTAATAAAAACTTTACAATCTCTAAATGTCCTCCCCGTGCAGCCCAGTGTAGTAGTGTGCAGCCATATTTATCAGTAACATTAACACCACCCTCGTTCTCAACAATAAACTTGACTGTACCTAAGTTACCGATCCAAGCAAAATAGTATGCACCATGCTCATCCTTGCTCACCCCCTGAGCAATAAGACTTTTTATCCTCTCAAGATCACTACTTTGTACAGTTATTAATAATTCTTTATCTAAGTGTGCCTGCCTCAAAATCTTGATTATACTTGAGTCTGCAACATCTAGAGGAGTTCTATCATTACTATCTTCAGCATCGATATCAGCGCCTTTACTTATCAGATACTTCACTGCATTCAAGCGACCAAATCTTGAAACATAATGTAGACAAGTAGCACCATCATTATCCCTAACATTAATATCAACTCCTTCTTTTATAAGATACCCTGCTATATCTAAACGATTATTAATAAAAGCAAAATGTAACAGCGTCAAACCATCCTCACTTTGAATATCTAAACTAGCACCTTGATTTACAAGGTCTTGAACTTTACTAAGATCACCACTTTGTACTACAACCAATAGCTCCTTACATAATTCCAATTGTTTTTTACTTAAATATCCTATAACACTGATATGGTTCCTATCAATAGCAACGTCTAGTGGTGTTTTTCCATACTTATCCTTGATGTTTATATTTGCCTTTTTATCACGTACAAAATATTCTACTAAACCTAAGTAACCGTTCCAAGAGGCAAAATATAGAGGTGTTCTACCATTTTTATCAGCATCATTGATACTTGCCCCTTTTCTGAGAAGAACTTCTATGATATCTTTATTGTTTCTCTTTGCAGCACAATGTATAGGTTTCTCACCAAAAATGTTCTCAGCACTAATATTTGCACCTTTTTCTATCAAGAACCTTACAACCTCTAAATGACCTTTCAATGCAGATCCATGCATAGGTGTCCAACCATCTTCATTAGAAGCATTGACATCAACACCTTTCTCAACAAGATACTGAGCTATAGTCAAATACCCTTTCAATGCAGCGTTATGAAAAGGGGTATTACCATCTTTATCTTCAGCATCAACGCTAGCCCCTTGATTAACAAGATTTTTCACTTCACTAAGATTTCCAATCTTTGTAGCACTCAACAATTCTTTATCTAGTTCTGCTTTTCTTGAAGATCTTGTCGTATCTGAGTTGAGATCAGTATGTGAACTAGAGATATCCCTTCTTTTCACAGCATGCCCACAATCTTCAATATTCCATTTAAATTGATCACTCTTTGAATTCTTTGGAATCCAAGTAAATACTCTCCTCCTCTCGTCATCATAATTAAAATGATCAACAGCAGCATATAAATATTCGTTAAGTTCAACATTCATTATATAACAGCTGCTACCAATAGGTTCTATCTTCCATGTATCTCGTCCAACTCTGCCCCCCGGAATCCAAGTAAACACTTTCCTCCTCTCGTTATCATAATTAAAATAATCAACAGCACCGTATAAATATTCATTAAATTCAACATTCATTATAGAATAATCATCACCATCAAGTTTAATTTCCCATCTAAATTTATCATCCTTTTCATCTTTTGGAATCCAAGTAAATACTCTCCTTCTATCATCATCATAACTCAAATAATTACTAGCAGCATATAAATATTCATTATGATCAATATTTTTAATGCATACTTTTGACGCAAATACTATATTCTTTACTGACTCTGGTAATTTACTTTTTAGCCTTTTAAGATCAGATCTTTTTTCTGAATCGAGACTAGAATATTTATCAAAACTCGTTGCCTCTTTAATAGAGTAAGCTAACTTAAATATTGCACTATTATTTAAATCACCATTCCTTTGCATTGCATCAAACACAGCTACATAACCTGATATACTCTGATCAACATTATTATGACTGCGTACATAACTTAATATTTCTTTCGTATCTACTCTCCCATACACCTCATTTATAACTCCTTTAATTATATCATCAAACAGCTTTCCATCTGATTTATAAATTTCATTAGCAAGTTCATTAACTGAACTATACCTATTACGCAACATGCCATCCTTTAGCTTCTCTTTTGTTACACTTCTTATTGAATATCTTAACTCCTCTACAAAAAACTCTGCCCATCTTCTTACGTTAGATGAAGTATCTGCTTGATTTATAATTTCCTTTTTTGCACTTTTAACTATCCCCATCATCTTATATGGGTCGTTACTTTTAGCTTCAATACTAGCATTCTTATCAAGGAAGAATTTGACAATATCTAAGCTACCATTGCAAGCAGCTATACGAAGAGATGTTCTACCATTTTTATCTTTAGCTCCAATGTCAGCACCTCTCTCAACAAGAAACTTAGCTATATTCAAATTGCCTTGCTGAGCAGCCCAGTGCAGAGGGTTACAACCATAGATGTCTTTATCTTTAACACTAAAGTGCTTTCTCTCAAAAAGAATTTCTACTATGTCTAATCTACCTTCTTGAATAGCCACATATAAAGGTGTTAATTCATGCTTACTTTCAGTATTAATACTTTCAATTTTTCTAATTAAACCTTTAGCTTCATTAATATTGTTTTGCACTATAGCATCAAACATGTGCTCCTTTAATAAAGTTACTTTCTCCTTATTAAAGTCCTCTATAACATCTTTCGAATTACAAGCAGAAAATATGCATTTCGCATTAGCAACTGTTGTATCATTAAAAGCAAACATCATCTCCCTTCCTGGTTGATAGGTATTCCAATTTTCTACTTTTACAAGAGTATTATTTTTATGTGATAGTAATAGATTATCATTGATAACTTTCATATTGAAATCTAATATAGACTTATCTTTTAAATCAACTAAACCAACATCATGGTTATTAACAGGTTGATTATGATAAATCTGTAACCCTTGTTCTTCTGGACGATAGTATCTGAAAGAGTTAGGGTTCATTTCTACATGATCAAGCCTTAAGTTTGTACTATCAATTTTATAAAGCTCATTGTTTATTTGTAATACAATTTATTGATGTTCTGGGCTTTGAAAATAATCAACTAAACCAATAGACAAAGACCATTTGTTACCTTTGCTATCAAGTATTGTAATATCTTTTATCTCTAAGCTATCCTCTGTAAGGTCAGAGATTGATTTGCTGTAACATGCATTTATATAACTCCTTTTACCTTCTTGTATGCTTATACTATCAACATCCATTACATTTAATTCAGCAAAATCAACAATATTATAAGGTATACTTTGATAAGGTACTGCTTTGTTTTTTATTTTTAGATTGAGCCTTATTGGTAACGATGAAATTTTGCTATTTAATGTATCTGGTAGTTTGATAATATAATGGTGTTGCCGTTTCTCTCCTTCTATTGTAATATCCTGGTAGTAATTACATAGCATCACGTAGTCATCATAACCATAACCCCGTCCGTTATTAAGGTATTTCTGATAACTATTTGTAACGTCAGAATTATTATAGCTAAAATCAACAATTACCTGATCTGAGTACATACCAGCAATTATCACTTTTTCATTAGGTACTCCCATGTGATTTTTAATGACTTCTACTTGAGATACTGGTATGTCAAAATTACTGTTATTGGCAATATCTTTTGCAACTTGATAAGTATTAGTCAATTCTTGATCTAGAATACTTGCTTGTATAAATGCTTTTAACTTTTTTTCACTATTTTGTATAATTTCTCTACTAATATTCTCACCTGAGTTTCTCAATTTTTGATATCTAATATCCTTCACCGTATCGAGCAAAGACTTATCTTGTATTGTAACAAATTCTGTTATTCCATTGCTACTTACTTGAATTACTAGATTTTTAAAATCATTGATTTTAGTACTTGAGACAATACTTTGCATATCATTAGCAAAAAGATCTAAGCTATAGCTAACTTTTTCTTCACTTATCCCCCACTGTGTGATATTAGCAACTTGAACTCTTATTGTGTCAATATTTTCTTTTATTTTTTCTGTACTGCCTAAATCACTCACTATCCTAGCATTATCACTGTCTTCATTAACAACAAATATTGTTTGCTTTAATCCCCTGTGATGCACGTTTTCTCTGTTGACTACTCTAACTTCATAATCTTTATCTGTGCAATTAGATGAATTCTGCCAGACTTCTGCATTTTTTACATTAATCAATCTTGTTTTACAGTGAGTAGTAATATTTTGCTTGCTGTCAGAATTGGACACATAGTTATATGTGTTAACCAATCTTATGTTATTACTATTACCATAACGTATAGTTCTACCATACAAATTTGCAACGACATTATTAGCCTTAACATTCATTACTAGAGTATTTTCTTTTCCTGGTCCACCTTCAAGAGTACCAGACGTATAGTCATTAATAATAAAAATAGTTTCATTATTTTTCGAGCCAACATAACGTATATTACTACCCTCTGGAATATTCATTACTGCTGGATAATTTGCTGCTGCTGTTAATGTTTTAGGTCCTGAAATATATAATACTGATCCTCTAGGAAATGTTTGCCTTTTTGTATTACCAGGATCTTTCCTTTTTGGATTAGTAAAAATAAAAGGTTCTCCTGAAAAAGAAATAGCCCTTTGACAATCTCTATAGATCTTGCCAGAATTACAAAGTTGATTGCTACCATAAGAGGAGTGTATTTCACTTTTATCAATGCAATCAGGTTGTTGCATTTCTTTCTTTAATGGTACATCTACAATTCTTAAACCAAGATTTTCGTATTCAGATTTAGTTAAATGAGGAATATGTTTTGCATCAGTATTAACAATATAAACTTTTTCCTTTTTATATGATTCTTGCAAACATTTATTTGCTATAAAACTCCCTGCAGAAAAAGCAATTGCCCCAAGAATAGGAAGTGCACATTCAAATCCTTGCATATTCAGAGTATAAGGTATCATAGGTAATGCTTTGGATATGTCAAGTAAAGATAAATCGTTCTTTACATTAGAAGCCTTGCCAATTTGACTAAAAGAGATATTATTGTATTTTTCTTCCAATCTGCAATACTGTATACATTGCCACGCTATATTAGATCCTGAACATATACCTTTGCCATCATACCTAATTATTTCACTATATTTTTCTTTAATAGATGTTACATACTGCACAACTGCAGCAATATCATAATTATCATCTAATAAACGGATAGCTATTTCTTTTACATAATTTAAATAACCCTTTATTCTAATTGTGTCTTCATATTCTTTTTCTACATCTCTTCCTGTAAAAAACTTGATTACCCCTGCAAAAAACACTTCTGCTTGTTCACCACCAGGTAATAGAGGTATTTGTTCTGCTATTGCTTTTGTATACTCTATTCTCTCATGAATTTCTATACCAATTGTTATCAACACATCAGCAACCATAGTAACTATTGCTACCCTTCCTAAAACCTTGCCTGCAATAGATAACCCTCTTAAAATCTTAGTAGTTGCACTTACACTTTTTACTGTAAAGCTAACACCTGCGCTTATAGGCCTTATACTCATGCTTGCTAGTTTTACACCACTGCTAGCTGTCCAATAATAATTTAGTGGGTGATGATTTCCTTGAGCTATTTCATTTACGCTATACCCAAATTGATAAGCAATGGTTGCAAATGTAATACTTTGAACTACAGGATTACTGATAACCTTAACAAAAGCTTGACGTGCAGGCCCTGGTATTTTACCAATCATTTTCCCTACCTTACTATTAGGAGAAATACTTACACTCGTCCTAACATCATCCATAGCATCTAGTATACCATTGATACCAAATACTTGCTTTAAAGCATTATTATCATGTCGTCCAAGTGTTGCTGTATCACCTATACTATCAAGCAAGTCATATATGGCTATCATGGAAAAAAACTTTCCACCTTTTGCTCCTTTTATTTTTGCTGAATCAAATTTATTACGATCAAATGCAATTCCTTTTTCTTGAAGGCTGCTTTCTACATTACTAATATAATCTGTAAAAACTTTTTCACCAAGATCATCAAAATGACTTTTAAACCTGTTGAAAGTATCTTCTCTAACCCCTTTTGCTAACAAGTTCTGTTTAATTTCCTCTACAATATTATTGTAATCTTGATTAGTTTGAACATCACCTATATCTTCAATGTATCTTTTATTCTCTAACAACTGCTTATCATTTGATAGTTGATGTAATTTATCAAAGATTACTTCTTTCCCATCTTGAAATATACTATCCAATTTTATTCTATAATCATCAATTCTTAAGTAATATTCGCTACCTTGCTCTTTAATTTCTTCTATTATAGCATACTCTTTATCGCTGCTTACTTTTAACTTTATCTCAAGATTTTTCTCATCCAGTATATAATTTTCTATACTCTTAATACTTGCAGTATCATCTATTATTAATTCTTTATCATTACCGTCATTGTCTTTGAATTTTACACTCATTTTACCACCATCAATCCTCACTTGAGGAGAATCTATAGTTATAATTTTTGTGTCATAAGCTTCAATACCAAACAACTCTTTAATAAATCTTTCTTTTTCTTCCTTTGTAATCTCTTCTTCATCACGTGAATCTATACAGGCCATACCTGTACTGCGCTGTTTCCTTCCTTTAGAACATTGTTGCTGACTAAAACTAAAGATAGAGCTATGAATTACTTTAACAGAAGCAAACTCATCTTTGCTCATTAAAATAAGAGAATCTGCACTATTTGCACCTTTATCAAACACAACACCCATAAAGGCCACTTCTTTTCCATCTGTAAGTGTTTTGTAAGTTACACCTTTTACATACTCTGTATTTATCTGATCATTTGCCTCCTTTACCAATGCATCAGCTGTCTTACCCTCCCTTGGTCCTTTAAGTTCTAATCCTACTGGATCGTATTCTGTAGCACTGCTAGCTTGATCTGCAAACTTAATACCATGCACGACCATATCAATACGTTTTCCCCTACCAGTTTGAAACTCTGTTAATACTAATGCTCTGTTTTCTTGTGATTCTCCTAACTTTATATCACTATAGTGGCTGAATGCTCCATGAAATACAGCTTGAGTATGCGCTTCTTTTTCTATTAGAAATTTAAAAGGTAGCATTGCCTCACCTAATTTTCCAAATAACTCCTTATACTTGCCTATTGATTGAGATCGATCTTGTGAAGAAGCAAGCTGAGACTCTAGTACTGCATCAAATTTTTCCTTTAACTCGGCAGGATAAGGAATGTTTTTCCATTCTCCATTAAAAGATTCTTTTCCCCCTTTATACTCATTCAAAGAATTATATCTATCAATCTTTTTTATATTAAAAAAATCTGGTTTTCTTTCCTCTTGTAAACTTACACATACTTCTGTTATTTTACCAATTTTTGGTAGAGTAATAGGTATCTTTTTCTCACTAAACTCTCCTTTTCCTCCCTCTTTAATGTGAAAAATAAACACCTCTTTATCCTGTCCTTGATTTCCTTTAGTCAGCATAAATGTTGTCACAGGCCTTTCAGCTGATTGTGCACCCGACCTGGTAGAAGGAGCAAGTGGGTACTCATTATATAAAAATACAGATTTCTCTAAATGAATTCTCTCGAACTCGTTAGCAAGAAGAAGTTGCCCTAATAGAAATCTACTAAAGTAATTACCTCCTTTCTCCGGCGTACCAGGAAATGTATGATAAATACGTTCTAGTGGCTGTTTTATTTTTTCTGTTATATCAGTAATTGTACTTCTTTCACCATTCCAACTTGAAGTTACTTCTAAAAGCTTCTGTATTGTAGGTGGAGCAGGTTCCCTTTCACGAGGTGGAGATATATACATTGAAAACTTTTCGCCTTCAGTTGAATCCAAATTTAACCCTACACATAAGACATTGTCTGAAATGGTTAAAACACGCATTGTATTTGGCTGAAAGCCTTTTGCATAATCCTTTGCTTGCTCTAATGCATTACCTGGCGTTGTACCAGCAGCTGTTCCTGCTTTTAATTCAATAATAATTGGAACAGCATTTAATGATCTATCCCTACCACGAGGTACTAGAACGATATCAGCATAACCTCTCCCTGCAAATTGCTCTAAGTAAACCCTAAGATTATGTCTATAGCGAAAATTTACTAAAGCTCCTGCTACAAATCCATGATGTGCTGCTTCTCGTACCTCTTTACCATAGACAAGTGAATCCTCATATTCAGAGTGGATCTTACTAACTTTCTTAAGAACTTCGTCCAAAGATTTTTTCACCTCTTTTTCATCAGAATTAGTCAACTCTGCTATATCGATTTCTGGATTGTTCCATACCCCTTTTTTTATTTCCTTACATTCATGGATTGCAGAAGTATCCTTGTCCAATTTATTACTTTCCACATTAACAGATATCCCTGCCATTTTCCCTTTGGCATCTTTTTCTTTAGTGATTTCTACCAATCTCACACCTAGCTTACCTTGATCTCTAGCTAGCCTCACAATGTTATTCCTGGCGACTTTAGTATTGCCCAATATCTTATCTAACTCACCATAACTAAACTTTTTCTTTGTGCTGCCAGATTCTGCAATAACAAAGAGCTTTACTTTATCAGCAACATCCTCTGGGCTTTTGATTTCTTCATTTTTTATAACAGCTACTTTTAGAGTCTTTGCACTATCAAAAATAAAATATACTTTCTCAATATTCAGCTTTGTTGCAATTTCTGTGTCTACCAAAGTAGAAAAGCTTCCCAAAAAGAAATGCGGAAAAAAACCTTCCTTACCTACTGAATGTAAATACGAAGGAACCTGATCAATATATGATTGAAACCTTGCCTTAAAAGACTCAAAATCACTCCCTTTTTGAGCTGAAGTACTTGGGCCAGCTTTTACTGATTCTCGAATTAGTAGCTCTATTAATTCAAAATCTTGCACTCCTTGATTATCCACTTCTCCTTGCTTTCTTTTAGGCATATAACACTCCTTCTAGACATATAATATTTTTAATGATCACCTAACCCAACATAAGATTGTTTACTAATCTCTACCTCAGCTAAATCACCACTTGGGCCAGGTATGTTTTTTTGATCGAGTTCTTTATCAGCAAACTTACCATACGCTAAAAACTTATTTAATGAATCATGATCTCCTTGCTCTAATATAGAACGTATGTAATCTGCTTGTTTGCAACTCATGAATTCTTTTATTTGATTAGAGTCCAGCTTATCTAGCACCGCCCATACCGGTTCCATAGTACCCTTCTTCACCCAACGTACTAATAGATTTGTATGAGAAAAAGATGAATCCATTACTTCTTCATTTATTACAAGTGCACGATGGCTATCAAACCCTTCCTTTATCCATATGTGCATGAAAAGCTTTTTAGCTGCATTTACATAATATCCTGAATAGTCTTGTATTCTTATAGAGTACAAACGGGTATGATAACTATTTTCTGAAATATTACCTGGTTCTAAATAATCAAATAACTTCTGAAATTTATCAAAGCTAAGCATATCTATCATTCTATTTAAAGAACCATAATGACCATTTTTCTCCAAATCTCCTTTCAAAAGCTCTGGATATTTATCAGGACTTATCTGACTTAAACAAAATTCAAATACATCAGGATAGCCACTATCACCTGCTGCATGCACTGCAATTCTCATGAAAACTTCATCTTTTTCCTGAGTACTTAATTCACTTTCAGGTAATGACTGAACCTTATCCCAAAAGAATTCTACTGCTTCTACACGCCTTCTATTTGAACTTATTGCTGCACGATGTAAACCAAAGACATAAGGATGCTGACCTTTTAGATCTAACTCGGAAATGTATCCACTAACAAAATGTGACCAAA
This sequence comes from Wolbachia endosymbiont (group B) of Gerris lacustris, assembly GCF_964028355.1. NCBI lineage: Bacteria > Pseudomonadati > Pseudomonadota > Alphaproteobacteria > Rickettsiales > Anaplasmataceae > Wolbachia > Wolbachia endosymbiont (group B) of Gerris lacustris. Next base: position 1,140,885 of record NZ_OZ034761.1, read on the forward strand.
ATTGCATCATTGCATCTGTACACCAACTTCCACTTACTGATTTAACTAATTTTTTTAGTGCATCTGAATCTCCATCTTTTATTTTATCTTCCTGTTTAAAATGTTCAAATAGAGAAATTATATCTTCTTCTAAGCAACACCAACATGCGATTTGGTAGAGATAAAAGTCCTTTAGTGGATTGCTTGTACCCTTCCAATTTTTTGGTTCAATCATCTTTTTAGCAACTACTCTTCTATTGAGTTTAATACCATGTATCGTATCGGTTTTTCCCCAACATTCTTCATTCGATAATACATCTAAAAAGAATGGAAGTTTTGTTTCACCCCAGGTACCAAACAAAGGCAAAAATGCACCGCACCAATTTTTCAATTGAAGTTGTTTAGATTCTTTATAAGGATCATTATCTTTAATAATAGAGAAAGCTGCCTTAGTTAGGTCATCATAGTCCATAATTCTTACCTCCATAAAAAAAGCATACAGAGCTATAATAATTTATAAACTCCATACCAGTTTCAACATCATACTCCACCTTTGTAACCTGTCAATTCTTATTTAGAAAATTTTTCAGACTTATAGTAATTTTGGGCAAAAGGCCCTTAATAGGCTCAATACATGACCTCTTATTTATTTTAAATTTTTTTTGTCGCGAGCTTGCCTTAATTCTTCTGTAAATAAATTAATATTAATTTAGTAAAATATATTGTTAATATCTCAAGCAAAACAGCCATTTCCAACACTCAAAACCAAGGGCGGTGAGAGCTTTTTGTTTTGGGATGGGTTGGTCTACCAAACGATACATACGAACTTTTTTGTATGACAATCTTATTACATGCTAAAACTATCCATATTAGCGCATTTCATCCATATCTACATACGAACTATTTTGCCTAACTTTATTGCAAAGATTTCAAAATTCTATTTTCACAATCCTATTTTTAGGCTGTTTGTTCTCAAAAATATACGACCTTTTTTGAAGGAGTAAACAATTGAATTCTTTATAACACTAACTAGCATGATACTTTTACTAAAGTATTTTTTGAAAAAGTTAGTTGACTCATAAATAATTCTCTACTAATACTGGCATGTGTTTTTTATTCTGCTGAAGTGGCTCCGCAGGTTACTGTATAAGCTTCAGCAGTTTTGCACTCCTTTAAAGCATCATATTCCTATATATTAAATATCGCTGGTGTTCTCAATTTTGTTGATCTATAGTAAAATTGGCTAAAACTTCCAGTAATAAACAACTTTTAACCTAGCAGTACTCACCATAAAAACTTAACAAAAGCTTAACGACGTGAGTAGTAAAAAGATTATGGTTATTGACTTAATGTTACATATCGCATACAATGTATTGTGTATATTAGCTTAGAGGGGTAAGTATGGGTGAATCTACTGGGATGGTAAAATCTATCATCAATCTACTAAAACCCAAACCAGAACCATCTGATTTTGAATATGAATCCATTATAGAACATCTATCATCTAAAGAGCATTTATTAAATGAGCTGATGAATGATATGTGGTACTCAGGAGATTTACCATCAGTTAGAAATCATAATGAACTACCTTCTTTAATAGATAGCAAACTTGGACTAAATGAACAAATTTGTGTTTGGTTTGCTCTGGACCACGATCTTACGCCAAGTCAAAAAAATTTAAACAAGAAGTTACTTAGTGCTCTAAAATGTTTAGCTTCTAACTGTGGTTCATTTGATAATACTGAACCTCTTGAAGAATTTTTACATGATAATAGAAACAATAAAGATTTAAAAGTAATTCTTAACCTCAAAAGAGGAGAATCTCAATCAACAGTATTGCATGCAATTGCAGGAGCAAATATTGGTGGATTTCGTCGCATAGGAAATCAGGCTATAGATTTACTCTTAGAAGCAGGCGCAGATCCTAACATACAAGATAATAAAGGAAAAACACCATTATGCCTTGCTGCTGCCAAAGGTCATTACGATAATACAAACTCTCTCCTCTCAAAAGGAGCTAACCCTAATATAACAAGTAGAAAGGGTAAAACTCCACAACAAATAGCAACTAATAAACTCTGCTACAATATAGAAGAATTATTTTTAACTGATAAACAGAAAAAGATGAATAAGGAATTGTATGACTTACTTGCACTAGATTCAGACTGCACTAAAAATTTAAAGGAGTTTTTAAGTAAGCATAAAAGAGACTCAGACCTAAAAGTGGTGCTAAATATTCGGCACGGAATGGGTGAGTCAAAAGTGTTCTCATATGTTGAACGTTTTGCTTGGGACAATGAAGATCTTGCTCAAGAGTTAAGAAAAATATTTCTAGAAGCAGGAGCATTAGATTATGATAAAAATATTATTTATCGTCAGCAAAAGAAAGGACAGGTCAGCAAATTACTCGTTAATTTAACCTCAAATCAAAAGGAGAAGTTAAATAAGTTTTCTGATAAGGTGTTTCAAGCTCAAAATATGGCTGAACTTGAAGAGATTGTAAACGATGCTATAAAGTCTGGTGTACGATTAAACTATTCTCTTTCACAAGATTTCTTTTCAGGTAATGAGTACACTTTTACCGATTATGTGATGAAAAAAATCAGTGAGTTGGAAAAAAATCCTAAAGTTGCTAGTAATATAATATGTCAATTAGTATCAAAAGGGGCAGTGTTTGGTAATACAGTTGATGCTAACACACTGACATCAGAATTTAAAGAGCATAAAACTAACCTAAAAAAAGCTTATAGAGATTATATTAGCACTTCTCATAAGTTTATTGAAATCGCAAAAAGTGCAACCAATAGCGAGCTAAAAGATGCAAGAGTAGACAACTCCGTTTTTTACTTAGAATATTCTAAAGATAGTAAAATAGACATTATAAAGATAACAGATGGGACAAGGGATTTAGGTCTAACAGATGGGGATGTAAAGTGTGGAAGAAATATAGTAAGGATTGGTAATAGTGAAGTAGAAATTAAAACTGAAGATGGCATAAGGAATTACACAGATCTTACAGAAGGTAGCGATATAGTATTAACTTTTTATACCAGTTTGGGAAATGTAGACGTTAGGCTGTATCCTGACATACAGAATAAAAGCAAAATTATAGTAGAAGTGAGTAATAGAGAAGAAATATTAGAAAAATTCAAAGGTCGCGAAGAAGAGTTAGGCAATGATTGCGAGCTTGGTAACTACTGGGTCTACGATGCTATTGAACAGGGATATTTTGAAAGATCTGGTGGATTAATGCGTCCTGAAGTAATAAGCGAGTCTAACAACAAATGGACAGAACGTGAAGAATTAAGAAGGACTTCTGATCCTAGGAGAGAAGTTTCTAGGTAGATTAATTTGCCATAAAGGTTAAAGATTATTATTTAAATATAAACTACTATAATTTATAGATTTTGGATCATTTTCTACCATTGTTGCGCCCAGTATGCTAAAATCTTCATTATTTATATTGATATTTTCACATAATTGATTCTGTAACATTGACTTACTTTTCTATATCAATTTCAGCATCTTTTTGTGTGGCCCTTTGTAGTAGCTCCTTTTGCAATAACCTTTTTTAATTTTCTGGCACATACTTTTTTCGATGTTTTTTCATATTGTTGTTTTTATAAACGTTACGACGCTGAGCCGTAAAATTTCTCCAATTGCTCACTCCACAGCATCGGTATTTCTCTCAAATCAACTAATTTCAAATCTCTTGGCTGTCTTCCATTTACTATGTCCTCTTTAATCTTTGGTGCTAAATAATTCAACCTCAAAATTTGCTGTATACGTCTTGTACCTATATTAATTTTGGCACTCAGTTCCTTACACTGGGAGTATTAAATAAACTGTGTCAAGCCGCATTTTTAGTTCAACTCAATTTTCAGTCTGTTGGGAAAGAAAATGTCAAGCTGAGACATAGTTAATGCCCAATTAGGCAAAGCTGTAGTCCACTTTTGCTCTACCTTTTTTATAGCACAATATACCTTTTGTACAAGGCATTTGTATTAGTAAATGAGCCCTTAGTTTTAGTAAATTTCCTAATTTGTCTATGCAATCCCTCAATTGGATTGGTGGTGTAAATCAGCTTCCTAACTGGTCCAGAATACTTAAAATAACCAGACAAATTTTCCCAATTGTTTTGCCATGATTTTGTAACCAAGGGATATTTTTCACTCCATTTTTCTTCCAGCTCAAGCAAATAATTCTCAGCAATCTCTTTACTTGAAGCACGATATATTTTTTTCAAATCATTTATGAAAACTTTTACATCTTTGCTAGATACATACTTCAGTGAATTCCTTATCTGATGCACTATGCATAGCTGTACTTCTGCTTTAGGAAATACACTATTTATAGCGGTAGGAAAGCTTTTTAGCCCATCAATACAGGCAATTAGAGGGAACGTTCAAAAAAGTGTGTCAAACCGCATTTTCAATTCAACTCAATTTTTAATCTGCCAGGAAAAAAGATATCAAGTTGAGACATAGTTAAAGCCCAGTTAGGCAAAGCAGTAATCCACTTTTGCTCTACCTTTTTTATAGCACAATATACCTGTTTGTACAAGGCATTTGTACTGGTAAATGAACCTTTAGTTTTAGTAAATTTTCTGATCTGTCTATGCAACCCCTCAATTGGATTGGTGGTGTAAATCATCTTCCTAACTGGCCCAGAATACTTAAAATAACTAGATAAATTTTCCCAATTGTTTTGCCACGATTTTGTAACTAAGGGATATTTTTCACTCCATTTTTCTTCCAGCTCAAGCAAATAATTCTCAGCGATTTCTTTACTTGAAGCACGATATATTTTTTTCAAATCATTCATGAAAACTTTTACATCTTTGCTAGATACATATTTCAGTGAATTCCTTATCTGATGCACTATACATAGCTGTACTTCTGCTTTAGGAAATACACTATTTATAGCTGTAGGAAAGCTTTTTAGTCCATCAATGCAGGCAATTAAAATATCTTCTACTCCTCTTTCTTTGAGGTCATTTAGAACTCCCAACCAGAAGTTAGCTCCCTCACTTTCAGCCAAATAAAAACCTAATACTTCTTTTCTGCCATTTTGATTTATACCCAATATATTATACATGCATTTACTTACGCAATGTCCGTCCTCCTTGACCTTAAAAAACATGCCATCCATGAACACTATTGGATACACTGATTGCAGTGGACGGCTGCGCCATTCATTGATTATTGGTAGCAATTTATCAGTAATACTGGATATCTCTGCTGCTGATATTTTATGGTCATATATTTCCTCAACGTGTGAAGCTATGTCTCTGTATCCCATGCCACTGGCGTATGTACTTAAGACCTTTGCTTCAAGTTCTGGATGTAGGCTCGTTTGCCTTTTTTTGACTATTTGCGGTTCAAAGTTTCCCTCCCTATCTCTTGGTGTTAGCAGCTCAAATGAACCTGCACTCGTGCGTAAAGTTTTTGCATTTCTCCCATTTCTTCGGTTATTTTCTTCACTTTTAGCTGACATGTGGCTTTCTATTTCACCTTCCAGACTTGCCTCTAGCAACCTTTTTATAAACGGTGTTAATGCTCCATCTCTTCCTGTCAATGGTCTTCCTTCTCGTATAGATGACAGGATATTTGTTTCTAATTCTTTATAATCTACCAAACCAGTAGTTCTATTTGCTTGACTCATATCAAACCTCCATTTTTTATATCAATTTATTACTTTTTTTTCGGTTTGACACACTTTTTTGAACGTTCCCTAAAACAGAACATTTTGCGCAATAAAATCTACGATACAATTGTTCTGCTTGAGAGCGCTTTGTGTAAATTTATTACCTCTCTTTCCCCTTCCACGGTTAAACAACTCTGCAATGCTTCTTATTTGGTTCATTAATAATGAGAGTTGGTATAAGCAGTACTGGATCTCCTTCTCCTCCTGAATCTCCTGGATAGGCATCTATTTCATCAAGAAAGAGATATTTTACTGGCATAGATCTCAGTGCTACACTGCTATTTGCTCCGGTTATTACTACTATTCCACCTGGAAATTCCTTACTTTGTACAGTATTGCCTGAGTCTCTTGACCTTGGGTCTTTACTTTACTTTTTAAACATGGTGTACTTTCAATCAGTGGTGCAAATCTTCCTTTTGACCAACGCTTTCCCATTTCAACTGTCGGCTGTACTACTAGCATTGGCCCTGGCGTTTGATCGATGATATAGCCAATCCAATTATTTCCTGCTTCTGTTCCTCCAATCTGTGCTCCTTTCATGAATACTACTTTTTCTGCTGGTGAGGACGGAGATAGTGAATCCATGATTTCTTTTAAATAAGGAGTTCTCTCTGTTCTCCATTTACCTGGCTCTGATGCTGCAGTTGCTGCTAAAACTCGATACTCATTCGCCCACTCTGATACTTTAAGCTGGGGATCTGGTCTTAAACCTTCAGAAAAAGCTCTAGCGTATATCATTGTCTGCATCTACTCATAATTGGTTCTATCTCAATATTGTTAACAGTAGAGTTTATTCCTCCACACTCCTCCAATTCCATAAACATCTTTTTCTGAAATTCGTTTTCTATATATCTTTTACTCATCTCACTTATCATTATTGCTATAACAAGCGCAAATACTCCTGTTACTGTTGCAAAAATGATTGCACTGCTTATTGTTGTTGCTGTTAACCCTATATATACCGATATTGCTACTGCACTTACTGAGGTAAAAATACAGATCACATTATTGTATTTTCTTACTTTTGCATCTCTATATTCTATACATCTATAATAAACTGGTACAGACTTGCCTATCTCATCTGGTAATTTGATACTCTTTTCTTTAAATAAAGTTTTTAGCAATTCTAAATTATTTGACTTGATTGCTGAGTGCAGAACAGGTGTATAGTTTGCTCCTTTTTTCAGTAGTAATTTTACTACATGTAAATGTCCTTTTTCTGCAGCAAGGTAAATCGGTGATAGACCTTTATTGTTTGAAATATCAATATCAATTTCTTCTTTTAAAATAGACTCTACAAGCTCAACTTCTCCCATTTGTGCAGCTAAATGGAGTAGACTATTCTTCTCAGAACCGTATTTATTACTCACCAAAGCCTTCTTTATCTCAGGTTTAGCGTAATCAAATGGTGTTTTGCCGCTATCGTCTTTTACCAATGGATCTATATCTTCTCGCGTTAGTAAGACCTCTATTGTTTTAAGTCTTTCAGCGTAATGTAGTGGTGTTTGATTTTCGTAGTCTTGCAAATTGACTTGAGCATTAGGCTCCCTTATTAAGCATTTGAGGATATCCAAACACAGATCTCTTTCATCGTAATTAGTATTACTTACAGCTATATGAATAGGTAACAATTTCATTGAGTTTTGTCCCATGCGCGTGCTATTTACATCTGCTCCAAGCTTTAGCAGTAACTTTACTATCTCCAATTTTTTGTTATTAACTGCATAGTGCATTGGTGTCTGATTCCGTGCATCAAAGACATCTATTTCAGCTTTTCCTTCTCTTATCAAAATCTTTACAACTTCTGCATGTCCTATTCCTGCTGCTAGATGTAATGGCGTATGATGCAGAGCATTTCGTACATTAACGTCAACACCTTTTCCTATCAAATATCTAACTGCATTAACTTCACCTATCATTGCAGCTAAATGAAGTAAGTTATCTTGTTCTGATCCGTATTTGTTATTAATTAGCGCTTGTAATATTTCTGCTTTTTTCCCTTCTTTGGCGTAATCAAGAGATGTTTTACCATCATTATCTTCCACAAAAGGATTGATATTCTTTTTCGTAAGTAGCAGATCTATCATGCTTAATTCATCAAACTCTATAGCACAATGTAGTGGTGTCTTTCCATTTAATCCTCTAACATTAACATCTAATCCACGTTGATTGATGAGACACTTTATTAACTCTAAACTTAAGTTATCAGCCATTTTATATTCAAAATCTTTCTTATATTTGAAATTTAGTGTTAGATAATTCTTCAAGTGAGTTTGTAATCTCTTCAGTGAGCGTCTTATGAATCTTTTCAGTGTCACTTAGTGATGCAAGCAGTGCTGAAACTCTATTTGGAATATTAAGCAAATTATTACGGACAACTCTTGCTACATTAAATGCATCGCGCTTTACTTCCTCTACTGCTACAAGTTCACCAATCTCAGCTTTTGCCTTTGCCTCAAGCAGTTTACCTCGTTCCATTTCATTTTTTATTCTAGTTTCTAGCAACATCGTAGAAAGGTTACTTGTACTTTCTGGATTTTTCCTCCTCAGTGGCTGACTTGGATCTCTTATTGCTGCCACCGCTTCATTTGCTTGTTCTCTATTTACCAAACCATCCTCCAACTCAACTATTCCTTTCTTTACTAAATAACAGACATATTGCTTTGATACTCCTATCTCTCTTGCCCATTCCGTCTGCGTGATTTTTTCCACTCTTTTCCTCCACTTTTTTTGCTCCTTTTTACGAATTTTCTTCTTGAATTTCTGCAAAAGTTTTACCAGTACTGGCTAAAAGGGCATCTCTTCCGGTATATATTTGCCAACGTTTTATGGTTACATCTACAAATTTTGAATCTAACTCTATTGTCCTGCAAATTCTTCCTGTTCTCTCACATGCAATCAGTGTACTTCCAGAACCGCTAAATGGATCAAGTACTATGTCTCCTGATCTGCTGCTGTTTACTATTGCTCTCTCCATTAGCTCTACTGGCTTCATTGTTGGATGTAATGAGTTATGTGTTGGCTTATCATAAAACCACAGATCACTTTGATTTCTACCCCCATGCCACTCACGTTTATTGCCGCTTTTCCATCCATAGAGCATTGCTTCGTATTGTCTTTGATAATCTGATCTTCCTAGCGTAAAGTGATTCTTTGCCCAAATGATAAATGTTGACCATTTCCCTCCCGCTTCCTCAAATGCTTTTTGCAACGTTGAAAACTCTGATGATGATATGCAGATGTAAATTGCACCTTTCGTATATGCTAAAATATGGGAACAGATGTCGTAGAGAAAAAGTTCGTACTTTTCACCTTGATTATCATTTAATATCTTTTTGTCTTGGCTATTACCATAATCAACGTTATATGGAGGATCACAAACAGTAATGTCTGCCATTTTATCATCTAACAGCGCTTTATATGATTCAACTACAGAGCTATCACCACAATAGATTCTATGATCACCTAAAATCCAAAGATCACCTGGCTTTGTTATTTCTACCTTTTTGTCATCAACAACTAATACCAACTCTCATTATTAATGAACCAAATAAGAAGCATTGCAGAGTTGTTTAACCGTGGAAGGGGAAAGAGAGGTAATAAATTTACACAAAGCGCTCTCAAGCAGAACAATTGTATCGTAGATTTTATTGCGCAAAATGTTCTGTTTTATATATAACCAAAACCTCTCAACAGGATTGAGGTCAGGTGAGTATGGTGGTAGGTATATAATTTCGATATTTTTAGGTATCTTTAAACTTTTTGACTTATGCCAACTAGCGCAATCCATCACGAGAAAAGCCTTTCGTATTCCTAAATATTGCGACATCTGTTCAAGGAATATATTTATACAAGCAGTGTTGACGTTTGGTGCAAATAAGCTAAAATTCTCTCCATTTCTGGGATTAACTGCACTATAGAGATAAAAATTTTCCCTACCTAATTTTACCTTAACCTGTGTCCTACTGCCTTTTTTAAACCACCCATGTCCAACTTTTGAATGTGTACCAAACCGTGATTCATCAAAGAAAAATAGCTCTTTTTCAGAATGCATGACAATAGTTTCATTGAGGTTTTTTTTTAAACTCCTCTTGCTTATTTTTATCCTGTCCACTATGAACTGGTCTTGGTGTGATATATGAGAATTTCATTCTTTGCATATTACGATGTATTGTGGATTTGCTGATATTCAAACCAAATCTTTCTTGGATTCTTATTCTCATTTCTCTAATAGTAATATTGGGGTTTTCCTCTATCCACACCTCAATTTGTTCAAGTTGACTTTGGTTCAATATAGTTTTTCTACGGCGTTGAGGTGGAGAAAATAATTTTTCTTCTCTTCCAAATTTTATGTGCTTTATCCATGTAGTAATTGCCTTTCTCGAAATGCAACATATTTTTGCTACAGCTGTTATACTGTGCTTTTTTGCTGCAATTACAGCATTTAGTTTTTTTGCAACATACGCATTATTTCTTACTTTCTTCAGCATCTCTTTTGCTGATTCCACCACTTTTTCATCCAATAATTTTGATCTTAATGCCATCTAAACCTCGCTATTTTACTTACTCCAGTATGGCTTTTTTTCCATTATTGTCTATTCGTTGCTTGTATAGCGGGAATTGGTATAACTTGATCACTATAGGTATTTTTTGACATCGGAACCTCCTCTACAGTCAAAACTGAAATTGTATTAAAATAAAAAAACTACAAATTTAATGTGAGTAAAAGAAACCACATTTCAAGAAACTTCATGGTAACTTATACCAACTCTCATTATTAATGAACCAAATAAGAAGCATTGCAGAGTTGTTTAACCGTGGAAGGGGAAAGAGAGGTAATAAATTTACACAAAGCGCTCTCAAGCAGAACAATTGTATCGTAGATTTTATTGCGCAAAATGTTCTGTTTTATATATAACCAAAACCTCTCAACAGGATTGAGGTCAGGTGAGTATGGTGGTAGGTATATAATTTCGATATTTTTAGGTATCTTTAAACTTTTTGACTTATGCCAACTAGCGCAATCCATCACGAGAAAAGCCTTTCGTATTCCTAAATATTGCGACATCTGTTCAAGGAATATATTTATACAAGCAGTGTTGACGTTTGGTGCAAATAAGCTAAAATTCTCTCCATTTCTGGGATTAACTGCACTATAGAGATAAAAATTTTCCCTACCTAATTTTACCTTAACCTGTGTCCTACTGCCTTTTTTAAACCACCCATGTCCAACTTTTGAATGTGTACCAAACCGTGATTCATCGAAGAAAAATAGCTCTTTTTCAGAATGCATGACAATAGTTTCATTGAGGTTTTTTTTTAAACTCCTCTTGCTTATTTTTATCCTGTCCACTATGAACTGGTCTTGGTGTGATATATGAGAATTTCATTCTTTGCATATTACGATGTATTGTGGATTTGCTGATATTCAAACCAAATCTTTCTTGGATTCTTATTCTCATTTCTCTAATAGTAATATTGGGGTTTTCCTCTATCCACACCTCAATTTGTTCAAGTTGACTTTGGTTCAATATAGTTTTTCTACGGCGTTGAGGTGGAGAAAATAATTTTTCTTCTCTTCCAAATTTTATGTGCTTTATCCATGTAGTAATTGCCTTTCTCGAAATGCAACATATTTTTGCTACAGCTGTTATACTGTGCTTTTTTGCTGCAATTACAGCATTTAGTTTTTTTGCAACATACGCATTATTTCTTACTTTCTTCAGCATCTCTTTTGCTGATTCCACCACTTTTTCATCCAATAATTTTGATCTTAATGCCATCTAAACCTCGCTGTTTTACTTACTCCAGTATGGCTTTTTTTCCATTATCGTCTATTCGTTGCTTGTATAGCGGGAATTGGTATAAGTCAGAAAGATCTTCTTCTTCACCATCTAAATCGTCAAGAAAGTTTTGAACTTTTTCTAGCTCAAATCCAGTCATTTTAAGATCAAACTGCAAATCTTCTAATTCTTGAATTTCCACCTTCAAAAGATCATCGTCCCATTTTGCCCAGTTAGCTGATTGATTTGCCAGTAACCGAAAAGCTTTAGTTTGTGGTTCATTTAAATTATCACTTAAAACAACAGGAATGCTCTCCATACCAAGTTTTCTTGCTGCTTTAAGTCTTAAATGACCATCAACCACAGTGCCATCGCTTTTTGCAACTATTGGTATACGAAAGCCAAATTCCCTGATTGAAGCACACATTCTATTTACTACGTCATCATTTTTACGTGGATTACGCTCATATTCGACCAGATTTTGAGTAGGATAATAGTGGATTGCTAAATTCATATCTTAATAATTAAAAAGTTAATATTCAAAATATCTCTGACGCTAAAGAAGGCCTGGGGTCTGACCCACTAAACCAGCCAGTATGGCCGAAAGGACCCACTTTTATGGTATTTTTAATATGTTAAAATCTTTACTAACATAGAACATTAATGCCAAAGCATCAGCCTCATTATCATCTCTAGGTGCAAAACCTTTTTCACGTATCGCTTCAATAACTTCACTCTTACTTGCATTGCCTTTGCCTGCTATAAAGCGTTTGATAGTTTTAACATTAACACCTTGGTAGGGAATATTGTTCTCTTCACACCAAGCAGACAGAACTGCGAGAAAACCGCCATAGCAATGCGCTGCATCAGTTCCTAGATGTCTTCTCACTTCCTCAAAATACACTGCAGAAATGTCTTTCAAAGAATTGAGCCAATTACGAAAATTCAAGAAGCACATGCCACCTCCGCTAAAACGGCTACCATGAAAACTTTTGCTTCCACTTTCAATTACTCCATTGGTTAGAATTGCCCAGCCTGTCTGTTTACCGAGGTCCAGTGTTAGGATTGACATTATTTAAAACTATAAGTAGCACTGATTCCAAAATATCGTTTAGTTCCTCGAACGTACTATCAAAAAGCGGTTTATAGTTTTTTTGTTGGCCAACAACGGAAATTCGAGAATCATGTGCTACTCCTAAGAACCTGTACATGATCTCAAGAAAGGAATAAACTAAGAGATAATGTATATAAGTTAGGATATATGAGGAGTGTATACCCAAGTGATATAAGTCGGGAAAGATTTGAGATTATATTACCAGATCTAGAATCCTGTAGAAAAAAAACAAAACCAAGAAAACTGGATTTATATGAGTTATTTTGCGGTGTACTTTATGTGCTAAAAAGTGGCTGTCAGTGGCGAATGCTACCAAAAGAGTTTCCAAAATGGCGCAATTGTTACGATTACTTCAAGAGATGGAGTAAAAAACCGAATGAAGATAGAGAAAGTGTTCTAGAAATTGTCTTAAAAAAAATTAGTTGGAGAGGTTCGTTTCAACAGTGGTCGGAATACAAAAACAAGCTTCTGCATCATTGATGCTCAAAGTGTAAAAAACACCGATATTGCTGAAGAAAAAGGTTATGATGCCGGCAAGAAAATTTCAGGAATAAAGCGTCATATTGCAGTAGATACGCAAGGTTTGCCACATGCAATTTATATTACTACAGCTAATATCGGAGATCGTACTGCTGCTGTAGAGATGATTTGTAACGCAAGAAAAAATCTTTCCGAAGTTCAAAATATACTAGTTGATGCAGGTTATACAGGAGAAAATTTTGCAACTCAAATAAAAACGACTATTGGTGCAACCGTTGAAGTAATAAAACGAAGTGAATTACATACCTTTGTTGTATTGCCAAAAAGGTGGGTTGTAGAGCGTTCTTTTGCTTGGCTGGAAAAGTGTAGACGGTTATGGAAAAATTGCGAGCGTAAACTCAATACTAGACTACAAATGGTCGTTCTAGCTTTTACTGCCTTGCTCCTCAAAAGATTATGAACAGGCTCTGAGGTTTCTAAATACCGCTCTATTTTTATTGATAGCATAACTGTTGCATCACGTTTATGTTTTTCATGGGCCAGAATGCAACCTGAAGCTTTTTCAGATAGATCAGGAAGAGAAGATAAAAGAGCTGCCTATGGATTACTTGCTCAAGAGATGATGGCTTGGCTCAATCAATTTCAACATATCAGAGACAAAGACATCATCATAGTTGGCACCTTAGGTCAATATCTTGATGACTGCAATCGTTCAACCTGGCTACCTCAATGTGAAGGGGCTAAAACTGCCAGTGAGATTCCCGGCATTGTTGATGAAGTGATTAGTATGGTTGGAATTAAGAAAGATGATGGAACAGAGAAACGTTCATTTGTCTGTCAGACTATTAACTCTTGGGGATATCCAGCTAAAGATCGAAGTGGCTGCCTAAATATGGTTGAAGAACCGCATTTAGGTAAATTACTTGCAAAAATTAAAGCCAAAACCTTGGCTTCTGTTGCCTCAATTTAATTTTAAAAGGAGTAATATGGAACAAAGCTTTTTCAACATCGGTCAAAAAGTCCCTTTTTATAGCGTAAAGGAATATTTAAGTGATCAAACGCCAATACCAGAGGATATAATCTCACCAAGAATTTTAACGAAAAGAGGTCTATTGGTACTGGGTGGCCCACCTAAAATCGGCAAAAGTGACTTTTTGATCTCTTGGCTTGTCCATATGGCTGCTGGTAGATCATTTCTCGGTATGACACCAAATAGACCTTTGAAAATTTTCTACATGCAAACTGAAATTGAATATGAATATATGAAAGAACGTTTGCAACAACTTCGACTGGATAACGAACTTTTGGACATAGCTGCCAATAACTTAATTATCACACCAAGAGTGCAATTATCATTCAATAGTGAAGAAATAGATGAAATTAAAAATACTGTCAAAGAACGTTTTAAGCCTGATATTATTGCGATTGATCCTCTTCGTAACATTTTTAACTCAAGTGAATATGGTAATGAAAATGACAACAGCGCTATGCTATTCTTTTTGCAAAAAACGCTTGAAAAACTGAGGAACATTATTAATCCAGATGCAGGTATAATCCTCACCCACCACACAAAAAAACTGTCCAAAAAGATGCTGGAAGAAGATCCATTCCAAGGCCTAAGCGGTGCTGGATCTTTACGTGGATTTTATAGCACAGGCATGGTGATGTTTGCTCATGATGAAGAAAGCACTACCCGTCAAATAGTGTTTGAGCTGCGAAATGGTGAACGTGTGGCAAGCAAGCTTGTCGATAAGATAAATGGTCATTGGAAACTTGTAGACCAATGGAGTTGATTCTTTTTTTTACTTAATTTATAGGGAACAATATGCTAACAGATTTTTTAACTGATTTTAATAACGCGAAACTGCAGAGCAGTTTAATACCGAAAAGTACAACAGTCAAGGTAAAAATGGCAATAAAGCCTGGAGGTTATGAAAATTGGTTCACGAAAAGCTACACTACTGGCAGCATCTATTTAAACGCTGAATTTACTGTCACTGAAGGTCCATATGCAAAACGCAAGATTTTTCAGATTATAGGTGTCAAAAGTGGCAAAGCAAGCGTTGAAGGAGAAGATGTTTGGGCAGAATCTGGCCGTTCTATGCTTAGAAGTATTTTAGAGTCAGCACGGAACATTCATTCAAATGACACTTCAGAAAAAGCAGTTATCGCTAGAAAAGTCAACTCTATAGCTGATTTTAATGGGTTAGAGTTTACTGCAAAAGTTGGTATTGAAGCTGATCGATATGGAGAAAAAAACAAGATTGCTACGGTTATTACTCCAGAAAATACTGAGCTTGATTGGATACCTTTCTAATACCAACTCTCATTATTAATGAACCAAATAAGAAGCATTGCAGAGTTGTTTAACCGTGGAAGGGGAAAGAGAGGTAATAAATTTACACAAAGCGCTCTCAAGCAGAACAATTGTATCGTAGATTTTATTGCGCAAAATGTTCTGTTTTATATATAACCAAAACCTCTCAACAGGATTGAGGTCAGGTGAGTATGGTGGTAGGTATATAATTTCGATATTTTTAGGTATCTTTAAACTTTTTGACTTATGCCAACTAGCGCAATCCATCACGAGAAAAGCCTTTCGTATTCCTAAATATTGCGACATCTGTTCAAGGAATATATTTATACAAGCAGTGTTGACGTTTGGTGCAAATAAGCTAAAATTCTCTCCATTTCTGGGATTAACTGCACTATAGAGATAAAAATTTTCCCTACCTAATTTTACCTTAACCTGTGTCCTACTGCCTTTTTTAAACCACCCATGTCCAACTTTTGAATGTGTACCAAACCGTGATTCATCGAAGAAAAATAGCTCTTTTTCAGAATGCATGACAATAGTTTCATTGAGGTTTTTTTTTAAACTCCTCTTGCTTATTTTTATCCTGTCCACTATGAACTGGTCTTGGTGTGATATATGAGAATTTCATTCTTTGCATATTACGATGTATTGTGGATTTGCTGATATTCAAACCAAATCTTTCTTGGATTCTTATTCTCATTTCTCTAATAGTAATATTGGGGTTTTCCTCTATCCACACCTCAATTTGTTCAAGTTGACTTTGGTTCAATATAGTTTTTCTACGGCGTTGAGGTGGAGAAAATAATTTTTCTTCTCTTCCAAATTTTATGTGCTTTATCCATGTAGTAATTGCCTTTCTCGAAATGCAACATATTTTTGCTACAGCTGTTATACTGTGCTTTTTTGCTGCAATTACAGCATTTAGTTTTTTTGCAACATACGCATTATTTCTTACTTTCTTCAGCATCTCTTTTGCTGATTCCACCACTTTTTCATCCAATAATTTTGATCTTAATGCCATCTAAACCTCGCTATTTTACTTACTCCAGTATGGCTTTTTTTCCATTATTGTCTATTCGTTGCTTGTATAGCGGGAATTGGTATAAGCGAATAAAAGAATCATTTTTTTATCATAAATTATTGGAGGGCACCTTTTATGAATAAATCTCTAGAAGAAATAAAAGCGTTAGTAATTGATAGAATTGAAGAATACCTACTCCATTTACTACCTGGTGGCGAGTTTTACAAAAGTAATACCAATTCCCGCTATACAAGCAACGAATAGACAATAATGGAAAAAAAGCCATACTGGAGTAAGTAAAATAGCGAGGTTTAGATGGCATTAAGATCAAAATTATTGGATGAAAAAGTGGTGGAATCAGCAAAAGAGATGCTGAAGAAAGTAAGAAATAATGCGTATGTTGCAAAAAAACTAAATGCTGTAATTGCAGCAAAAAAGCACAGTATAACAGCTGTAGCAAAAATATGTTGCATTTCGAGAAAGGCAATTACTACATGGATAAAGCACATAAAATTTGGAAGAGAAGAAAAATTATTTTCTCCACCTCAACGCCGTAGAAAAACTATATTGAACCAAAGTCAACTTGAACAAATTGAGGTGTGGATAGAGGAAAACCCCAATATTACTATTAGAACCTGTACATGATCTCAAGAAAGGAATAAACTAAGAGATAATGTATATAAGTTAGGATATATGAGGAGTGTATACCCAAGTGATATAAGTCGGGAAAGATTTGAGATTATATTACCAGATCTAGAATCCTGTAGAAAAAAAACAAAACCAAGAAAACTGGATTTATATGAGTTATTTTGCGGTGTACTTTATGTGCTAAAAAGTGGCTGTCAGTGGCGAATGCTACCAAAAGAGTTTCCAAAATGGCGCAATTGTTACGATTACTTCAAGAGATGGAGTAAAAAACCGAATGAAGATAGAGAAAGTGTTCTAGAAATTGTCTTAAAAAAAATTAGTTGGAGAGGTTCGTTTCAACAGTGGTCGGAATACAAAAACAAGCTTCTGCATCATTGATGCTCAAAGTGTAAAAAACACCGATATTGCTGAAGAAAAAGGTTATGATGCCGGCAAGAAAATTTCAGGAATAAAGCGTCATATTGCAGTAGATACGCAAGGTTTGCCACATGCAATTTATATTACTACAGCTAATATCGGAGATCGTACTGCTGCTGTAGAGATGATTTGTAACGCAAGAAAAAATCTTTCCGAAGTTCAAAATATACTAGTTGATGCAGGTTATACAGGAGAAAATTTTGCAACTCAAATAAAAACGACTATTGGTGCAACCGTTGAAGTAATAAAACGAAGTGAATTACATACCTTTGTTGTATTGCCAAAAAGGTGGGTTGTAGAGCGTTCTTTTGCTTGGCTGGAAAAGTGTAGACGGTTATGGAAAAATTGCGAGCGTAAACTCAATACTAGACTACAAATGGTCGTTCTAGCTTTTACTGCCTTGCTCCTCAAAAGATTATGAACAGGCTCTAAGAAGTATATGGATTAAGGTTGTCTACGTTATAGTAGCTCTTTCAACTACCTCTTAACAGATATATACTAGAAATGAGGTTGGAAATTTGATTTGCACTAAATTTTTTTTGTTTGAGTTAAGTTATTTCTTCTCAATTACGCAACTTAGCAAACACTTTGTTTCTCTTGCTATCAGCTAATTTAAAGGTTTTCTGGGAACACTCAATAAAAAAAGATGAGAGATACAAGGAACTTATGAAAGCTGTTGCAAAGTGAGTTTTCTCCTTCATACAAATTTTTTCTTTACAATGAATAAAAACGATGTTAAACTTACCCGTAAGTTTACTTATATCAATCTAATCATTAATAGTACTTTTTATTTGCTTTTCAAAGGGTGTTAAAGGAAGTGTATGAACAGGAATCATAATGAAATTTTATTCTATGAAACAGATGATGGAAAGGTATGTATTGAAGTTAGATTTGAAAATGAAAATCTATGGCTTACTCAGAAACATATGGCTGAGTTATTTGGCTGTTCAACTGATAATATTTCATTGCACCTAAAGAACATTTATCTATGTAAAGAACTAGATAAAAACTCAACTACCGAGGAATCCTCGATAGTTCAAAAAGAGGGAGAAAGAGAAGTAAAACGTGATGTGGTTTTCTACAATTTAGAGGCTGTGATATCAGTTGGTTATCGTGTCAATTCAGAGCGTGGTGCTGCTTTTCGCACATGGGCAACTGATAAGCTAAAGAAGTATATTTTCAAAGGTTTCGTGATTGATAGCAATAGATTTAAAAATGGCTCTAGATTTGACACTCGGTTTTTTGATGAGTTGCTTGAAGAAATTAGAGAAATTCGTGCAAGTGAGCGTATGGCTTATCAGAAAATCACAGACATTTATGCAACTTCAGTAGACTATGCAAGCTGTTCAACTGAAACAAAAAATTTCTTTGCTATAGTGCAGAATAAATTGCATTTTGCTATTACTGGAAATACAGCAGCAGAAATTATTGCTAACAGAGTGGATAGAAGTAAACCTAATATGGGATTAACAAATTGGCGTAAGGGGCCTAAGGGAAAAATCTTTCTTTCTGACACGCAAGTAGCAAAAAACTATTTAGATAAAAATGAAATTGCTCAGCTAAACAGAATAGTAAATATGTATATAGATTACGCAGAGTTTCAAGCTGCCAGGGGTAAAGTAATGTATATGAAGGATTGGAAAGAGAAACTCGATGCATTTTTAAGATTTAATGAGCAAGATATATTACAGAATTATGGCAAAACCTCTCATGAAGTAGCAATTGCCCTAGCTACAAAAGAATATGAGGTGTTTAGAAAAACACAGGATAAGTCATACAAGTCAGACTTTGATAAATTGGTAGAAGAAAAGAAAAGTCTTGATCAAAAAAGTGTAAAAACTTAGAGCTAAATTTCATAAAAGTAAAAAACAATTTAGAAATGCCTCTTAATTGAGTTTTAAGCTATCTTGCATAGGTCTTGGTGGGTTGTAGAATCGCTTTGAAACTTAATTGTAGTGGCTTTTACCTTTTTGCAGAAGTTAAGTTTTTTGAGTAGTAAGATGAAAGTAGTATATGTTAATTCATACTACTTATTATTATATAATAATAGAAAACTTTAGAGACTGAAAACTGGTCAAAACCCCTCAATATTCCTAAGTTTTTTGCCACCTAAACCAGATTACAGCTCAGAAATCTGTCAACCCTTAAACTATTGAAAATACATCATTTTTTTGCTAGCAGAAAGTACCAGATCTCATAAACTGCACCAGATTCTGCCAAGACTGAAAAGTTCTGGAGTCTGGTATTGTAGCTGAGATCTAATTATAGTAAAGCCAAATGTTTGAATCTTCAACTGGCACAATACTTCCATATTCTGGCGATTTGTAATCGGTTGGTAAAATCTTTTCATACACTGTAATATCCTTATTTAGTTGGTTTGTAACTTTCTCTTCCATACCTTCAACACAAGTGTAAAAATATCTACGAGAACGTTCTGCATCTAACTTATGACCATATTTATAAGCCTCTGATATGCCAGCAGTTATTGATTTATATTTTGATGGAATAGCATACGTAATTCAAACATCAGTTGACGACTACTTTGCCTGTTTGAAAAAATATTTTACAACGAATAAAAGACGTGATAAACTAAAATGAAGTTTTTTTATAACAAGTAAAAATTTAAAGTAGAAAATAATTTAGAAGTCCCTTGTAATTGAGTTTTAAGCTATTCTACGTAAGCAACTTAGGTCTTAGTGGTATAATTGTACCCCAAAGTCATAGAATCGTTTTAAATCCGCATTAAAAGCTATTTCTTGTATTTATGAATATTTTAAGATCTTTCCAGTTCCCCTAACTTCTTTTTTCTTCACTCCCTAAGCATTACTTTAATTCTAGTTAACCTCATTATATTTTCATATTGTTTATTATTATTTGTTATTAGTATATATATATGTATAGTGTTATTTACATATTATAATAATATATAAGATTTTCGGAAAGTGGAAAGCTAGCTACTGTAGCGGGTTCTAGGGCGATCTGATTCATTAAGTCTTTTGGAAATGGAAAGATAAAGTCTTAGAGCCTGTTCATAATCTTTTGAGGAGCAAGGCAGTAAAAGCTAGAACGACCATTTGTAGGCTAGTATTGAGTTTACGCTCGCAATTTTTCCATAACCGTCTACACTTTTCCAGCCAAGCAAAAGAACGCTCTACAACCCACCTTTTTGGCAATACAACAAAGGTATGTAATTCACTTCGTTTTATTACTTCAACGGTTGCACCAATAGTCGTTTTTATTTGAGTTGCAAAATTTTCTCCTGTATAACCTGCATCAACTAGTATATTTTGAACTTCGGAAAGATTTTTTCTTGCGTTACAAATCATCTCTACAGCAGCAGTACGATCTCCGATATTAGCTGTAGTAATATAAATTGCATGTGGCAAACCTTGCGTATCTACTGCAATATGACGCTTTATTCCTGAAATTTTCTTGCCGGCATCATAACCTTTTTCTTCAGCAATATCGGTGTTTTTTACACTTTGAGCATCAATGATGCAGAAGCTTGTTTTTGTATTCCGACCACTGTTGAAACGAACCTCTCCAACTAATTTTTTTTAAGACAATTTCTAGAACACTTTCTCTATCTTCATTCGGTTTTTTACTCCATCTCTTGAAGTAATCGTAACAATTGCGCCATTTTGGAAACTCTTTTGGTAGCATTCGCCACTGACAGCCACTTTTTAGCACATAAAGTACACCGCAAAATAACTCATATAAATCCAGTTTTCTTGGTTTTGTTTTTTTTCTACAGGATTCTAGATCTGGTAATATAATCTCAAATCTTTCCCGACTTATATCACTTGGGTATACACTCCTCATATATCCTAACTTATATACATTATCTCTTAGTTTATTCCTTTCTTGAGATCATGTACAGGTTCTTATAGATATTAAATGGATAAAAATACTGAATTTCAATGGTTTAGGTGTATTATATTTCTGTTTCCTTATTTTGAAATTTTGCCGAAAATCACGGAAACTATAAAACTCAGATCGGCCTAGCCAAAGTAATGAAATACATCAAGCTTGCCTATAGTTGCGAAATTTGTATTCCCAGTTTGGCTTAAATGCTTTTTGTATGACCCATTTTTTAAATAAAAGTTTTTTCAAGTTTGTAATTAACCTTTTATTATAGCAGATTTATGCTGATGGCTGTAAACTGTTTTTAAAGACTATTAGCAACTTTGAATTTCCCTGCACCCAGCTTAAATTTACCTTCACCTCTTGCAAAAGGACCAGTTGGAACATCAAGCCACTTATCTTCTTTTGAATCTGCAGCCATACCTTTTACTACCCTATTGTCATTTAGTAAACTCTGTACTAAACGTTCAAGTTTATGTCTGCTAACATTATGAAACATAGGTGGTAATTTATGCCTTTGTTTGAAAATTCCAGGACCACCTGTATGCGTAAATGGATGGCCTTCGTGGGCTGAAAGTTTAATGTAGTGAATAAGTATATTTTTTAACTCTTCATCAGAGGACTTAATAGCATTAATTTGTTCAGATATATCTTCTAGCAAGCCTGTTGATGAACGCAAATAAGTTCTTACACTTCTGTCTGCTGCCCCATTGGACTTAACCACTGCTCCCTGATAAATTTTACTATGAGTTCTTTCAAGCTTTAGTGTATTACACACTGAATTTTGATGCTCTACTAGTGCAGGCCATAATGCAAAAGAGCATCTAACTCCATCAACAAGTGCAGTTGTACCTCTTATTGCATCTCTTGCTTGTTCTACGGTTGTAATTGATCCACATTTAGGTTTTCTCATATGATGTGCAGCAATTACAGTCGCTCCTGTTTCAGTTGCCAAACTTGCAAGCAATCCTGTTGAATACCACCCAAGTTCTGGATCTGAATTTATATCAGCATGAACAAACGATACTAATGGATCAAAAATAATCAGTTTTAAATTTTCAATTGCATTTAATTGTTCGCTAATACCTTCAAATTTTTCTGAAGTTTCAGGACATTTACCACGCGTATTGGTTTTTATTATAGAAAATGGTCCTCCTGTGTTTGGCATAGGTACAATAAATACACGATCCTGGTACTTTGCTCTATTACCTTCAGGATCAAGACGTTCTAAGCGACGATGTATCTCATCTGCATCATCTTCTGCTGAAAAAATTACCACTGATCCGTGCTCTTTTACAAGCGAACCAAAACCACAGATCTGATCTGTATCACTTGCAACTTTGAGAGCTAAATCAAGTAGTAGCATTCCTTTGCCTGTATCTCCCATAGCAGCTACTATTGAAGTAACGCCTAAAGGAAATAACCCTTCAACTAGGAACTTTTGTGTTGGTACTTCACCTAAATAACGGCTGAGATTCCAATCTAAAATATTGAGTTTATCATTTTTCTTTAACCTCCTTTCAATAAACTCAGAAGCTCTTATTCCTTCTAACACACAATCAGCAGCATCCCAGCCTTTTGTTTTATTTTGTGGAATATTAAGAATAACAAGTGATTCAACTCCGATCTCTAAAAGCTTTTTTTCAGCATTTTTTGCGTATTTATTACCTGCTTCATCATTATCTGGCCATATAATAATATGTTTACCCTTTAGGGGCGACCAGTCTGTTTTATCAACATCTGCGTTTGCTCCAGACATTGTTGTTGTAGCTACAATTCCTTGTTCTATCAGCGCTTCTGCACATTTTTCTCCTTCAACCAGAATAACTTTATCAGACTTTAAGATTTCTGGAATGTTGTAGAGTGGCCTTATCTCTGGTGCTGCAAACTTAGATTGTTTGACATCAAAAGGCTTGTATACTTTTTTCTTTCCTGGAGGATCAGAACGGTAAACTTTTACAATGACCTGGCCATTTTCATCATAATAATTCCAACTGTGGGTAATAAATTTCTCGAAGTCTTCATCAACATATTGTTTCTCTCTGTATTTTTTATTATTTCCGAGCCATTCACTTATTGAAGCTATTACCTCAGGAAACTCTGTCCTTGCATTCTTTCTATGCACAGCTGCCCAAAGGTCGATAATGTCACCACCTTCTCCAGTTGCAAAATCATTCCATAACCCAGCTCTACTGCCACTTAATTCTACTACCAGACTTTTTCCTTTGTTACCATGCACATCACCTACGTAAAACTTATCACCACGAAAAGTTCCTCTTGGCAAAAGGTAGAAAAGGCAAGATCTTATGTTAAGCAATAGTTCTGTTTTATCATTTAAAGATTTAGAATCGATATTCATAATAAAACCACAAATAACCTTATATAAGAGTTATTCAAGTTTTGAAGGCTAATGTTTACATCGACATTATTTTAAATGCTACCGCAATTATTCTCAAAAAAAAGCAAGCGAATATCAATAGGTTAAAAATCGTACCACAATTATTTAAATTTCTCTGAACCTGCAATTAACCGTCTATAAAGGTCATCCTTGACAGTTATACCAATTCCCGCTATACAAGCAACGAATAGACAATAATGGAAAAAAAGCCATACTGGAGTAAGTAAAATAGCGAGGTTTAGATGGCATTAAGATCAAAATTATTGGATGAAAAAGTGGTGGAATCAGCAAAAGAGATGCTGAAGAAAGTAAGAAATAATGCGTATGTTGCAAAAAAACTAAATGCTGTAATTGCAGCAAAAAAGCACAGTATAACAGCTGTAGCAAAAATATGTTGCATTTCGAGAAAGGCAATTACTACATGGATAAAGCACATAAAATTTGGAAGAGAAGAAAAATTATTTTCTCCACCTCAACGCCGTAGAAAAACTATATTGAACCAAAGTCAACTTGAACAAATTGAGGTGTGGATAGAGGAAAACCCCAATATTACTATTAGAGAAATGAGAATAAGAATCCAAGAAAGATTTGGTTTGAATATCAGCAAATCCACAATACATCGTAATATGCAAAGAATGAAATTCTCATATATCACACCAAGACCAGTTCATAGTGGACAGGATAAAAATAAGCAAGAGGAGTTTAAAAAAAAACCTCAATGAAACTATTGTCATGCATTCTGAAAAAGAGCTATTTTTCTTCGATGAATCACGGTTTGGTACACATTCAAAAGTTGGACATGGGTGGTTTAAAAAAGGCAGTAGGACACAGGTTAAGGTAAAATTAGGTAGGGAAAATTTTTATCTCTATAGTGCAGTTAATCCCAGAAATGGAGAGAATTTTAGCTTATTTGCACCAAACGTCAACACTGCTTGTATAAATATATTCCTTGAACAGATGTCGCAATATTTAGGAATACGAAAGGCTTTTCTCGTGATGGATTGCGCTAGTTGGCATAAGTCAAAAAGTTTAAAGATACCTAAAAATATCGAAATTATATACCTACCACCATACTCACCTGACCTCAATCCTGTTGAGAGGTTTTGGTTATATATAAAACAGAACATTTTGCGCAATAAAATCTACGATACAATTGTTCTGCTTGAGAGCGCTTTGTGTAAATTTATTACCTCTCTTTCCCCTTCCACGGTTAAACAACTCTGCAATGCTTCTTATTTGGTTCATTAATAATGAGAGTTGGTATAACACCAAGAGATAGGGAGGGAAGCTTTGAACCACAAATAGTCAAAAAAAGGCAAACAAGCCTACATCCAGAACTTGAAGCAAAGGTCTTAAGCACATATGCCAGTGGCATGGGATACAGAGATATAGCTTCACATGTTGAGGAAATATATGACCACAAAATATCAGCAGCAGAGATATCTAGTATTACCGATAAACTGCTACCAGTAATCAATGAATGGCGCAGCCGCCCACTGCAATCAGTGTATCCAATAGTATTTATGGATGGCATGTTTTTTAAGGTCAAGGAGGACGGACATTGCATAAGTAAATGTATGTATAATATATTGGGCATAAATCAAAATGGCAGAAAAGAAGTATTAGGTTTTTATTTGGCTGAAAGTGAAGGAGCTAACTTCTGGTTGGGAGTACTAAATGACCTCAAAGAAAGAGGAGTAGAAGATATTCTAATTGCCTGTATTGATGGGCTAAAAAGCTTTCCTACCGCTATAAATAGTGTATTTCCTAAAGCAGAAGTACAGCTATGCATAGTGCATCAGATAAGGAATTCACTGAAGTATGTATCTAGCAAAGATGTAAAAGTTTTCATAAATGATTTGAAAAAAATATATCGTGCTTCAAGTAAAGAGATTGCTGAGAATTATTTGCTTGAGCTGGAAGAAAAATGGAGTGAAAAATATCCCTTGGTTACAAAATCATGGCAAAACAATTGGGAAAATTTGTCTGGTTATTTTAAGTATTCTGGACCAGTTAGGAAGCTGATTTACACCACCAATCCAATTGAGGGATTGCATAGACAAATTAGGAAATTTACTAAAACTAAGGGCTCATTTACTAATACAAATGCCTTGTACAAACAGGTATATTGTGCTATAAAAAAGGTAGAGCAAAAGTGGACTACAGCTTTGCCTAATTGGTCATTAACTATGTCTCAGCTTGACATTTTCTTTCCCAACAGACTGAAAATTGAGTTGAACTAAAAATGCGGCTTGACACAGTTTATTTAACACTCCCGCCTTTCGATTGAAATTCTACGGTTCCCTTTTTCATATTGCAGTATTACCCAGTACTTTACACCAATTTTCTCTGCTAAATCTTTCTGAGTGTACCCTCGCTCTAACCTCCAATTTTTTACTTTTTGCCCTACCTCACAGTCTAGACTTTTTTTCATACAAAGAACCATACATATAATATTTTCTACTATAGCTCAAAGGCTCCAGATATAATAGCTAGACTCTGGAACCTTTAAATTGATGAATTAAAGTGCCCTACAAGTTTCTTTACTATTTTCACGTACTTTGTCTGCCCATGAAAACAATTTTTCACTTACTTCCTTCTGCTTTTCACTCCATATGCCACATCTAGTGAAACTACCTTTTTCTACTGCTTCTTTAACCGTTATTCCAGCAAAAAGACAATTTTTTCCTATTTCTTCGCCTCTTTTTTCTAACTCAGCCCACATTTCCTTATTTGCTATTCTCACTTGCACCTGATTTGCATCTTGGTACAATATGATATTTAGCTTGCCAGCGCTTGTAGGAAATTCTAATACAATAGAGCTTCCATCTGACATATCGGTATAGTTTCTTATACCTCCCTTCTCACTTTTAACCTCAACTGCATTATTACCAATTTTTAAAATATTACTTCCTAACTCTCTCAGTATTTTTGCTACCTCTACCTTGCTATTATCAGAAAATTCTATATACGATGTTGTATTGTCTATCTCGATATCTATTAATTCTCCTTCTTGAACAGCACTTTCGCCAGCCTTCTCTAGTTCTTCTAGCTGCCTATCTATCTGTGGCTGAACTTCTGGTTGTAGCTCATTATAGATTTCACCTATCAATTTATTCTCCAATAAAGTATCATGAAACTCTGCACCGTTTAGCATTAATTTACGTATTAGCTTTTTACGATCAGCCTTATCAAATTTATGAAAATGTGTGCCCAATATTACATACTCAGCAAAGCTCCATTCCCCATCATTACATGCATTTAGCCTTCCTCCAGATGCTAATACTTGGTCTATGGCTTTATGCAATTCATTTACGCTTTTTGCCTCTACTACAGAACTCTTAAACCAGCTTAACTTTTCACTTTCGCTTGCATTTGGCTTTATTTTTTTCAAAGCTGAAGTAAATGGATTTAAATATTCTGCTTGATCGTTTAAAGGTTTTGTACCATATATATAATCAAGCCCTTTTCCATAGTTGATTTGAACGTCTCTATTAGAGGAGGGCACTTCTCCAGGTTTTTTAGCCTTATTAATTTTGCTTACAAAAGTAGGCTGCTGGCTAGTACGACCAATTCCTATAATAGCATTTAACATCTCACCTTCTGATAATTTATCAAGATCAACGTTTAATTGATAAGTACCTCCTTTCTTATCATCAAAAGGTACAATTATTTTATTACCCATATTATCCTCACTATTAAAAATACTTTTTAAGCGTACAATAAACTTTATTATTATACATTCTATTACTCATTATAAATTATAGTGAGTAGATTTGCAAATACTTTCTACTATAACAATCCGTTTTCTCGAAAGCTGAAATAGCCTCCACTTGTGATGATAATATGGTCAAATAATCTAATGCTTACAGTACTACATGCTGCTGCTAAGCTCTTCGTTACTTCTTGATCTTCTTCTGATGGTTCTAAGCGTCCCCCAGGATGGTTGTGTGACATTATTACTAATGTTGCATTCTTTATTAATGCTTTTCTTATAATTTCCTTTATGTATACTGGTGCTTTTTCCATTTCACCAATATAGGATTCTTCTCCGATTAGTTGGCGCCTTTTATTCAAGTACAGTATTTTTACACATTCCCTCTCTGCATGACCTATACTTACGTTCAAGTATTCTACTAGCCCTTGTAAGTCCATGATTGGTTCTCCCTTGAGCTTTTCTCTCAGTACCCTTTCTAGTGTTTCCTTAACGCACATAATCATTGCTATTGAAGAATCAGTTACTCCTTCTATGACTTTCAGGTCATCCATTTCTCGGCCTAAAATCCTTCCTACTCCCGTATAAGTATTCACCAGATTTTTAGCAATTTCTTGAGCTTGCGGCCTTTCATGTACTGCACTTAGAAACGTTTCCATTATTTCACGATCAAGTAGTGCTTTGCCTTTGCTTTCTAATATTCTGAATTCGATTTCCTCTTTACTTTTATTCATATAATTTACCCTTCACTAACAACAAACTTTTTTTAAATATTTACTGCTGTTTTTTTATCAGCATTGGCATAGAGCCATAGCTTTCGAGTGAAGTCAAATCAATTTCTCAATCTTTTTTACTTATTTTTTCATCAAGAGGTAAGGATATTAACATATGGTGATTTTTTTATTTTAAACTTGTTGAATTTCGCCTAAAGAGAGGCCTGTTATTTGCAAAATAATATCGGTAGAAATTCCTTTTTTAACTAAGTTCTTTGCAATTTTGATTCTTTCTTCTTCTCTAATTTTCTCCTCACAAATTTGTATGCTTTTAAACATAGATTTTATTAGTACATTACGTAGTTCTTGGCTTTCAATCTTTTTGTATTCTTCAATTAAATTCGGTAGTTCATTTTCTACTTTACTACCTTCCTCTATTAGCAGATCTGTAATACTAATCGATAATGTTTCTGCTATTGCATATAATTTTTCCAGTGGAATAGCTACACGTCCTTGTTCATAGTTGCTTATTTCATCACGTGTTATATCCATTTTCTCAGCCAAATCCTTTTGAGTATACTCTCTCACTAGCCTCCATTCTTTTATCTTCTTTCCTATTTGGCAGTAAATAGAACCTCCTTTTTCTTCAACACATTCATCAGCAGACAGACCAATTGTTTTTGAAACAGTATCAACAGAAACTCCTGCTTTAACCAGACCTTTTGCAATTTTTATTTTTTCCGATTTTCTACTACTTTTCTCACCAACTCGGGTAAATTTTGCTAGCAAGTAAAACACCTTGTGCAACTCTTGATCATTAATCGTTTTATATTTTCTTACTAGATTTAATATTTCCTCTTCCTCGTCTTCAAGGCGGATTTTTTCATTTGATACAGGAATCAGATCCGTAATACTAATTGATAACACCTTTGCTATAGCGTATAACTTTTCAATCGAAATTTTTCGTGTTCCTTTTTCATATTGTAGTACTACTTGATACGTTACGCCAATTTTTCCCGCTAAATCTTTTTGAGTATAACCTCGCTTTAACCTCCAGCTCCTTACTTTTTGTGCTATTTGGTACCTTATGGAAACAGTAGTATGCTTTGCCATACAGAAATAGATATTATATAGGTTAATACTACCAAATAAAGATATACAAAAACTTCTATGTTTGAATTTTAGTTGAATATTTCTTTAGAATTGTGTATAATCATCAATGCTTTTTAGGTTAATTTATCATGGCTTTTTCTAAATTCCTTGATGCACGCAATGATTATGCCTTCAAAAGAATATTTGGCACCGAGAAGAATAAAGATATTCTCATTCATTTCTTGAACGATATTTTAGGCTTCACTGGCTTAGCTGCTATCCACGATGTTGAATTCTTAGCTACCATTTTGGACCCTGAAATTGCCGCTAAAAAGCAGAGTATTGTCGATGTTCTTTGTAAAGACTCTCAAGGTTCAAGATACATCATAGAAATGCAGTTTACTAAGACCAAAGGCTTCGAAAAGCGTGCTCAATATTATGCTGCCAAAGCCTACTCAAGTCAAGCTGATCAGGGTGATGAGTATCATAACCTCAAGGAAATTATCTTTATTGCTGTTGCTGATTGTATTATTTTTCCAGATAAGGCTGAGTACAAATCTAATCATGTCATTTTAGATCAAAATAGCTTTGAACATGACTTAAAGGATTTTTACTTCGTATTCATAGAATTACCAAAATTTACAAAGACGAAGGAAGATCAATTAGAAAATATAGTAGAAAAATGGTGTTATTTTTTCCGATATGCAGCAGAAACAAGCGAAGAGGACCTAGATAAAATAGTTGGTAGTGACGTAATAATAAAACGAGCTTATGAAGAGATGAATAAGTTTAATTGGTCAGAAGAAGAGTTACTAGCATATGAACAAATGAAAAAACGCATAATGGATGAGATTGCTGCTTTTGCTCAAAAATTTGATGAGGGTCTTAAAGTAGGTCAAGAAAAAGGTAGACAAGAAGGCATCCTCATTGGTGAAGAACGTGGCATCAAAATTGGCGCAGAAAAAGGTAGAGAAGAGGGAGAAAAAAAGACTAAAATAGCTGTGGCCAAAAACTCACTCAAGGCCGGTGTCTCTATAGATGTTATCGCTCAAATTACCGGTCTCTCTCATTCTGAAATTTTACAACTCAGGGAAAAAACATAAATACTACAACTTATTCATTTTACTTTTCAACATTTATGAAAATCTTTCCTAAGTTAGACATACCCCTTAATTAAGAGTCTAATGAACTGTCTAAAACAGCTATAAAGATTGCACATAGAATTATATAAATTACTATCATAACGTTACCCAAACTTCTATATCAAAGCTACGTGCTGTAAGTTCAATATGGAAAATACATTAATCACTTAGCAGTTAATGTCTACTTCATCCATTTTAGTATTAAGACCATCAAACTTGATACTGGTTTCCCTAATTATTTTGGCTACCCTCACTTTAAATTTTCCACTACTTGACATATTATATCTCCATCTCTCATATTTTAATCTACCTACTGAGGTTATTCACAAGCTTATACCAACTCTCATTATTAATGAACCAAATAAGAAGCATTGCAGAGTTGTTTAACCGTGGAAGGGGAAAGAGAGGTAATAAATTTACACAAAGCGCTCTCAAGCAGAACAATTGTATCGTAGATTTTATTGCGCAAAATGTTCTGTTTTATATATAACCAAAACCTCTCAACAGGATTGAGGTCAGGTGAGTATGGTGGTAGGTATATAATTTCGATATTTTTAGGTATCTTTAAACTTTTTGACTTATGCCAACTAGCGCAATCCATCACGAGAAAAGCCTTTCGTATTCCTAAATATTGCGACATCTGTTCAAGGAATATATTTATACAAGCAGTGTTGACGTTTGGTGCAAATAAGCTAAAATTCTCTCCATTTCTGGGATTAACTGCACTATAGAGATAAAAATTTTCCCTACCTAATTTTACCTTAACCTGTGTCCTACTGCCTTTTTTAAACCACCCATGTCCAACTTTTGAATGTGTACCAAACCGTGATTCATCGAAGAAAAATAGCTCTTTTTCAGAATGCATGACAATAGTTTCATTGAGGTTTTTTTTTAAACTCCTCTTGCTTATTTTTATCCTGTCCACTATGAACTGGTCTTGGTGTGATATATGAGAATTTCATTCTTTGCATATTACGATGTATTGTGGATTTGCTGATATTCAAACCAAATCTTTCTTGGATTCTTATTCTCATTTCTCTAATAGTAATATTGGGGTTTTCCTCTATCTACACCTCAATTTGTTCAAGTTGACTTTGGTTCAATATAGTTTTTCTACGGCGTTGAGGTGGAGAAAATAATTTTTCTTCTCTTCCAAATTTTATGTGCTTTATCCATGTAGTAATTGCCTTTCTCGAAATGCAACATATTTTTGCTACAGCTGTTATACTGTGCTTTTTTGCTGCAATTACAGCATTTAGTTTTTTTGCAACATACGCATTATTTCTTACTTTCTTCAGCATCTCTTTTGCTGATTCCACCACTTTTTCATCCAATAATTTTGATCTTAATGCCATCTAAACCTCGCTATTTTACTTACTCCAGTATGGCTTTTTTTCCATTATTGTCTATTCGTTGCTTGTATAGCGGGAATTGGTATAAGTTGTTTGAATCTGGCCGTTCATCTGGCTTATTATTTTGAAAAAATATTTTACAACAAATAAAAAACGTGATAGACTAAAGTAAGTTTTTTTGTAATCGGTAGAGGTTCAAAGTAAGAAAGGATTTAGAAATGCCTCGTAATTGAGTTTTAAGCTATCTTACATGAGCAACTTAGGTCTAAGTGATGAATTGTACCCTAAAGTCGTAAAATCCCTTTAAAATCGTACTAACCGCAATTGTCTCTAAATTTTATTTTTTTCATTAAATCTAAATAATGTTTTTCGGTGGTCTTTTTGATCTTCCTTCTTTTTGATAAGTTTTATTTATTTGTAGTTTATATATTTATTTTATTTATTATTTATTACTATTGTTATTATATATATATAATATATAAGAGTTTTAGGAATGGTAAAATCAGCCATATTAGCTAACTTTAAGTATGTAGTTACTAGGAATGCTTTTAGGAATGTAGGTCAAAAAGTCTAGGTTTTATGCAGGTTTTAGCTTCCTTGATTTCTAACTGTTTAGTGAATAACCCAGGAATCAGTAATGTAATTCAACCATTTGATGTCTTATCCCTTTTTAATTGAAATCATAGCTTATAATAGGTTATAGTTTCTGGCTCCAAAGTTAATATTTTTGATTAAGTAGATAGAATAAAAAAAATAGATTAAACTCTGAGATATTTAAAGAGCATACCAGTGTCTTTAATGTAAATGTTCATGTGATTCCACAGATAATCTCTGTTTTTTTATTCTATCTGTCCATTTATCATTTTCTATATCTTGTTTATTAGTTGCTTTTTTTTCTTGTTCAGCAATTGCCTTATCTACCTTCTGATGAATTGCATCAATTGCATTAATCGCACCCTTTTTTTCATACATCTCGCTTTTCCCTTCAATAATTAAATTGGTAAAAATATTTACAACAAACTGCACTTGGTTATGATTAACCTTATCTTTTATCGAAGAAGGTAAAGAGTTTAATTCCATCAATACTTCTGATGCTGTTTTATCTTGAGTGGAAAGCCCTAAATTATCTGCTACTTCACTTATTAATAACTCTCTGTTTTCTTTATTATCTTCCAATTTAGTATAATCACGCAGTAGATCCATAACTGCAGATACTCTGACTTCAATAATATCATCAACATCTTCACCTCCTAGAGCAAATCCTGATTCCAATAACCTCCCTCTGAGATTTTTGCTTAAAAGATGGATAAACTCTTTATTTGCATCTGATCCTGTGATTGATATTGTGCCACCTAAGTAGTTACTTACTTTGATTTGAGTACCTAAGTCATGCTCTATTTGTATTTTTGTCTTATGTTTAAATCCTAATTCTGCACAAAATTTCTGAAAATATTCTTTAATAATGTCAAACAAGCTCTTGCCATTATCTTTATAATTTTTTAACTCTTCAGGAATAGTGAGTGATAATTTACCTTCTTTATATATTATATCATCTTTGTCATTTTGAGATTCGAGTGTGAATTCTAATGAGCTGGATAGGTCGCATATTTTCTCTTCCGGATTGTCAACCGTGGTTATAGGCATTGCCATATCAGACGTCACTTTTATGCAGTTGTGATCAGTGCAGTAAATGTTTAGCGCTTTTTTAGGACTGTGTGGAATTAAGCTACAACTACTGAGTGCGGCATGAGATTCATTAAATATACCAGCCCCATACCCTGCTTGATTACAATTGGTGACTAACTCTTCTAAAATAGCATCACTTGGAACCTTTGCTTCAGCGTATCTAAACATTTCCTTGAAAATTTCCTTTGCTAATGCACGGTAATCTTTTTTGGAGAATAGATGATAAGAGCTTCTCCCTGCGTTATAAAATCTCTCAAATTCCTTTCTATATTCATCAGTTTTTTTCTCATCAGCAACTGTAGGGCTATTACAATGATTTTCCCAAACTTCAGATAGTCTATCTTGATCAAGCTCCTTAAGTACTGGTTCCATAAAAGCTTTACCTTCCTCGGATAGATTATCAAAATTATCACGGTTAAAAATCTCATTTCTATAATCTTTAGCTCCTTCCTTAAATGCAATAATAAGATTTTTATCTATCTCTTTTCCGTTAATAATAAAATTCATCCTTTGAAAATCTAAGAACATTGTTTCACCGGAATTCGCTAATTTATTATCTTGATCTGTTCTTAATTTAAGAAAATTAAATTCTTTAACTGTAGCCTTTAATCTAACTACTGGATTCTTCTTTGCCTCTTTCATGATTAACACCTTACTATAAATATGCTGTAAGTTGTATCATATAATGATAAATAATTTGATAATATACTAAGAAAATTGATAGTATATTTTAGAATCCCTATTTATAGTATTTGAAACCTGTATGAGGGATTTGTAAATAAAGATAGAGACTTATAAGCTTTGTCTACAGCTAAAATCTTCAGCTCCAGGAGTGAATTTTCCTATACCACAAGCAAATGGTCCTGTTATAACGTCAAGCCACTTATCTTCTCTTGAACCTTTAGACATTCCTTTTACTAATTGTTTTGCCTGTAAAAGCTCCTGCACCACACGTTCTAATCTATCTCTTCCCATACTGTGAAAGATTTCAGGTAGCCTATGCCGTTGTTTATATACTCCTGTGCTTCCTGTATGAGTAAATGGATGTCCTGCAATAGCAGATCGTTTAATTGCATTGATAAGGTATATCTTAAGACTTTTATCACTAATGTCTTTAACTTTTAATTGTGCCGTTATATCTTCTAGTAGTCCTGTTTCTTGATTTCTTAGGTAAGTACGTACAGTGCGATCAGCTAACCCATTTGCTTTAACAACTGCCCCGGAAAATAAAGCATTTTGTCTTGGAGTCTCACCCATTGACCTAAAGATTTCTTGCTTAGCTGTATCTTCTATTGGCCAAAAAGCATATGAACATCTAACACCATTAACAAGTGCAGAGGTACCTCTAATTGCATCTCTTGCTTGCTCAACAGTTAGTATAGGTTTTTCTCCTTTTGGTTTTCTCATGTGGTGAGCAGTAATAATTGAAGCTCCAGTACTACACGCTAGATCAGATAGCAAACACATCAGATAATCTCCTACAGCAGGATCAGCATTTATATCTGCATGAATAAATGAAGCAAGTGGATCAAATACTATCAGTTTTAGATCTTTTATTTCCTCGAGCTGCTTCATTATTGATTCAAATTCAGGAGAAATTTCAACGATTTTACCACGAACATTTCTGAGTATTGTAAGTGATCCTCTGACATTTGGCAGTGGTACAATAAATAATTTATCTTTATGTTTTAACCTTTCGCACTTAGGGTCAAGTCGTTCTAAGCGGCGGTGTATCTCACTTGCATCATCTTCTGCTGAAAAAATTACCACTGAT
This sequence comes from Wolbachia endosymbiont (group B) of Gerris lacustris, assembly GCF_964028355.1. NCBI lineage: Bacteria > Pseudomonadati > Pseudomonadota > Alphaproteobacteria > Rickettsiales > Anaplasmataceae > Wolbachia > Wolbachia endosymbiont (group B) of Gerris lacustris. The sequence continues at coordinate 1,176,086 of NZ_OZ034761.1, forward strand.
CCATGCTCAGTAACAAATGAACCAAAACTACATATCTGATCTTTATCACTTATAACTTTAAGTGCTAGATCAAGAAGAAGCATGCATTTACCTGTATCTCCCATAGCAGCCACTATTGAAGTAACTCCTAAAGGAAATACTCCCTCAACAAGAAACTTTTGCTCTGGTACCGGACCTACAAAGCGTTCTGCACTCCAGTCTAAAATCTTTAGTGGCGGTTTAATCATTACTTTTTTTGCGTTGTTCTTGATAAAATCAGAGACGTTTGTGCTTTCTTGTAAATAGTCAGCAGCATCCCAGCCTTTCGGTTTATTCTCTGGAATTTTAATCATAGAAAGTGATGCAATACCTAAACTAATAAGTTTTGTAGTAGTATTTTCAGCATACTTTTTACCTGGTTCATCATTATCTGGCCAAATAATAATATTTTTACCTTTAAGTGGAGTCCAATCTGTTTTCTCAATAAGTGCATTTGCTCCAGACATTGCTGTTGTTGCTGTAATACCTTGTTTTATCAGCGCTTCTGCACATTTTTCTCCCTCAACCAGAACAACTTTATCGGACTTTAAGATACCTGGAATGTTGTAGAGTGGTCTTATCTCTGGCGTTCCAAAGTCGGATCTTTTAATATCAAAAGGAAGATATCGCTTTCCATTATCATCATCGTAACGATAGACTCTAACAATAGCTTGGCCGCTTTCATCGTAATAATCCCAATATGCAGTTGGATTACCTGAGTTTTTGAAATGACCAAGCCACTGAGCTATAGAAGTCATTACTTCAGGAAACTCTATTCTCGTACTTTTTCTATGTACTCCTGCCCAAAGATCAATGATATCACCACCTTCTCCTGTTGCAAAATCATGCCATAGGCCAGCTTCACTGCCACTTAATTCTACTACTAGACTCTTGCCTTTATCACCTTGTATATTGCCTACATAAAACTTATCACCACGAAAAATCCCTCTTGGCAATAGATAAGAAAGGCATGATCTGATATTTAACAGAAGCTGAGCTTTAAGTTGTTCTTTTTCTACTAACGGTGCATTTTTTCGTGGAGCTGCAGTATTAAAATCACAATAGATACCCATAAAATCTCCAATATATTTAAAGTTTAGAAATTTGGTTAAGCTGTAGCTATCCAGCGTCCGTTAACCATATTTATGAATTTTGTTGGTATTGGTTTGCCGTTTTTAAGTTCGTACATCAATTGCAGAGTATTCCTTTCTGGCCTAAATATCATTACTCCAGATGTATATAAACTTCTTAAAACATTAGCACCACTCAATGCTTGAAATGGATTCTTTTTTAGCGTGGTTGTTGACACTTTTTTGGTATAATGTGTAACTATTACTCCAGCCATAGGATTAGTTATAGAGCGTAGTTCATCAATACTATTTTGCAGAAAAGAGATCATACTCCTATAATCAAAAAGAGAGTCTATCACTATAAGATCAACTGTTTTTACATCGAGATTTTCCGATATAATTTCTTTTATTTTTTCCACATTCAAAGTTAACTGTACTTTTTTAGTAATAACTAAGTTTTCTGTTCCTTCATCAAGGATTTTCTTGCTGATTCTTAGCTTCTGTAAGCGCTCTCTTATGTAACCATATTCCATTTCATTCTGTAGATAGAATATCTTGAGTGGCTTTGCAGGCTTCATACCAAGAAATGATACTCCAGCAGCTAAATGTACCAACATGGAAAGTAGAAAATTACTCTTTCCTATTTTAGGAGTTCCGCCTATAACCAAAAGACCGCCTGGAGTTAAAATTCTTGGGCCTATTATATCTTTTGGCATTGGTGATTTATCATTTAAGTAATGCCTTGCTGAAAACGATGTAATTTTATGTTCTGTTGTGTTTTCTTTAGTATTTAACCACTTCTTAGCGGAATTTATATCACCTTTAACTAAAGTCCAAAGATCAATAATATCACCACTGATTCCCTTAGTAAAATTACGCCAGTTTCCAGCTTCTTTACCCACTATTTTAACCGTAATCATATCCCCGTCACAGTTGCCAACATAAGTCCTCTCTCGATAAAAATTACCGTTTGGAATTAGGTAAGGTACACACTCCTTAATATTATCAATCAATAATCCTTTTATTTCCTTTCTCTGCATAAAACCCCCATACATAATTTTCATACGTTTAGAGCTGAGATTAGCTAGCTCACAAACAGTTTCAAAAGACTCTGAATCAAACCATTTAATTGCTTCTTTCTTTAGCTCTAGATTTTTTCCTGCTGTATCTTTGATAGCTCTCTCAATTACAGCAATCCAGAGCTTCCCTTCGTCGTACTTCAAAATGGCAACCAATCAACTTCAGATTGTTCTGGAGTAATAACCTTAGCAATCTTGTTCTTTTCTCCATACCGATCAGCTTCAATACCAACTTTTGCAGTAAACTCTACCCCGTTAAAGTCAGCTATAGAGTTGACTTTTCTAGCAATAGCTGCTTTTTCTGAAGTGTCATTTGAATGAATGTTCCGTGCTGACTCCAAAATACTTCTAAGCATAGAACGACCAGATTCTCCCCAGATGTCTTCTTCACCTTCTGCTTTGCCACTTTTGACACCTATAATCTGAAAAATCTTGCGTTTTGCATATGGACCTTCAGTGATAGTAAATTCAGCGTTTAAATAGATGCTGCCAGTAGTGTAGCTTTTCGTGAACCAATTCTCATAACCTCCAGGCTTTATTGCCATTTTTACCTTGACTATTGTACCTTTCGGTATTAAATTGCTCTGCAGTTTTGCGTTATTAAAATCAGTTAAAAAATCTGATAACATATTGTCTCCTATAAATTAAGTAAAAATCAGTTACTCCATTGGTCTGCAAGCTTCCAACGACCATCTATCTTATCGACAAGCTTACTTGCTACACATTCACCATTACGAAGCTCAAATACTATTTGACGGACAGTGCTTTCCTCATCATGAGCAAACATCACCATGCCAGTGCTATAAAATCCACGTAAAGATCCAGCACCACTTAGGCCTTGAAATGGATCTTCTTCTAACATTTTTTTGGATAGTTTTTTTGTATGGTGAGTGAGTATTATGCCCGAATCTGGATTGATAACATTTCTCAGTCTTTCAAGTGTTTTTTGCAAGAAGAATAACATAGCGCTATTGTCGTTTTCATTGCCATATTCACTTGAGTTAAAAATGTTACGAAGAGGATCGACGGCAATAATATCAGGTTTGAAACGCTCTTTGATAACATTTTTAATTTCATCTATTTCTTCACTGCTGAAAGATAATTGTACTCTTGGTGTAATGATTAAATTATTGGCAGCTATATTCAAAAGTTCGTTATCCAGTTGAAGTTGTTGCAAACGTTCTTTCATATATTCATATTCAATTTCAGTTTGCAGATAGAAAATTTTCATAGGTTTGCTTGGAGTCATACCCAAAAATGAAACTCCAGCAGCCATGTGAATCAACCAGGAAATAAGAAAATCACTCTTGCCAATCTTAGGTGGGCCACCCAGTACCAATAGACCTCTTTTAGTTAGAATCCTTGGTGCGATTATATCTTCTGGTATTGGCGATTGATCATCCAAGTATTCTTTTACACTGAAAAAGGGAATTTTTTGACCGATATTGAAAAAGCTTTGTTCCATAATAATTATTCTCCAATTTTTAATTAAACAATAGGAGCAAAAGTTTTGGCTTTAATTTTCGCAAGTAATTTACCTAAATGCGGTTCTTCAACCATATCAAGGCAGCCACTTCGATCTTTAGCAGGGTATCCCCAAGTATTAATAGTCTGACAGACAAATGAACGTTTCTCTGTATCATCATCTTTCTTGATTCCAACCATGCTGATTACCTCATCAACTATCCCTGGAATCTCACTAGCAGTTTTAGCACCTTCACATTGAGGTAGCCAAGTTGGACGATTGCAGTCATCGAGATATTGACCTAATGTGCCAACTATTATGATGTCTTTATCTCTGATATGTTGAAACTGATTGAGCCAAGCCATCATCTCTTGAGCAAGCAACCCATAAGCAGCTCTTTTATCTTCTTTTCCTGATCTATCAGAAAAAGCTTCAGGTTGCATCCTTGCCCATAAAAGACATAAACGTGAAGCAACGGTTATACTATCTACAAAGATGCATCGGTATTTAGAAACTTCAGAAAGAAGATCTTTGTGCTTGCTACAGGCATGCTCATAGTGTTTTTGACTATACGCTTGATCAGATTTTAGTGCAGGGTTCGGACCACCAATTAGGCAGGCAATATCCCGAGCTTGATTCCAAGTACGAACACTAATTGAATCTCCCTGCCAATCTTGAACAGCAAGCAGACCTGCTTCAAAGTCAAGACATAGTGTTGGTTCACTTATAGTCTTTAAGAGGCTGGTTTTACCAATACCGTAAGGACCAAAGATCACAATTTTTGCTCCTGTTTGTGTCTTCATTCGTTCATCTCTATCAATTATTTTCATTTTTCTCCTGGTTTAATCACTCAGATATATATACACGGTGACCTAGGTAATTCGTCCAAAACTTATCGAGCAAATCTCATTTTAAAGATGAAAATTTATCGCGTATTTGCCTTAAAATGTTGTAGACAGTTGTTTTTGGTATACCTGTTATTTTTGCAGCTTCAGTAATAGTAGAAACCTTAAGCAGCTCACATAGTTTTCTATGAGATTTCGGTAATTTTGAGATTATATTTTTTACGTCAATGTATACCATTATATCATCTTCAAGATATTTAGAATCTGGTATGTTATCATCAATACCAAAGTTAATCTGACGTTTAGTGCATAGTTGGTTACGCAAGAGGTTACGAGCACGACGTCTAGTTAAATTAGCAACAAAAGTATTAAAGCTACTTCTTGTTTTATCATACAGACTAAGGCAAGGCCAAACCTCACAAAAAAGTTCCAGCTCTATATCTTCAAGATTCTTATCAATAAAACAGCTAATATGATTAAGACAGCTAGCATAGTACTTTATATATTTAACAATTATCGGATCAACGCCTGAAAAAGAATTTTTAGATTTCATAAAAACCTCGAATAATCAAAGATTTATTACTAATTCTTCTTTCGAGACCCTGCAGAATTTAAATAAGAGTAATTTGTCTATTATGAAAAATAGAATAAGATAATAGTTATTTTATTAATAGATCAAATAAGACTTCTCTAAAATTAAATAAGACAGATGAAAATCGAATAAGAGAGGATTTGATTTCCAGTGAATTGCTGAAATGTAAAATATATTCACCTTGGTCTTCCCAATAACGAAAATTGATATAAGCTAGTTAGAAAGATTGGCTAATTTCCAAAAATCTTATTTAAACAGTGGAATATTGTATTGATGCACTACTTTTCTATGATTTAGTTGATTTTCAAAAGCTGCCTTAAAATTATTTAAACTTTTTTTATATTGTTTGGACGAATTGTTGAGCAACCGTGTATATATATAATACAGGAGCCAAACTTTCAAATGTCAATTCTCACACAATCAGGAAGAGCAGCAATAGCAGCAAGTATAAAAGAGCAGTCTCTACATCTTGCCTGGGGCAGTGGTGATGCAAGCTGGAAAAGTAGTCATCAAGTCGAAAAAGTTTTTGTTGAGGATGAAATAGCCCTAGATCACCATCCCATTAAAGACGTAAAAGTTTTTATCGGACAAACAACTTATCAGCCAAGTGTTGACTATACAGTTGATAGTAGTACTGGTCTAATAAAACGTACGGAAAATAGCTCTATTCCAGTAAGTGATAAAGTTACTGTACAGTATACTGAAAGCACACCACCTGAACCTATAAATTCTATAAAGCTCTTGAATGAACTTGGCAGACGTACTGCGGATGAAGTGCTATTCTGCACAGGTGATGAAAATGGCGAACTTATAACTCCTTCTGGAAGGTTTAGGCCCTCAAATGTACCAACCAACAATCTTTTTCTCAAATTCACTTTCGATTTCACGGATGCAGCAAATCAAGTTATACGGGAATTAGGGGTTATGGTTGGTACTAAAGTAAAAGAAGGGTTACCTATAGGACAGAGATATTTTGAACCAAAAGACGTGGAAAATTCGGGAATTTTGTTAGTTTTAGAACACACCGTACCACTTATCAGAACTGCAGCAACCAGGGAAACTTTTTCATTTGTTGTAACTTTTTGAAACAAAATGACCTTAAATAGTTATTATAACCGCTTTAATCCTGACAAAGAATACGAAAAAAGCTTATTTCTTGCTGGAAGAGGTTTGCAATCTGCAGAATTAAACGAGACTCAGGAGTATGCTCTCTCTAAGCTTAAAGGCATAGGAGATGCAATATTTCGTGATGGTGATGTTGTAACAGGAAGCAATTGTATTATAGATAGAGAAACTGGTAAAGTTACGCTTGAATCAGGAAAAATCTATCTTCGTGGAGCAGTTAGAAAAGTCGAAAAAGAAGAATTTATTATTCCACTGAGTACCACAGTGCGTATAGGTGTTTATTATCTAGAATCTACGATTACAGAACTTGAGGACGAAAATCTTCGTGATCCTGCAGTTGGCACAAGAAACTACCAGGAAGTAGGCGCAGCAAGGCTTAAAGTTTCCACCATTTGGGGTTATCAAGCAGAAGGTCTTTCTCCACGTTTTTCTGAAGGAGAGTTTTATCCAATCTATAACATTGAAAATGGAGTATTAATAGAACATTCACCGCCACCACAAGCAAACATAGTAACTACTGCTCTTGCTCGTTATGACAAAGAAGCAAATGGTTCCTACGTTGTAAATGGTCTTGAAGTAATGTTCTTGCAAAGGGACGAAAAAGGTGGAGAAATATTTGTGATTAATGAGGGCAAAGCTCATGTTGATGGCTATGAGATTGAACTTCCTCACAGTATTCGTGTTTCTTTTGATGAAGATCCTGATATAAAATCAGTTGAATCAGAACCGCATACTTTTCAGCCAAATAGCCAAAGAGTAATGGAACTTAAAGTTAATGATTTTCCAATAAGTGAAATCAAAAAAGTAGATATAACTGTTCAAAAAACTATTACCATTACTCACGGTTCATATTCAGGAGCCATTGATCCGATACCTGACTCTGCAGTACTTGAAATTATTCAAATTAAACAAGGCAACGTTATTTATGAAAACAGCATAGATTATAAACTAAACGCAGGAAACGTTGATTGGTCATTACCCGGCAAAGAACCAGCTCCTGGAAGTAGTTATCAAATAACTTACCGCTTTCGCACTCATGTAAGTCCTGAAGATATAAGTGAGCAGGGGTGTAAAGTAAAAGGAGCAGTTGATAACAGCTTGGTTTTGATAGATTATACCTGGAAAATGCCCCGCTTTGATTTAATTACTATCGATAGCAAAGGGGTGGTAAGGAGAATAAAAGGAATTTCCCATTCTTGGCGACCATCAATGCCTAAAGCACCTAACGGACAACTTTTGCTTTGCTATATTCATCAGACATGGAAAGAAGGTGAAAAAGTGAAAGTAGTGAATAGTGCTATTCATGCTGTGCCGATGAATGAACTTGAAGCAATGAAAAAAGGAATAAATGATCTTTATGCGCTGGTTGCAGAGGAACGTTTACGCAGTGATGCAAATTCAAGAGAACCTACAACGAAAAAAGGAGTATTTGTTGATTCGTTTTTTGACGATGATATGCGTGATCAGGGAATTGTTCAGTCTGCAGCGATAGTAAACAAGGAACTAATTTTACCGATAAACGTAGAAATCATTGATGTTGAAAGAGGTAGAGAACCTTATTTGTTGCCGTATAAACTTGAACCGGTACTAGAACAGCTCTTACAGACTAAAGGAGAAAAGATCAATCCATATCAAGCTTTTGATCCAGTCCCGGCACAAATTACTCTAAATAAAAACATTGATCACTGGACGGAGGTAAAAACAAATTGGAAAAGTCCAGTAACCAGAGTATTTAATGCTAAAGAAACGACAGAGCTATTGTCAAGTAATTCTTATGAAGCTGAATTTATGAGAGAAGCGGTACAGAATTTTGAAATTGAAGGTTTTTCCCCGAATGAAAAGCTCAAGGAGGTGAAGTTCGATGGTGTCTTCATTCAGCCTACTGCGTAAGAGGTAAAAAATATGCTCACAACTAACAACCAGGGAAAATTAAAGGGAAAGATAAAAATCCCAGCAAATATTCCAGCAGGTACTAAATTAGTACAGTTTTACGGGGATAAAGGAAGCTATGGAGAAGCAACGTATACTGGTAAAAAAACTATTACCATAGAAGAGAGAAGAAGAGTTATCGCAACAAGAAGAGTTGATCCATTAGCGCAAACATTTACTTTAAATGAGAGCAGACACATAGGAGGTCTAGAGTTATGGTTTATAAATAAAGGCAAAAAACGTGTTGTTGTGCAGATTAGAGAAACAACATTGGGAATGCCCTCGCAGACTGTCATTGCTGAAAGTTATATTGAGCCAAAAGATATAAAGATAGATGGCACAGCAACACGTATTACTTGGTCTCCTGTCTGGTGTGAAGCTGGCAGAGAATATGCAATAGTTTTACTTACCGATGATGCAGGTACTGCAGTAAAAATAGCAGAACTTGGCAAATATGATGCAGTAAATAGCCGCTGGGTAACAAGTCAGCCATATCAAGTAGGAGTATTACTGTCATCAAGCAATGCAAGCACCTGGACTCCACATCAGAACTTATACCAATTCCCGCTATACAAGCAACGAATAGACAATAATGGAAAAAAAGCCATACTGGAGTAAGTAAAATAGCGAGGTTTAGATGGCATTAAGATCAAAATTATTGGATGAAAAAGTGGTGGAATCAGCAAAAGAGATGCTGAAGAAAGTAAGAAATAATGCGTATGTTGCAAAAAAACTAAATGCTGTAATTGCAGCAAAAAAGCACAGTATAACAGCTGTAGCAAAAATATGTTGCATTTCGAGAAAGGCAATTACTACATGGATAAAGCACATAAAATTTGGAAGAAAAGAAAAATTATTTTCTCCACCTCAACGCCGTAGAAAAACTATATTGAACCAAAGTCAACTTGAACAAATTGAGGTGTGGATAGAGGAAAACCCCAATATTACTATTAGAGAAATGAGAATAAGAATCCAAGAAAGATTTGGTTTGAATATCAGCAAATCCACAATACATCGTAATATGCAAAGAATGAAATTCTCATATATCACACCAAGACCAGTTCATAGTGGACAGGATAAAAATAAGCAAGAGGAGTTTAAAAAAAAACCTCAATGAAACTATTGTCATGCATTCTGAAAAAGAGCTATTTTTCTTCGATGAATCACGGTTTGGTACACATTCAAAAGTTGGACATGGGTGGTTTAAAAAAGGCAGTAGGACACAGGTTAAGGTAAAATTAGGTAGGGAAAATTTTTATCTCTATAGTGCAGTTAATCCCAGAAATGGAGAGAATTTTAGCTTATTTGCACCAAACGTCAACACTGCTTGTATAAATATATTCCTTGAACAGATGTCGCAATATTTAGGAATACGAAAGGCTTTTCTCGTGATGGATTGCGCTAGTTGGCATAAGTCAAAAAGTTTAAAGATACCTAAAAATATCGAAATTATATACCTACCACCATACTCACCTGACCTCAATCCTGTTGAGAGGTTTTGGTTATATATAAAACAGAACATTTTGCGCAATAAAATCTACGATACAATTGTTCTGCTTGAGAGCGCTTTGTGTAAATTTATTACCTCTCTTTCCCCTTCCACGGTTAAACAACTCTGCAATGCTTCTTATTTGGTTCATTAATAATGAGAGTTGGTATTAGATTTAACGTTTCGGCTTTTGGCTGCAAAATTTAGCGAAGTTTCTCACATTATTGATCTTGGCAAGGTTACTGCAAATAACGTATCAGATTTAATTGTTTTGACGAACGTCGAAAAAGTAGCATTTGATACCAATGTGGAATTTATTTTAACAGATGAAGAAGGAAAAGAAAATTTTTTGTCTGATAATTTGCCGCTCGCACTGCGTGAAAGAATAAATGGGGAATTAACGGTAAAAGCAAGCCTAAAAGGAGGGCGAGAGAAAAGTCCAGTGCTATATCCTGGGTTACAGCTAGTTATGGGTAATATAGGGGAAAAAGGAGATTATGTTACAAGAAGCATTACAGCAGGAGCTAACACTAAAATTACCATAACATATGATGCACTAATACCTGGCACTGCAGATGTTAAAGCGTATGTGCAAAAAAACGTGGATTGGCAGTTAGTGAATTTAACATCAGGAAAACCAATTGGAGAAAATTGGGTGGAGAGAACTCATGTACTATCAAATTTTAACTCCAATGAGACAAGGATAAAATTGGTTTTAAGTGGAACGGTTGTCTGTCGTCCAAAGGTAAAAAACTTGCGGGTTGTTATAACGCAAGAAAATGCCAAATGATGAAACGAGGCGCGGATATCCTTTGCCACACCCAGAGAATATTGCGGTAGAAGATGTAGTACGTATTCGCAGAGCTATAGAAAAAATAGATGAAGATATTACCGAAAGAGAAGATGAGCATAATCAACTAAAAAATAATTTTAAACGATTTAGATTTGAAACTTTTTTGAATTTTTGGGAATGAAAGAAGCAATATACCAAAGGATAAAGGATTTAGCAGCAAACAGCACACCTGATCAATTGGCATATCTTGCAAAATCGCTGGAATTGATAGCAGATAAAAAAGCTATTGCTGACATTGTGCAGATGACTGAGGTAAAAGAGATAATTGATGCACTACAAAAGAGGCTTAAGGATTTAGCAGAAAACAGTACTCCAGATCAATTAGCATATCTTGCTAAAGCATTGGAATCAATAGTCGACAAAAGTGCAGTTTCTGAAATTGTACAGATGACTGATGGTAAGCTAAAAGAACTTCTTGATAGTGCAAAAAAACACTTAACTGATCTGGATAATAAAAAAGCTAGTTCTTTAGCAGTGATCTCTGAATCAGAGAAGCAGTTATTAAAGAGAATTGATGAAAAAGGAACAACAAATTTATCGCTACTTGATACGAGAAAGAATGCCAATATTGCAGCAATAAATAGCATTAGTAATAGTCATAAAGATGGTCTTATACCAACTCTCATTATTAATGAACCAAATAAGAAGCATTGCAGAGTTGTTTAACCGTGGAAGGGGAAAGAGAGGTAATAAATTTACACAAAGCGCTCTCAAGCAGAACAATTGTATCGTAGATTTTATTGCGCAAAATGTTCTGTTTTATATATAACCAAAACCTCTCAACAGGATTGAGGTCAGGTGAGTATGGTGGTAGGTATATAATTTCGATATTTTTAGGTATCTTTAAACTTTTTGACTTATGCCAACTAGCGCAATCCATCACGAGAAAAGCCTTTCGTATTCCTAAATATTGCGACATCTGTTCAAGGAATATATTTATACAAGCAGTGTTGACGTTTGGTGCAAATAAGCTAAAATTCTCTCCATTTCTGGGATTAACTGCACTATAGAGATAAAAATTTTCCCTACCTAATTTTACCTTAACCTGTGTCCTGCTGCCTTTTTTAAACCACCCATGTCCAACTTTTGAATATGTACCAAACCGTGATTCATCGAAGAAAAATAGCTCTTTTTCAGAATGCATGACAATAGTTTCATTGAGGTTTTTTTTTAAACTCCTCTTGCTTATTTTTATCCTGTCCACTATGAACTGGTCTTGGTGTGATATATGAGAATTTCATTCTTTGCATATTACGATGTATTGTGGATTTGCTGATATTCAAACCAAATCTTTCTTGGATTCTTATTCTCATTTCTCTAATAGTAATATTGGGGTTTTCCTCTATCCACACCTCAATTTGTTCAAGTTGACTTTGGTTCAATATAGTTTTTCTACGACGTTGAGGTGGAGAAAATAATTTTTCTTCTCTTCCAAATTTTATGTGCTTTATCCATGTAGTAATTGCCTTTCTCGAAATGCAACATATTTTTGCTACAGCTGTTATACTGTGCTTTTTTGCTGCAATTACAGCATTTAGTTTTTTTGCAACATACGCATTATTTCTTACTTTCTTCAGCATCTCTTTTGCTGATTCCACCACTTTTTCATCCAATAATTTTGATCTTAATGCCATCTAAACCTCGCTATTTTACTTACTCCAGTATGGCTTTTTTTCCATTATTGTCTATTCGTTGCTTGTATAGCGGGAATTGGTATTAAAGGTTTAGTAGAAGATTTTCGTGCTGTTAATAATGTACCATCTGGCTCATCAATTATTGGGGAAATAGAAACTCGTGATAACCAATTAAAAACATCCCTGATAAATGAGGTAAAAACTCGGGATGAACAGTTAAAAGTGTCTCTTATAAATGAAATAAGAAAGCGCAATATGGTTGAACCAGGGTCATTACCTTTCTTATTTGGTGTACTTGGCAGAAAAAATAATTATTTTGGCCACGGAACTTTTACGACAGAGCTTGGAAAGTGGAGTAGTGATATAACAAAAACTGACTATATGTTACAACTACTAGCAGGTAGCCATACGTACAATACAGATTACGTTAGTTTTTATCGGCCAAGACAACTAAGTTTTATAGAGGGAAGTAAAGGAACATTTATTTACGGAGAGTTATGCACAAAAAGCTTTTCGGGTAGTTATGATGAGATATACTATTACCCATATGCTGCACTTGGAGTAGTATTTGTAAAAAATACAACCAATGTGAACATAAATAAAGCAATAGAATTTGTTGGATCATCGTATTCGAGTACGGAGTATGGGGGAGCAGGGTTATTTGTGGGAACACCAGATAATACCAATTCTAATAAATCAAGTATTTCAAGAATAATATGGAAAAATGTTTACCAATACACGAGTTCTGATAGCAAATTAGCTGGATCTGGTAATGTGGAGATTCCAGCAGGAAAAACAGTTGCAATATTACTTTACACATCATCTTACCTGTATTCCAGAACACAAGTTAGTCAAGGTATGCTTGCATCAAATTATGTACACAACTATGGTCAATTTATTCAGTGGGGGATTTATAACATACGTAGCAATGTTCTAACTACAGGACTTGAAGTAGATGTGGAGAGAACGCTAAAAGCTTGGCAATGTCCAGGATTATCTAACACGTATGAGATTTGGAGGTAACAAACAATGTCTATCTACATTAGATTTGAAAATGATAAACAAGTAGAAACAACAACACTTGAAAGCAAGCCAACTGAAAATGATTGGTATGAAGCACCAGAAGATTTTGATTGGCAAAAAAGCTATTGTTTAACAGAAGGAGGAAAAATTGCTCAGCGGAGTCAAGAAGATATGGAGATGGAATTACTCGAAAATGCGAAGTTTTCTGCACTTTCTAATCTTCGTGCTTATTATGATAATCATACTCACCAATACGCAGGACATTCTCACCAAAAAGCTAAATCTTATGAGATTCAAGCGAAAGCCGCAAAAAGCATTCTAGCAGCACCAGAATCTATAGATGAAAAGGATAAAGAAATTATAGAACCTTTAGCAAAAGCCCGTGGTATTACGGTTATTGAAATGGCAAGAATAATTGAGGAAAAAGTGAAAAAAGCAGTAAAAGCAATAATTAAATGTGAAGAGCTTGAAAATTTAGCCAAGAGAAAGATTGAAGAAGCCAAGAGTGAAAATGAGCTAAAGACTTTGCTCGATGATTTTAGGAAAAAAATACAAAGAAATGGCTGAAGAATTTTTGCACGGAGTAAACGTTATAGAGGTAACCTCTGGAGCAAGGGCAGTACGTACAGCTAAATCATCAGTGATAGGTGTAATCGGTACTGCACCTGAAGCTGACGAGCAAAAGTTTCCGCTAAATAAACCAGTGTTAATTGCAGGAAGATTAAAAGAGGCTGCGAAGCTTGGTAAAACAGGTACCCTTCCACAAGCAGTAAGCTCTATCTTTACACAAGTTGGTGCAACAGTAGTAGTTATTCGAGTTAAAGAAAGTGGAAACAGTGATCCAAAATTAAAAGAAGAAGAGACGCTGAAGAATATAATTGGCGGTGTTGATAAAGAAACCGGAGAATATCAGGGAATTGAGGCATTCCTCAGCAGTGAAAGTATAGTTCATGTTGCCCCAAGAATATTAATTGCACCTCAATTTACTCACCAACTACCAGAAGATGCAGTGGTTGCAGCATTAATTTCCGTAGCAGAAAAGCTGAGAAGCATAATAGTAGCAGATGGGCCAAATACCAATGATGAAGAAGCAATCAAGTGGAGAAAAAGTGTAGGCAGCTCAAGAATTTACGTAGTTGATCCTTGGGTTAAGGTATTTATTGAAGGAAAAGAAGAAATCTTGCCAGCAAGCCCATTTGTAGCTGGTTTAATAGCAAAAGTAGATAGCGAACAAGGATTTTGGCATTCACCTTCAAATAAAGAGATAAATGGTATTGTTGGCACAAGCAGACCTATTGATTTTACGCTCGGTAATACAAATTGTAGAGCAAACCACTTAAATGAAAATGAAGTAACAACGATAATTCATCAAAATGGCTATAGGCTTTGGGGAAATAGAACATGTTCAAATGATTCGAAATGGGCTTTTTTATCAGTGAGAAGAACTGCAGATTTAATCAACGATAGTTTACTTAGAGCTCATCTATGGGCAGTTGATCGCAATATTACCAAAACTTACATAGATGATGTAATTGAGGGGGTGAATTCTTATCTTGCAAATTTGAAAGCTCAGGGAGCGATTATCAGCGGAAAATGTTATGCAACTTCAGAATTAAACACACCAGCAAACATCGCAAGCGGAAAAGTATATTTTGACTTTGAGTTTACACCACCATATCCGGCTGAGCAAATAACATTCAAATCTCATCTCGTAAATAATAGTGTAATAAGTTAGGAGAAAGCAAAGTGTTACCGAAAATACTGAGAAATTTTAACGTATTTGTTGATGGTCGTGGTTATGCAGGAAAAATAGATGAAATTACGCTACCAAAACTTACCATAAAAACAGAGGAGTATCGTGCTGGTGGTATGGATATTCCAATAAATATTGATATGGGCATGGAGAAACTTGAAGCAGACTTTACTTTCGCTGAGTATGATTCAGAACTATTTAGACTTTTTGGCTTGATAGATGGAAACTCAGTATCTTTAACGCTCCGTGGAGGAATGCAAGGTAGTGGTAGCAATGAGGTTGAAGGAGTAATTATCAACCTTAGAGGCATATTCAAAGAATTTGATTTTGGTAGCTGGAAACCTGCTGAAAAAGCCACTCTAAAATGCACTGTAGCTGCTCATTATTATAAACTTACGATAGGTGGCAATGAGCTGATAGAGATCGATGCTGAAAATATGATAAGAAAGATAAATGGTGTTGATCAAATGGCCTTGCTGCAAACGGTTTTAGGTATTTAGGTTTAGTTTTAAAAAGATTTTAGAATTTTATTTTTTAGGAGAAAGTATGACAACAGTAAAACTTGATAATCCAATAACAGTTGATGGTATTTCTGTCTCAGAACTTACCATTAGACGTCCAAAAGTAAGGGATTATTTAGCAATAGAACGCCTTAATGGTAGTGATCTAAGTAAGGAAGTAACTTTGACTGCCAATTTGACATCAGTTGCAAAAGAAGCGATTGAAGAGTTGGATATTGCTGATTATGTAAAAGTGCAAGAAGTATTAAAGGATTTTTTTTCACCAATTATCCAAAAAACTTGAGATTAGAAATACTAGTGCTTGGCTCTATCATAGGTGGTGGAGTTGAGCACATTCTTGATATGGAGATTAGTGAATTTATTTCATGGAGCAAATT
Organism: Wolbachia endosymbiont (group B) of Gerris lacustris; assembly: GCF_964028355.1. Classification (NCBI taxonomy): domain Bacteria; kingdom Pseudomonadati; phylum Pseudomonadota; class Alphaproteobacteria; order Rickettsiales; family Anaplasmataceae; genus Wolbachia; species Wolbachia endosymbiont (group B) of Gerris lacustris. The sequence continues at coordinate 1,191,859 of NZ_OZ034761.1, forward strand.
AGCAAGGGAGCTTAAATGTCAACGTTATCTATAAAAATCGGAGCTGTTTTAGATGGCAGTTTTAATACTGTAATAAAGGGCAGTAGTAATCAACTTACTTATCTTGGTGAGAACATAAGGAAGCTTGACTCATCTTTAAAATCAGTATCAAAATTTAAGCAGTTGGGTCATGATGTTTTGACTAGCAGGAGGTCGTGGAAGGGCTTTGAAGATCAAGTAAAATCTTTAGCTAAACAAATGAAAGCGATAGAGAAACCGAGCAAAACTTTAAAAGCTGAGTTTGATAAAGCTAAATTTTCTGCAATAAAAGCAAAAGAAGCATACTTAAAAAAGAGAGATGCTTTACATTCATTCAATGAAGAAGTAAGAAAAAGTGGAAGAAATATTAAGTCCTTAGTAAGTGATCAATATAAACTTGGTTCTTCTATTGAAATACTAAAAGGTAAGTATGGTAAGCTTGGGTCTGCAATACGTAGTCACCAAAGTTTTTTAGCAAGTAAAGCACATTTTAAGTCACAAATTATAGAAACTCTTGGACTAGGTCTTTCGCTTGCAGCACCAATCAAAGTTGCAATTGATTTTGAAAGTGCTATGGCTGATGTAAAAAAAGTAGTAAAATTTGTGCAAAATGACACTAAAGATGAAGCATCAAAGTTTGCTAAAGAATTAAAGAAATTATCTCGTGAAATACCCTTGTCAGCTGCAGAATTAGCACAAATAGCTGCAAGTGGTAGTCAACTTGGTATTGACAAAAATGATCTTATGAAGTTTACAACAGTAGTTGCCAAAATGACCACAGCGTTTGATATGTCGGCAGAAGAAGCTGGTAATGCTATTGCAAAAATATCCAATGTCTATGGAATTAAAGTTGATGGTATGGAAAATGTAGGTAACATAATAAACCATCTTTCAGATAATACTGCTGCCAAAGCAAAGGAAATGGTTCTTACGCTGAATAGAATTGGCGGTAATGCTAAACAGTTTGGTTTAGAAGTTGATCAAGCAAGTAGCTTAGCAAGTGCATTCATAAGTTTAGGTAAACAACCTGAAAAAGCAGCAACTGCTATAAATAACTTTCTTAGTAAATTACAGACCGCAAGAGAGCAAAGTCCTGAATTTCACGATGCATTAGATGAGATGGGAACAAGTATAGAAGAGCTCGAACAAACCATTAAAAAAAATCCTCAAGAGGCAATATTACAATTCCTTGAAACTTTAAAAAGAATAGACGATCAAGAGCGTGCCGGTATTCTTATGAATCTATTTGGCGCTGGGTTTCAAGATGACATTGCTCTTTTAGTAGGAAGCTTAGACATTTATAAGAAAGCTATTGAACAGGTAGCTGATAAAGGAAAGTACCGCTCCTCAATGCAGAAAGAATTTGAAAATCGGGCAAACACTACAGCTAATAAATTACAATTACTTAAAAATGCAGTATTTGAAGCTGGCATGAATCTAGGGTCAGTGATGTTGCCTACTTTAAATTATGTAGCTGGAAGTTTGAAAGCAATAACAGAGCGTATAGCTTCTTTTGCAGAAAAATATCCAACTTTAACTACAGTAATCATGAGTACTTTAGCAGCTTTGATAAGTTTGAAAGTCTTATACCAATTCCCGCTATACAAGCAACGAATAGACAATAATGGAAAAAAAGCCATACTGGAGTAAGTAAAATAGCGAGGTTTAGATGGCATTAAGATCAAAATTATTGGATGAAAAAGTGGTGGAATCAGCAAAAGAGATGCTGAAGAAAGTAAGAAATAATGCGTATGTTGCAAAAAAACTAAATGCTGTAATTGCAGCAAAAAAGCACAGTATAACAGCTGTAGCAAAAATATGTTGCATTTCGAGAAAGGCAATTACTACATGGATAAAGCACATAAAATTTGGAAGAGAAGAAAAATTATTTTCTCCACCTCAACGCCGTAGAAAAACTATATTGAACCAAAGTCAACTTGAACAAATTGAGGTGTGGATAGAGGAAAACCCCAATATTACTATTAGAGAAATGAGAATAAGAATCCAAGAAAGATTTGGTTTGAATATCAGCAAATCCACAATACATCGTAATATGCAAAGAATGAAATTCTCATATATCACACCAAGACCAGTTCATAGTGGACAGGATAAAAATAAGCAAGAGGAGTTTAAAAAAAAACCTCAATGAAACTATTGTCATGCATTCTGAAAAAGAGCTATTTTTCTTCGATGAATCACGGTTTGGTACACATTCAAAAGTTGGACATGGGTGGTTTAAAAAAGGCAGTAGGACACAGGTTAAGGTAAAATTAGGTAGGGAAAATTTTTATCTCTATAGTGCAGTTAATCCCAGAAATGGAGAGAATTTTAGCTTATTTGCACCAAACGTCAACACTGCTTGTATAAATATATTCCTTGAACAGATGTCGCAATATTTAGGAATACGAAAGGCTTTTCTCGTGATGGATTGCGCTAGTTGGCATAAGTCAAAAAGTTTAAAGATACCTAAAAATATCGAAATTATATACCTACCACCATACTCACCTGACCTCAATCCTGTTGAGAGGTTTTGGTTATATATAAAACAGAACATTTTGCGCAATAAAATCTACGATACAATTGTTCTGCTTGAGAGCGCTTTGTGTAAATTTATTACCTCTCTTTCCCCTTCCACGGTTAAACAACTCTGCAATGCTTCTTATTTGGTTCATTAATAATGAGAGTTGGTATAAATTCTGTAATTTTTGAAAGGGGTTCTGGCCATTCAGACGTGATGTCAAAAATATCGACAACATTCTTTCCACGAACCTTTCTCCACGCTCTGACCAGGTGAAAAAGCTGTTTTTACGATAGATTACGTAGCGTCTAATTTGCCGTTCTGCAAGGTTGTTTGTTGTGTCTATCACTTCAGGTTTTCTCAAAAACTTCCACATCATATCCTCAGACCGTAACATCTTAGCGGCCATTCTTGAAGCTTGAGTGCTATTTACAACCCTCGTCATTTTACGCAAAAAATGTTTTACCCTTTTCCGGATTTTTCTCATCAGTCGATAAAATCTCAAATTATCTATCAAATTTTGTTTTTTTGCCTTATCTACAACAAACACCTTATTGCTGAGCGATTTTAGTGCATGGCCAATTTTGCTCACTTCAACATTTTTACTATGGACAAATCTCTCAAAATCTCTTGCCAAATGTGCCCAACATATTTGTCTATTTTCACGATTGAAGTAATTGTATACAGCGTATCTATCGCTTACAACTATGCCATCATATTCTGGCAATAACCCTTTTAATACCTTCTTACCACGAGACTCTGTTAGAACCTGTACATGATCTCAAGAAAGGAATAAACTAAGAGATAATGTATATAAGTTAGGATATATGAGGAGTGTATACCCAAGTGATATAAGTCGGGAAAGATTTGAGATTATATTACCAGATCTAGAATCCTGTAGAAAAAAAACAAAACCAAGAAAACTGGATTTATATGAGTTATTTTGCGGTGTACTTTATGTGCTAAAAAGTGGCTGTCAGTGGCGAATGCTACCAAAAGAGTTTCCAAAATGGCGCAATTGTTACGATTACTTCAAGAGATGGAGTAAAAAACCGAATGAAGATAGAGAAAGTGTTCTAGAAATTGTCTTAAAAAAAATTAGTTGGAGAGGTTCGTTTCAACAGTGGTCGGAATACAAAAACAAGCTTCTGCATCATTGATGCTCAAAGTGTAAAAAACACCGATATTGCTGAAGAAAAAGGTTATGATGCCGGCAAGAAAATTTCAGGAATAAAGCGTCATATTGCAGTAGATACGCAAGGTTTGCCACATGCAATTTATATTACTACAGCTAATATCGGAGATCGTACTGCTGCTGTAGAGATGATTTGTAACGCAAGAAAAAATCTTTCCGAAGTTCAAAATATACTAGTTGATGCAGGTTATACAGGAGAAAATTTTGCAACTCAAATAAAAACGACTATTGGTGCAACCGTTGAAGTAATAAAACGAAGTGAATTACATACCTTTGTTGTATTGCCAAAAAGGTGGGTTGTAGAGCGTTCTTTTGCTTGGCTGGAAAAGTGTAGACGGTTATGGAAAAATTGCGAGCGTAAACTCAATACTAGACTACAAATGGTCGTTCTAGCTTTTACTGCCTTGCTCCTCAAAAGATTATGAACAGGCTCTAAGGTTTTCAAGTTGACTTTTCTCTCTAGTAAGTTGAGTTACTTGATTAGTGAGAGTGTTAATCCTTGTTTGCTGAGCTGATCTTTCCTGTCTTAAATCCCTTTCTAACTGTGAAATTTTGTTAGTGTCTCTTGTTTTTTCACTTACGACCCTATTCAGCTCTTTCTCTTTTTCTGTAAGTCGAGCCTTTGTTCTTTCAAGTTCACCTTTCAGATTTTCAAGTCGCTGCAATTCTTGAGAAATAAACTCATCGTTTATTTCTGGTTGAACATTATGTGTATTTGCTACAGGTTGCTCTGCACTTGTAGGGAACTTTTCATTTAGATATTCTCTGATAGGATTAAAATTTTCAAGCACCTCAATAACAATTTGATCATTTATAAAGCAATTATCTTCTACTAATTCTTTTACATCATCCAAATCTTTTCTATTAATAACATCAGTTAATCGTTCTTTCATAGCTCGTTCAATTATTTGCTTTACCCATTGATTTCGCTCTATAGCTGGTATTGGTTTTATTTGACTAAAATCTAGCTCCTGATGTTTTAAAAGTTTAGTCAATACTTCCTCGTTATCTTGTGTTATTCCTTGTAAACATGATTTGATAATCAGGCTAAGTGGTGTTTCTATTTCTCCATTCAAGCTTTTCCAGCAATTAGGGTTAAATTCTTGACTTAATAGTCTTTTTACTTCGTTAATGTTTTTACCAGAAAGAACATTTAATAATTGTCTTCCTCTTTGTGCTTTTTCAAATTCTAATTTCATTGTGTTCTCAAGTCCTCTTGTAATAAGATCTTTAGGGACTGTATTGTGATAATTTTTAATATCAGCTTTTACATCTGGGTGTGTGAGCAATCTTTTCACTATATCTACAGCTCCAGTCTGGCAAGCAATATGTAAGGCAGTATCTTTTTGTATGAAGGATGTTCTTACACTCTTCTTTACAGCATCATATGTGTAATTGAAATGTATAGGTATACCTTGATCATCGACGTTATTTAAAGTTTGACCATTGCTACAATATATATATTGTGACGGTCTCACTTCTGCCACTTCCTCACCACGAAATAAATATACCAGACGCCCAAATCGATCTCTCTTGTGCTCTTCTTTATAAACAGGTTGCTCACTTTGAGCGTTAATATTGATAATTCTTTTTTGTATAAGCAATTTAGCCATTTTCTCTAACGCAGCCTGTCCATCACTGCTGGCAACATAGGAATTAGCAATAGACATCAAAGGTGTAAAGCCTTCTTTATCAAACTCATTAACATTCGCACCTTCTGCCAGAGCTCGCTCAAAATCTCCTGGATTTTCATCATCAATAGCTTTAAATAATTTTGTTGTTGATTGTCCTGAAGTTGTTTGATTTTGAGCTCGTAATGCTGTATCATTAACAACCCTTCTTCCAAAATCTACATTATTTCGCGAAAGCATACTAAATTCCCCTTAATCTATAATTTATTAACATAATTACAAAAAAAAACAAAGAGAATTGCAAGCGATTTAGTTAAAAATTTTAGAACTAATTATGATTCTAAAAATTTCTCCGCATCAAGTGCAGCCATGCATCCTGTACCTGCTGCAACTACTGCCTGGCGATATACCTTATCTTGAACATCACCAGCAGCAAACACCCCTGCCCTACTGGTTAGAGTTGTTCCAGGTTTCGTAATTATATAACCCTGCTGATCCATTTCAACAAAGCCCTTAAAAATATCTGTATTTGGCGCATGCCCAATTGCAATGAACACTCCGTCTACTTTCAACTCCTGGGTTTTATTGATTTCTGTCGATTTGATTGTAACACCAGTAACTTTTTTAGGATTTTCTTCTCCAAGAATCTGCTCTACAGCATAATTCCATATCACCTTTATCTTATCATTTTTAAAGAGCCTATCTTGCATTACTTTCTCTGCCCTTAATTTATCACGCCTATGTATCAGTGTAACTTCTTTAGCAAATCGAGTTAAAAATATTGCTTCTTCAACTGCGGTATTTCCACCACCAATCACAGCTACAACTTTATTTCGAAAAAATGCGCCATCACAAGTTGCACATGCTGAAACTCCGTAACCTTGAAATTTCTTTTCACTCTCCAGGCCAAGCCACTTCGCTTGCGCACCAGCTGCGATTATAATTGCATTCGAATAGTAGTCACTAGTATCACCACAAGATCTAAATCTATACTCATTAGAATCCTCAAGTTGTTCAACGCTTTTTATTTCGTCATCTATTATCCTTGCCCCCACCTTCTCTGCATGCAACCTCTTTTGTTCCATGAGTTCTGGACCTTGTATAGAAATAAAACCTGGATAGTTTTCAACATCCGTAGTAATTGTAAGCTGACCACCAGGTTGCATTCCTGTTACTACAATTGGCTCTAAATTTGCACGTGCTGCATATATAGCAGCAGCATAACCCGCTACTCCAGATCCAATAATAAGAACTTTTGTACTCAATTTATAATTCTGCACTGTGTGAGTTTAGATAATCAGCCACTCCTTCATCGCTTGCCTGCATCGCAGGCTTGCCTTTTTTCCACCCTGCTGGACATACTTCACCATGCTCTTCATTATGTTTTATTGCATCAATGATTCTAATGAATTCATCGATATTACGCCCTAAAGGTAAATCATTTATCGATTGATGACGCACAACAAACTTATCATCAATAACAAAAGTTGCTCTTAGTGCAATTGAGTCATCATATAAGACCCCATAGTCTCTTGATATAGACTTTTTGATATCAGACACTAAAGTGTAGCTAACCTCTCCAATACCACCATCATTAACTGGAGTGTTTCGCCATTTATAATGTGAAAATTTTGAATCTACACTTATTCCTATCACTTCAACATCACGTTTTGAAAAATCTTCTATTTTGTTGCTAAATGATATCAACTCAGTTGGACAGACAAAAGTAAAATCAAGTGGATAGAAAAAAAGGACAGCATACTTATCCTTTATATGTTTACTTAAACAGAAATCATCAACTATTTTTCCACTAGTAAGAACAGCCGAAGCAGTAAAATCGATAGCGGATTTTGTTACAAGATTCATAACTAACCTATTCATTCTTAATATTTATAATTTTATACCTTGATACATTTACATGCAAGTTTTCTTTAGCCCCAATCTTATAAAAACTTCCTCTTATGGCTGTAAAAATGTTATGATAAGAGCTAATTTTCATGAGTAGGGAAATACCCAAATATTACTATCTTTCACCTTTTCTCCCTTCAAATTTTTTAACCATTTCTTTTACATTTACATTCGTGGAAGGTAAAATTTTGCTGGCAAGATGGTTGATCGAAGATTTTTTATTCCCTACTGGAAATGAACGAGATTGTTTTCTCTTCACACTGATATCCGTTTGTGTTACTGAAGCAGTTTTGTTTTCAGCAGGCAACACGTTCTTTACTTGATTTCGCTCAAATCTTTCTTTTAATGCCTTTACTTTACTACTCTCGCGAGTCACTTCTTTTTTCATAGCAACTACTAGTACTTTTGGTCCATCAGCTTTTTTTGCTGATTCTTTACCATCTTGATTTTCAGATTTTAGTGGTAGTGTAGGGTTACTCTCAGCTGATTTTTCCACTACTATTTTTTGCTCTGTGCTTACTTTTTCGCCTAAATCTTTAGGCTTTGGTGGTACTGCAGGTTTATCTTTTTTCGGTTCTTGTCTAATTTTTTGATTGATAGTAAACATTTTCTCTGGTACTGGTGGTGCTCTTGGTGGTTTTGGTGGCGCAAGAGATTGAAGTTGCTGTTTCTTCCTATGTTCTCTTTTTGCTTCTATATGTTCTTTAGGAATTGTTGCATAAATCGGCTCCTCTTTAATTGATTGTAGATTACGCAAATCTTTTGTTAAAGATTTACTTTTTTCCTCTTGATAATTTGATATTTCTTCATACTCAGGATCTTCGTTTAATGAACCTCCATAACCTGAATCTTCTCGCTCATATAAGAGATTT